>DATIWJ010000049.1:0-237237 GCA_035519415.1 Pseudolabrys sp.
CACAAGGATGTCACCACCCTGGTCGACAAGCTCAAGACCCAAAAGGGCATCGTGATCGAGCAAAAGGTTGTGCAAGGCGCCAACCATTTCTTTGACGGAAAGGTGGAAGCGCTGCTTACTTCGATCAGCGCCTATCTCGACAAGCGGCTGAAGACCGAACGCAAGCCGGCGGCGTAAAAATTCGGCGCCGGACCGGTCTGCGGGGCTTGAAGGAAGTCTGGCGTCAGAATTGGCGACACGCGGATTCGCCGTCCGCATTGCAAATCATGCTTCTCGTCAAGACTTACCTCGATAAAAGCGCCATCCACGGACTGGGTGTTTTTGCGGGCCAGGCTATTCGCAAAGGCACAAAGGTCTGGCGGTTCGTCGACGGCTTCGACAGGGTTTACTCACCGACGCAATTCGCAAAATTGCCCAAACCCGCGCGGGACTACATCTGGAACTACGGATACCGGGTGGATGGCGAAATCCTGCTGACCAGCGACCACGACCATCACATGAACCATTCGGACAACGCCAACACCCATTGGCATAACGGGCACATCGTCGCACGTCGCACCATTCGCAAGGGCGAAGAAATCACCAACAATTACCGGGAATTCGATGCGGGATTTTGTGCGGCGTTTCTAAAAAGGAAGAAATGATACAAGCGCCCTGTTTCAAGGGCGCGCCACCACGATAATTGGCAAGTCGTTGAGAGTCCGCACCGCGAGGTAAGCGAGAGCCTGCGCCTTACCACGTTCCGGGGGGGCATGCGTTGGTTGAATCCGACGCCGGACCTGTTACACCACCCGCCACCAGGGAGCGACCCAGCGCCAGTCGGAATACCAAGTCGCTATCAATGGGTACATCGATGAGCGCCTATAAATCCGATTTTCTCAATATTCTGGCCGAGCGCGGCTTCATCCACCAGGTCTCGGAACCGGAGGCGCTGGATGCGCGAGCCAAGGCTGGCACGATTACCGCCTATATAGGCTTCGACTGCACCGCCGCCTCGCTGCACATCGGCTCGCTGTTGCCGATCATGATGTTGTACTGGCTACAGCAGACGGGGCATCGTCCAATCGCGCTGATGGGTGGCGGCACCACGCGCGTCGGCGATCCGTCCGGCAAGGATGAAAGCCGCCGCGTTCTCACCGATGACACGATCAACGAAAACCTCAAAGGCATCCGCGCAATTTTTTCGAAATTCCTGAAATTCGAAGGCGCTGGCGGCAACGCCGTCATGGCCAATAATGCCGACTGGCTTAACAAGCTTAACTACATCGACTTTCTGCGCGACGTAGGCCGGCATTTCTCGGTCAACCGCATGTTGTCTTTCGACTCAGTGAAGCTAAGGCTTGATCGCCAGCAGGAACTCTCGTTCCTCGAATTCAATTACATGGTCTTGCAGGCCTATGACTTCGTCGAACTCAACAAAAGATATGCGTGCATCCTGCAAATGGGCGGCTCCGATCAATGGGGGAATATCGTCAACGGCATCGACCTTGGGCGTCGTATGCAGAATGCGCAGCTATTTGCGCTCACAGCGCCACTTATCACCACGTCCTCCGGCGCCAAAATGGGCAAAACGGCGGCCGGAGCCGTGTGGCTCAACTCCGATCTGGTGAGCCCCTACGACTATTGGCAATACTGGCGCAACACCGAGGACGGCGATGTCGTGCGCTTCCTCAAGCTCTTTACGGTGTTGCCTCTCGGCGAAATCGCACGTCTGGCCACGCTGAAAGACAGTGAAATCAACGAGGCGAAGAAATTGCTCGCCACTGAAGCAACCGCGCTTGTGCATGGCCGGACGCTTGCTGACCAGGCCGCGGAGACCGCGCGGAAAACATTTGAGGAAGGCGCGCCGGCGGAAACACTACCGACCGTCGAAATCGAGAACGGCATGGGTATTCTCAATGCGGCAGTGGCGACCGGCGCCGTAACGTCAACAAGTGAAGCCCGACGCCAGATCAAAAGCGGTGGCATCAGATTGAATGGCGTGGTCGTCGTTGACGAGAAGATGACGCTCTCGAATAGCAATGCAACGCCCGAAGGCGTACACATTCTATCATTCGGGAAAAAACGCCATTTCCAGCTGAAACGCAAATAGCGTTGCTCACCGCGTCGGCGGCAGGAAATTGGGATCGAATGTCCCCGGCGAAGGAATGAATTTGCGCAACAGGCCAGGCGCTATCGCGCTGACCGGATTGACGGTTATGCGCGGGGCGCCGGGCGGGCCGACCGCTTCATAATTGATACCGAGCAGACCTTCCTTGTTGCCGCCCCCGAGGAACAGGCCGACGATCGGAATTTGCCCGAACATATTGTTGAGCCCGTAGAAGGGCACGAACGTGCCGCGGAGATGGACGTCGTCACGTGTGTAGTCGATGTTACCTTCAACTGTGGCGCCGACCAGCGGCCCGCGCACGACGCCATCTCGAACCGACATCTTGCCAGGAAAGCGGGTAAAGTCCGCGCGCATCTCACTGAAATCGACGCCGGTTGCCCCCGCGGTACCCGGCGCTCCCGATACGACCCTTTCGAGTGCGGGCTCTCCGCGCACCGCAAAGCTGCGAATATAAAGCGTTCCGACTTGGGGCGTTTGTTCCTGGGTCGGCGGGTCGAGGGCGACCCACATTTGGCCGCCAAACATGCGCGGATACATGTCGGTAAACCGGAACAGCGAGCCGGCATCATCCGTTTCAAAATAGATAACCTGATGGTTGTCGCGCGCCCGTACGCGAAGATCGCCGTTCAACGGAGTGTCGCGGCCGATTTTGCTTGTCATTGCAAAACTGCGGATGCGACCGCCACGGCGGGACAATTTCAGATCAAGACCACGCAAAGTCTCGCCGTTGTGGCCCGCGACAGTGCCGACTTTGATGTCGAGATCAAGATCTTCCTGCTTTTGTCTGGCCTTGTCAGTTGAGGCCAAAGACGACTTCACAAAATTTCGACCGTCATAAATATCGCCGCGCATGGCTACCCGCAGTGCGCCGTCAGTGCCGCGATCTGCTTTCAGCGTCAACTTGTCACCGTCCGACATGGCGAAAACAGGAAAGTTTGCCGATACAAGTTCGTTCGCGCCGTCGAATTCGACCGAACCACGCACGGTCGCGCCTGAGCCGTCGATACTCAGATCATCGAAACGAACCGCTTTATTGTTCTTTACCAGTGTGTAGGTCGCGCGCGCAGGCCTGCCTGCGGATTTCACCCAACCGGGTAAAAGATTGTCGATCTTCACAGGCGTCAAATCGGCTTCCACGCTCATGCCTTCATCGCTCACGTTATCGCCGACGCGGGTGATGACTTTGACAGGAATAGCGCCAGTAACGGTCGAGCCGAGATCCATGCCAAGGCGATGGCGGGCGGCTTCGTCGATCGTCGATTGCATGCGCAGTTCGGCGCTGGCATCGCCTTTCTTTTTACGCAGGTCGATCGTTGCCGGCATGCCGTTGATTTTGACATCGCCTTTGACTTGAAAGCCGTCACTTGTTGCCGCGACTTTGAGAGTTGAAGCCTCGACTTTCTGACCCAGCAACATTTTGTCCGCGGCAAAGTTCATAAGGTCAGCATTGATCGTGTAACTCGAAGCATCCTCCGGCATTGGTCGTGCTATCGCCAATTTGACCGCAACCTGAGCGGCAATCGTGCCGCGCGTCGACGCCGGATCAAGCGTGATGCCGACCTCATCGCGCAGACCCTCGCTCGAAAGCAGCGCGGCGGCCGCCGGCATGCCCCCATCGATACGGAAACTCGCGCGCGCCGGTGCTGGTTTGGGATGGGTATCGGGCACTTCGAACACACCTCCGGCAATATTGAGTTTTCGCCCAGGCACCGCCTCAACGGTCCCGCGGCCGAGGCTGACGACGGCATTGCGGCCGACGATGCGCAAGGTGAGATCGGCATCGCGAATGGGCGGCAAACTTGCGATGGGGCGCGCCGTTGTTCCGCTGGTCTCGACATCGATAGACAAGCCATCATCCGGCATCGGCGGGCCATTGTGCTTGAAGTCTCCCAGGGGCGCGTTGCCGGCAACAACGACGCGCTCGACCATACCGCCCGCGATATGCTCGTCGACCCATGCCCGTACTTCGGCGGCGGCAAAAAACGGCCAAAGCCGCTTCAACGCCGACACAGGCATCCGCGTACCCGCAACACCAAAGGCGACGTAGGGCTCGGCACCCGAATAGTCCAGACTTCCAGTGACAGCCATGCCGATATTGTGCGAGGGGCGCGTATCGATGCGGCTGAGATCGCCTTGCTGAAGCTCGATGCGTTTGCGGTTTGTATCGAGGCGCGCGCGTACAGCCACCCGATTGATGGCTATCCCCTCATCGTCTGCCGTTGCGCCAGGCGCAAGTATAACAGGGTCAATCACGGAATCTCCGCGCGCCACGTTGAGCAACCAAACTCCGTCTTGCTCCGGCGCGGTCTCCAACGTCGCACGCATGGTAAATTGATTGGCGCCTGATTGAATCTGAAACGGAACAATCAAGCTCCGCCGCCGCGCATCCCAATCGAAGCGAAAATCGGCGTGATCGATATTCAGATTTATTCTGTCGTATTGCCGATCGGCGATGGTACCGGCATCGGAAATGAGCTGACCTTGCACCAATTGCGGCGTGCCTTCCGGCGAGATCTCGGCGCGAACGCTTGCCGACAGCGGGAGGTCGACATCAAATTCGCCCGTGTTCATTCGCAATGCCAGGAGAATATCGCGCGTCGAGACCTTTCGCGCCTCGATGCCGACAGCACGCACCCCGTCAGTAAGCGGCCGCATTGCGGCACTTAATGCCCAAGGACGCTCGGTATTGTCGGATTCGAGCCGGAAAATGACGCCACCCTGCCGGGGCCGTGTCAGACTCACGTTGATGCCATCAAACTTCCATTGCTTTCCGTTGCGCCGATCATCAACAACTAGATTTCCGTTTTTGAGACCAAGTTCGCGCAGGTCGTGCCCGTCAAGACCGGTCTCGCCGACCGCATCGATCCGCGCCATGATGGCCGCGAGATTTTGAAACTCTGCGTTTAAAACACCTTGAGGCGTGGGGGCAGATCGCGCGGCTGGAGAAGCCAAAGGACCGACCGTCGGAGCTGCCGTGGCTATTGGCCGCTTGTCGGCGCCGGCGAATACAGTAAGGCTGCCATCAGTTTCAATTCGCACCGACATCTCGGCGCCAACGAGGTTGAGGCTTTGAGCACGCAGCCGCCCCATCAAGAGACTTTTGCCCGAGAGTCCGACTTCCGCTTTTGGCGCGCTCGCAACGACGGTGCCGTCGGCATCGCGAACGACGATGTCCCGCAAGCGCAGAGACGTACGGCCCCGTTCGTCGCGCTCGAGCTGGGTGCCTCCCACGACCACGCTTCGATTGCCGCCGAAGTTCTCCTCGATTGCCGCCTTTAGCCAAGGCGTGGCCAGGTCAAGTTCGATCGGGCCGCTGGATAGGCGCCACCACAGACCCAACGCCGCGAGCGTCACGATCGCAAGGCAGATCGCCGAAGACCAGAACAGTCGCCGCACAAATCGCGAGCGAAGAAAGCGGAGACTTCCGCGCTGCAACGCGCTCCAGCGCCATGGTCCAAGCCGATACGGCATGCGCCGCCGGCGCGGTGCGTGACCCACTGCGACGGCATGGGCGCGGTGTCCGTGCTCGTGCTCTGGACCTGTCATGCGCTCGGTCGCGTCCTTCGCGTCTGACAAAGCATGCGTGTTTTAATGGGACCCAGACCAATAACTGGGGGCAGCTTAAGGTCCATACCCGTGGAACCCGTTGCGCCCCTCCGACGCAAATGGCATGTGCGACATGACCGCTCGAAAACGACGAAAGGAAGGCACATGACGGGGGACCCTGTTGCGGGTGCGAAGGCTCCCGCCTTCACACTGCCCCGTGCCGGTGGCGGCAAAGTCTCGCTGAAAGACTTCAAGGGCAGAAACCTCGTCCTTTATTTCTATCCCAAGGCCGACACACCCGGCTGCACCAAGGAAGCGCTCGCATTCTCCCGATTGCGTGCTGAATTCGCCAAGGCCAATACCTCAGTTCTGGGGGTGTCAGCCGACCCCGTGCAGGCACAGGACAAATTCATATCCAAGCATAAGCTCGCCGTCACGCTCGGGTCCGACGAAACCAAAAGGATGCTCACAGCGTATGGGGCATGGGGCGAGAAATCGATGTACGGACGCAAATACATGGGCATCATACGCAAGACCTTCCTGATCGACGCGGCCGGCCGCATCATTCGGATCTGGCCGAAAGTCCGGGTACCGGGACACGCCGAAGAGGTGTTGTCAGCCGCCCGCGGCCACTAATCCATAGCAATTGCTGGTGAATCATAGCCATAACCCACCGGGATTACGGCTTTCTTAACCATATCCGATTGATATCGACCTTGCCGGTTGCGGCTTGATCGCGGCCGAACCCGGTGTGGAGTGTCGATGTCGCATTCGTCCCCTTCGTATTATTCGACCGCCGACCAAACGATCCGGCACGCGCATCCACGGGCGCAATCCGCGGCCGCGATTTCTCGACATCTGCACCGGAATCACGACGGCTACACACTCACACACGCGGGACACCAAATTCGTATTGGTCCGGTCGCGTTCTGGATCGTCGTCGGCACTCTTGTCATCATGGCGGTATGGTCGATTGCGACAGGCAGTTATTTTGCATTTCGTGACAATGTCCTCACACGCCTGATCGGCCGGCAGGCCGAAATGCAATTTGCTTATGAGGATCGTATTGCCGAATTGCGTGCGCAGGTCGACCGCATCATGAGCCGCCAGTTGCTCGACCAGGAACAGTTCGAGAAAAAACTCAATGCCCTGCTCCAGCGGCAAGCCACTTTGGAGCAACGGAGCTCAGCTCTCTCCGGTGATCTGTCGACGACAGGTGCAATCAAACCCGCGCGCATCGCGCCGCCTTCGGCAAACGCTACCGAGAGACCGGTACGGCCCTCGCCAATCAGCGACACCGTGATTTTCGTTGCACCGCCCGATCGGGAAGCCCGCCTGCAATCGCGCGAGTTACCGGCGAGCGCAACACGTATTGCGGAGCGCGAGACTGCCGTTGGCCTCAACGGCATGTTGGCGCGGATCTCACTGTCCCTCGATAAAGTCGAGCAAAGGCAGGCAGCGACGCTTACCGATCTTGAAGAACGCATCGATACAAGAGCGCGCCGAATGCAAAGTGTGCTGGCAGACCTCGGAGTTAATATCGGCCGCACATCGACCGAAGCACCCATGGGCGGACCTTTTGTTCCGCTAAGGCCGCCACAATCTGGCGCCAGTGCCTTCGAGCGCCAGCTCTATCGTATCAATGTCGCGCGCGCGCAAATCGAGCGCTACACCCGCTCGCTGGTCGCCGTGCCCGTCCGCAAGCCTGTCATTGGCGAGGTAGACATGAGTTCGCCATTCGGAATGCGCATGGACCCATTTTTAGGCCGCCCGGCTGTCCATACTGGCATCGATCTGCGCGGGGAAATCGGCGAACCGGTGCGCGCAACGGCCACTGGCAACGTGACCATCGCCGGGCGTGAAGGCGGATACGGGAATATGGTGGAGATCAATCACGGCAACGGCCTTGCGACCCGCTATGGGCATTTGTCCGAGATCAAAGTGAAAATCGGGCAATTTGTGCGTATTGGTGAAATCGTCGGCAAGATTGGATCGACTGGCCGCTCCACCGGCCCGCACCTGCACTATGAGACTCGGATCAACGGCGAGGCCATTGATCCGCAGAAATTCCTGCGCGCGGGACTAAGGCTCGGCGACGTCTAGAAGGCGCAGGGCACCAGGAAAAGGCCTGCGCTACTCCACATCCTCAATTTGCTCAGGCCCGCCACCGAACGCCTTTTGTGCGAGCGCTGCTTGCATGAATTCATCGAGGTCGCCATCAAGCACGCCAGCCGTATTTGAAGTGGACACGCCGGTGCGCAGGTCCTTCACCATCTGATAGGGCTGTAACACGTAAGAGCGGATCTGGTGGCCCCACCCGATATCAGTCTTGGCGGCCTGGTCGACCTCGGCCTTGGCCTCACGCCTTTTCATTTCCGCTTCGAATAGTTTGGCGCGCAACATATCCCACGCCATGGCCCGGTTGCGATGCTGCGAACGATCCTGCTGGCACTTCACCACGATATTGGTCGGGATGTGGGTGAGCCGTACGGCCGACTCGGTCTTGTTGACGTGCTGGCCGCCGGCGCCGCCCGAACGCATGACGTCGGTGCGCACATCATTTTCGTTGATCTCGATCTTAATGCGGTCATCCACCACCGGGAACACCACGACGCTGGCAAACGAAGTATGCCGGCGTGCGTTTGAATCGAAGGGCGAAATGCGCACCAGGCGGTGGACACCGTTCTCGTTTTTCAACCAGCCATACGCGTTGTGGCCTTTGATCACTACGGTTGCAGACTTGATGCCGGCACCCTCGCCTTCGCTTTCCTCGATCCATTCGACCTTGTAACCATGCGCTTCAGCCCAACGCACGTACATGCGCATCAGCATATTGGCCCAATCCTGGCTCTCAGTACCGCCGGCTCCAGCATGAACCTCCAAATAACAATCGTTGGCATCGGCCTCGCCGGACAGCAGCGCTTCCAACTCGCGCCTTGCTACTTCGGCCTTGAGCCGCTTCAGCGCGGCCTCTGCATCGGTGATGGTCTTTTCGTCTTTCTCCGCCTCACCGAGTTCAATCAACGTGAGCTGATCTTCAAGCTCCTGCTCGATGCGGCCAATCGCCTTAAGCTGGTCATCAAGCGCATCGCGCTCGCGCATGACACGTTGCGCGCGCGCCTGATCGTTCCAGAGGTTGGGATCTTCTGACTCTTTGTTTAGTTCGGCGAGGCGCCGCGTCGCAGCATCGACATCAAAGATGCCTCCTCAGCAGCCGCACCGACTGCTTGATTTCCTCAACCAAATTCTGCGTTTCAGCACGCATGGTGATTTCCAATGCCGCAAGAGCGTCGTTTTGATTCGTGTGACGTGGATTTAGCGATGCTACCCGGCCGGCGCAACCGCTGTTGCGTAGACGATCAATAAAGTCCGCCGGTGCCCGACCGAACCGCACGATCGGCATCAGGGCTGACGCCGACGCCCCAGGACCGTCCTCCTCCACCCTCGCTCCCATCGCCGACGACCGAGTAGTTGTCAGGAGGCGCAGTGCCAGGCTTGAAGGCTTCCAGGATTGCCCGCTCAGTTCCCGGGCCGGCGCGTGTCCCGGTCTTCAGGTCGACGCGGACGAGTTTGATACCTGGTGGTACGCGGAACGGTGCCGCCGGCTTGCCGGCGAGTGCGACCTTGAGGAAATCCTTGACGATCGGCGCAGAAAGATGGCCTCCGGTTGCACCACGACCAAGATGGCGCGGCTTGTCGTAGCCCATATAGACACCGACCACGATGTCCGGCGTGAAGCCGATAAACCATGCATCCTTTTCGTCATTGGTGGTACCGGTCTTGCCGGCAATCGGTTTGCCAACTTCCTTTTGGAAGCCAGCTCCCGCCGCGGTGCCACGCTGAACGACACCTTCCATCATCGAAGTGATCTGATAGGCGGTCATCGGATCAAGCACCTGCTGGCGCCGGTCGACTAACGAAGGCTCGGGCTGGTTCTCCCACTTCTTCCCGTCACAGCCGATGCACTCCCTCTCGTCGTGCTTGTAAACGGTGTGGCCATAACGATCCTGGATACGGTCGACCAATGTGGGCTTGATGCGCCGGCCGCCATTGTCGAACATCCCATAAGCGGTCGTCATGCGAAGCAAGGTGGTCTCGCCTGCGCCAAGAGCGAATGAGAGATAGGGCGGCAAGTCGTCATAGACGCCGAAGCGCTTGGCATATTCGGCAATCAACGGCATCCCGATGTCCTGCGCCAGACGCACTGTCATGACGTTGCGTGAGTGCTCGATGCCGTACCGCAGCGTCGAAGGACCGTTAAAACTACCTTCGTAATTTTCAGGCCTCCAAACGCCAATACCAGGCCCCTGGTCTATCTCGAGCGGGGCATCGAGAACGATGGTCGACGGCGTGTAGCCATTGTCGAGCGCGGCAGCATAGACGAAGGGTTTGAAAGACGAGCCGGGCTGACGCAACGCTTGAGTGGCGCGGTTGAATTGGCTCTGGTCGAAAGAGAAACCACCAACCATGGCGAGCACGCGTCCAGTCCATGGGTCTTCCACCACCATCGCGCCGGATACTTCCGGTATCTGATGCAAGACAAACTGGCCCTCGGTCTTGGCAGGCTCCACATAGACAACATCGCCGGCATTGAGGACCTGGCCGACTTTACCGACCGCCTTTCCGCCGGTCTTCGCCCATTTCATACCTTCAAGCGGCAATATTCCGACCGTGCGTTCTTTGCTGACATAGCCCCCGGGTTCACGTCCCGGCTGCAATCCGATGCGAGCCGACTGGTCGCTAACCTCAAGCACAACAGCCAACCGCCAGGGCGCCACGTCCGACAGGGATTTCACATCGGCGAGTTTCACTCCCCAGTCGCCGCCAACGTCGATCTTGGCAACCGGGCCACGCCAGCCTTGTGTTTCATCAAAGCGGACCAAGCCGTCGGTAAATACCTTGCGCGCGAGCACCTGCAATTTGGTGTCCAGCGAAGTGCGGACGGAGAGTCCGCCCTCGTATAATTTCTTCTCGCCGTATCGTTCATAGAGTTCGCGGCGAACTTCTTCGGCAAAATATTCGGCAGCGAAGATATGAGCGCCGGTCGCCTTTGTCGTCACGCCGAGCGGCAAACGCTTGGCCTGTTCGGCGTCGGCAGTCTTGACGAAGCCCGCCTCGGCCATGCGATCGATCACCCAATTGCGCCGCTCAAGGGCGCGCTCACGCTGGCGGAATGGATGGTAGTTGCTCGGCGCTTTGGGTAGCGACGCGAGATAGGCGGCCTCTGGAATGGTGAGTTCATTCACCGCTTTATCGAAGTACACCAGTGACGCGGCAGCGATGCCATACGCACCAAGGCCCAAATAGATTTCGTTCAAGTAAAGCTCGAGAATCTTTTCCTTGCTGTAAGTGCGTTCAATCTTCAGAGCCAGAAGCGCTTCCTTGACCTTACGTGCCATCGAAAGTTCGTTTGTCAGCAAGAAGTTCTTGGCAACCTGTTGAGTAATGGTTGAGGCGCCCTGAGGACGCCGGCTCGACCCGTAATTCTGAAGATAGACAACGGCGGCGCGGGCTATGCCGGTGAAATCCAGTCCACCATGCTCGTAGAAGTTCTTATCCTCGGCGGCGAGGAAGGCATTAATCACCAGTTTCGGTACTGCCTGAATCGGGATGTAGAGGCGCCGTTCGCGGGCATATTCCGCGACCAATGAGCCATCTGCCGCATGCACCCGTGTCATTACGGGCGGCTCGTAATCCTGCAATTGCGAATAGTCCGGCAAGTCCTTGGAAAAATGCCAGAGTAATCCGGCGGCCGCGGCTACACCCACCACAAACAGGATGGTCCCTGCCGCGAACAGAAGGCCGAAGAAGCGTAATAAAAGTCTCATGGTCGAATGGTCCTGCCTTGCGCCCGGTCGTCGGCTTCATCCGCAGAAACAGCGAACCGCAAGACTGGCAGACATCTTAGTCCCGCCAGGCCACCGCCGTCATTAGCATGAATCGCGGCGAAGCCCCGTGTTTGCCCGGTTTTATGTTGAAACTGAGGCCGGTCGCCCATCTCAGTTACGCCCCCCGCCGGCTCCGGCTACCCGCGGCGTAAAGAAGCTATCGACCGCCTGTGCCAGCGCCTGGGCCGTGCGGGCACGCCAAGTTGCCGACGTGAGCTGCTTGAGGTCGTCTTTGGTCGACATGTAGCCGAGCTCCACCAGCACCGATGGCACATCGGGAGCCAACAGAACCTTAAAGCCCGCCGACTTTAGCGGGTGTTTGTGCAGTCGCGCGGCGGACTTGAGTTCACCGACCGCCGTGCGGGCGAATTGCATGGAATATGTCTTGGTCTCGCGCTGGGCGAGATCGACGAGGATGTTGGCAACGTCATCAGGCTCGGTGGTGAGATCGACGCCGGCAATGACGTCAGCTTTGTTTTCTGCCTCGGCCAGCCGCGCCGCTTCCGCATCGGACGCATTTTCCGAGAGGGTATAGACGGTCGCGCCTTCAGCCTGGCCCTCGTTGCGCGGCAAGGCGTCGGCGTGCACCGAGATGAACAAAGCCGCGCTGCGCGAGCGCGCAAAACGCACCCGCTCCCCGAGAGGCACGAACGTGTCATCTGTGCGTGTCATCGCGACGCGATATTTGCCGCCGGTCTCGAGCTTCTCACGCAGCGTCTGCGTGAAAGCGAGGACTATATCTTTTTCAAGTTCTCCGCCTGAGCCCTTGGTGCCGTTGTCGATGCCGCCATGACCGGGGTCCAGCACGATCAGCGGGCGCGGATCTCCATCAATTTTCGGCGGCGGCTCACTCGGCCTGGCGGGCCCGCTATGCGCCGAACGATTTTCGAGCGCGATATTGCGCATAAAGGCCGCACGATCGGTGGCTACGAGATCCAGCACCAACCTCGCCGGCTGGTTTTCCGCTGCATCCAGCACGAAGGCCTTGTCGAGACGCACCGGTCCCTTGGTGTCGAGGACGATGCGCGATCCGCCCTGCATGATGAGCCCATAACGAAATGCCTTCACCAGACCGCGCGCCTGCTCGCCTGCATTGGGAGGAAGGTTGAAGGTTATCTGCGGCAGATCGACGACGACACGGTAAGGGTCCGCGAGTGTAAATGCGGCGACATCGATCTTCCGGTTCAAATCAACCACGAAACGAGTCTGCTTATCGTCTCCTCCGATTCGCGTATTCGTCGCGACCACAGGCGACTCTGCCGTGGCAGCCAAGGCGCGCGCAATCACGCCCTCGGCGGCGACGGCGGATGAGATGCAAGCCATCGTGCCGAATAGCGTGCTGACGAATGCAATCGCTCGGGCTGTCACGAATCCGGACCCTTTAGAGCCTCTTTTAGCGCATAAACAGGTGTAGCGGTTAACGGAACTTGAGCAACAGGCCCATTTCGGTGCGCAGCTGTGGCCGACCCGCAAAGCTTTGCTTGCCAGTACTGGTTCTGCACCGTATGTAGGGTATTGCTGATGGTTAGAGTTCCGGTTGTGCCGCGTTCGGGCCCCGGCCGCTTTAGGTCCTGTACCGCCCCCTCGAGGAGGTCGGCGGACGGCCAAGCGAAACGAGCCGAAACCCTTGTGAAGGACACCCGGATCAGCGCTCGGCCAGACGGCCGTCCGCACCCTGACCGTGAGCATCGAGAAACCTCGGTTCGCGCCTATAGGCGCGGCCGCAGCGCTACGGGTCGCAAGTTTCATGCTGCCACTGACGCAGCAAAGGTATTTTGAGGTTCATTGCCCACGCGCCGCCACCATGACGGCGCGCGCTGGCGTTGACTTCGGCCACGCGGCCCTTCCCCTCCACACCAATCAGGCCAATGTCCCGATTTATCGCGTTGCGCTGTCTTCAGCGCGCGAGCGCGCGGGCATTGCTAGCCCAGTGAGATTTTCCAATGGCCGACAAAATGCTGATCGACGCGACCCACCCCGAGGAGACCCGGGTCGTCGTACTCCGCGGCAATCGCGTAGAAGAATTCGACTTCGAAAGCGCCAACCGCAAGCAGCTCCGCGGTAACATCTACCTCGCCAAGGTTACGCGCGTTGAACCGTCCTTGCAGGCGGCCTTCGTAGATTATGGCGGCAATCGTCACGGGTTTCTGGCATTCTCCGAAATCCATCCTGACTATTACCAAATCCCGGTCGCTGACCGGCAGGCGCTGATCGCGCAGGAAGAGCGCGACCAACGCGCGGCCGACGCGGACGCCGAGAATCGTGCCGGACGGCGCGGCCGTCATCGGCATCGGGGCGCGGAGCGGCACCGTAATCGCGATGTCGTGCAGAGCGAACCGCTCGCCACGGGGGAATTCGCCGGTGAAGCGGCGGAGACACCGCAGGGTGAACCCGGGCCTGAGGAGACCATTGAGACCGCTGCGACATTGCAAGACTCCGAGCCGGCGTCGCCAGAACACGCGGTTGGAGAGCAAACGCATGAGGGTGCCGAAATTCCCTTCAGCGAAGAGTCAATCGAGGCGCCGATCTCCGAGGCAAGCGAAGCGCCGCTCGAGGCAACCGCCGAGGGCGAGCAGCCGTCCGCTGCCGCAGAGGGCGCGTTGACGGCTGACTCAGCGCACAATGAATCCACCAACGGCGGCAGCGAAGAGCACCATGAAGAAGAAGCCGTCGAATCGGTTGGCGGCGCCGACGCCCTTGAAGAAGTGCAGGAACGGCTTCCACGCTTCCGTCGCCAATATAAGATTCAGGAAGTGATCAAGCGCCGACAAGTGATGCTTGTTCAAGTCGTCAAGGAAGAACGCGGCACCAAGGGCGCAGCGTTGACCACCTATCTCTCGCTCGCTGGACGTTATTCCGTGCTGATGCCAAACACAGCACGCGGCGGCGGCATTTCCCGCAAGATTACTTCCGCCGAAGATCGTTCACGGCTCAAGGAAATTGCACAGGAACTGGAAGTTCCGGAAGGCATGGGTGTGATCCTGCGGACCGCCGGTGCCAGCCGCACCAAGACCGAAGTAAAACGTGACTTCGAATATCTTCTGCGTTTGTGGGAGACGGTGCGCGACCTCACCCTCAAATCGACCGCGCCTAAACTGGTTTATGAGGAGGGCTCGCTTACCAAGCGATCAATCCGCGACCTCTACGGCAAGGATATCGAAGAAATCGTCGTTTCGGGCGACGAGGGATTCGCGGAAGCGCGTGACTTTATGCGCATGCTGATGCCGAGCCATGCCAAAAATGTAAAACTGTACAAAGACACGCAGCCGCTGTTTACACGCTACGGCATTGAAAGCCAGCTCGACGCCATGTTCTCGCCCGTGGTGCAGCTGCGCTCCGGCGGCTACATCGTTATCAATCAGGCAGAAGCGCTCGTGGCGATTGACGTCAACTCCGGCCGCGCCACACGCGAGCACCACATTGAAGACACCGCGCTCAAGACCAATTGCGAGGCCGCGGAGGAGATCGCACGGCAATTGCGCCTGCGGGATCTCGCTGGACTTATCGTCATCGATTTCATTGATATGGACGAGGGTCGCAACAATCGCACTGTGGAACGGCGGCTAAAGGAAGCGCTCCGGCACGACCGCGCGCGCATCCAGGTCGGCCGCATTTCGCATTTTGGCCTGCTGGAAATGTCACGCCAGCGTATTCGCACCTCGGTCCTTGAGAGTTCGACCGAGAAGTGCCCGGTCTGTGGCGGTAGCGGTCATGTCCGATCCGTGTCGTCAGTCTCGCTGCAGTTGTTGCGTGCCATCGAGGAAATGTTGATCAAGGGCGCGACACATAATCTGATCGTGCGCACGCGGGCCGAGGTTGCGCTCTACGTGCTCAATCACAAGCGCGCCCATTTGCGTGCATTGGAGGAACGCTTCCGCATCATCATCACGGTGTCCGCCGACCCGGCGGTAACGGGCCAACAGTCTTATGTCATTGACCGTGGCGAACAGGTGCACACGCCGGAAGCTGCGCGCGCGCTTGCCGCTCAACATCCACAACTGACCGCGCCGGTCGAGGAAGTCGAAGACGAAATCGTCGAGTCTGACGATGTTGCAGAGGAGCCGGAATTCGCCGCAGCCGAAACGGAAGCAGAACCGCGCACCGAGCCCGAGCGCGAAGGCGGCCGGCGACGCCGACGACGGCGCGGGCGCGGCGGACGCGGACGTAGCGGCGAACAACGCGAAAGCCCGCAACAATTCACGCAGGATACAGTCCCCGAGCATTCTGTCGCCCACGAGGATCACGACGCTGGCTCGCCCGAGGAAGACGGGTTGGGCCAACCACAGGCGCGTCAGGAAGGCGGCACATCCGGCGAGGGCGAGGGGCGGCGGCGCCGTCGTCGCGGCCGCCGTGGCGGTCGTCGCAATCGGCAACGCAATGGTGAAGCGCCGTTCCGTTCCGGCGAAACCGGGCCTGAGCCCGAGTTGCAACATGCGGTCGACGACCTTAACCGTCCGCCGAGTTACGACGACAGCAGACCCCACTATTCCGCAACGACGGCCAGTGCGCAGTATTCGCCGCCGGTTGAGGAACGCCCTGCCCCTGCGCCGGCAGAATACTCCGCAACGTCCGCCAGTGCGCAGGAGCCGCCCCGTCGCCGCTCGACGATCCGCGAGCCGGCACCTTTCGCCACCGAAAGTGCGCCGAAACCGGCTTCAGCGACATCGCCGACAGTGCCGGTAATTTCCAGCACCGGATCCGACGAGTCGGCAGCGCCCAAGCGCGGCTGGTGGGCCAAGCGCCTGCTCGGCGACAAGAGCTAGCCACACGATGAGATCCGCCTGGGTCGAAAGCGACGCCAAGGCGGCCGTCGATCATTGGACAAAGGCCGGCGTAAGCGCGGATTTGGCTTTGCGTGTCTATTCGACACGGCTGCTTGGCCGCGAGCCCAAACTGGTCCTGCATGGCGGCGGCAACACGTCCGTAAAGACACAGATCAGGGATCTGCTTGGCGATGATGCAGAGGTTCTTTGCGTCAAAGGCTCCGGCTGGGACATGGCAAACATCGAGCCTGCCGGAATGCCCGCTGTGCGCCTTGCCTCCCTGCGCAAACTACGTGCGCGCGACGCCATGCCCGACGAAGAGATGGTACGGGTACAACGCGCCAGCCTGATCGATCCGCAGGCGCCCAATCCGTCGGTGGAGACGCTGCTGCACGCGTTCGTCCCTCACAAATTCGTCGATCATACCCATGCCACCGCAGTGCTGAGCCTGATCGACCAGGAAAAGAGCGAGGCCCTATGCAGGGAAATTTTCGGCTCTCGCCTCGGCTTTGTTCCCTACATCATGCCGGGCTTTGCGCTGGCAAAAAAAGCCGCTGAGGTGTTTGAGAAGAATCCCAAAGTCGAGGGCCTTATTCTCGACAAGCACGGCATTTTTACGTTTGGCAATGATGCGCATGAGGCCTACGAGCGCACGATCGAATTCGTCACGCTCGCGGAAGATTACTTGCGCAAAAAAGGCAATGCGAAATTCGCGAGTGCGAGATTGCCGGACCAAATAGCGTCTGTTTCCGAGGTGGCACCGATTATTCGCGGTGCCTGCGCACTACGTGATGCCTTCGGCAAAGGCGCGCATAAGCGGTTGATTCTGCACTTTCGCAGCAGCAGCGCGATCCTGAACTACGTGAACGGCAAGGACGTGGCGCGCTACGCCTGCGCTGGGGTGATCACGCCGGATCATGTCATACGCACCAAACCATGGCCGCTGATCACACCGGCGCCGGAATCGGGCAAACTCAATGATTTCAAGACAGCCGTTCAACAATCCGCGCGCGCCTTCATGGCGGACTATGCTGCCTATTTCGCGCGGCAAGAGGCGCGCGCCAACGCAGCCGCGATGCACGATCCCCTGCCCCGTGTCGTGCTGGTACCGGGCCTCGGATTGTTCGGGCTTGGGGTGAGCACCAAAGACGCGCGCATCGCCGCCGACGTTGCCGAGGCCGCCGCCGAGGGCATCGGCGGGGCCGAAGCGATCGGTGCCTTCAAATCGATCTCCGAGACCGACATCTTCGACGTAGAATACTGGCCGCTTGAACTGGCGAAGCTTGGCCAGCGCAAGCCGCCACCGCTTGCCGGTCAGATTGCGGTGATTACCGGAGCCGGCGGCGCGATCGGCGCCGCGACCGCCCGTGTCTTTGCCGAAGCCGGCGCGGAAGTTGCGATGCTCGATATCGATGCTGCCGCTGCCGCGAAAAACGCCAAGACAATCGGCGGCGCGGCTCTTGCGGTCGCTTGCGATGTGACCGATGCAACATCGGTTGGCACCGCCTTCGAACAGGTCGTCGCCGCGTTCGGAGGCGTCGACATTGTGGTGTCGAATGCCGGGGCGGCCTGGCAAGGCAAGATCGGCGAAGTGGATGAAGCACTGCTGCGTGAGAGCTTCGAACTGAACTTCTTCGCCCACCAGAAAGTCGCACAGGCTGCGGTGAAGGTCATGCTCAAGCAAGATGTCGGCGGCTGCCTGTTGTTCAATGTTTCCAAGCAGGCGGTAAACCCGGGGCCGGATTTTGGACCCTACGGTTTGCCGAAGGCGGCCACATTGCTTCTTGTGCGCCAGTATGCGCTCGATTACGGGGCGAACGGCATCCGCGCGAATGCAGTCAACGCCGACCGCATCCGCTCAGGCTTGCTGACTGCGGATTTTATCAAGGAGCGCGCCAAGGCACGCGGGATCAGTGAAGAGGAATATATGAGCGGTAACCTGCTCCACCGCGAGGTGACTGCTGAGGATGTAGCCCAGGCCTTTCTGCATCAAGCGCTCGAACTGAAAACGACTGCCAACGTCACCACCGTTGATGGTGGCAACATCGCGGCGGCATTGCGCTGATCCTGAATTTGCCAAGAACCGCGCTATCGTCTATCCCGCAGCGACACCTCAGAGGAGCCGACACGATGCTGCGAAACATGGCCATTGCCTTCATCCCAGTCATGCTGGTGGCGACGCCCGCCGCAGCCGTCACCTCCCAGGAAAAGATGGAGACCTGCAAGGTCGGCGCCGAGAGCCAGCAGCTGCAGGGTGCCAAGCGCGATACCTTTATTAAGAAGTGCATGGCGGGCGGCAATTACGAGCCAGCAGCGCGGAAGAAGGCCGCCAAGCAGACCGTGCCGAAACCGCAGTAGACTGGCCGGGCGATCAGGCGACGCGCGCTGACGGTCGCTCCAACGGGGCTACCTCGAAGCTACGCAGCGAGCCACGCCGCAATACGTCGATAGCGATACGGCGCCCGATGCGCTCTCCGTTGAGCAACCTGATGAGATCGTCCACGCCGGTGACGGATTCACCATCGGCGCGCACAATCGTGTCCAGGCTCATCAGGCCCGCCAAAGCTGCCGGCCCATTTGGCTCAAGCGCATTGATCATCGCTCCCGAACTGTTGTCGATTTGCGCGGCGCGCGCATGTCGCCTTGGCACCGCGGCTGTTTGCGCCGATACGCCAATATAGGCGCGGCGTACGCGGCCATGCTGGATCAGTTCACTCAGCACGAACCGCGCCGTGTTGCTGGCGACCGCAAAACAGATGCCCTGCGCCCCCATGATGACGGCAGTGTTGATGCCGATCACCTCGCCCCGTGAGGAAACGAGCGGCCCCCCGGAATTGCCCGGGTTGAGCGCGGCATCGGTCTGGATAACGTCCTCGATCAGGCGGCCGTTGCGCGAACGCAGAGAACGCCCGAGCGCGGATATCACGCCCGCCGTGATGGTCGATTCGAAGCCGAGCGGATTGCCGATCGCCACCACAAGCTGGCCGCGCCTGAGCTTCTTGGAATCTCCGAGCGTGGCGCTTGGCAGATCACGAACCGAACCGGCACGCAGCAGCGCCAGATCGGTGTCGGGGTCTTCGCCCAGACGTTGGGCTTCCATCACGCGGCCTTCAGCATCCTGAAGCCGGACCTCCCTGGCACCCTGAACCACATGGCAATTGGTCAGCACCAGGCCGTCCGGCGCGATAATCACACCAGACCCAACGCCACCAGGGTGACCTTTGTTGTTACGCACTTCCACGCGCACCACTGTTGGCCCGATCGAGTCGGCCACAGAGGTCACGGCATTGGAATATGCGTCGAGGATTTCGGTATCGGATGCGGACGGTGCCGCAGCCTCGATGTCCCCGACATCGGACGATGAGGTAAAGTCGAGCATTGGATTTTCGGGGTTTGTTGGAACGTACAGGCATGTAGGAATTGACCTGCAAAAATGGAAGATGCGGCAAACACATGCAGCCGATTTGCTCAAATTGAGTCTATTTTTTCAGTCTTCCTCAACCTGACTGAGGTAAATTTTTCCAACAAACTGAATATGTTAATTCACGTATCGACCGCCATGAGCACTGAACCAGTAAAGCGCAAGCCGCGCTCCGCTAAGCGCAGCGTTTCGCCCAAGGACGTCGTCCGCGCCCTGGTGGTGTCGGCGGCGCTTGGCGGCCTATTGCTGCTGGCGATTTTCGTGACCTCGGGCACCTATTTCTCGGCCGAGCGTCAGGCGAACAACGCCGCAACGAAGATCGCGCCATTGCCCAAATCTGCGGGAGGCGAAGCGGCTCACCGCGTTGCTTCCATTGTGGTCGAGACCGACAACAAGGGCCGCTGCGAAGAGAGGCGTTTCGACAACCGCACCGGAAAAATCGTCTCGTCGAATTACGTCGATTGCGATGCCCGGCTCGCGCCGGAACGCGATACGACGCCGTCGGAAGCGACAAGCGCCGAGCGCATGCGCGCGATCCTCGGCGCCTTCAAGCGATAGCGCGGCCGATATTTCAGTCGCTCTGCAAGATGACGTTCTTGACCATCGGATAAATCTGCTGCTGCCACGTCCTGCCGGAAAATACGCCATAGTGCCCAACGCCCGCTTGCATATGGTGGCGCTTGCGATAAGGCCGCAGTGAAGAGCACAGATCATGTGCTGCCAAGGTCTGGCCGACCGCGCAGATATCGTCCTTCTCCCCTTCCACGGTGAACAGCGCGGTCCGTTTGATGGCATGCGGCTCGACCCTGCGGTTCTGATAGGTGAGTGCGCCGAGTGGCAATGAGTGCTCCTGAAACACCAGCCGCACAGTCTCCAGATAAAACTCGGCGGTCAAATCGAGCACGGCGAAATATTCGTCGTAAAACGCCTGGGTTTGGGCCGCTTTCGCCACCTCGCCATTCGCCAGGTTCTCATAGAGTTCCTGATGCGCCTTGATGTGGCGGTCGATGTTCATGCTCATGAAGGCCGCCAGCTGCACGAACCCGGGGTAGACCCGCCGGCCACCACCGCCGTAGCGGCCAGGCACGCGCGCGATCAGATGCCGCTCAAACCAATCGATGGGTTTCGATTTGGCCAGCCCGTTGACCTTTGTTGGATTGACCCGGGTGTCGATCGGCCCCGCCATGAGCGTCATCGAGCGCGGCTGTGCCGGATTGTCGGACTGAGCCATCACACTTGCCGCGACCAGGGCAGCGACGCACGGCTGGCACACGGCCACGACGTGCGTACCCGGACCGATCGTTTCGATGAAGCGGATCAAGTGCGCGATGTACTCGTCAAATCCGAAGCGCCCATCCTCAACAGAAACGTCGCGCGCGTTGTGCCAATCCGTAATGAAGACGTCATTCTCGGCCAGCATCGTTCGCACAGTCGTGCGCAGCAGCGTGGCGAAGTGTCCCGATAGTGGCGCAACCAGCAGCACGCGCGGCTGCGCGACCGTGGTGTCTTTCTTGAAATGCAACAACGTGCCGAACGGTGTCACGTCGGCTGCCTCCTCGGTTACCGCCACCTGGCGATCTCCGATCGTGACGCTGTCGATGCCGTAAGGCGGGCGCTCGTGCGTGAGGCCGGCACGAGCGATCAATTCATAGGCGGCGGTCAGGTTGCTCAACATGGTCGGACGTGCCGAGCCGTCGAGCCTTTCCCCCACCGATCTGGCCGCCATGCCGGCAAGGCGGCGTACCGGCACCATGATGTCGGCGTGCGCCTGATAGGCTTGGTAGAGCATTCAATTCCTGGCGGTCCCGGCGAACCGCCTGCAAAGACTAGAACATTTCATGCTGCACTGCGAGATAAATTCACGGCCTGAGACGTCTGTCACCGGAAATTGGGGACAATTCCGTTGCCCACGAATTTTGCAAAGCGGGAAACTATTGAAAGAGCAATGCTTTCATTTAAGCTGTCAGATGCCGGGCCACGACGAATAAGGGACATCCACGTCCTATGGCCAAGGCCACCCTGACAATCGCCAGCAAGAATTAT
This sequence comes from Pseudolabrys sp., assembly GCA_035519415.1. Classification (GTDB taxonomy): domain Bacteria; phylum Pseudomonadota; class Alphaproteobacteria; order Rhizobiales; family Xanthobacteraceae; genus Pseudolabrys. Next base: position 21,772 of record DATIWJ010000049.1, read on the forward strand.
GGTGCCTGGTCGCTGCGCGGCTGGCTGCTCTGCAAGCTGGCGGGGCTCGAATTCGAGGAGCAGACTGTCGCCAGTGACGACCCGTCCACGCGCGCAGAACTCCTCCTGCTGTCGCCCTCGTTCCTGGTGCCTTGTCTCACACATAACGGGATCAAGATCTGGGACACACTGGCGATTGCCGAATATCTGAACGAGATCCTGCCGGCAGCCGGGTTGTTGCCAAAATCGCTGGCGGCCCGCGCACGTTGCCGCTCGATTTCCGGCGAAATGCATTCGGGTTTTTCCAACCTGCGTTCGGCGCTGCCGATGAATTTGAAGGCGCAGCATCCGGGATTCAAAGTCTGGGCCGGTGCGCAAGCTGATATCGATCGCATCATCAGCATATGGCGCGAGTGCCTCGCCGCCGACAAGGGGCCCTTCCTCTTCGGCAACTCCGCATGCATGGCCGACGCGATGTTTGCGCCAGTCGTCACACGTTTTCTCAGTTACGACATAAAACTGGACAGCGATTGCGCAGCCTACTGCGCGACAATCATGGCGATGCCACCGATGCGCGAGTGGATCGGGGCGGCAAAGGCCGAGCCCGACGAAGTCGTCGAACTAGACGTGGAGTTCTGACGACCGAACAGTGAGCCGTTCGTCCCCGCGAATGAGCGGATGGTTTAGCCTTTCAGCCAACCACCAATGCGTTTGACCGCCTCGTGCATCTCGCCTGCCGAGCCGGCGTAGCAGAAGCGCAAAAAGTGCCGGCCATTGACCGGATCAAAATCGATGCCTGGCGTCGCGGCGACGCCGGCTTCATTCAACATGCACTTCGCAAAATCGAGACTGTCGTCGGAGAAGCGGGAAATATCCGCATAAAGATAGAACGCGCCGTCCACCGGCAGGAATTTGTCGAGGCCCGTTTTCGGCAGCCCTTCAGTGAGGATGCGGCGATTTTCCTCGTAACTGTGCTTCACCGTTTCCATTTCCTGGCGGCCGTCGAAAGCCGCCTCGGCGGCAACTTGCGCAAGCGTCGGCACGGAAATCGCAAGGTTGCCTTGCAATCTTTCAACCGGACGCACCAGTTCTTCCGGAACGACCATCCAGCCGATACGCCAGCCGGTCATGCAGAAATATTTCGAGAAGGAATTGATCACGACCGCTCGCCCGGAAATATTCGCGGCTGTCTCGGCGGCAAATGCGTAATCGAGGCCATGATAAATCTCGTCGGAGATCACCCGTATGCCTTCCGATTCCGCAACCGCGATCAGGCGCGTCAACGCGTCGGCATCCATCATGGTGCCGGTCGGATTGGCCGGGCTTGCGATCACGACACCCTTGAGCGGCGCCCGCTGATGCGCGGCGATCAGCGCCTTGGCCGATAGCACCCAGCGCGTTTCGGCCGAGGTCTCGATGAGCACCGGTTCGCAGCCGAGCGCGGAGAGGATGTGGCGATACGGCGGGTAGCCGGGATTGGCCAAGGCTACGCGGTCGCCCGCCTCGAACAGCGACAGGAAGGCAAGGATGAAACCTCCGGATGAGCCGGTCGTCACTACCACACGCGCAGGGTCGAGCGTAAGGTCGTACATGTCTTCATAGTGACGGGCGATGCGCGCACGCAGCGACGGAATCCCGAGCGTTTCCGTATAGCCGATGCGCCCATGCGCGAGCGCGGCCTGCGCGGCCTTGATTGCAGTCTGGGGCGCAGGCGCGGCTGGTTGCCCAACCTCCATATGAATGATGTGAGCGCCCTGTGCCTCGCGCTGCGCTGCCGCCGCCATGACGTCCATCACGATGAACGGCGGCACATCGCTGCGTTTGGAAGGCTTCAAGAGCTGTTTTGCCGCCTCAAGCATCGTTTTTGGCCCGTCGGCCACCGCCGCCCCGCCCCGCTGTTGCCGTATTCGGCGGCTCTTTCATGACTCACTCGTGATGGCCAGCCGCGTTGACCGCCCCCGGGCGCGTCACTAGGTTCACGCCCATTCGGCAATGAAATCGGTAAGTCCTTGAACGGCACACCTATCAGGACGTGGCGCAAGACGCCAGCAGCCCAAACGATCGCCTTCCTGACGGCGATTGCGGTTGGTGCGGCGGGAGGCGGACCCGTATTCGCGCCGGCGCGCGCGCAGGACAGCACGACGCGCGGCATGCCGGTCATTCGCGACGCCGAAATGGAACAGCTCCTGCGCGACTACGCGCAACCGATCCTGCATGCCGCGGGCCTTGCCAAGCAAAACGTGCGCGTCGTTGTGCTCAGCGACCGCTCGTTCAATGCGTTCGTCATGGACGGGCGACATATCTTCGTCAACGCGGGGGCATTGTTCGACGCCAAGACGCCGAACGAAATCATCGGCGTGTTCGCGCACGAGACCGGACACCTCGCGGGCGGCCATCTCCAGCGCCTGCGCGAGCAGCTTGCGTCGGCGCAAACGGCGTCGATCATTGCGATGCTCGCGGGTGTCGGCGCGCTGGTCGCCGGTGCGCGCAGTGGAGCCGCCGGGGCTTCCGACATTGGCGCGGCCGCGATAATGGCGCCGCAGTCCGCAATCATGCGGTCAGTGCTTTCCTATGTGCGAACGCAGGAAGACCAGGCCGACCATGCGGGCGTGAAGTTTCTCAATGCCACCGGGCAATCGCCGAAGGGAATGGTGGAGCTGTTCAAGCGCCTGAGCAACGAAGTTTTGTTTAATTCGCGCTACATCGATCCCTACATGCAGACGCACCCGATGCCGGCAGAACGTGTCGCCACCCTGGAAACGATCGCAAGGCAAAGTCCCTATTGGGACCGCAAGGATCCGCCCGAGTTGCAGCTGCGCCACGACATGATGCGCGCGAAATTGTCTGGCTTCCTCGAACGGGCTGACACGGTTGCCCGCCGCTATCCACCAAGCGATCACAGCCTGCCGGCACGCTATGCCCGCGCGATTTCGACCTACCGCAATTCCGATCTTCGCCAGGCGCTCGTCCAGATTGACGGGTTGATCCAGGTGCAGCCGAACAATCCGTATTTCTACGAGCTCAAAGGTCAGGCGCTGCTCGAGGGTGGCCATCCGGCCGAAGCTGTTGCCCCGCTGCGCCAGGCGGTGCAGCTCTCGCACAGCAACCCATTGATCGAGATCATGCTCGCGCAAGCGTTAAACTCCACAGGCAATCCAAAGCTGGCCGAAGAAGCTGTTGGTCTTCTTCGCACGGCGATCGTGCGCGAACCCGAAACACCTGATGCCTACTCGCAGCTCGCGGTGGCCTATGGCCGCAAGGGCGATCTCGCCAATGCCGACCTCGCATCGGCCCAGGCCGCGTTTAACCGCGGCGATCTGAAAACCGCGCGCCAGCTTGCCTCGCGCGCCAAAACTCGCCTGCCGATCGGTTCGCCCGCATGGGTGCAAGCCGACGACATTGTAAACGTCAAACCGAACGCCAAAGCTCAACAATAAGGAATGATTTCATGACATCGAGACCGCGTCTGATCGCCGCCGCCTGCGCGGCATTGCTGGCTATCGCCGTGCCGCAAGCCTCACGTGCCGACGAATTCTCCGCCAGCCAGCGCGGCGATATTGAACGCATTGTGCGCGAGTACCTGGTCGCTCATCCGGAGGTCATCCAGGAGGCGATGACCGAGCTGGAAAAACGGCAAACCGCCGCGGAGGCCGAGAAACACAAGGCGGCCGTCAAACAATATTCGGAGAACCTGTTCACCTCGCCGCGTCAGGTCGTGCTCGGCAATCCAAACGGCAATGTTACTTTCGTGGAATTCTTCGATTACAACTGCGGCTACTGCAAGCGTGCCATGGATGACATGCTCACGCTGCTCAAGGACGATCCCAAGCTCAAGATCGTGTTGAAGGAATTCCCGGTGCTTGGCCCCGGCTCGGTCGAGGCCGCGCAGGTCGCGGTCGCCGTCCGCATGCAGGACAAGACCGGCAAAAAATATCTTGAATTCCATCAGAAGCTCCTCGGCGGGCGCGGCCAGGCTGACAAGGCGCGCGCACTCGCCGTGGCCAAGGACATCGGTCTCGACATGGGCCGCCTCGACAAGGACCTGGCCAGCCCCGAAGTGAAGGCCACGTTGCAGGAAAGCTTCAAGCTTGCCGAGGCGCTCGGCCTCAACGGCACGCCAAGTTATGTGATCGGCGACGATGTCGTGGTCGGCGCCGTGGGCCTCGATGCGCTCAAGGAAAAGGTCAACACTTCACGCTGCGGCAAGCCGAGCTGCTGACGAACCAGTCGTCCGCAGTATTCCGTGACCATCGGCCGCCGCGGCGAAATCTGCGGCGGCTATTTTTGCGTCCGATCCATACGGGAACAAAGTTCCGTCGGGGCCGTTGTCGCGCGCATGTATACGCTCGGGATGGAGGAAGAATACTTTCTGTTCGACGCGAAAACGCGCCATGCGGTGCGTCGCGCGGACAAGAAATTCATTTTGCTCGCGCAAAAGCAGCTCGGCAATCAGGTGATGACGGAAATGCTGCAGTCGCAGATCGAGGTGGCGACACCCCCCTGCGCGAGCGTGCAGGAGGCCCGGCAGCATCTCTCGCATTTCCGCCGCACGCTTGGGCTGTTGGCCGCCGAACACAAACTCGGTCTCGCCGCCATGGGCACCTTCCCGCTCGCGTATTGGCCGGAGCAGATGGTGACGCCGAAGGCGCGCTACGGCGCCATCATCGATGACCTTCAGATGATCGGGTACCGCAACATGCTGTGCGGCATGCATGTGCATGTCGCGGTACCGGATGTCGACACGCGCATCAACTTGATCATGCGGTTGACGCCCTACCTTCCGCTGTTGCTGGCACTTTCGACCTCGTCGCCGTTCTGGCAAAGCCACTTCACCGGCCTTGTCGGCTATCGGCTTGCAGCTTACGACGAATTGCCGCGCACCGGCCTGCCGGAACTCTTTCGCACGAATGACGACTATCGCGAGTTCGTGGCCGCGCTCACCTGGGCCAAGATCATTCCCGACGCGAGCTACATCTGGTGGGCGATACGGCCCTCGCTGAACAATCCGACCATCGAACTGCGTGTCGCCGACAGCTGCACACGGCTCGATGACGCGATCGCGATCGCCGCGTTGTTCCGTTGCCTGGTGCGCGCCCTCGACCGCGATCGCGCGCTCAATGCCGGGTTCGACCGCGTTGGCCGCGCGATCACGCAGGAGAACAAGTGGCACGCCCAGCGCTACGGCATCGGCGCGACCTTCATCGAGCCGTTCTCGCGTTCGCCTCTCACTCTTGTGCAGTGGCTCGATCAGGTGATCGATTTCATCGCCGGCGACATCGAGGCGCTCGGCTGCGCGCAGGAAATCAGGCACCTGCACGCCATCGCCGCCCATGGCACGAGTGCTGACCGCCAGATTGACATTTTCAGCAAGGCGCGCGCCGCCGGCCGCAGACGGTTAACGGCGCTTAAAGAGGTGATCGATTGGGCGGCCGCCGAAACCCAGGCGCATGGCGCCAAATGCCAAACCTGAACGTCATTCGGGCTTCCCCTAATCGTCCGGGGCACTTATAAAGTTTCGCGCGCAATCGAGCCGACGCCGCGAAGGCCGGGGATCCATGGCAACGACGACAATTTACGTCCTCAACGGACCCAACATGAATTTGCTCGGCACCCGCGAGCCGGAAAAATATGGGCGCGCGACTCTCGCCGACGTCGAAAAGCTTTGCGGCGACACCGCCAAGCGGTTCGGCCTCGGCATTGTGTTCCGGCAATCGAACCAGGAAGGCGAGCTGGTCGACTGGATTCAGGAGGCGCATGCCAAGGATGCGGCTGCCATCATCATCAACCCGGCCGGCTACACCACGACATCCATCGCCATTATGGATGCGCTTCTCGCCGTCAACGTCAAACTGCCGGTGATCGAAGTACACGTCACCAATATCCACGCACGCGAAAGCTTCCGGCAGAATTCATATATCTCGAAGGCTGCAAAGGCGGTGATTGCCGGCTTCGGCATCGACGGTTACGCACTGGCGATCACCGGTCTTGCCGGCCTGCTCGGCGCCAGGCAGAAGGGTTGAGCGTGGGAAAATCGCCGAAGACAATCGTCGACCGCGAGCTGATCCATGAGCTGACGCAGCTCCTGGACGAGACAGGATTGACCGAAATCGAGATCGAGCAGGATGGCAAGCGCGTGCGCGTGGCGCGTGCGGCCGCAATCGCTGCGCCCGCGCCGGCCGCGGTGCGTGTCGAGGTCGCGCCGCAGCCCGGCGCGGGGGCTGCCGTCACGGCCATCGATCCCTCGAAACATCCGGGCGTGGTGATCTCGCCCATGGTCGGCACTGCCTACGCTGCGGCCGAGCCGGGGGCCAAGCCCTTCATCGACATCGGCAGCAAGGTCAAAGTCGGCGACACCCTGCTGATCGTGGAAGCCATGAAGACCATGAACCAGATTCCCGCTCCGCGCGGCGGCACCGTGATTCAGATTTTGTTTGAGGATGGCCAGCCGGTGGAATTCGGCGAGCCGTTGGTGATCATCGAGTGAGTGAAGTTTTGCGCACACCTTTTTCCGCTCTCATCCTGAGGAGGCCACGACGCGGCCCATCTCAACAGATGCGGGCGGCCCATGCTTCGCGACGTGCGCGTTCCGCGCAGTCCTCAGCATGAGGCCAGGCGATGTTCGATAAAATCCTGATCGCCAATCGCGGCGAGATCGCGCTTCGGGTGCTGCGCGCCTGCAAAGAACTCGGCATTCCGACGGTGGCGGTGCATTCCACCGCCGACGCCGACGCCATGCATGTGCGGTTCGCGGACGAGAGCGTGTGCATCGGGCCTCCGGCGGCGAAAGATAGTTACCTCAACATTCCCTCCATCCTGTCGGCCTGCGAGATCACCGGCGCTGACGCGCTCCATCCCGGCTACGGATTTCTGTCGGAGAACGCGCGCTTTGCGGAAATTCTCGCGGAACACGGCGTGCAGTTCATCGGTCCCAAGGCCGCGCATATTCGCCTGATGGGCGACAAGATCGAGGCCAAACGCACCGCGAAGGCACTCGGCATCCCGGTGGTGCCCGGTTCGGAAGGCGCGATCGGGTCCGATCAAGAAGCCGGCAAAATCGCAAGTGAGATCGGCTTTCCCGTGCTGATCAAGGCATCCGCCGGCGGCGGCGGCCGGGGCATGAAGGTCGCGCGCAGCGCGAGCGAGCTTTCGCTTGCGCTGTCGACCGCGCGCAGCGAAGCCAAGGCCGCATTTGGCGACGACGCCGTCTATATCGAGAAATATCTCGAGCGCCCGCGCCATATCGAAATCCAGGTGATCGGCGATGGCGAGGGTAAAGCCGTTCATCTTGGCGAGCGCGATTGCTCGCTGCAGCGACGGCATCAGAAGGTCTGGGAGGAAGGCCCCTCGCCTGCGCTCAACGCCAACGCCCGCGATGCGATCGGTGAGACGGTCGCCAAGGCGATGCGCGAGATCGGTTATCTCGGTGTCGGCACCGTTGAGTTTCTCTACGAGGACGGCGATTTTTATTTCATCGAAATGAATACCCGTATCCAGGTCGAGCATCCGGTGACCGAGATGATCACCGACATCGACCTCATCTTCGAGCAAATCCGTGTTGCCGCCGGAACCAATCTTGCCCTCAAGCAATCGGACGTGAAATTCCAGGGCCACGCCATCGAGTGCCGCATCAACGCCGAGAACCCGGTCTCTTTCCGTCCGTCGCCCGGCAAGATCCTGCACTATCATGCGCCGGGCGGGCTCGGAGTGCGCATCGATTCCGCCGTCTATCAGGGTTACACCATCCCGCCCTATTACGATTCACTCGTCGGCAAGCTGATCGTGCATGGCAAGACGCGCACCGAATGCCTGATGCGGCTCAAGCGTGCGCTCGACGAAGTGGTGGTCGATGGCATCGAAACGACGCTGCCGCTCTTTCGCGCGCTCGTGCGCGAAAAGGACATCATCGACGGCAATTATCACATCCACTGGCTGGAGCAGTTCCTTGCCCAGGGCGGCATGGAGCCCTAGGACGGCGGCGGGCCACTCGTCAGTCGTGTCAGCAACGCGCAGACATCGTTGGGATCGTAAGGCTTCGCCATGAAGAGCGAGCGGGGCACCAGCGGAGAAATTTCGGAAAGCTTGTAGCGCCCCGAGGCGTAGACAATCGGCATTTCCGGCCGCAGTTGCCGCGCCCGCGTCGCCAGTTCCGCGCCGTTCATGCTGCCCGGCAGTTTGACGTCGGTGAACAACACGTCGACGTCCGCGCCGGAGTCGATGTAACGCAGCGCCTCGTCGGCGGTTGTGACCTCATGCACGAGGAACCCGGAAGCGGTCAGGGCATCGGCAACAAGGTTGCTGATGAGGACTTCGTCCTCGACCACCAGGACCGAAATCGGTGCGCCGCCTCTGCCCATCCGTTCCAATCCCACGTCCGTGGCGCCGATTCGCGCGTCACCGCAGAACACAATGATATTTCAGAAATCTGCCGCTTTTTTGCTGTCGAAGGAGTTAACAACAGTTACGGGCGCCGTTTCTCTTGCGGCCGGCACTGCCGTAAGATCACCGCGCCACGAGACTCGGGCCATGGCCAACCGCGAAAACACGTTTATCGAGATCACGCCGGAGGTGCTGCTTAAGGCCTATGCCTGCGGCATCTTTCCGATGGCGGAGAGCGCGGACGATCCGGCCCTCTATTGGATCGAGCCCGACATGCGCGGGATCATCCCGCTCGAAGGCTTCCACGTACCGGCCCGCCTGGCGCGCTCCGTCCGCGCAACGCCGTGGATCGTTTATGTCGATCGTGATTTTGACGCCGTGATCGAGGGATGCGCCGAGCCCAAGCAGGATCGTGCCCGCACCTGGATCAATTCGCGCATCCGCCGCATCTACCGGTCGTTGTTCGAGCGCGGCCATTGCCACACCGTCGAGGTCTACGACGGTGATGACCTTGTCGGCGGGCTTTACGGCGTCTCACTCGGGCGCGCTTTCTTCGGCGAAAGCATGTTTCACCGCGCGCGCGACGCGTCCAAGATCGCGCTTGTGCATTTGATCGCTCGGCTCAGGATCGGCGGGTACCGGCTGCTCGACACGCAGTATGTCACCGAGCACCTGCGCACCTTTGGCGCGGTCGAGGTCCCGAAGCGGCGCTATCATCGCCTGCTCGAGGAGGCACTGACCGGTGAGGCCGACTTCGCGGCCGTACCGCGCGAACGGCCCCTTGCCGGCGCCGAGGCGCTCGCGATTATTCAGGGGGAGCGATAGCTCTTCTGCAGCCGCTGAGACCGCTTGGCTGCTGCCACTTGGCTGCTGCCACTTGGCTGCTGCCACTTGGCTGCTGCCACTTGGCTGCTGCCACTTGGCTGCTGCCACTTGGCTGCTGCCACTTGGCTGCTGCCACTTGGCACCACACTCCGCTCATTCCCGCGCAAGCGGGAATCCAGAGTCAAATTTTGAGGAAATCGTTGCCCGGGCTCCGCCTTCGCGGGCAGCGCAACTGTCCATTGCCCTATCGCAGAAACGGGAAGGGGAAGGGGAATCCTGATGGTTGCTGCTGTTGCTGTTGCTGCGGCTGTTGCGGGCGCTGTTGCACCGGTGGCGGCGGGGCCGGCGGCGGCGGTGGCGGCGTCCGTCGCTGTTGCGGCGGGGGCTGAGCACGGGTCGGCTGCGGCTTGGGCACTTCCACCGGCACTTCCGCCACACTGGGGCCCTGCCCGCCTTTGCAGTCGGTGATCCACACGTCGTAGATCGGATGTTCGACCGCGTGCAGGCCGGGACTCGCCGCGAACATCCATCCGGTGAAGATGCGCTTGATCTCTCCTTGCAGCGTCACCTCGTCGACCTCGACAAAGGCGTCGGTGTTCGGCGTCTCGGTTGGCGGGCGCGAGTAACACACGCGCGGCGTAACCTGGAGCGCGCCAAATTGCACGGTCTCGTTGATCGCAACGTCGAACGAAATGATCCGGCCTGTAATCTTGTCGAGGCCGGAGAACACCGCGGTCGGATTGACGATGCGCTGCGGCGACGGCGCAACGACAACGGCATCACCGCTCTGGGGTGCCGTGTTCGCTGGTTGCGGCACGTTGCGCGGAGAATTGGGACCCGGTGGCAAAGCCGCCGGCGTCTGACCCGGAGCGACCGGCGCTCCTTGTGGCGCCTGATCTTGCGGTGGCCGCGGCGCTACGATTCCGCCCGGCGGTGGCGCCAAGGGTTCCGATTGTATATTGCCGGCACCGGGCCGATTTGACGGCGGCAGGCTCATCGGCGCCGGCAGCGGCTGCGTCGGCGGCTCGTCGCGGCCCGAATAGTAAGGCGGTTGTTGTTGCTGTGTCCGGCTCGGCGGCCTGCTCGGCACATCAGCCGGCGGACGCGGCGGCGGGTCCCCGAAGATCGATCCGAATTGCGCGAATGCGGGCGGCGCCACCAGCAGCGTGGCGACCACGAACAGCACAAGTGACGAGATGCAACGCGCCATTAAAGCCCGGCTTTTTGCCCGCCCGGCGCCTGAGGCCGGTCGCTATCGCCCGGTTAACACGGGGAATACGGCGGTGGAAGGGCGGCCAATTGCGTTCTCCGGCGCGGCGGAAAAGCCGGGCAAACGCCGAGAGTGTGGCGCGTTCTGACCTAGCTGCGTGTATCGGGGCTCCACGCCTTGTAGTCGCCCGTTGCCTTCGGCCTTCGACCGGCGGCAAGCGTCGAGCCCGGCGGCCGCAGCGCTGCCGGCGTCCCCGTCATATTCGCGCGGTGCGGCTTTTGCCATGCGCGCGGCTTGTAATTTTCCTCCGTCGGCGGCGTATCGACAGTGTGGTGCAGCCAGCCGTGCCAGGCGGGCGGAACAGTCGAGGCTTCGGTATAGCCGTTGTAGATCACCCAGCGGCGCTCGAAGCCTAGCGTCTTGTCGATCTTGCCACCGGCCGTTCGATAATAGCGGTTGCCGAATTCATCGTCGCCCACGGGCTCGCCATACATCCAGGTCCAGAACTGGGTGCCGAATGTCTGCGAATTCCACCAGGTAAACAGCTTGAGCAGGAAGCTTTTCATTGCGCCCGCGCATTGAAAACGATTGATCCGCGGGCGTTTTGCCACCTCATCGCCGCATTGTCCAGCGACGGAAACATCGGGCGCTAAGAACAAAACCCGTATTCGCCGCTCTTTCCCGGATGTAGTTAGAACCACATGGATTCGCTTCGAGCCGCGCTGACCTGGATCAAGGACCTGCTCGACTGGCTGCCGGACCCGGTGGTCGCGCTGCTGATCCTCGGGATCGCGATGCTGCTTGCGCTCGCCCTTCATCAATGGGCGCGCAAGCTGGTGCGGCGGGCGTTTGCCGGACGTTACCCTTATCTCTTTTCGACTTTCACCCAGACACGTGGTCTGAGCCGGCTCGCGTTGCTGATCCTCGCGGTCATGGTCGCCATTCCGGTTGCGCCGCTGCGGCCCGACGTCGCGGAGCTGCTCGCGCGCTTGCTGGGAGTTGCGGTGATCGGCCTGATCGGCTGGGCGGCGATCATCGCGCTGCACATCGCGGCCGACTTGTACCTGCGGCGATTCCGCCTCGACATCGACGACAATCTGCTGGCGCGCAAGCACAACACACAGGTGCGCGTGCTATCGCGCTCGATCGATGTGCTCCTGGTGATGCTGACGCTGGGCGCCGCGCTGATGACTTTTCCGGCGGTGCGGCAGTATGGCTTGAGTCTTTTCGCTTCCGCCGGCGTCGCCGGCATTGTCGTCGGCCTCGCCGCCCGGCCGGTGCTGAGCAATCTGATGGCGGGCGTGCAGCTCGCGATGACGCAACCGATCCGCCTTTACGATGCCGTGGTGGTGGAGAACGAGTACGGCACGATCGAGGAAATCACGTCGACTTATGTGGTCGTCAAACTGTGGGACTTGCGGCGAATGATCGTGCCGCTGACCTACTTCATCGAAAAACCGTTTCAGAACTGGACTCGCGAGACGACCGCGCTGGTCGGCAGCGTGATGATCTACGTGGACTACACTGCGCCGGTCGGCATTATTCGGGAAAAGTTCAACGAGATTCTGAAGCAATCGGGCAAATGGGATGAAAAGACTGCGGCTTTGCAGGTCACCGATTTCAAAGAGGGCACGATGGAGCTGCGCTGCCTGATGAGCGCCCGCTCCGCTGCACAAACCTTTGATCTACGCTGCGAGGTGCGGGAAAAGCTCGTCGAATACCTGCAGAAAGAGCACCCCGAGGCGCTGCCGCACTCGCGCCAGATCAGTTTCAAGGAAACGCCGCAGCAGAATGGCGAGCGCGCGGTTCCCAAAAGCAACAAGCGCATGGCGCGCGGGGCACGGTGATGCAAGGCCATGTTGCAGTGCATGTTGCGTTTTGGAACAGCCTCCGGGTATCTTGCCCAGGAATTCATCAGCGTGGGCGCTAAGTAGCCTCAAGTATCGGCTCCGCCGCTGAGATTTCGGAATGACAGTGCCGGGATAAAAGGCGGGCTCCATCGGGGTCCGCCTTTTTCCGTCACCTGAGAGCACGTCACACACATCGTTCATTCCCGCGTAAGCGGGAATCCCGTTCGTAAAAAGCGCTTGATCCCCGCTTTCGCGGGGATGAGCGGGGTACGCTGCGTCCGGGAAACGGCGCATGCGGCCTCCCCCGCCCTCGCGCGCCCCAAGGTTGAATTCACAGGCGTGGGTATCCTCGCCGGCCATGCTTTCACCCCGCACTTACGTCGTAAGGCACTGAGCGAATTTTGAGAATCAGCGACTCCGCTCGCACAAGCGAACGAATTTTCCCGGGTTTGTCCCCGTCTGAAGCCGTGCCGGGCTCCGCTACCGGGCGGCACGGAAGTCCCGTTTTCCAGTCTTTTTTCTGTCATGATGGAAGGCATAAAAACCTACCGGGCGCCCCCGAGAAAAACTCTTTTCGCCGGTCCGGGATGGGCCAATACTGGCCCCGTTCTCGCGGTCCGTTGTCCCCGAAGTTATCCATTGGACACAAGATTTAGTGTTTGATTCAGATTTGAGCACTATGTCTTGTTGACGTGTACGGCGAGTCCACTTAGCTTTGGTGTTGTCGGTGGCGTTGAGTTTCAGGTTCCCTCCGGACCCTCAGAACGGCTTTCAGTCGACGAGCTCAACCCGCGCCAGAACCAAGGCGTTTGGGACAGTGACTTTCTGTGCCCCGGGGCAAAAAACCCGGATTGAACCGGTGCCGGATCAGAGCGCCGGACCTAGATGAGATGGATGGGTCAAGCGAGTGCGAGCGACGGCGACGGACCGGGACAGGTCCGTCAGAAACAAAAGGGCGGTCGTCAACCGTCCGGAAATTTGGGGCTAGAAGCACATGCGAATTGAGCGGCGCTACACCAAGGATGGACAATCGGCCTACGCAGGCATTGAGTTCCGACATACCACCAGCGAGATCCGCAATCCGGACGGCTCGGTGGTCTTCAAACTCGACAATGTCGAGGTCCCGGAATTCTGGTCGCAGGTCGCCGCCGACGTGCTGGCGCAGAAATATTTCCGCAAGGCCGGCGTCCCCGCGCGCCTGAAGAAGGTCGAAGAAAATTCAGTGCCCTCGTTCCTGTGGCGTTCGGTCGCCGACGAGGACGCGCTTGCCACGCTCCCCGAGAAAGAACGCTACATCGGCGAGCAAAGCTCCAAACAGGTGTTCGATCGTCTTGCCGGCACCTGGACCTATTGGGGCTGGAAGGGCGGCCATTTCGAATCCGAAACCGACGCGCAGGCCTTCTTTGACGAGCTGCGCTACATGCTGGCCGCGCAAATGTGCGCGCCGAATTCGCCGCAGTGGTTCAACACCGGCCTGCACTGGGCCTACGGCATCGACGGCCCGAGCCAAGGCCACTATTACATCGATCCATTCACCGGCAAGCTGACCAAATCCAAATCGGCTTATGAGCATCCGCAGCCGCACGCCTGCTTCATCCAGTCGGTGAACGACGACCTCGTCAACGAGGGCGGCATCATGGATCTCTGGGTGCGCGAGGCGCGCCTGTTCAAATATGGCTCCGGCACCGGTTCGAACTTCTCCAGGCTGCGCGGCGAAGGCGAAAAGCTTTCGGGTGGCGGCAGGTCGTCAGGCCTGATGTCGTTTCTCAAGATCGGCGACCGCGCCGCGGGCGCGATCAAGTCGGGCGGCACCACACGCCGCGCGGCCAAGATGGTGATCGTCGATGTCGATCACCCGGATATCGAAACCTACATCAACTGGAAGGTGCTCGAAGAGCAGAAGGTCGCGGCGCTCGTCACCGGCTCCAAGATCAACCAGAAGCACCTGAAGGCCGTTCTCAAGGCGTGCGTGAATTGCGAGGGCTCGGGCGACGATTGCTTCTCGCCGGACAAGAACCCCGCGCTCAAGCGCGAGATCAAGCTCGCGCGCAGGGCGATGGTGCCCGATAGCTACATCAAGCGCGTGATCCAGTTCGCGCGCCAGGGCTACAAGGATATCGATTTCCCGACCTACGACACCGATTGGGACAGCGAGGCCTATCTCACCGTCTCCGGACAGAATTCGAACAATTCGGTCCGCGTCACCGACGGCTTCCTCAAGGCCGTCGAAGCCGACGCCAAATGGGATCTCACCTATCGCAAGAACGGCAAGATCGCGAAGACGCTCGATGCGCGCGCGCTGTGGGAGAAGATCGGCTACGCCGCCTGGGCTTCGGCCGATCCCGGCCTGCAATATCACACCACGGTCAATGACTGGCACACCTGCCCGGGCTCGGGTGAAATCCGCGCCAGCAATCCGTGCTCGGAGTACATGTTCCTCGACGACACCGCCTGCAATCTGGCGTCGCTGAACCTGCTCACCTTCCGCGACGAGACGACCGGCAAATTCCGGGTCGAGAGTTACGAGCACGCGGTGCGGCTGTGGACCGTTGTGCTGGAAATCTCGGTGATGATGGCGCAATTCCCCTCGCGCGAGATCGCCGAGCGCTCCTACGAGTTCCGCACGCTCGGTCTCGGCTACGCCAATATCGGCGGCCTGCTGATGACCTCCGGCATTCCCTATGATTCCGATGCGGGCCGAGCCATTGGCGGCGCGCTCACCGCTATCATGACCGGCGTGTCCTATGCGACCTCGGCCGAAATGGCCGAGACGCTGGGCCCCTTCCCCGGCTACAAGAAAAACCGCGAGCACATGCTGCGCGTGATGCGCAACCATCGCCGCGCCGCCTACAACGAGCGCACCGGCTACGAGAGAGTGGCAACGCCGCCGGTACCGCTCGACCACGGCGCCTGCCCCGATCAGGCTCTCATCGCACATGCCAAGGCCGCCTGGGATCGCGCGCTCGCGCTCGGCGAGCAGCATGGCTACCGCAACGCGCAGGCGACCGTGATCGCGCCGACCGGCACCATCGGTCTGGTGATGGATTGCGACACCACCGGCATCGAGCCTGATTTCGCGCTGGTGAAGTTCAAGAAGCTCGCCGGTGGCGGCTACTTCAAGATCATCAACCGCGCGGTGCCGGAAGCGCTGCGCACGCTCGGTTACAGCGAAGCTGATATCGCCGAGATCGAGGCCTACGCGGTCGGCCACGGCACGCTGGCGCAGGCGCCCGCGATCAACCACACCACGCTGAAGGCCAAGGGCTTCACCGACGAAGCCATTGCCAAAATCGAGAAAGCGCTGCCGACGGCCTTCGACATCAAGTTCGCCTTCAACAAATGGACGCTCGGCGAAGAATTCTGCCGCGATACCCTCGGCATCAGCGCCGAGGATCTCGCCTCGCCAAATTTCGACCTCCTTGCCGCGCTTGGCTTCGGCAAGCGCGAGATCGAGGCCGCCAACATCCACGTCTGCGGCGCCATGACGGTGGAAGGCGCGCCGCATCTAAAGGCC
Organism: Pseudolabrys sp.; assembly: GCA_035519415.1. GTDB lineage: Bacteria > Pseudomonadota > Alphaproteobacteria > Rhizobiales > Xanthobacteraceae > Pseudolabrys. The sequence continues at coordinate 37,526 of DATIWJ010000049.1, forward strand.
GAGCACTATCCGGTGTTCGACTGCGCCAATCCGTGCGGCCGCACCGGCAAGCGCTATCTCTCGGTGGAAAGCCACATCCGCATGATGGCGGCGGCGCAGCCATTCATATCCGGCGCCATCTCCAAGACCATCAACATGCCGAACGAGGCGACGGTCGAGGATTGCAAGGAAGCCTACCTGCTCTCCTGGAAGCTGGCGCTCAAAGCCAACGCCCTCTACCGCGATGGCTCCAAGCTCAGCCAGCCGCTCAATTCGCAGCTCATCGCCGACGAGGAAGACGAAGACGACACCGTCGACGCCTTCCTCGAGCGTCCGGCCGCGGCCCGCGCCACGGGTCTCGCCGAGAAAATCGTCGAGAAGATCGTCGAGCGTGTCACCGTGCTGCGCGAGCGTGAGCGCATGCCCGACCGACGCAAGGGCTACACCCAGAAGGCGGTCGTCGGCGGCCACAAGGTCTATCTCCGCACCGGCGAATACGATGATGGCCGCCTCGGCGAGATCTTTATCGACATGCACAAGGAAGGCGCGGCGCTGCGCTCCATCATCAACAATTTCGCCATTGCGGTGTCGCTCGGCCTGCAATACGGCGTGCCGCTGGAGGAATATGTCGACGCCTTCACCTTCACCCGCTTCGAGCCGCAGGGCCCGGTGCAGGGCAACGACTCGATTAAATACGCGACCTCGATCCTTGATTACGTGTTCCGCGAACTCGCCGTCTCCTACCTGGAGCGTTTTGATCTCGCCCATGTGGATCCGAGCGAGGCCGGCGGCTTCGACGCGCTTGGCAAGGGCGTGGAAGAAGGAAAGCCCGCGACCAACTACGTGTCGAAGGGCCTGACGCGCTCGCGCACAGACCGTCTGTCGGTCGTGCGCGGCGTCTCGACGCCGGCGGCGGGTGGTGGCGGCAATGTCACGGCGCTTGCCGCCGTCGGCGGCGCGCGCGCCGAGATTGCCGGCAGCGCAGCGCTCAAGGCCGAGCCGGAGGTCAAGCTTTCACCGGCGCAGGCACTGGAGCAGATCAACCAGGCCGATGCGCGTATCCACGCCAAGACTGCGGCCGCCGAGAAACGTGCCGAGGCGCGGGCCAAGGGCTACGAAGGTGAAGCCTGCGGTGAATGTGGCAACTTCACGCTGGTACGCAACGGCACTTGCATGAAGTGCGATACCTGCGGGTCAACGACGGGGTGTTCGTGAGCACTCAGAAAAGCACAAAGGAAATGGAACGCGCTCAAGCCGCGTTCCATAAGAAGGAAGTCCAGGCCCGCGAAGGTGCGACCGCTATGGCCGAGTACAAAGCCGCCGGCCAAGCGGAGCGCGCCAAAACCGAGCGGCTGCGGGCGCTTCGTTTGGCAAAGGAAGCGGCCGATCGCGAGGCTGCGCTGAATGCGGCGCCGCCACCGCCTGTGGCAAAGCCAAAGGCAGCCGCGGCAAAACCGAAGGCCGCGGCTAAGAAGAAAAGGTGACAGCGCGGAACGCAGCGCACGCGCGCGAGCCTCTCTAACCTATAACACAGCATCAACTTTTGTTAGCCAGTATACCATCTGACGAGACGTCACAGTTTTCGATAAGGTTCAAAAATAACCAAGGACCTGAAGCTCCTGCTAGAAGCTGCAAAACGCGCGAAGCCTACGCGAGCAGCAGCGGCGCAGCTTTGCCTATGGCAATACGGCTTTTGAGAATAGTCGGATTACGCGCGAAATGATTGATCGGCAGGCCGAAGCGCTTGCACGAGAAACTGACGATGGCCGAAAGAAGTGAGAAGCGCGACAGCAAAGCTTTTGAGCCTGAGCTTATAAAAGATCCTGTCGCCGAGGCCGAGGCCCAGAACGGTCTCCGACAATTACAACGCCGGTATTAAAACAATTCAAACTGCCCAACAGCTGGCAAATTTCTATCGAGCCGTCGGTGGAAAGGCGCCCGGCGAGTAGCGGCCGCTCCCTGCGCGCGCATTGAACCAGCCAATTTCTGCAGCCCTTGATCTCGATCAAGGAACCTTCAGCCACATTCGATTATTTAATTCTACGGGCGACCGTATCGGGGCGGCATTCCGCAGCGGGGGCCCTGATGGAGGTATCCGATGTCAACGAACAGCGAATATCAGCCTCATGACGTGGCCGAGGACGCGTACAGTCAGAAAACATTGATTGTTGGTGCACTGACCATCATGGCGGTTGTCGCCGTATTGTACTTTGCTTCGGCGTCGTAATCGCGCGCCGGTCCCTGCATGCGGATGAGCGCCGCATCATCGCCAGTACAACGGCGCAATACGTTTCGCTATTCGCCCTGCCAGCAACATTCCACGCGCGCACTCTTTTTCCGGCCCTCTCATTGCCGCAATGCACAATTATGCGAGCGGCATGACTTCTCATTTCAGCTGGCGTTACGACCGCGGCGAGACTCTCGCCGACGCGGTCGTCCACCTCCTCGGTGTCGCCATGGCGATTGGCGGCGCCGCGGTGCTGATCGTTATTGCCGTTCGCGGCGGCGACCTCACGCGCTTCGCCGCAGTCGCGATCTACCTCACCGGGCTTCTGTCCATGCTCGGTTTCTCGGCGGCGTATAACCTGTGGCCGGTCTCGCCGTTCAAATGGTGGCTGCGCCGGCTGGATCATTCGGCGATCTATCTGCTGATTGCGGCGACTTACACCGCCTTCATGCTGCCGATGCGTGGCGCCGCCCCGGACCTGGTGCTCGCCGCCATCTGGGCCACGGCGCTCGCGGGCATGGCGCTCAAGCTTCTATGGCCGGGCCGTTTCGATCGCACATCGGTGGGTCTCTATCTCGCGATGGGCTGGAGCGGCGTTTTCACGCTTGGGCCGATCACCGCCGCGCTCGCGCCGGTGACGCTCTGGCTGATCGGCGCCGGCGGCGTGCTCTACACGGTCGGCGTCGTGTTCCACGCCTGGCGGAGCCTGCGTTTCCAGAACGCGATCTGGCACGGCTTTGTTCTTACCGCCGCGTTCTGCCACTACGCCGCCGTGCTCACGTCCGTCGCGGCGTAATTCCCCAACTCGCCGGCGTTTCCCTCTAAGGGCCCACCAGCCACATCGGATCCGGCTGTGTGGACCTTGTCACGCCTTCTGCCGGTCGTTGTCGATCGGGATCACCTGCCCCGAGATCGACTTTGCCGCATCGGAGGCAAGGAACACCGCCAGCTGCGCGATGTCCTTCGGGTCGATCATCGTCTTGATCGACGCGGCTGCCAGCGCGTCGGCTTTCACCTCGTCCAGCGACCGGCCGCTGATCTGCGCGCGGCCCTGGAACACGCGCACGATGCGCTCGCCCTCGACCGCGCCAGGCGCGATCGCATTGGCGCGGATGCCCCATTCGCCGAGCTCCATGGCCAGCGTCTTGGTCAGTCCGATCACGCCCCATTTGGTGGCGGCATAAGGACTGCGGTTGGGAAAGCCGTAGCGCCCCGCAATCGACGACATGTTGATGATGCAGCCCGCCTTCGATTTCTTCAGGTGCGGGATAGCCAGCCGCGACACATCGAACATAGCAGTGAGGTTGACGGCAACGACCTTGTCCCAGTCGTCCGGCGGGTAGTCGGCGACCGGCAGCGTCAGTCCGGCAATGCCGGCGTTGTTGATGAGCACATCGAGCCCGCCCAGCGCAGCGACCGCCTCTGGCACCATGCGCTCGATTTCGGCGCGGCTCGACATATCGCAGCGCCGGGCGATGAGGCCGGGGATTTCCTTTGCGATGGCGGCAAGCGCCTTGTCGTCGATGTCACAGACGAAAACCTTGGCGCCGTTCGCCGTAAAGGCACGCGCAAACTCGCGGCCGATGCCGGCCGCGCCGGCCGTTATCAATACACGCTGCGACATGAGTCCCACGGCAATCTGACCACAGCATCATCCTGATGCCAAGTTGAGTGTTTGGGATGAGCGTGTCCCGGGCGCAGCGCAACACGAGCGCGGCGAGTGGTGCGCTGCCGACCGGGGACCGTTCCAACGTCCTGACTTTGCGACAGTCCCGGATCTGCGGTGCACCGCCATGCGCGTGTGCACGCGCTTCTGCGACGCGCTATGGCGCTGCACCGCGTCCGGGACACCAAGGGGATTCACCCATCGAATGCCCGAATCGGCTAATGTTCTTGCGGTGATTCGGTTTTTGCTATTGCGCGCCGCGGCGGCTTGGCCACGGAGCTGGTGTGTATTTAAGCAACTTGGTGACGCGACATTGAGGGTCAGTGCCGTGAGTTGGCCACACCATCGAGGGAGCTCCACGACATGGCGAAGAAGCAAAAAGCGGCCCGGAAACGGGGAACGCGCAAACCGGCACGCCGGCGGCGCAACAATCCGGACACCACGGTCAACACGCTCGTCGTCCTGGTGTTAATCGTGCTCGTGCTCGGTGGGCTGTTCTTCTACGCACAGAACAAGAAGCAGGCCGCGCTGTGGCCGAGCCTGATGCAGGCAGCCGGAACGTTGATCGCGCCTTTGACGCTGCCAACGGCAATACAGCCGACGGCATTGGCGCAGCCGGCTCCCCTGGGGCCAATCGTTGCGCCTGAGACCACGGCAAGTGTGCCGGTTCCCCCGCCCGCAACGGCAGTGGTTGCGGCGCACCCGCAAGACGACGACTAATCCGCACCAAACGGACGTGTCCCGGGCGCGCTGCAGAATGTTGGCAGCCAAACCAATTTACAGTTCATCCCCGCCTAAGCGAGGATCCGGGACGACCCGGAGGGACGGTGCATTTGGCTCTGGATTCCCGCTTGCGCGGGAATGAGCGGATTTGTCGTGACGATGCAGATCGTGTTCCGGGACGAGGCGTGACAGCCCGCGCAGGCCTTTATGCGCAGTTGCTCTCGGTCAGCTGCGCGATGCGCCGGCGCAAGGCAGCCTTTTCGGCCTCGCTCTCGCGCAGGCGCCGGGCAAACGCGCTCGGAACCGGCCTGTTGTCCTGCTCGTATTCGCTTAAAAACGCGACACCCGCTTCGTCGGCGCCACGCCACACCATGCGCGCCCTGAACGAACGCGCCTTGTGCCCGATCGTCAGATCAAACTGGTCGGGAACGGCCGCCGTATTCGCGAACGCAACCCGCGCGCCCGCCGGCGAGAAATTCCGCACATTGCAGTTCATGGTGGACTTGCGCTGATTGAACGCGATGACGGCGCCAAAAAAGGTGCGCGAACGCTCGCTCTTTCGTTTTTCAGCCATGAGCCGGCTCCACTCCGAAACTTCCAGACCAGAATACCAACCGGCGCATGGCTTTCGGAGCACAACCTGACGTTAATGTTAAACTGGATGGTTACTGATGAAGTTTGCCGTTAATCGCCGCAAAAAAGCGTGTCCCGGACGCGGTGCGGCGCCATGGCGCGTCGAAGACGCGCGCAAACGCGCTTATGGCGCTGCACCGCAGATCCGGGACCGCTACGAACTCAGGACGTTGGAACGGTCCCGGGTCTGCAGCGCACCACTCGCTCCGCTCGTGCTGCGCCGCGCCCGGGACACCACCCTACTCTTCTTTCTCGGTCGTAAAATACAACGGATAGCCTTTGGAGCGGCCCATGTCAGTCGCTTCCTTCGCCTTGGTCTCGGCCACGTCGCGGGTATAGACCGCGATCACGCAGGCGCCTCTCTGGTGCGCCGTCATCATCACTTTATAGGCGTGGCTTTCATTCATCCGGAAAACAGCCTTGAGCACCAGCACGACGAATTCACGCGGCGTAAAGTCGTCGTTAAGCAGGATGACCTTCCACAGCGGTGGCCGCTGTATTTTTGGCTTGGTTTTCGTGCTCGGCTTCGCGAGGGTCTTCTGGCTCACGAGGGAGCCTCCTTAAGCCTGATCCCGCCAGAGGTCCCCTATTCTGCCGCCGGCGCCGCGCGCGTTCCATCCCTATCGGAGCCTTTTATGCTTTATCTCACTGTCAAAGCCGCACTTTCCGGCGTCATCATAGCCATCGTTTCTGAAGTGGCACGCCGTTCGCCGAGCCTTGGCGCGCTCTTCGTTTCGTTGCCGCTGGTATCGATCCTTGGGATTCTTTGGCTGTGGCATGATACCAGCGATGCGGAACGCACCGCAGCGCACGCGCAGTCGACCTTCTGGTATGTCCTGCCGACGCTGCCGATGTTCCTGGTGATGCCGGCAATGCTGCGCCAGGGAACGGGATTTTGGGCAACGCTTGCTGTGTGTTGCGCTCTCACCTTCGTCCTTTATCTCGGGACGATGTGGGTGCTCGCGAAATTCGGCGTGACATTGTGATGCAGTGCAACAGACTTTTTGACGCGCGCAAAAGATTGTGATTCGACCTTGATATTTCTGCCGCAAAAAATTCACGAGCCGCGTGCACGGTATGGCAGCGTCACTGCTTCATTCACGCGTGGTTTTTGCACTAAGTTAAAAAAATCGGTGCGGGGCCGCGTGATTTGTATCGGGAGGAGTCCCCATGGAAATGTCTCGCGATGTCGCAAGATTTGCGCGCTCGCGTCCTGTGATCGAGTGCGCCCAATGCGGCGAGCGCATTTACATTCCCGAATGGTCCGAATGTGTCGATGGCTGTCGGGTGCGGCACCTGTGGCAATGTGAAGCCTGCGGAACGTCTTTCGAGACGTCGGTGCGCTTCGAAGCGGCATAGCCGCAATATCCGTGAGCCTGTTTGGCGTCACGCCCGGCTCACATAATTTTGCGCAAAATCCGTGTGCGAGCCGTTATAATGCGGCCATGATCGATCGCCGTCATCTACTGTCCGCCGGGGCCTGCGCGTTGTTTGGTTTTGCGCCAAATCGCGCCAATGCGATTGGCATGAGCCGGGTCACCGCCTATGCATTCACCTTCAAGGGTCTGGATGGCGGGGAAATCCTTCTGTCATCCTACTCCGGTCATCCCATTTTGGTGGTCAACACAGCTTCCCTCTGCGGCTACACTCCCCAATATGCCGGCTTGCAGACGCTGTGGTCGCGATTTCGCGACAAGGGGCTGATCGTTCTCGGTGTGCCGTCTAATGATTTCGGTGGTCAGGAGCCCGGTGGCGTCAGCGACATCCATGCCACCGCGCAGGGTCAATATCATGTCACCTTCCCCATCACGGAAAAGGTGACTGTCAAAGGCAAAGACGCTCATCCGTTTTACAAATGGGCGTTGGCCGAACGCCCGCTGGAAGGGCCGCGCTGGAATTTCCACAAATACCTGATCGGCCACGATGGCTACCTGAAGGCCGGCTTTAGTTCGGCGGTCGAGCCGACCGATCCGCTTGTCATCGCCGCCATCGAAAGAGAATTGACGGCGGCCTAGGCGGTCGATTCGCCGCTGCTGGTAATCGTGTCCCTCACCAGCAACGTTGCACCGCTCATATTCTTGGTGTGTCCCCGACGCGGTGCAGCGCCATAGCGTGTCGAAGACGCGCGCAAACGTGCTTACGGCGCTACACCGCAGATCCGGGACCGTTACGAACTCAGGCCGTTGGAACGGTCCCCGGTCTGCAGCGCACCACTCGCTGCGCTTCGTGCTGCGCTGCGCCCTCGGGGACACGGCTGTCACATATCTAAAAAATTCAATTGACGAATCAGCGCGTTCATGACGAATTCACAACACGGATACGACATACGGTCACGTGGGCCGGCAAACTTAAAAAGCCGACCCTGACGAGGTTCCTCCCGCGTGGCGTTTTAACTTGGGCGGCCGCAAGGCCGCCCTTTTTCATTGCGCGGTGTGTCCCGAGCGCGGCGCAGCACGAAGCGCAGCGAGTGGTGCGCTGCAGACCCGGGACCGTATCAATGCCCTGAGCTTGTAACGGTCCCGGATCTGCGGTGCAGCGCCATAAGCGCGTTTACGCATGTCTTCCACGCGCTATGGCGCCGCACCGCGTCCGGGACACGCGCGACCTGCTACGCCGGCACCTTCACCCGTCCGCCGGCAACTGCTGTCGAATCGGTCGCCGCAGGCTGGAGCGGATCGATGGCTTCGACCAGCTGAAGGAACGAACTCGCCGGCAGCGGCGGCGCAAATACAAATCCTTGCGCGAGGCGCACACCGAGTGCACGCAAGTGCATGACCTGCTCGAAATTCTCCACGCCTTCGGCCACCACCTCCATGCGCATGTTGCGCGCGAGATCCACCAGGGTTTCGACGATGGTCGTCGAGTTGCGATCGGTGCCGATCGCGTCCACGAACATCTTGTCGATCTTGATGATGTCGACACCGAGTTTGAGCATGTAGGAAAGCCCACTGTGGCCCGTGCCGACATCGTCGATCGCGATGCGCACGCCAAGCCCCTGCAGGGCCGCAATGATCTGCCGGGTTTCCGTGAAATTCTCGATGGGGTCGCGCTCTGTCACTTCCAGGACAACCTGCGAAAACTTGATTGGTGAATTGACGAAGATATCGCGCACGTCCTTCACGATCGTCGGCTCGCTGAAGAGCTTGCCGGCGAAATTAAACGAAATCTTCAAATCCGAGCGGCGGCCGATGGCCGGGCCCGCCTCGGCGCTGACTTTTTGCATCAGGTTGCGGGTCAGCGCATGGATCAGGTCGCTCGATTCCATCAACGGAATAAATGCACCCGGCAGCACCAATGTGCCGTCCGGCTTGCGCCAGCGCACCAGAACTTCCGCACCGCGCAGCTGGCCGGTCCGGATGTCGACAATGGGCTGGTAGTACGGCACGAATTCACCGGATTCGAGTGCGCGCCCGATCTCGGCGATCGGGTTGCGCGGGGCTCGCCGCGGGAGGAGTACCGCGAAGCCGGTCACGGTCAGCATGATGATCCCGGCTGCGAAAAAGCCGAACCATTTGAGATAGGCATGCTCGGCGGCAATGCGTGTGCGCGAGTTCACGATTTCGACGTCAAATCCGAACGTGTCGGATTTTGTATCAGCCACAAAATTCGGGCCGACATTTTCCGGCGGCTGTTCCCCGATCTCACCGATAATCGTGCCTTGCCGGGTCGTGACGCGCGCGTAGCCGCTGAATGGACCGCCCCGGGTCGAGACCTGTGGCAGGAACAACGTTGTCGGCACCAGGGCGGCAACCGCATTGGGACTGGCGCCAACCTGACGGCGCAACCGCACCATGCGCTCGCCGGTCGCCAGCTTGATGATGTCGAACCAGTAGCCGGCCGCGCCGACCAGCAGTTCCGATGAGAGCATTGTGCGTTCGCCGAGCGGCAAACCGAGATGGGTACACAATGTCTCGGCGTCGGGACCGACCACAGCGACTTCCTTGACCGGAATCGCCATGAATGCGGCAAAGCGCATTGCTTCGATCTGGGCGGGTTCGCAGGAATCGACGCCGCGCGCCGCGAGGTCGTCGAGCGCCCCTACGGTATCCCTGACGCGCGCTTCGGCGAGCGCGATGGCGCGCCTGGCGGCGGTGCCGACCTCCGCTTCGCCCTGCCTATTGATCAGACCTTCAAGCCAGAAATTAAAGCCGATCAGAGGAGCAATGGCGAGCACGACGCCGATGACGATCGCAACAATATTCCGGCGCGAGATTGCGCGCACAACAAACTCCATCCCGCCTCCGGCCAGCGACCCCGTCCTGGTGCCCGGACAGTGAGCCATGGCGCCGTAAAGACCACCTTAAGCTTAAGGTCCGGTGAGCCAACTCTGGCGGGAATTGTCTCACGCGCACCCCTATAGTTACCGTTGGGTTAATGTCTCAATCGCGTGCCAATTCGAATGCCGGGGGGCTGAGATGAAATATCGCCGAGTATGGAGAGCGGCACTCGCTGCCGCAGTGATCGGACTCGGCGGAGCCCGCGCGCAGGAGCGGCTCGAGATCTTCGACGCCCATCTGCACTACAACCAGGAGCCCGGGCCGTTCTATTCGCTCGATCAGGTGCGCGAAGTTTTTCGCCGTAACGGCATCAGCGGCATCGTCGCCACCAGCCGGCCCAACAAGAGTACGCACGAACTCGTGGGCGCAAAGTGGCCCGAGCTCAAGGTCGTGCCGTTCATCCGGCCCTACCGGGTGCGCAACGACATGCAAACCTGGTTCAACGATCCGACAATTTTCGAGCTCATCAAGAGCGAGTACGCGCGCGGCTACTATCGCGGCATCGGCGAATTCCACATCTACGGAAAATCGGCGGAATCCGATTGGGTCAAGAAGATGGTGGATTTCTCGGTCGAGCAGAATCTTTACCTTCACGCCCATTGCGACGAAGAGGCATTGCTCATCCTGTTCCGCCACAATCCCAAGGCGCGGATCATCTGGGCCCACACGGGATTTTCGGTGCCATCGGCGCGCATCACGGAACTGCTCGACCAGCACAAGGACGCGCTGTGGGGCGAATTGTCCTATCGCAGCGGTATCACCGGCGGTGATGGAAAGTTGAGCACCGAATGGCGCGGCCTGTTCGACCGCTATTCCGACCGTTTCCTGCTCGGCTCCGATACGTGGATCAACGAGCGCTGGTTCGGTTACGATACTATATTGAAGGAATATCGCGGATGGCTTGCGCAGCTCCCCGCCGAGCAGGCCCAACGCATCGCCAGCGGTAATGCGTTACGCCTGTTCGCGGCGCGCGCATCGAACTAAGGAGTGTGTCCATGAGTTTTTTTCCCGGCAAGGACCCAGACGCCGGCGATGTGTATCAGTGCGACGCCATTGCCCAGGTAATCGTGCCACGTACTGTCGATCTCGGCGACTTCGCGGTGCGGCGGGCGCTGCCTTCGGCGCGCACACGCATGGTCGGGCCCTTCATCTTCTTCGATCATTTTGGGCCGGCCGAATTCCGCGCCGGCAACGGGCTCGACGTGCGGCCGCATCCGCATATCGGTCTTGCCACCGTCACCTATCTGTTTGATGGCGAAATCATGCATCGCGACAGCCTCGGCACCGCAGTGGCGATCAAGCCGGGCGAAGTGAACTGGATGACGGCGGGGCGCGGCATTGTCCATTCCGAACGGACGCGGCCGGAGCGGCGGGTCGACCACGAGCCGATTCACGGATTGCAGATGTGGGTTGCGTTGCCGGTGGCGAAAGAAGAGATGGACGCGGGCTTTGCCCATCATGAGACAGCAGAATTCCCCGTTATCAAGGAGAACGGCAAGAGCGTGCGCGTGGTGGTCGGCTCGCTCTATGGCGCATCCTCGCCGGTTCCGACAGTGCACGAAACAATTTTTGGCGACGTTCATCTCACGGCCGGCACGACGGTTCCGCTCGATGCAGACCACGAGGAACGTGCGATTTATGTGATCGACGGTGTTGTCGACATTTCCGGCGACACATTCGAGGCCGGCCACCTGCTGGTGTTCAAGCCCGGCGACACCGTCACAATCAAGGCATTAACCGACGCGCACTTCGTCATTGTCGGCGGCGCGCCGATGGATGGACCGCGTCACATCTGGTGGAATTTCGTGTCGTCGCGGAAGGAACGAATCGAACAGGCCAAGGCCGAATGGAAAGCCGGCCATTTCGGCAAGGTGCCAGGCGACGAGATCGAGTTCATTCCCTTGCCGGAGAAGTGAACGTTTACGTGTCCCGGACGCGGTGCAGCGCACAGCGAAGCGTAGCGGTGCACCGCAGATCCGGGACCGTTAGTGCGTCGGAAAGGTCCCGGGTCTGCAACGCAATACACGTACTGCTGCGCCCGGGACACGAGATCGGTCCGGAGGAAGTGACCTCCGCTCGTCCCTGCGCAAGCGGGGACCCCGACGCCGGATTCCCCCTTGCGCGGGAATGAGCGGAGCTACCCCGCCACAGTTCCCCACTTCGAAACAAGTTGCTCGGCACCGCGTTGCGATACCGAAAAGATCGTGTAGGTCGGGTTCGAAGCGCCTTCGGTCGGGAACAGGCCCGGGCCCGCGATCCATAAATTGCTGATCTCGTGGGTCTGCCCGTAACTATTGGTGAGCGAGTCACCCGCCCCGCTTCCCATGATGGTGCCGCCGAACAGATGGATGGTCGGCTGATTGCCACGCGCCGACCAGAACTCCTTGGCGCCGGTTGCCTTGGCGATGGTGAGCCCTTCCTCGAAGTTGGCGTTCCACAATGCCACGGCGTCCTGATCGAAACTGTGCATAATCTTGGCGAGCGGCATGCCGAACTCGTCCTTGCCGTCGGCAAGCTCAATGCGGTTTTCGATATTCGGCATCTCCTCGCCGAAGGCGGTGAGACGCGTGATGCCGCGCTTGGCACGCTGCATGAAATCGGCGAGTGGCTGGCCGAACAGATCGAGCCGCGCATTGGCGAAGCCACCGAGATCGGACGTCTTGAGCGCGGTCCCGCAGACAATATAGGTGCTGCCGAAGGCATTCTTTTTGCTGGTCTTGTCGTAGCGGTCATACGACATGTATTGGGCGCCGACAGTACCCATGTGCGGCTCGACATCTTCGTCGAACAGCGCCCAAGTGCCAGAGGCATAATGCGCCATCATGTATTTGCCGAGCAGGCCGCTCGAATTGGCGAGCCCCTTCGGGTGCTTGTCGGTCGAGGAATTGAGCATCAGGCGCGGGTTCTGCGCCGCCCAGGCGGCGAGAACGACGACGCTCGCCGGCTGCACCTGCTTTTCCTTCCTTGCATCGTAGTATTCGACCCCGGTCACCTTGTCGCCGGCATCGTTGGTGAGCACGCGCGTCACCGTGGATAGCGCGCGCACCTCGGCACCCGCCTTGCGGGCGTCGGCCAGGTAAGTCACGACCGGATTGGCGAGCGCGCCGATCGGGCATCCGACGTGGCACCAGCCATCGTAGATGCAAGCCGGCCGGCCCTTGAAATCGGTTGAGTTCATGCCGACCGCCGCCGGCACTGTGCGGATGCCGACCGACTCCAAACCTTTTACCCAGACCTGGCCATTGCGGAACGTCTTCATCGGCGGCATCGGATAGGGCTCACCCTTGGGCCGCCAGATTTCCTCGGCCTTGGCATCGCCGGAAACGCCGATCTCCTGCGCGACCTTGTCGTAGTACGGCGCGAGGTCGGCGTAGCTGATCGGCCAATCGAGACCGCGATTGTGCTCACTTTTGACTTTAAAATCGTTCGGCAAGTACCGGGGAAAATTAGCGAAATAATGAAGTGCGGCGCCGCCGACGCCCCACCCCGCCTGGTAGGCGTAGCCGTACGGGTTTTTCCCTTCGAGCAGGAATGGAATGCCGGCCGGTTTCACGCGCCGGCCCCAGAAATCCGAGCTGATCAGATCGGATGACTGCCAGTCGGGACCAGACTCCAGCAGCACGACTTTCTTGCCGGCCTTCGAGAGCGCGGACGCAAACACCGAACCGGACGCACCGGCGCCGACGATGACGACATCGACTTTTTCAAGTGTAGCCATGTCACCACCTCTTCGTCGGAGCGATATGGGCCATGTAGGGCACACCAAGCGCGGCGTAACCGTCCATGGTGCCGTAGACCACATCGACGGCGTCGCTGCGCATCACCAGATAGACGAAAGGTCCCGGCGGCCCTTGCCATCCGGCAACCTTGTTCTGGCGCATCTGATCGACGAATTCGCGGCGCTCGCTCTCGCTGATCCGGGCAAAACCGCGCTTGTCGTTGTTGGCAAGGCTGGCACGGTCGATCGCGCCGAGCGCCGCACGATAGAAATTCGCGTAAGGCGGCCGGATATTGAGAATGCGCGCTTCCAGCAGCGCTTCCTCGGGAGGAATCGAGAGCTGCTGGTCGACGAAATTGGCAATGCCGGCGGCTTGTGCGCCCGGCACCAGGGTTTCACCGAGGGCTTCGAGAATCTCGCCCTGCTCCGGCGTCAGCGTGCGGAGCGGAATATTTTCGGCATGCGCCTGCCGCGGCGAGAGCAGGACCTGCTTACCGCCGACAGTGAACGCAAGCGCACTTAAAGCCGCGCCCTTGATGATGGCGCGCCGCTCGATCTCGGACATTATTTCCTCCCCGAGTGGACCGACTTTTTTGATTTTCGTTCTTGCGGCTTTTGCGTGCGCGGCTTGGCCGTCTCTCGAACGAGAACCAATCCAATAGCAAATTGAGTGGTGAATCAAGCACGCTTGGCGGGGACATCTCTGCCCCGACGATGACATGATGTGTCCCGGACGCGGTGCAGCGCAGAGCGAAGCGTAGCGGTGCACCGCAGATCCGGGACCGTTACCAAATCATGCGTTGGAAATGTCCCGGGTCTGCAGCGCAATACTTCGCATTGCGCTGCGCCCGGGACACAAACACCCTCACTTCTTCGGCAAATCGAGCCGGATGTGCAGCTCCTTGAGCTGCTTCGGCGTGACCTCGGATGGCGCGCCCATCAGCAGGTCCTCGGCGCGCTGGTTCATCGGGAACAGCACAACCTCGCGCAGATTCTCTTCGCCGGCGAGCAGCATCACGATGCGATCGATGCCGGGGGCGATCCCGCCATGCGGCGGCGCGCCGAGAGAAAGGGCGTGCAGCATGCCGCCGAATTTGTTTTCCAGGACGTCTTCCGAATAGCCGGCGATGGCGAAGGCCTTTTTCATGACCTCCGGCCGGTGATTACGGATCGCGCCCGATGACAATTCCACGCCATTGCAGACGATGTCGTACTGGATCGCCTTGATCGACAAGAGCTTGTCGTTATCTTTCGGGTCGAGCGCGAGGAATTCCTCGACGGCCAAATTCGGCATCGAGAATGGATTGTGGGAGAAATCGATTTTCTTTTCCTCCTCGTTCCACTCGTACATCGGGAAGTCGACGATCCAGCAAAACTCGAAGCGATCCTTGGCGATGAGGCCAAGCTCCTCGCCGATCTTGGCGCGCGCGGGCCCGGCAAACTTGACGAAATCCTTCGGCTTGCCGGCGACAAAGAAACACGCATCACCCACGCCGAGCTTGAGCTGATCGGCGATCTTTTTGGTTCGTTCCGGCCCGATGTTCTTGGCGAGCGGGCCGGCGCCGCTTTCCTCGCCCTCGCGCCAGAAAATATAACCAAGGCCGGGCTGGCCTTCGCCTTGCGCCCAGGAATTCATGCGGTCGCAGAAGGCGCGGTTGCCGCCTTTCGGCGCCGGAATGGCCCACACCTGGGCCGAAGAATCTTTCGCCAGGATATTTGCAAAAATCTTGAAGCCGGAACCGCGGAACGCCTCGCTCACGTCCTGCATGACGATCGGATTGCGCAGGTCAGGCTTGTCGCTGCCGTATTTGCGCAACGCTTCGGCATAAGGGATGAGCGGAAACTTGGGTGTAACCGGCTTGCCGTTGGAAAATTCCTCGAACACGCCGCGAATGACGGGTTCGACGGCGTCAAAGACGTCCTGCTGGGTGACGAAACTCATCTCAAGATCGAGCTGGTAGAATTCGCCGGGCGAGCGATCGGCGCGGGCGTCCTCGTCGCGAAAGCACGGCGCGATCTGGAAATAGCGGTCGAAGCCCGCGATCATGATCAGCTGCTTGAATTGCTGCGGGGCCTGCGGCAGGGCGTAAAATTTTCCCGGATGCAGCCGCGACGGCACCAGATAGTCGCGCGCACCCTCCGGCGAAGACGCCGTGAGGATCGGAGTCTGGAATTCGAAAAAGCCGCTCTCCTTCATCCGGCGCCGGATCGAATCGATCACCTTGCCGCGCAACATGATGTTGGCGTGCAGATGATCGCGGCGAAGATCGAGAAAACGATATTTGAGTCTGATCTCTTCCGGATAATCCTGCTCGCCGAAGACCGGCATCGGCAATTCCGCGGCGGGGCCCAGGATCTCGATCTCGTCGATGTAGACCTCGACCTGCCCCGTCGGCAATTCCGGGTTCTCGGTACCGCCGGGGCGCCGGCGGACCTTGCCGTCAATGCGCACAACCCATTCCGAACGCAGCGTCTCGGCCACCTTGAACGCCTTGCTGTCGGGATCGGCCACGACCTGCGTGAGGCCATAATGATCGCGCAGATCGATGAACAGCACCCCGCCATGATCGCGGATGCGGTGGCACCACCCGGACAGCCGGACAGTGTTGCCGATATCGCTGTCGCGAAGCGCGCCGCAGGTATGTGAGCGATAGCGATGCATCGATTCCTTGGGCATTCGGGGACGATTTGAGTTCTGAATGTGGGGCGGGCGAAAAGCGCATGGGGGGTCGGCTTTGTCAAGGCAAAGGCCGACCGGCCATTGCGGGCCGCTCGACACGCTTGCTTGCCGTCTGCACACTCGGATGGCAGGAAGCCGGACCGCGCATATGCCCAAAGCCAAAGCCAAGCCCAAGGCCAAAATCAAGTCGGAGAAAAAACCGGCCGGCGCCGAAATGTCGACCGCCGAAGCCACGGTTGCGACCCTCATCGGCCACGGGCTCGACACCGTCTATGCGCTGCCGGGCATCCACAATGACCATCTGTTCGATGCCTTTCAGCGCGCCGGCGATGAACTGCGCCTCGTCCATACCCGTCACGAGCAAGGCGCCGCCTACATGGCGCTGGGCGCGGCGCTCGCGACCGGCAAGCCGCAGACCTACGTGGTGGTGCCAGGCCCCGGCCTGCTCAATTCGGGCGCCGCGCTGCTGACCGCCTACGGCATGAACGCGCCTGTGCTGGCGCTGATCGGGCAAATCCCGGAAAAGGCGATCGGCAAGGGTCAGGGCCATCTGCACGAGATTCGCGATCAGGCCGGCATCATCGCGCGCCTGGTCGATCATTCGTCGCACATCGGAGGGCCCGCTGAAGCCTCCAGCAAGGTCGCGAAAGCGATTGCCGCGATGCGGCGCGGCCGCCCGGGTCCGGCCGCGATCGAATGCGCGATCGACGTCTGGGGCAAACGCGGCCCGGTTGCGACAATCGTGAAGCCCTCCCCCGCGCGGCCGCCAGGAATCGATGACGACAAGGTGCGCGCGGCGGCAAGAATTCTCGGCAAGGCGAGACGCGTGCTGATCGTCACCGGTGGCGGCGCGCAGGATGCAGCATCCGAAGTGGGCGCGCTCTCCGAGATGTTGCAGGCGCCCGTGCTCGGTTATCGGCGCGGGCGCGGCGTGCTTGATTCGCGCAATCCCCTGAGCGTCACGCTGCCGCTCGGCCACGACCTGTGGGCGGAAGCCGACGCGGTTCTCGCGGTCGGCACGCGGTTGCTCAACCCGATCACGCAATGGGGGATCGACAAGGCCCTGCACGTCATTCGCGTCGACTCCGACCCCGAGCAACCCGCGCGCCTGCACAAGCCGAAAGTGGCGCTTGTCGGCGACGCAGCGCCGATCCTGCGGCGCCTGATCGACGCGCTTGCCAAACTCAACGGCCGCCGCGCATCGCGCCATGACGAGATGCTGGGGCGCCAGGCAAAGTTGCGCGAGCGACTGGCGAAGCTTGCGCCGCAACTCGCCCTTCTCGAGGCGATCCGCGCCGAGCTCCCGGAGGACGGCATCTTCGTCGATGAAGTCACGCAAATCGGCTTTGCCGCGCGCCTTGCCTTTCCCGTCTACAAGCCGCGCACGTTTCTGTCGCCCGGCTATCAGGACAACCTCGGCTGGGGTTATGCGACGGCGCTTGGCGCCCAACACGCGCGGCCGGACGTGCCGGTGCTCTCGATCAATGGCGACGGCGGGTTTCTCTATACCGGCAACGAGCTCGCCACCGCCATTCGCCACCGGATCCCGCTGGTTGCGGTGATCTTCGCCGATGGCGCGTTTGGCAACGTGCGCCGTATCCAGCAGGAGCAGTTCGGCAACCGCCTGATCGCCTGCGACCTTGCGAATCCCGATTTCGTCAAATACGCAGAAAGCTTCGGCGCCGCCGGGCGGCGCGCGCGCGGTCCCGACGAGTTGCGTCACGCGCTCAAGGAATCGTTTGCGCGGCGCGAGCCCACGCTGATCGAGGTCCCGGTCGGCGCGATGCCAAGCCCTTGGGAGTTTATCCAGATGCCGCGCGTGCGTGGTCTCT
Source organism: Pseudolabrys sp. (assembly GCA_035519415.1). Classification (GTDB taxonomy): domain Bacteria; phylum Pseudomonadota; class Alphaproteobacteria; order Rhizobiales; family Xanthobacteraceae; genus Pseudolabrys. The sequence goes on from DATIWJ010000049.1 coordinate 55,261, forward strand.
AAACATGGCGTACGCTCTTTTGGCAAAACCTTTATCGCTAAAACCTTTATCCGTTGTTCGGTGTGACGCGCGAGCAGGGTTGCCATGATGGAGCCGGATCGGGTTAGGTTCGCCCCTACGATGGATCTGATAGCGACCAGCGATGATCTGGCGGCCGTGTGCACGCGCATGGCGCGGCATCCGTTCGTCACCGTCGATACCGAATTCCTGCGCGAGACCACGTATTACCCGCTGCTGTGCGTGGCGCAGATGGCCTCGCCCGAGGAAGCAGTGGTCATCGATGCTTTGGCCACGGGAATCGATCTCGCGCCCTTCTTTGCGCTGATGGCGAACGAGAAGATCGTCAAGGTCTTTCACGCCGCGCGCCAGGACATCGAAATCGTCTGGAACATGGCAAAGACGATCCCGCACCCGATCGTCGACACCCAGGTCGCCGCCATGGTGCTCGGCTATGGCGACTCTATATCCTACGACCAGCTGGTCCAGCGCATCACCGGCGACACGCTCGACAAATCGCACCGGTTTACCGACTGGACCCGCCGCCCGCTCAGTGACGCCCAGGTCGCCTACGCGCTGTCCGATGTCACCCACCTGCGCGACGTCTATACGAAACTTGCCACCGATCTCGACAAGCGCGGGCGCAACAACTGGGTCGAGGCGGAGATGGACGTGCTCACCTCGCCGGAAACCTACCGGGCCGATCCGGAACGCGCATGGGAGCGGCTCAAGAGCCGCGTGCGCAAGCCGAAAGAACTGGCGGTGCTCATCGAGATCGCCGCCTGGCGCGAGCGCGAAGCGCAAAGCCGCGATGTGCCGCGCGGGCGCGTCATAAAAGATGACGTGCTCGGCGATATCGCCGTGCAGGCGCCGACCACGCTCGAGCGGCTGGCGAACCTGCGCTCGCTGCCGAAGGGCTTTGAACGCTCGCGCTGGGGCGAGCAGATCATCGAGGCCGTCAAGCGCGGGCTCGAGCGGGATCACAAAACGCTGCCGCGTCTCGATCGCTTCCGCCCCGCGACAAACGGCGCGGCCACCGTTGAACTGCTCAAGGTGCTGCTGCGCATGACTGCGGAACGTCACAGCGTCGCCGCCAAGGTGATCGCCACCGTCGACGATCTCGACCGCATTGCCGCCGACGATGATGCCGATGTTCCGGCGATGAAAGGCTGGCGGCGCGAAATGTTCGGCGAAAAAGCGCTGGCGCTCAAGCACGGCCGGCTGGCGCTCGCCGTTGACAAGGGCAAGGTGGTGACGGTCGAGAAAGACGAGCGGTCGAACTGAGGACTAAGTCTCGATCAACGGCTCGCGGCCGATGAGCCGCGCCAGCTGCCGCAGCCGGCCCGCCAGCCGATCGCTCACCAGTTCGCCATAGGAACCGGGCAGCCTGAGCGTGAGCTTGCCGCGTTTGACCTGCATCGGTGTTTTCGGAAGCACCCCGCTCTGCCCGGCCGTGAGGATATAGGCGACCCGCATGGCGGCACCCAGCACGCGCGCACGGTCGAGCATGCGCGTGGTGGCGAGCTCGCGCAGCCGCGGCGACAATTCCTCCTCGCTCAGACCGGCGTGGCGGAAATAGACCGACAAGGCCAGGTAGGCGCGGCCCGGATGGTCGATGGCGACGAACGCACCGTGCGCGATGATGTTCATCGACTGCTCGCCGCGATAATCCGGGTGCGCGCGCCAGCCGATGTCGCCCAGCAGGCAGGCGGCATGACGCAAGCGCCGTTCATCGGAGGTTTCTTCGAGCCCGGACGAGGCCATGAATCGATCGGTCCAGGCGATCAGCTCCTCGCCGTGTCGCGGCGAACGGGAGCGCAGGACGTTGAGATCAGCCGCCGCCGAGATGAGCGGATCGCGCGCGCGTTCGCGTTCATTGAGCAGCGAATACAAAAGGCCCTCACGTACGCCGAGCACGGAGATGATGACCTGTTTTGGCCTGATGCTGTGGACCAGGTTTTCCATCACCAACGCCGCATAGGCGAGCAGCGGCCGGCGGGCCGCGTTGACGACTTCGATCTTCGACAGCGTCTCGGTATCGACATGATGCACAAGCCGGGAGAACTCCTGCGCCTCGCGCGCTGAGATGCGGTAGTTGTGCATCACGTGGAATGGATAGCCGGTTTGCCACATGTGCAGCCGCGCCAGCGCACGCCAGGTGCCGCCGACCGCGTAGAACGTACGGTCCTCGCCCTTATGCAGCATGTCGAGGTTTTCGAAAGCCTCCTCGACATATCTCTCCGCCTTCTTGAGCGACTTGCCGGTGATGTCCTGGAGCGCCAGCCCGCCCAGCGGCAGCGTCACGCCTCCGCGCACGCGCACGCCGTGCACATCGACCAGTTCGAGCGAACCGCCGCCGAGGTCTCCGACGATTCCGTCGGGCTTGTGGATTCCCGATACGATTCCGAGCGCGGTGAGATACGCCTCGCGCTTTCCCGAGAGGATCGTGATCTTGGTGCGACAGATACGCTCGGCCTCCGCTATGAAAGCGCGGCCGTTGCGCGCATCCCGGCAGGCGGCCGTGGCGATCGCCCAAATGCGCCGCACATGCAAAATGTCGCACAAGGCGCGAAACCGCCGCAACGCGTCGAAGGCCGTATCGATGGCGTCCATCGGCAGCAAGCCGGTCGACTGGACCTGCCGCCCGAGACCGGCCAGCACCTTCTCATTGAAGATTGGTGTCGGCGAGCGGGTCAGCCCCTCGTAAATAACGAGACGGATCGAGTTCGAGCCGATATCGATGACGGCAATCGGCGGGCCGTGGTCGAGACGACCTTTGGCCGACGTGACGATGGCCGGGGACCGCTTACGCCCCTTCAACGAGGCGGCGTATAAGGCTGCGCGGCGGCGATTCCTTGAGCGATTTTCCACGGCCTGACAGGCTCGGATTTGTCATGAAGTATTTATGGGCGTTGAAGGCTTCTTCGCCCGGCGCGGCCTTTATGCGCGTGGAACTACCATCCGGCAAGAGCTTCCAGCTTTGCTCGTTGTCCTTGAAATTGGCCACCATAATTTGGCCGAGAACCTGTTCGTGCACGGTCGCGTTGAGAATCGGGCACAGGACTTCAACGCGCCGGTCGAGATTGCGCGGCATCATATCGGCCGACGAAATATAAATCGCGGACTTCGCATGCGGCAGCGGGTGCCCGGCCCCGAAACAATAAATGCGGCCGTGTTCGAGGAAGCGTCCAACGATGGATTTGACCCGGATATTTTCCGACAGGCCCGCGACCCCTGGCCGCAGGCAGCAGATGCCGCGCACGACCAGGTCAACCGAAACGCCCGCAGCCGAAGCGTCGTAAAGCGCATCGATGATCCCCGGGTCGACCAGCGCGTTCATCTTCATCCAGATCGACGCCGGCCGGCCGGCCTTTGCGTGCACGATCTCCTGCGCGATATGGTCGAGGATACGCTTGCGAAGATTGATCGGCGAAATCGCCATGCGTTCCAGTTCGGCGGGCTCGGCGTAGCCTGTAATGTAGTTGAATATGCGCGCGACATCTCGGCCGATGACTGCATCCGCGGTAAAGAACGACAGATCGGTGTAGATGCGCGCGGTGACCGGATGATAGTTGCCGGTGCCGACATGCACATATGTCGCGAGCTCACCGGCTTCGCGGCGCACGACCAACGATAACTTGGCGTGCGTCTTCAATTCGATGAATCCATACACGACCTGCACGCCGGCGCGCTCGAGGTCGCGCGCCCATCGGATATTCGCTTCCTCGTCGAAGCGCGCCTTGAGTTCAACCAGTGCCGTAACGGACTTGCCGGCTTCGGCCGCTTCCACAAGTTGTTTCACGATCGGCGATTCGGCCGATGTCCGGTAAAGCGTTTGCTTGACCGCGACCACATTGGGATCGCGCGCCGCCTGTTGCAGGAACTGCACCACGACGTCGAAAGATTCGTAAGGATGGTGGACGATGAGATCTTTTTGCCGAATTGCGGCGAAGCAGTCGCCGCCGTGATCGCGGATGCGTTCCGGATACCGCGGATTGTAAGGCACGAATTCGAGATCGGGCCGGTCAAGTTTCGTGAGCTGGTTGAGATCGTTGAGCGCGAGCACGCCATCGACCCTGAACACCTCGTCGTCGGCCACCGCGAGTGCGCGCTGCACGAAGCTGCACAGCTCCGCCGGCATCGACGCACCAAGTTCCAGCCGGATCACCGAACCGCGCCGTCGCTGCTTCAACGCGGTCTCGAACAACCGCACCAGGTCTTCGGCCTCTTCTTCGATTTCCACTTCGGAATCGCGGATGGCGCGGAATGCCCCCTGCCCCTTGACCGTGTACCCCGGAAACAGCCGGCCGATGAACAACACGGTTGCTTCCTCGAGCGTGATCAGGCGGATGACGTGATCGGCCGTATTGGGCAGCTTGATGAATCGCTCGATCTTTTGCGGCATGCGTATGAGAGCGTTCATCGCCTTGCCGTCTTTCGTGCGCGCGAGCTGCAACGCGATTGAGAAAGCCAGATTTGGGATGAACGGGAATGGATGCGCAGGATCGATCGCGAGCGGCGTCAGAAGCGGAAAGACGTGTGTGAGAAAATGCTCTTCCAGCCAGTTGCGTTCCGCTTTCTTGAGGTCGGCCCCCTCCACCAGCACCACGTTTGCGGCGGCGAGGGCCGGCCGCAATTCCAGCCAACGCTTCTGCTGATCGCTGGCGAGTTGAGAGACCGCGTCTCCGATGCGTGTCAGCTGCTCGGACGGGGTGAGTCCATCCGGACTCAGCGTCTGGATTCCTTGCCGCACCTGGCCCTTGAGGCCGGCGACGCGCACCATGAAAAATTCGTCAAGATTGTTGGCGGAAATTGACAGGAACCGTACACGTTCGAGCAACGGATGATGCTCGTTGGCCGCCTCTTCCAGGACGCGACGATTGAAATGGAGCCACGACAGTTCACGGTTGATGAACCGTTCCGGGCTCGCCCTTAAAGCGGGAGCCTTTGCCGGGGCAGACGCCGGCGCAGTGCTGACGGCTTGATCGATTTCGTCAACTAAAACAGTAGCTTGTGCGCGGTCTGCCATTGGAAATAAACTCAAAGATCAAGAGCCGTACCCGATAAAAGTGGCCGGCGGGTGACAGTTCGCGCCTTGGCGAGCCATCTCGTCAAGTATGACATATCGGCGTTAAGGAGTGCGAAACAGCTCGGCGGCAAGCGCCCTTGTCACGGGACGGTGCTGGCGCATCGCTTCATCGTCGAGCTTTTGCACGGCGGCACGCGCCGCCGCAAATGAACGCTCGATCCGATTGATGAGATAATTCACCAAGGGCTCATCAAGCGCCAGCTGACGATCCGCAGCGAGCTTGATCAGAAGCGACCGCAAGAGCGCGTCATCGGGCGGTTTGAGCATCACCGTCGGTACCGCGCGCAATCGAGACGCAAGATCGCGAATTGTGACTGGAAAGCCGCCCACCGCCAGTCGACCCGTGAGCAGGACATAGGCATCTTCTTCGCGCGCCAGATTGATGAGATGAAACAGTGCCTGCTCATCAAGGCCGGTGGCTTCCAGATCTTCGACAACCAGTGCACCGGTCGCGAGCGCCGACGGCACATCGGTGACGGACAATAGCTTCGCCGACAATACACGTGCGCCTGCTGCCTCCGCCCAGATCGCCGCAAGATGGCTTTTGCCCGAACCTTCGGGACCGACGAGGGCGACAATCCGGCCGGGCCAGTCCGGCCAGCGTTCGATCAATGCGAAGGCGGCAAGGTTTGACGGGCCGCTGAGAAAATCCTCGCGTGCAAAGCTTACGGGATGATCGAGTGCAAGCGCGAGCTGCCGCGGGGCCAACGAACCGCTCATGCCATCAATCCGAGTTCTTGCCGGTGTAGAACGAACTTTCAAGGTATTGGCGCAGCGCAAAGCGCGCCAGCACGCCGATCGTGGCGGCGAGCGGCACAGCGACCAAAAGTCCGACGAAGCCGAACAGATAGCCGAAGGCGAGCAACGCGAACATCAGCCAGACCGGATGCAGCCCGACGCTCTCGCCCACGAGCTTGGGCGACAACACATAGCCCTCGAGAAACTGGCCGACCAGGAAAATGCCGAGCACCATCAGGATCGATCCATACTGAGGCCAGAACTGCGCCACCGCGACGCCGAGCGAAAGTATGAGTCCGGTCATCGAGCCAACATATGGGACGAAAGTGATGAGCCCGGAAATGAGGCCGATCAGCAGACCGAAATTTAGGCCGGTCAGCGTTAGCGCCACCGCATAGAACGAGCCGAGGATCAGACACACCCCGGTTTGTCCTCGCAGGAAACCGGAAATCGCCGCGTCGACCTCGCGGGCGAGAGCCCGTACGGTGTCGCGCTGGCGAATCGGGATCCAGCCGTCGACGGTCCGAAGCATGCGATGCCAGTCGTAGATCAGATAGAAAGCAACAACCGGCGTCACCACGACAAGCGAAAACACGGAAACCAGCGCTCGCCCTCCCGACCACAGTGAATGCAGAAAGGCCGTCAGCCAGCCGACGCCCTGCGTCATCAGATCGCCCATCGATTTGTCGATGTTGAAGCCGGTGCCCAGCAGTTTTTGAACCCAGGGCCGGCTCGGATCGCTCAACAGCCCCTGTAACTTTGTCACGTAACCGGGAACGCTTTCGATAAATGACGATAGTTGACCGCCCAGAACCGGCGCCACCAGGAGAATGATGTAGATCAGCGCCAGCACCACAACCGTGATGATCAGCAGCGCGGCCGCCAGGCGATTGACGCCGGCGCGCTCAAGACGATCGGTCAACGGTGTGAGCAAATAGGCAATCGCAAGACCGGCAACAAACGGCAGCAGGATCTCGCTGAGCAGCCACAACGCCAGCACAAACAGAAAAACCGCCGCCAGCCAGAAGATGAGTTGGCGCTGGAATACGCCGCTGTCCATGGCAGATCCGCGACGCACACGGGATGCGGGCCGTCGGCTCATAGTTTCGCGGCCGTCGAATTTATGTGGCGCACCCACTCGGCCACGTATGCGGCAACAGACAGCAACGTCAGCGCCGCGACCAGTCCCATGAGCACCCATGTCAGCGTCGGCAATGCGTAGCCGAAGCCAACCGTACCGAGCACCACGCAGGCAAATACGATCTGCGCTACGGTATTAAGCTTGGATACAAGCAGCGGCTTGACCTTGACGGGTGTGCCGACCAGCCAGGACAGCATCACCGCGCCGACAATCATGATGTCCCGCGACACCACCAGAATGACCAGCCACCCGGGAATCAATCCTTTGATGCCCAGGGTGAGATAGATCGAAACGATCAGCGCCTTGTCGGCGAGCGGGTCGAGGTAAGCGCCCAGTTCGGTCGTCATGTTGAACCGCTTGGCGAGGTAGCCATCGACGGCGTCGCTGACGCCCGCGGCCAGAAACAGCACGAAGGCAATCCAGATATATTGCTCGCCGGAGGCGATCGCCCAAACCACGACCGGCACAAGCAGAATGCGCCCCAGCGTAATGAGATTTGGAATACTCAAGGCAAACCCGGCTCGTGACTTTGGTCCGGCCCCAACTGCCGGAAACACGCCAATTTCACCGGCAGAGTATAACGGTGCTTGGACCATTGCACGACTTGCGATTCCAACGTACGACCCGGCGCGAACGAGGATCCATCATGGCAGAAAAACAGCGCGGTCTCACGTACGCGCAGGCCGGTGTTGATATCGATGCCGGCAACCGGATGGTGGAGCTGATCAAGCCGCTGGTTCGCTCCACTGCCCGCCCCGGGGCGGATGCCGAAATCGGGGGATTTGGTGGAGTGTTCGACCTCAAGCGGGTGGGCTACCGCGACCCGGTTCTCGTCGCGGCAACCGATGGCGTCGGCACCAAGCTCAAAGTTGCGGCCGAGACCGGCCGTCACGACACGATCGGTATCGATCTGGTCGCCATGAGCGTGAACGACCTGGTCGTACAAGGCGCTGAACCCCTCTTCTTTCTGGATTATTACGCCTGCGGGAAGTTGGAACCGGAAATCGGCGCCGCCGTGGTCGCAGGAATCAGCATCGGCTGTCGCGAGGCCGGCTGTGCACTGATCGGCGGCGAGACCGCCGAAATGCCGGGCGTATATCGAGGTGACGACTACGATCTCGCCGGCTTCGCCGTCGGCGCGGTTGAGCGGGACGCATTGCTCCCACGCAATGACATAGCCGAAGGTGACGCCGTCATCGGTCTTGCGTCATCAGGTGTACATTCAAACGGCTATTCGCTTGTGCGCAAGGTCGTCGAAAAAACCGGTCTTTCATGGACAGCGCCGGCGCCATTTGCGCCCGGCCAAAGGCTCGGTGAAGCGATCCTGACACCCACACGCATCTACGTGAAAGCGTGCCTCGCCGCGATACGTGAAACCAAGGCGGTGAAAGGTCTGGCGCATATCACAGGCGGCGGCTTTCCCGACAACATTCCCAGGATTCTGCCCGAGGGTTTCGGCGCACGTATCGATTTGACACGCGCGCCGGTTCCATCCGTGTTTCGTTGGCTCGCAAGTGCAGGTGGAATTGCGCAAAATGAAATGCTGCGAACCTTCAACTGCGGTATCGGCATGATCGCTGTCGTGTCGCGTCAGGATGTAGAGGCCGTTAGCAAGGCTCTTACCCGCGCCGGCGAGACTGTCGTAACGCTTGGCAACATCACCAAAACGACCGGCGACGCACGCGTCGTTTATGACGGCAAACTCAATCTCGGGTGATTCATGAGTCGTAAGCGCGTCGCCGTACTCATTTCCGGCCGCGGCTCAAACATGGCGGCGCTCATTGAGGCCGCGAAGGACAAAAGTTATCCCGCCGAAATCGTGCTGGTCGTTTCCAACCGGCCGGACGCCGGAGGTCTTTTGGTTGCTCACGCGGCTGGCATCGCGAGCGAGGTCGTCGACCATACGGAATTCGGCAAGGACCGGGCCGGATTTGAACGCGCGCTCCAGGCGACACTTGAACGGCAGCATATCGATCTGGTCTGTCTGGCCGGTTTCATGCGGCTGCTCACCGCCGATTTTGTCAAGAAATGGCAGTGGCGCATTCTCAACATCCACCCTGCCCTGTTACCGGCATTCAAGGGACTCGATACCCACAGACGCGCGCTCGAAGCTGGGGCAAAGCGTCACGGCGCCACCGTGCATTTTGTGGTGCCGGAAATGGATTCCGGACCGATCATCGCGCAAGGGGCGGTCAGCGTGCACGCCGCTGACAGTGAGGAAGCCCTCGCCATGCGCGTACTCAGGACCGAACACCGCATCTATCCTTTGGCACTCAAGCTCGTAGCGGAAGGCCGCGTGCAGGTCGTCGACGGCCGCTGCCTGATCGATGGCGTTCCGGTCCCGGATACTGAAAGTCTGGTAGCCGATCCTACCTGAATAGCTTTCGCTACAGCGCACAGGCCATTGAATACCCTGCTTCGTCAGGTGTTATAGTTGTTTGAGCACGGGTGGTGTACCGCCAGCGAGCGGTGCGAAAACAAAGGGGAGACGACATGACCACGAGGGGAGAGACGAAGCTTATCTATCCAGGTCTTGCTGATTTCTATGCGAATTGGCGGGACGTCACCTACACGCTGGTCCGCATCGTTATTGGCTACATTATGTTTATGCATGGTTGGGCCAAGGTCACAGGCCCGGGCTTCGCCGGTGTCAGCGGCATGATGACAAAAAACAGCCTCGTTCCTGGCGGCGCTTTTGCCGGCTCGGCAATGTTTCTTGAAACGGTTGGCGCCGTCTGCATCATTGTCGGGCTGTTCACACGGTTTTTCGCGGCTGCGCTCGCGATCGAGATGGGGATCGCCTTCCTTGTCGTGCATATGAGCAAGGGATTCGCAGTGGGCCAGGGAGGATACGAATACGTGCTTCTCCTCGGTACCGTCCTGTTTGCCATCGCAATCCGGGGTGGCGGCCCATACTCGGTCGACCGGATGATCGGCAAGGAACTCTAGAGGAGCTCTAAAAGGAGCGCAGGAACTTTAAGAAGAACTTTAAAAGGGACTTCTTAAGAGGCCGGGTATGAAAAGCGCGCGCGGTCATTCCGCGCGCGCTTGTCGCATCCAGACACGATTGTCGTGGAAGGCGGCGCCGCCATAAGGCGCAATCGGGTCGGCGCCGGTAATGCTGTTGATGCCGCAGCCGTCGGCATAGGCCGAATTCGGCCAGATTGATTCCGCGATCAGGACCCCCCGGCGCACGCCCGTGAAAAGTTTCGCGTGCAGGCGGACCTCACCGCGCTTGTTGCCAAGCACCACGTAGTCACCTTCCCCGATACCGTAATTGCGCGCGTCATCGGGATGGATCATCACTGTCGGCCGTTGCTCCTGCGCGAGCGAGGTCGGCGTCTCGTTGAATGTCGAGTTGAGAAAGCCGCGCGCCGGCGATGTCGCCAGCCGGAAGGGATGCGCATCGTCCGCCTGCTCGATCGCGGTCCAGTGATCCGGCAGCCTTGGCATGTCCGCGATCGGTCCGCTCTTGTAGGGGCTGCGGAACGGCACATTTTCCCAATCAGGCTTGAAGCGGAACTTCCGGTCGGGCCACGGAAATCCGTCCAGATAATGCGACTGGCGGAAAGAGGGCTGGCAGTCGAGCCAGCGATTGGCCTCGAGCTCGGCGAGCGTGCCCCGCTTTGAAACCTGCAACATCTGGTCGATCAATTCGCGCGCGCTCATCCGGAAACCGCGGTGCTCGGCGCCAAGGCGCTCGGCCAGTGCACAGATCACCTCGTGATTGTTGCGGCATTCGCCCGGCGGCTCGACCAGTTTGGGACCCAGGATGATATATTGATGGCCGCCGCCGCGATAAATATCGTCGTGCTCAAGGAAAGTGGTTGCCGGCAGCACCACATCCGCCATCTGCGCCGTCTCTGTCATGAATTGCTCGTGCACGCAGACGAACAGGTCGTCCCGTGCAAAGCCGCGCTTGACCTTGTTTTGGTCGGGCGCGACCGATACCGGATTGGTGTTCTGGATGATAAGCGCGTGAACGGGGCCACCGCCCTGCAATACATCGGGCTCGCCCGTCAAAATTGCGCCGATGCGCGACTGATCAAGCATGCGGATGGAACGATCCCAGACATCAAGTCCCTCGATCAAGGTCTTGTTGAGCTGAAATATGTCCGCGCTAATGTGAAAGGCGCCGCCACCTTCGTATTGCCAGGCGCCCGTAACCGCCGGAATGCAGCTTGCCGCGTGCATGTTGGCTGCGCCGTTGCGCGAGCGCGAGAAGCCGTAGCCCAGCCGGAAGAAAGAGCGCTTGTTGGCGGCAATCAGCCGCGCGAATTCCTCGATGGTCTCGGCCGGCGCGCCCGTGATGGCCGAGGCCCAGGCGGGATCGCGCTTGCGCAGGTGCGCTTCGAGTTCGCGTGGGGCGTCTGTATATTTTTCCAGATAATCCCAATCGGCTTTGCCATCGCGGAAAAGGCAATGCATCACCGCGCATGCAAGCGCGCCGTCGGTCCCCGGCTTCACCAGCACCGGCAAGTCGGCGTGCTCCATTGTGTCGTTCATGTAGATATCGACCGCCACGATCTTGGCGCCGCGTTCTTTGCGTGCGTGCACGGCGTGGGTCATGACATTGACCTGCGTGTTGACGGCATTGGTGCCCCAGATCACGACAAGGTCGGATTTCGCCATTTCGCGCGGGTCGACGCCGGCGATACGCCCCACCCCGGCGGCAAAGCCGGCGTAGGCGGGATTGACGCAGATCGTTGAATGGAAGCCGGAATATTTCTTGGCGTGGCGCAGGCGGTTGATACCGTCACGCATGACCAGACCCATGGTGCCGGCGTAGTAATAGGGCCAGACGCTTTCGGATCCGTGGCGCTGCTCGGCCTGAAGGAATTTTTCTGCCACGAGATCGAGCGCGTCATCCCACGATATGCGCTCGACTTCGCCGGAGCCTTTCGCGCCCTTGCGCCGCAATGGATGCAGTAACCGCTGCGCGTGATGCTCGCGCTCGGCGTAGCGCGCAACCTTCGCGCAGATCACACCCGCGGTGTAGTCGTTATCTTTCGCGCCATGCACGCGTCCGATGGTGCGGTCGTCGAGAAGCTCGACCTCGAGTGCGCAGGTCGATGGGCAATCATGCGGGCACGCGGTAGCTCCGATGCGAACCGCCGACTCGACGCCTCGCACCATTTTGTTCATCGCGCCATCGCCTTCTCGGCTCGACTAGGGCCGCCTATGCCGCCTCTTCCTGCACGCGCCTTGTTTTTACCAGATACAAGCCAACCAGGACGACGAAGATGGCGCCGGCAATCCCGCAGACCACTTCGAGAGTCTCGGCAGTCGCTTCCGAAAAATGTTCGGCAATGATCTGATCTTCCGGCAACAAGCCGCCCGCAATCCAGCCAAGCAATGCCCCTCCGCCCCACACCACGATCGGGAAGCGTTCGATGATAGCCAGGAACAAGGCGCTACCCGCAATGACGACCGGGATGCTGACCGCGAGCCCGAGCCCGAGCAGTACATAATTGCCTTTCGCGGCGGCGGCGACCGCAATCACATTGTCGAGGCTCATCACAATATTTGCCACGACAACAACGCGAACGGCGCGCCACAAATCCTCGACCGCTTCGGGCGAGTCCTCGCTGTCGTGCGGCTGTGGTGACACAAGCTTGATGGCGACCCAGAACAGCGCAAGCCCACCGGCGAGTTTGAGGTACGGCAACTTCATCAAAGTTGCGACAATGCCGGTAAACAATATCAGCAACACTGCCGCCGCGCCGGCACCAAGAACCATGCCCCAGAACCGCTCCCTAGGCGGAAGCGCACGGACGGCAAGCGCGATGACGACCGCATTGTCGCCCGACAGCAGAATATTGATTCCCATGATTTGCAGCGCGGCCAACCAGAATGTCGGGCGCATCATTTCGGATAGCAAAGCGTCCACAGCTCGTTCCCTCAAGTTCGGTCGTCGAACTTCACCGGCAACCGGCGGAGGCGTGTCTTATCTGTTCGCCATCAGTCTACAAGACCATAAACGAGGTACCAGTACCAAAAGGGGGGCGCAATGCCACCCTAGCCGACAATCTCGTTTTCCGAGAAAAACTGCGCAATTTCCCGCACGGCCGTATCCGGAGCATCCGATCCATGCACCGAATTTTCGCCGATCGACTTTGCATGCGTCTTGCGGATGGTTCCGGCGGCAGCCTTGGCCGGGTCGGTCGCGCCCATGACTTCGCGGTATTTCGCGATCGCATTGTCGCCTTCCAGCACCTGCACCACAACGGGCCCGGACGTCATGAAATCGACGAGCTCGCGAAAGAACGGCCGCTCGCGGTGGACGGCGTAGAATTTCTCCGCCTGCTCGCGCGAAATACGCACGCGCTTTTGCGCGACGACGCGCAGACCCGCCTTCTCGATGATCGCATTGATGGCGCCGGTCAAATTGCGCTCTGTCGCGTCAGGTTTGAGGATCGAAAAGGTGCGCTCGATCGCCATTCAGATCTTCCTTCACTGATACCAATCCGAGACTTTACGGAGTTTCATTGGAGAAGTTGGGCCGCGCGGCTTATACCGGCGAGCCCGCCAGGCGGCAAGGTCGGTCGCCGGGGACGGGGATCTAATCGCAGGGGAGTGCAGCATGCTGACCCGCTACCGGATGTTCGCCGGCTACAATGCCTGGTGCAATGAGCGCCTCTATGATGCGGCCGCTCAGGTCGCGGATGCAGACTATCGCGCCAACCGCGGCGCCTTTTTCAGATCGTTGCATGGCACTCTCAACCATCTTTTGGTCGGCGACCGCATCTGGATGCGGCGCTTCACTGGCAAGGGCGAAACCCCGCCGAGCCTGGATGCGATCCTCTATGAGGAGCTCACGCAGTTGCGGTCGGCCCGGCGCACTGAAGATGAGCGTATCCGCCACTATATCGGCAGCTTGAAGGACGAGGATCTCGCTAAAACGATCCGCTTTCGCACCGTCGTCAACCCGCAGGACATCGAGCAAGTACTTGCTCCCGCGCTCGACCATTTTTTCAATCACCAAACTCACCACCGCGGGCAAGCACACGCGCTGTTGAGCGCCGCAATCGGGAATGAGCGCACGCCGAGTTTCGATTTGATCATTTATCAGCGTGAAACCGGTGACGGCGCGCTGCGCACACTCGGCTAGAATTACTGGACGTTGGCCGTTTTCGGCGGCGGCTTTTTCTTGGGGGATTTCTTTGGCGCTGCCGGTTTCGGCTGCTCGGGCGCACGCTCGACAACCTTCAAGCGGCCGCTGGCGAAGGTGTAGATGCCAGGCCACGGCCCGCTCAGGTAAGTGATAACGACCTTTCGTTCGCCTTTCTCCCCTGCGCTGATGGCGACGTTGCTCGGCGCGCCCGCGCGCTGGACGGCCTGACACTCGGTCATGCCAAGAGCGATCCCACCTGCCACCGGCGGCGGTCCAGAGCCAGGCTCTAACCTTTGCAGGCCTGATTTGGGGGCCGCAGATGCCGGCGTGGCGGCCGGCATCGGCGCGCCGGCAAGATCCCCGGCGACCGAACCGACCGCACGATCCGCGGGCGACGGCGATTCCGGTGCAGCCGGAGGTGCATCGGCCCCTTGCGCGACGGCCGCAGCTGGCGCTGCGCAGAGCCCTTCGGCGGTCACCATTTCTTCCGGGGTGACCGGCCCTTGTGGACCGAGATTTGCGGTACTGGGCGCCATTGCCCAGTCGGGCTTGCTGAAGACCGGTTTAGTAAACCAGCCACCCTCGTTCTGATCTTCGAAAACCCCCGCCGTATTCTTGCATCCCGCTACGGCGAGCGTCGCAGCGCAGGCAAGCGCAATGCTGAAATAGGCGTGGTGGCGCGGCAAACGGCTGATCCCCGGGTGATTTTGTGCTTGTCCCTTAAAACGCATTTTGCGTCATCACCGTGGCGGGCGGCAAGTGTCGGTCGCCCAAAGGGTTAGCACTAAGTGGGTCACTGGCCTGCGGTCCAATGGCCTAGTCACTTCAGATCATGCCTTTTTGGCCCACCGCCCCTGCTCGTCTGTCTGCCAGTAGGTGGCTTCCAATCCCCTGTCCTTGACTGCCGACCACTGCGTGCGCGCTGCCATCACTGCGTCCTCGTCCTCGCCATCGAACAAAAGCACGATGCGTTGGTAATTCTGCGGATCAGCCGGCATCGACGCACCATCGATCAGGAAACGCACGGTGGCCGCATTGGGATTGCCGTCATTGAGCGTGAGCAATACCGGCTGCTGAGCGGCTTCCGCCTCGCGCCATGTGCCGTGCGGCAGAAAGCCGTCATCCCGGTAAGTCCACAAGTGCGCATCGAGAGCCTCAATGCGCTCCTCGGATGATCCTTGCACGACCACCTTCCAGCCGCGTTCGAGCGACTTTTCCAGGAGCGCCGGCAGGACGCCTTCCAGTTTCTGGCCCTGCAGGTGGTAAAAAAGAACCTCGGTCATCACGCTATTTTTCGTAGTGGTCGGCCACCAGCCGATCCAGCAGCCTTACGCCCCACCCCGAACCCCAACTTTTGTTGATATCGGTCTGGCGCGAGTCAAACCCGGTGCCGGCGATATCGAGATGGGCCCACGGTGTCTTGTCATCGACAAACCGTTTGATGAATTGCGCGGCCGTGATCGCCCCTCCCCACCGGCTGCCGCCGGTATTTTTCATGTCGGCAAACTTGGAATCGATCATCTTGTCGTACTCGGGCGCGAGCGGCATCCGCCAGACCAATTCGCCGGTTTCAATGCCGGCCTTGGTCAAACGCTCGGCAAGTTGGTCGTTGTTTGAAAACATGCCGGCATATTCCTGACCAAGTGCGACGATGATAGCACCGGTGAGCGTGGCCAGATCCACCATGAATTTTGGCTTGAACCGCTGCGCGGCGTACCAGATGACATCGGCGAGCACGAGGCGGCCTTCGGCATCCGTATTGATGATTTCGATCGTCTGTCCCGACATCGACTTGACGATGTCGCCCGGCCGCTGCGCATTCCCGTCCGGCATGTTTTCGACCAGGCCGATGATGCCGACCGCATTGACCCGCGCCTTGCGCGCGGCGAGCGCGTGCATCAGCCCAACAACGCAAGCAGCACCCGCCATATCGCCCTTCATGTCTTCCATGCTGGCGGCCGGCTTGATCGATATACCGCCCGTGTCGAAACACACGCCTTTGCCGACAAAGGCAACGGGTGCTTCGCCCGCCTTGCCGCCATTCCATCGCATGATCACGACGCGGCTTTCCCGCGCCGAACCCTGGCCGACGCCGAGCAACGCATTCATGCCAAGTTTCTTCATGGCCTTCAGGTCAAGGACCTCCACCGCGACGCGGAGTTTCTTCAGCGCGCCCGCACGGCGTGCGAACTCCTCCGGATAGAGAACGTTTGCCGGCTCGTTCACCAGATCGCGCGCGAGCAGCACGCCGTCAGAAATTGCCGAGCGCGGTTCGTAGGTTTTCCGCGCGGCCGCGACATCGCCGACTGCAACCGTCACGCTGCGCATCGTCGGCGGTTTCTCGTCGTCTTTGCGTTTCGTCTTGTACCGGTCAAAGGCATAGGCGCGCAGACGTATACCTTGCGCGAGATCGGCAGCCTGCTCGGGTTTCATGGCGCCCCCCGCCATCTCGGCAAGCACGGTGGCATCGCTCGCGGAGTTCGGCAGCTTGCCCATGGCGAGGCCGCCGAGCCTGAGGAAATCCTTGGGCTTGAATTCGGCCGTCTTGCCAAGGCCGACAACGACAAGGCGTGCAGCCTTTAGCCCGGCAGGGACCGCCAGTTCCAGCGTAGCGTTTTTCTTGCCGGTAAATCGTTCCGCCTTTGCCGCCTGCGCCACCACCTCGGCTGCCGGCCCCAAGGCCTTGCGGGTGGCGGGGCCGAACTTCAGCCCCTCATCACAGAAGACCACGAGGACACCCTTGGCGGGAGCGGTAAAAGGGCCAAATCCAAGCTTGAGGGCGTCGGTCATTGAGGAAAGATCCTTGCTTTTTGCCACCCTCATACCCGGGGGGCCCGGGGCCATATGGCGCGCCCGCGACGCCCCTGCAAAGCCCCAATAGCGGGGATTCTGGTCGTTTTCCCAAAGCTATCGAGGGATTTCCCCTCAAAACGGGCTCGAACAGACGGTATTTTACTACCTTTAAAGAGCCGAAATGCATGGTGTTGGCTGGCCGCCACATTTACATTTTGTTGTGCATGTTCAACGGCTTTGCCTTTGCCCGGCCATTTTGTCGCGCGATCAAGGTAAAGCTGACGGGGGTTGAGTTTTAAGCTGACTGCACTTCGCGTCCGGTGGGGAGCCGAGCGCGAGGTCCGGCTTATGCCGGCTCAGGGGACGAAGCCGCGGATGGGGTCGATTAGCCGATATATTTTTCGCACGACCTTGAGTGCGTTTCTGATCGTGCTTGTCAGTTTGACCGCCGTGATCTGGGTCACCCAGGCGCTGCGCGACATCGACATCATGACCAGCCAGGGGCAGAGCATTCTGGTTTTCATTGGCATCACCGGCCTGATCATACCGTTGCTCATCCTGGTGATTGCGCCGATCGCTCTGCTGATCGCGGTCGCGCACGTGCTCAACAAGATGTCCAACGATTCCGAAATCATCGTGATGAACGCGGCAGGCATGTCGCCGTGGATTGTGTTTCGCGCCTTCATGGCCGCGGCAATCGTGGTGTCGGTGCTGGTCGCCGCGATCAGTGCCTATTTCGCTCCCAAAGGTTTGCGGATGTTGCGCGATTGGCTGACGGAGGTCCGCGCCAATGTCGTGAGCAACATCGTGCAACCTGGACGCTTCACGGCGATCGAAAACGGCGTCACTATCCACATTCGCGAACGGCGCACAAACGGGCAGCTTGCGGGAATTTTCCTCGACGACCGGCGCAATGCAAACGAACGCATCACCGTTCTTTCAGAGATCGGCGAGCTGCTCGACAACAGCAACGGCACCTATCTCGTTCTGCAAAAAGGGATCGTGCAGCGCCGAGAGGCCGGCCAACGTGACCCGGCCATGGTTGTGTTCGACCGCTACGCTTTCGACCTCTCTCAATTCGCGGGCGGCGCACAGGCGGTAAGGTATTCGATCCGCGAACGCTATCTCTGGCAGCTGCTTTTCCCCGATCCCAAGGACCAGTTCTATCTCGAGCAACCTGATCAGTTCCGCGCCGAGTTACACGACCGATTGCTGGCGCCATTTTATCCGCTTGCTTTCGTGGTGATCGCCTATGCCTATCTCGGCGCGCCGCGCACCACACGGCAGAGCCGCACGCTGTCGATGCTTGGTGCGATCGGTGGCGTCGCGCTGCTGCGCCTGCTCGGATTTGCTTCCACCGTCTTCGGTGCCGCCGCTCCCTGGATGTTGTCGCTGCAATATCTGGCGCTGGCCGCCGCATTCGGCCTTGGGTTCTACGTCATTCGCCGCGGCCTCATCCTGGAGCCGCCTGCTCTCATCACCGACTGGCTTGCGGCGCTGACAGAGCGCTTCAACCAGCGTTTCGCCACGCCCTGACACCATGCCGATCTTTGTTGGAACACTGGGGAGATATTTCGGACTGCGCTTTCTCAGCGCGGTGTTGGTGGTTTTCGCCGGAATTTTCGTGCTGGTCACACTGATTGACTACATCGAGATGATGCGCCGGGCCGGTGACATTCCGAACGTGTCGGCGGTGCTGGTCGCGAAAACCTCGCTCTACCGCGTGCCGCAGGTGGTCGAACGCATTCTGCCATTCTGCATCCTGATCGGGGCGATGACGTGTTTTCTGAACTTGTCGCGACGCCTCGAACTGGTAATCGCCAGGTCCGCCGGATTATCCGCCTGGCAATTCGTCACGCCGGCCATCGTTGTCGCGTTCGTTTTCGGTATCGTTGCGACGGCTCTCTACAATCCGGTGTCGGCAATCCTGCAGGAACGCTCAAAGCGTTTTGAATCCGAACTATTTGGACAAAATGTGCGAAGACAAGGCGGCACCTTCTGGGTCAGCCAGCGCACCGACGAGGGGCAGGCGATCATCAACGCCGTCAGCAGCCGCGATCAGGGCATCAATCTCACCGGAGTTTCGATATTCGCAGCCGATTTGGATGGCCGTTTCAAGCAGCGCATCGAAGCGCGCTCGGCAGTGCTGCAACCGGGCGTCTGGCTTTTGCGCGACGCCCAAATTTACGCACTGGGGGTATTGCCGGTCAGCCAGGCGGAATATCGCCTCAAGACTAGTCTCACGCCTGAACAAGTACGTGAAAGTTTTGCCACCCCCGAAACGGTCCCGTTCTGGGAACTTCCCCAGTATATCCAGATCGCAGAGCATGCCGGTCTGGTTGCCGCAGGCTATAGATTGCAGTTTCAGAAGCTTCTGGCGCGTCCATTTTTGCTCGTCGCCATGGTTCTCCTTGCCGCCGCCGTAAGTCTACGTTTCTTCCGTTTTGGCGGCATCCAAAAGATGGTTTTAAGTGGCGTGGCGGCGGGGTTTTTGCTTTACGTTTTATCGAAAGTAACCGAGGATTTGAGCAAGGCTGAGCTGATGCACCCTGTGGCAGCGGCTTGGCTGCCTGCGCTCGTCGGCGGCGTGACGGGCTTTATTGCGTTGTTACACCAGGAGGACGGGTGATGGCGGGACGGGTTGCCACTCGTCCATCAGCACCGCGGCCGTATCGCCGTGGCGTCGCAGCATTTGCCGCTGTCCTCAGCCTGTTGGCTTGTGGCGGATTGATTTCGTCTGTCCCTGCGTCCGCGCAGCAGGAATTGCAATTTCCCCAACGCCCGCCTCCGCAGAAAAAATCGAAACTTACCCTCGAGCGCGAAAAGTCCGGGCAAAAGCAGATGCTCGTTCAAGCGAACGAGATCGACTACGACTATGCCAACAACCGGGTTGCCGCAGTGGGCAACGTGCAAATTTATTACGGCGACTCCACACTCGAAGCCAACCGGGTCATCTACGATCAGAAAACAAAGCGTCTGCACGCCGAAGGAAATGTTCGGCTGACCGAAACGGACGGCAAGGTCACCTACGGCGAGATCATGGATCTGTCGGACGATTACCGTGACGGCTTCGTTGATTCATTGCGACTCGATGCGCCTGATCAGACACGTATGGCCGCAACGCGCGCCGAACGGACGAGCGGCAATTACACTGTCTTTCACAATGGTGTCTACACAGCCTGTCTTCCTTGCAAGGATGACCCAAAGAAGCCACCGCTCTGGCAGGTGAAGGCCGCCCGCATCATCCACGACCAGGGCGAGAAGATGATGTATTTTGAGGATGCGCGCCTCGAATTCTTTGGCCGGCCTATCGCCTGGATGCCTTACTTTTCTGCGCCCGATCCGACCGTCAAGCGCAAGACTGGTTTTCTGGTGCCGGCGCTTTCATCCAGTTCGGTTTATGGCGCCGCGGCCGAGATCCCCTACTACTGGGCGCTCGCGCCTGACTATGACGCGACTTTTGCTCCAATGATCACCACCAAGCAAGGACCGCTCCTGCAGGGTGAATTCCGGCAGCGGCTGATGGATGGTGCCTATTCGATCCGCGCCGCCGGCATATACCAGCTCGATAAGGATTATTTCATTCGCAGCAACGGGACCACGACGCCGGGTTACCGCGATTGGCGGGGCAGCCTGGAAAGCAGCGGCCTCTTCGCGCTCAACAACAAGTGGGTATGGGGTTGGGACGGCACACTTCTGTCCGACCGCACATTCCTGCAAGACTACAACCCGCGTCTTTCGCGCTATCACTCGATCGATCCATTTACGAATAATCCCAACGACGCGGCAGTCTCCCAGCTCTTTCTCGACGGCAAGGGCAACCGCAGCTATTTCGATGCCCGCACCATCTACTACCTCGGCTTCTCTGAATCGGACACCCAAAGTCAGATTCCGGTTATCCATCCGGTTATCGACTACAACTACGTCTTCGATCGTCCAATTCTCGGCGGTGAACTCGGCTACCGGATTAACTTCACCAGCCTGACGCGCAACCAGGCCGACTTCGATCCGATCACACAGAGCGCGCTCAATAACGGTACCTGTACGCAAACTGCCAATCCGGCGATCAAGACGACCGCCAACTGCCTGCTACGCGGTGTACCTGGCACCTACAGCCGCTTCTCAGCCGAGTTGGAATGGCGGCGCAGCATCACAGACCAGTTCGGGCAGGTCTTCACGCCCTTTGCTTCGGTGCGGGTCGACGCAGGCTCGATGCAGATTAATAACCAACCGGGCGTATCCAATTATATCGACACCGGCGACACCAATCTGGTTCGTGCCATGCCGACCGTAGGTCTGGAATACCGGTATCCGTTCATTAACGTGCAGTCATGGGGCACGCAGACGGTCGAGCCGATTGCACAGGTTATCGTGCGGCCCAACGAGCAACAGATCGGACGCTGGCCGACCGAAGACGCCCAGAGCCTGATGTTCGATGACAGCAATCTGTTCCGGGTTGATAAGTACTCCGGGTGGGACCGTGTCGAAGGCGGCGGCCGGGCCAACTACGGCATGCAATACACCGCGCAGTTCAACCAGGCCGGTTCCGTTAGCGCCTTGTTTGGCCAGTCCTACAGCCTGTTCGGACAAAACTCATTTGCCTTGGGTGGAACCACGAATACCGGTCTCAACAGCGGCCTCGACACGACGAATTCTGATTATGTCGCGCGGTTAACGTACCAGCCGAACAACATTTACTCGTTCACATCGCGCTTCCGTTTCAACAACGACAACTTCACGCCACAGCGGATCGAGCTTGAGGCTCGCGCGAATTTCGACCGGTGGAGCGGTAGTATCCTCTACGGCGATTACGCCGCGCAGCCGCTGTTGGGCATCCTCGACCGCCAGGAAGGAATATTGGGCACCGGATCGATCAAGCTCGACGCCAACTGGGTTCTGCTTGGAGGCGCCCGTTACGATATCAATGCCGGAAAATTCGACCAGACCCGCGTCGGCTTAGGCTATGTGGATGATTGCCTCATTCTGGGCCTCAACTACGTTACAAATTATACTTACAGTGGAAACGTTTCCGCCAATCATACGGTTATGCTGAACATCAGTCTGCGCACGTTGGGTGGCACGTCGGTGAGCCAGGGCGTCGGCCGCTCTACATCACCTTAGACGCCGCTGGGTTCCAAAGTGGATATCAGGATGCCAATAACAAGCGTGAGCGGCCGAACATACGGCTGGTGGGTGATGTGCACCCTTGTCACCCTGATGCTCGCCACCGTTACGACCGCGCGTGCGCAAGTCGTCGTTGTGGCCAACGGCTTGCCCATCACGGAATATGATATTCAGCAGCGTACAAAACTGGAGTTCAGTTCGACCCACCAAACCCCCGAGCGCCAGAAAATCATCCAGGATCTGATCGACGATCGGCTCAAAATCTCGCGGGCTAAGGTTTACTCGTTCGAGATTTCGGACGCCGAGGTCGATAACGCCTTCGAGGGAATGGCCACACGGCAACACATCAGCGCTGCCCAATTCGGTCAGGTCCTGGAACGCGCCGGTATTTCACCCAATACCGTCAAGGCGCGCATCCGCGCCGAATTGACATGGCAGCAGTTGATCCGCGGCAAGTATTCCTCTTCGCTTCAGGTCGGCGACAGCGATATCGCCAATGCACTCAAGGAACGCAACGAAGGCGAGGCCGCAGCCTCGGCAGTCGGTTATGTGTACACGCTCTACCCGGTGGTGATCGTGGTCGCGCGCGGTTCAAGCGAGGCTACGGTTGCGCTCAAGCGCAGCGAAGCGGAAAATCTGCGCAGCCGCTTCGTCTCCTGTAATGAGGGCCTGGCCATGGCGCGCGGATTGCGCGACGTCGCGGTACGCGATCCGATTACCAGAAACTCATCTGACCTCACGCCACAGTTGCGGGATGTGCTCGGCAACATTCAACTCGGCCACCTGACCGCGCCCGAAACGACCGCTCAGGGTCTCCAGATGTTTGCGGTTTGCGGAAAGAAAGAAAGCACGACCGAATCACCGCTCAAGCGCGAAGTGCGCGAGAAGCTTTTTGTGAAGCGCTTTGAAACCGAATCCAAAAAATATCTCGAAGAACTCCGCAAGTCGGCGATGATCGAATACAAGAATAACAAATGACCACGCCTGCCGCCCTTCCGCTGGCTTTGACATTGGGCGAGCCGGGCGGCATAGGCCCCGACTTGACGATTCAACTATGGACGCGCCGCGTCGAACTCCGGCTGCCGCCTTTCTATCTTATCGCTGATCCGGAATTCATCAGGCAGCGCGCTCGATTGCTTGGAATCGAGATTGCCCCAAGCGTCGTGACGCCGGTGCAAGCGAGCAGGACTTTTGCGCGCGCCCTCCCCATTGTGCCTCTCGACGTTGCGGTGACGGCTGCACCAGGGAGGCCTGATGCCTCGAGTGCACCGGCAGCGATTGCCTCGATACGGCGCGCTGTCGCGGACGTGCTGGCGGGCAATGCTGCCGCGATCGTCACCAATCCTGTGGCCAAGAATGTGCTCTATCGCTCGGGATTTGCCGAGCCCGGTCATACGGAATTCCTCGCAAAACTGACGCATGAAGCGACCGGCAAGGCTGCGCGTCCCGTGATGATGTTGTGGTCTCCCGAGCTCGCGGTCGTACCGGTGACAATTCACCTGCCATTCAAGGACGTGGTTACTCAACTCACATCCGAGCTGATTGCGGAGACCGGACGGATCGTGGCACGCGATCTTACGACACGCTTTGGCATCTTGCGTCCGCGCATTGCGGTCGCCGGGCTCAACCCGCATGCCGGCGAAGAAGGTGCCCTCGGCGAGGAGGATAGAGCAATCGTGGCACCCGCGGTGAAGCGACTGCAGGCTGAGGGCATCGATGCGGTCGGGCCGCTGCCGGCCGATTCGCTGTTTCATGAGCGCGCACGCGCCACATATGACGTGGCGCTTTGCATGTATCACGACCAGGCACTGATCCCGATCAAGACACTCGCATTCGATCATGCAGTGAATGTAACGCTCGGCCTGCCGTTCGTGCGCACGTCACCAGACCACGGCACCGCATTCGATATTGCGGGTAAGGGCATTGCCGACCCATCGAGCCTCGTTGCGGCACTCGCACTTGCGGCCCGTTTGTCGACGGCCTCCCCGGCGTTGGCGCCCGTAAAGTAATGCCACAGATCGATGACCTGCCGCCGCTCCGCGAGGTCATCCGACAGCACGGTCTTAAGCCGAAACGGTCGCTCGGCCAGAACTTTCTGTTCGATCTCAATCTGACCGCACGCATCGCCCGCGCCGCCGAACCTCTGGAAAATATCACGGTCGTCGAAATCGGCCCCGGTCCAGGTGGCCTCACCCGGGCCCTGCTGGCGCTTGGTGCCCGCCGCGTCGTAGCCATCGAACGCGACCAACGTGCCATCGCCGCGCTGGAAGAGATCGCCGCTCGCTATCCGGGCCGGCTTGAGATCGTGGCAGGCGATGCGCTCAGCGTCGATCCGCGTGAGCAACTTGGGCCGGAACGTGCCCGCGTCGTGGCAAACCTGCCGTACAATATCGCCACTGCCCTGCTGGTCGGCTGGCTGACCGTCGAACCTTGGCCACCCTGGTACGACTCGTTGCTGCTGATGTTCCAGCGCGAAGTCGCTGAACGAATTGTCGCCATACCGGGGAGCAAATCCTACGGGCGTTTGTCGGTATTGGCTGGATGGCGCACAGAGGCAAAGATCTTGTTCGATGTGGCGCGGTCGGCTTTTGTACCGCCGCCAAAGGTGACATCCTCCGTGGTTCGGCTTACGCCGCGGCAGGTACCGCTCGCTTGCGACCCGGTCGCACTGCAACGGGTGACCGAAGCCGCCTTCGGCCAGCGCCGCAAGATGTTACGACAAAGCCTGAAGACGCTTGGCGTCGACGCCGCCGCGCTCCTGGCGACGGCCGGCATCGAGCCGACGGCCCGGGCGGAGGAAATTCCGGTCGACGGTTTTGTCGCCCTGGCGAGAATTTTTGCTGGCAACAAATGATGCCGTGGAATACTGGATCAGCGTTTTCGCGGATGCGCTGGCGGAGAGCCAAATGACACAAATGCGCCGCCAATCCTTGACCGCCTATGGCGCGCCGTTATGCGAAACGGTCGTCGATGCACCTCAACCAAAGGGCTCCGAGGTCCTGGTGCGGATTGAACGGTGTGGCGTCTGCCATTCCGATCTGCACATGCAGGATGGCTTTTTCGCACTCGGTGGCGACAGGAAACTCGACGTCCGCGCCGGACGTACGTTGCCTTTCACGCTCGGTCACGAAATCGCCGGCAGAATTGAAAGCGCGGGGCCGGACGCCGACGCGAAATCCGGCGCAAAAGTTGCAGTCTATCCCTGGATCGGTTGCAGCCAGTGCGCCGCCTGTAAAGTCGGCGACGAGAATATCTGCATCGCCCTGCGTCATCTCGGGATTACCGTCGATGGCGGCTTTGCAACGCACGTGCTGGTTCCGCATTCGCGTTACCTGATTGATTATGCGCCGCTGCCGGCGGGATATGCCGGCGCGCTGATGTGCTCCGGGCTGACAGCCTACGCCGCGCTCAAACGGCTGGCCGACCGCGCGGAGCGCGCACCGCTGTTGCTCGTCGGCCTCGGTGGCGTTGGGCTGATGGGTCTTGCGCTCGCGCGCGCCATGTATGGCGCCGCGCCATTTGTCGCCGACATCGACCCTGAAAAGCGCGCGGCGGCGCTGGCTGCAGGCGCGGCAGAGGCTTTCGATCCGTCCGATCCGAACGCTCGCAAGGCGCTGTTGAAGGCGACCGGCGGGATCTATGCCGCCTGCGATTTTGCCGGCTCCGACGCGTCGTTGAATTTCGCCACCGGCGTGCTGGCGAAAGGCGGCAAGGTCGTCGTGACCGGCCTGATCGGCGGCGCCTATTCGACCGCCGTCGCCATGTTTCCGCTCAAGGCGATGACGATCGAAGGCACCACCACCGGCACATTGGCCGAGGCGCGCGAGCTGATCGATCTGGTGCGCGCCAGGAAAATCGCACCGCCCCCGATCGCGGAGCGACCGCTCGATCAAGCGTCGGCAACGCTCGACGATCTGCGGGCCGGGAAAATTGTCGGACGGGTCGTGCTCACCGCCTAGCCCCAAACTCCGCTCATTTCCGCGCAAGCGAGCGGATCACATTGAATCTAAAGCTTTGCCTGCAAACCGCGGACGAAATCATATAGCCCGGGCTGCCGGGCGCGCTTGAGCCGCTCGGCGGCGAGAATCGCTCTTACCTCGGCGAAGGCCTGAGCAAAATCGCGGTTGATCACCACGTAGTCATATTCGGCCCAATGACTCATTTCGTCGGCGGCTTTCGCCATACGGCGATGAATGGTTTCGTAGTCGTCCTGCGCCCGAGTGTGCAGGCGCCGTTCGAGTTCCGGAATTGACGGCGGCAAAACGAACACGCTCGCCATATCGTTGCGCGCCTTGTCGCGTAACTGCTGGGTACCCTGCCAGTCGATATCGAACAAAACGTCGCGGCCGGCAGCAAGCGCATCCATCACCGGCCTGGCCGGTGTGCCGTAATAGTTGTCGAACACTTCGGCCCATTCAAGCAGCTCGTTCTTCTCGACCATAGCGTCGAAGCGCCTGCGATCGATGAAATGATAGTCGTGCCCGTCCTTCTCCCCCGGCCGCATTTTGCGCGTCGTTACCGACACTGACAGGGCGACGCCTTTATCCTCTTCAAGCAACTTGCGCGACAGCGTGGTCTTGCCGGCGCCCGAGGGTGACGACAGCACCAGCATCAGCCCCCGGCGCGCGATGGTGTCCTGCTGCCGCTGTTGCGCCATCGGTCACTCCAGGTTCTGCACCTGCTCGCGGAATTGCTCGACCACGCTCTTGAGCTCAAGCCCGATATTGGTCAGATCGACGACATTGGCCTTGGCCGTGAGCGTATTCGATTCGCGGTGCAGTTCCTGCGCCAGAAAATCAAGCTTGCGCCCGATCGCCCCGCCATCGGCGAGGAGTTTCTTCCCCTGCGCCACGTGCGAGGCAAGCCTGTCGAGCTCCTCGCGAATGTCGGCTTTGGTGGCCAGAAGGACAGCCTCCTGGTAAAGCCGGTCGGAATCGAAGCGCTCTGACGCCGACAGCAGTGTCGCAACCTGCTCCGCCAGCCGCGCCTTGATCGCCTCCGGCTTGCGTCCGGGCGCCTTCTCGGCACGCACCGTGAGCGCCGCAATTTCATCGAGCCTCGCCGACAGCAGACGGCCAAGCGTCGTACCCTCCGCGTTGCGCATGGCGATCAGTGCGCCCAGCGCCTGGTCGAAGGCCGCAACGATCGCGGCTTCGGCGGCGCGATGGTCTTCTTCGCGTTCGTCTTCCTCGGTGATGTCGATAACGCCCTTGAGAGACAGAATGCCATCGAGGCTTGCCGGCGCCGCGTCCACTTTTCCGGAAAGACCCTTGAGCGTTGATATGACCGAAGCGAGCACCGGCTCGTTGACCCTCACTATCGGCTGCACGCCTTTGCGCTCCACGGCAAGATTGGCATAGACGGTGCCGCGCGACAGCTTTTCGGCAGCGCGCGCGCGTGCCGGCACCTCGACGGCGTCCCAGCCCATTGGCAGCCGGAACCGTACGTCGAGTCCCTTGGCGTTTACCGATTTGATTTCCCAGCTCCAGGCATAGGAGCCGGTGACCCCGTGCCCGCGAGCAAATCCGGTCATGCTCGACAGAGCCATGGGCATTCATCTCGTGTTGTTGCCTGTTCGAAAAGCGCGGCGACCTTAGCCGCGAGCGCCTGAGGTCACAAGCCTATGGCTTGCCTCCACTCCGTGCGTCGTTCGCGGATGGCGGCGAGCTGGCCGGCACGGAACCAGTGCCATTGCTGTGTTCGATGCCGCGCAAGCGCGCGACGTTTTTCTGGTGCTCTGCGTAACTGTCCGAAAACACGTGGCCACCGGTGCCATCGGCAACGAAATAGAGCTCCTTGGTTCGTGCGGGATTTGCCGCCGCTTCAAGCGAGGCGCGGCCCGGGTTGGCGATCGGCCCCGGAGGCAGACCATCGATGACGTAGGTGTTGTAGGGTGTCGGCTGCTCGATCTCGCTTTTCAGGATTGGCCGGCCCAGCGATCCTTTGCCGCCGGTCAGCCCGTAAATGATTGTCGGGTCCGACTGAAGACGCATTCTGGTCTTGAGCCGATTGACGAAAACCGCGGCGACCCGGGTGCGCTCATCCGGTTTGCCGGTTTCCTTTTCCACGATCGAGGCGAGTGTCACCAACTGCTCGGGCGTCTTGACCGGCAGATCCTGTAGCCGGTGCTCCCACACCTCTTGCAGCACGCGCCGGTGCGCCTGCTGCATGCGCTGGATGATCTGCTCGCGCGTCATACCGCGCGTGAATCTGTAGGTTTCCGGAAGCAGCGTGCCTTCGCGCGGGATGTCCTTGATCTGGCCCGTCAGCGTCTCATTCTCCAGGAGACGCGCAACAATCTGTTCGGACGTCAGGCCTTCCGGGACAGTGAATGCATGCTGCACCACCTTGCCTTCGACGATGGTGTCTACAACATCGGCAACGCTGGACTGTTTGGTGAACTGGTATTCGCCGTACTTAAGCTCGCCGCGCGCCTTGAGCACAATCACGGCGCCCATAAAGACGTAGGGCTGATCTATGACGCCTTCGCGCTGCAACAGGTCGGAAATGTCGCGAATGCCGAGTCCGCGCGGAATATTGACGACCTTGTCCTCGGATAGCGGGCCGGCGGCTTCGAACCGCTGCTTGCCGATGAACAGCACAGCACCGACCGCAATCGCGATCACCACGAGGATCGTGAAGATCGCATTTCCGATCACGATGATCGGATGGCGTACGCGCCGCGAATGGCGACTCGGAAGGGGTACCCTTTCAGGCTCAAGCGCCGCGCGCGGGCTGCGTGGCGGCTTGCCGGCCCGTGAACCGCTGTTGTCGCTCACCAACCCGCTCCCGCTGTAAGCACCGGCACCTTACCCTCGTCGCACCGTCCCGCCGCAGCGGGGGAAAGATATCAACCGCTTTTGCACGTTAGAAAAAATTATGGCGAAAGCTTGGGGCGCTCGTCTGCGCAGGTTTCTAGGCAGCGTAACGGCGGAAAATCAGCGAGGCGTTTGTTCCGCCAAACCCGAAGGAATTCGACAACGCGGTGTCGACATCACGTTTGCGTCCCTGGTGGGGGACCAGATCGATCGGCGTGTCGACCGAGGGATTATCGAGGTTGATCGTGGGCGGCGCAACCCGGTCACGAATCGCAAGCACGGAGAAGATCGCTTCGACCGCACCCGCCGCACCGAGCAGATGACCGATACAGGATTTTGTCGATGACATGGACATGCGGCCGGCGGCGTTGCCGACCAGCTTTTGCACCGCGCCCAGTTCTATTTCATCGCCGAGCGGCGTCGAGGTGCCATGCGCATTGATGTAGTCGATGTCGCCGGCCGAGATTCCGGCGCGTTTTATAGCGGCACTCATGCAACGCAGCGCTCCATCGCCGTCAGGCGCGGGCGCGGTGATATGATGGGCATCGCCCGACAAGCCATAGCCGACAAGTTCGGCGTATATTTTCGCGCCGCGCGCCTTGGCGTGGTCGAGCGCTTCCAGGACGACCACACCGGCACCTTCACCCATGACGAAGCCATCCCGGTCCTTATCATAAGGACGCGAGGCCCGGGTCGGATCGTCGTTAAAGTTGGTTGAGAGCGCGCGCAAAGCCGAGAACCCGGCGAGCGATATGCGGTTGACCGGCGATTCCGCCCCGCCAGCGACCATCACTTCGGCATCGCCAAGAGCGATGAGACGGGCGGCATCACCGATGGCATGCGATCCGGTCGAGCAGGCAGTGACAACCGCGTGGTTCGGCCCCTTCAAGCCAAATGCGATCGATACAATACCCGACGCAAGATTGATGATGCGACCCGGGATAAAGAACGGTGATACCCGGCGCGGCCCCTTCTCATGCAGCAAAACTGCAGTTTCCGCGATACCTTCGATTCCACCGATGCCGGAACCAATCAGAACGCCGCTGGTGGTCTGCTCTTCATAACTCTTCGGATGCCATCCGGCATCGTCGAGCGCCTGGCGTGCCGCACACATCGCGAAGATGATGAACTCGTCGACTTTGCGCTGCTCCTTCGGCTCCATCCATTGGTCGGGATTGTACGTCGCATTCGAACCGTCGCCGCGTGGGATCATGCAGGCGATCTTGCAGGCGATGTCGGAGACATCGAAGGTGTCGATTTTCTTGGCGCCGCTCTCGCCTTTGAGCAAACGAGCCCAGGTCGGCTCCACACCACAACCGAGCGGCGTAAGCATCCCCATCCCTGTGACAACGACACGTCTCATGGCCGGCTCCGAGCGAAATCATCCGCGCCGCTGTATTGCGCACAGCCCACCAGCCAATGACGAGCGAAGCGGTCGAGCAGCGGCGTGATGCGCTTGCTCAGCTTTTGGCGTTCTTTTCGAGAAATTTGACCGCGTCACCTACGGTCAAGATGGTTTCGGCAGCATCGTCGGGAATCTCGCAGCCGAATTCCTCTTCGAAAGCCATCACGAGCTCGACGGTGTCGAGACTGTCGGCGCCAAGATCGTCAATGAAACTCGCTTGATCGGTCACCTTGTCGGGCTCTACGCCCAGGTGCTCCACGACGATCTTTTTGACCCGCTCGCCAATGTCACTCATCGTTCCAACCTCGTGCTTTTTAGATTGGGCTGCGTTCCAGAGTCAGATCGCAACCATCGCGGTATGGCCTCGTCGTGTCTGACGGCGATGAGAGGTTGCGGAATATCACTTCCGACTTTCCGCGATTAGCCGCCCCAGCCGGGCCGAAGTCCGGTTACCATACTTCAAATACGTTGACTAGCGCGTGAGAGCAAAGCGAGCAAGCCCTGAAAATCTGCGATTTCCGCCTCCCACTGGCGCGTGAACTCTTGCGAACCCGGTCCCGCCATTTGGGGACGATTCCGTCAAATCATGGCCATACCGCCATTGACGTGGATGGTCTGCCCATTGACGTAAGCCGCTTCGTTTGAGGCAAGAAAAACTGCAGCCGCTGCCACATCCTCGGGGGTGCCGAGCTTGGCCGCAGGAATGCGCGCGAAAATTGCCTCACGCTGTTTTTCGTTCAGCTTCTCGGTCATAGCCGAGGCAATCAGACCTGGCGCAATGCAATTGGCGGTAACGTTGCGCTTGGCATATTCGGCGGCAATCGACTTTATCATGCCGACCATACCCGCTTTCGACGCAGAATAGTTCCCCTGCCCGGGGTTTCCGGTAAATCCGACCACGGACGAAATGGCGATCACGCGGCCCCAACGGCGGCGCATCATGCGCGATACCGCCGCACGCGCGAGCCGGAAGGTGGACGTGAGATTGACTGCAATCACCTGGTCCCAATCTTCGTCGCGCAGCTGTACGAAGAGATTGTCGCGATTAACGCCGGCATTGGCGACCAGAATGTCGAGCTTCTCCATTTTCTCTTCTGCACTCGGCACCAATGCTTCGACCGCATTCTTGTCCGCCAGATCGCAGGGCAACACGTGGACACGGT
The DNA here is from genome assembly GCA_035519415.1 of Pseudolabrys sp. GTDB lineage: Bacteria > Pseudomonadota > Alphaproteobacteria > Rhizobiales > Xanthobacteraceae > Pseudolabrys. The sequence goes on from DATIWJ010000049.1 coordinate 86,643, forward strand.
CGCGCAATGCAGCGGCTAAACTATCAAGCGCGTCTTTGCGTGTGCCGGAAATTGCAACGGTCGCACCCTGCGCATGCAGGGCGCGCGCAATCGCACCGCCGATTGCCCCGCTCGCACCGGTCACCAGCGCGGTCTTGCCCGTCAAGTCGAACATCATGCGTTCCTCCCCGCCTTGAAGGCAGCGACGTCCTCTGAATTTTCCACCGCGCTGACGGCGGCGCCTTCCGCGAGTCGCTTGATCAACCCGCTGAGCACCTTGCCGGCACCAACCTCATAGAAGTTTGTCACGCCGGCATTCGCCATATACACGACCGACTCGCGCCAGCGCACGGTGCCTGTGACTTGCGCAACGAGCGCCCGCACAATTTCCGCGGGCTCTTTTATGGCTTTGGCGAGCACATTGGCGACAAGAGGTACCGACGGCGCCTTGATCGATACCTGTGTCAGCGCTTGTGCCATCACATCGGCTGCCGGCTGCATCAGCGCGCAATGGAACGGCGCGGATACCGGCAAGAGCATCGCTCGTTTGGCGCCTTTGGTTTTGGCAATTTCCACTGCACGCTCGACCGCAGCCCTGGTGCCAGAGACGACCACCTGACCGGCACCGTTATCGTTGGCGGCCTGGCAGACTGCGCCTTGCGCCGCTTCTGCCGCAACCGCCGATGCGGCGTCGAATTCGAGACCAATCAGCGCCGCCATGGCGCCGGCGCCAACCGGTACCGCTTTCTGCATGGCCTGTCCGCGCGTGCGCAAGAGGCGCGCCGCGTCTGCAATACTAAAAGCGTCGGCCGCGGCCAGCGCCGAATATTCACCGAGCGAATGGCCGGCGACGAATTGCGCATCGCGTGCCAAATTGAGTCCGGCTTCGCCCTCCAGCACGCGCAGGGCAGCAAGCGAAACCGCCATCAGCGCGGGCTGTGCATTCTCGGTGAGCGTCAGTGTCTCCGCGGGTCCTTCGAAGATGATGGTGCTGAGCTTGCTGCCGAGGGCGGCGTCGACTTCTTCGAAGACCTGCCGCGCAGCCGTGAAATTTGCGGCCAGTGTTTTGCCCATCCCGACGGCCTGGCTGCCCTGCCCTGGAAACACAAAAGCGACCGCCATGTTTTGTCCGTTAATGATTGCTGATGCGTCGAAATCGGGCCGAAAGACACCTCGATACTGGTTCTGTCAAGTTTCGCCGCCGGTGGTAACGGAGCGACAATCTCCGTCCACTACGATTTAGGTCCATCTTTCAAAGGCCAATAGCAAGGCCATGAGCGATCTGGTCACCGAGGACGAACTCACGCGGGCGCGCACCGATCCGGTTTTCCGCCAGCAATTCCTGGCGCAAAACCTCGACCGGCTGCTCGAGGCTCTTGAACGCATCCGCCGGACTGGCGAGCAGAATGGCGAGGCCGCCCGCCTGCTGCGCGAGGGTGCGGATCTCGCGGTACAACTCGCTGATCTCCTGCAAAGCAGCGATTTGGGACCACGTGCGGCCTGATTTGTGCGCCAGCTTGTTCAGCTTGCGTTTTTGCGAAAAACCCCTATAAACCGCCCGCTCCGTCGATCCTGGTTGGAAGCTGAACGGACGGCCGGCTGGTCGCACTGATAGCCGGTAGGGCCCTTTCGGTCCGGCGTCCCGTGCTTCCGCCTTCAGAGCATTCGAGCCTTTCCCCGAAGGGCTCGAGGGGCTTCGCACCGGGATCGAGGACAGGGAACTTGGATCAGGGAAAGGCTTTTCATGCCGTTGTACGAACACGTCTACCTCGCGCGCCAGGACCTGAGCGCGCAGCAGGTCGAGGAATTGACCACGCAGCTGTCCGGCGTCATCGGGCAGATGGGTGGCAAGGTCACGAAGAACGAATATTGGGGCCTGAAGTCCCTTACCTACCGCATCCGCAAGAACCGCAAGGCGCACATGACGCTGCTCAATGTCGATGCGCCGCCGGCCGCGCTCAACGAGATCGAGCGCCAGGAGCGGCTCAACGAAGATGTGCTGCGTTACCTCACCATCCGGGTCGAGGCGCACGAGGAAGGCCCATCGGCGATGATGCGCAAGTCGGATCGCGACCGCGACGAGCGCGGTGGCGGACGCGGCGAGCGCCGCTCGCGGCGCGATGAGGGCGGCGACGACATCGAGAGCGTCGACGTCAGCGCGGTGGAGGAATAGGTCATGGCATTTGGATCGCAAGCCGGCGGTGCCCGCCGTCCCTTTTTCCGCCGCCGCAAGACGTGCCCGTTCTCCGGCGCCAGCGCGCCCAAGATCGACTACAAGGACGTCAAGCTGTTGCAGCGTTATGTCTCCGAACGCGGCAAGATCGTGCCAAGCCGCATCACCGCGGTGTCGGCGAAGAAACAGCGGGAGCTCGCGCAGGCGATCAAGCGCGCGCGCTTTCTCGGTTTGCTGCCTTACGTGATACAGTAGGATCATAATGAGGCTTCCGGCGACGTCCGGAAGCCGACGGTTGGGGCGGAGTTAGGTTTCCGCACCTGACCGCTCAAAGGTTGGGGCGTCCGTTACGTTTGCGCCCCTAACCGCTCAAAGGTTGGGGCGTCCGTTGCGTTCGCGCCCCTAACCGCTCAAAGGTTGGGGCGTTCGTTGCGTTCGCGCCCCTAACCGCTCGAAAGGAGCGGGACAGCTCGTGAAGATGATGATGAACTTCGCATTCGTCGCGATCGGCGCCGGCCTCGCCGCAGGTTTGTTGTTCGCCTCGGTGATCTCGGGGACGTTACTATCAATCCCGTTGTTTTATCTCGCACCGTTACCGATCATGATAGCAGCGCTTGGCTGGGGCCCTTGGGTCGCACTCGCTGCAGCGCTGACCGGCGCATTAACACTCGGAATCGTGTTCGGCGTTGTTTTTCTATTTGCGTTTCTTGCTGGGGCCGGCGTTCCCGGCTGGTTCCTCGGGTATCTCGCCATGCTCGCTCGCGCCACAGGTGGCAAAAGTCACCAACAAACGCTCGAATGGTACCCCATCGGACGGCTCGTAGTGTGGGCAGCAATTCTCGCCGCACTCGTCGTCATCGTCGCCATCCCGAATTTGGGCACCGACGGCGAGAGTTTCCGCGCTGGCCTGCACGATGCGCTCGTGCGGATGCTAAGAGTCCAAACCGGGGCGCCAATGGATATGCCCTTAGCGCTGCCAGGTGGCGGTGGTCCCGATCGTTTTATCAATTTTCTCGTTGCAGTGATCCCGGCCACTGCAGCCGTCCTTGCTACGCTCACCAATCTCGTCAATCTGTGGCTCGCCGGGCGCGTTGTTAAATTCTCCGACCGGCTGGCGCGGCCTTGGCCACAGCTTTCAGCCATGCGCTTTCCGCCCCTATTGACTATCGCGCTTGCAATCGCAATCGTATTAAGTTTTGCGGGCGGGCTGACGGGCATCATTGCCGGCGTCGTATCCGCAAGTCTGCTGATGGCCTATGGCGTGCTCGGCTTTGCCGTATTGCATGCGATTACGCAAGGCATGAACGCACGCGCCTTCTTGCTTGCTGGCATCTATCTCGTCGTGCTGTTGATCGGCTGGGTGGTATTGGCACTTTGCGTCCTTGGCGTGCTGGATACGGCGATCGACATACGAGGACGCGCCGCGCGTAACCGCCGGCCACCTGCCCTTTCGTGACGCGAAGACCATCACCAACAATTGCGATTCATACTAAGGAGTAAAGACAATGGAAGTTATCCTGCTCGAGCGTATTGGAAAGCTCGGACAAATGGGCGACGTCGTTCGCGTTAAAGACGGATTCGCTCGTAACTTCTTGTTACCTCGCGGCAAGGCGCTGCGCGCCACAGCCGACAACAAGAGGCGATTCGAAGAGATGAAATCCGAGCTCGAAACCCGCAATCTCGAAATGAAGGGCGAGGCTAGTAAGCTCGGCAGCAAGCTTGACGGCAAGGCGTACGTAGTCCTTCGGCAGGCGAGCGAGGCCGGACAATTATTCGGTTCGGTATCGAGCCGCGACATCGCCGCACTACTCAAAACTGACGGCGCAGAGATCGGGCGTTCACAAATCGTACTCAATGCGCCGATCAAGACGATTGGCCAATATAGGGTGCCACTTGCACTTCATCCGGAAGTTGAGGTGGGAATTACCGTAACGGTCGCACGCAGCGCTGACGAAGCTGAACGTATCGCGCGCGGGGAAGACGTCACAGCGCGACGTACCGAGGCGGAAGAGGAAGCCGCCGCTGTGAAGGCAGCAGCGCAAGCGATGTTCGAGCCGCAAGCGGGCAAAGCGCGCGTTGGTGGAGTGGAGCCAGGGGGCGAAACAGCGGCCGCCGGCCCGGACGCTGAGGAGACTCCGACCAAAGCCGCCAGAGGCAAAAGAAAGAAGAAGACCGAGGAGGTGTGAGTTGTGTCCAGCGGCTTGTGCGACTACTCGGGCTTAGCGCCTTCTACGGCAGGCTTTGACTCTCCTGCCGCGGGCGCGCTTGATTTTGATTCAACCGACTTCGGCTCAGGAGCCATAATTTGGGTAGGGCCAGATTCCGAAGACTTCGGCCCGATTGATTTTGGGTCGCTGGCTGCAGCGGAACCCTGGCGCCCGCCAGGCTTGGCCCCAGCGTTCTTCTCGGTCTTGGTCCTTTCATCGCCTTTGGCCGTGCGTTTGGAAGCACGTCCAGGGGCTGCCGGTCCACTGGCGACCGATCTCAGATAGCCGGCAATAGCGGAAGCGGACTCACGGCTCGCCGTATAGTGCTCGCGCAAGAAGTTTTCGAGCCCAAATCCACCGGATTTTACCAGTCCTTGCGGCGATTTGTGACAGAGAGCGCAATCCGAGGCGAACAGTTGGACAGGACTTTTGCCCCGATCGAGGCTTTCCTGTGCCCCAGCCCCGGCGGCTAAGCAAAGTGCCCACATCCCGATCAGCAGGCGAACGCCGCAACGTGGCGATTTCAGCTCCATCAACTTTCTCGCATTTTGCTCGCCGCCATCCCACTCCACCAAACTAGGTACCTGATAGCGGATTATTTTGGAATTGTGACCCGCCGGAACGGATGGCCGTCCTGCGCTTTGCAGGATTGCCGGCACGCCGGAACTTTGATTAAATACCTACGTCCGAACGTTTGTGCGTCCGCCGCGTTGTCCACGCGAGAAATTCGCCGGAAGCGTGCGGGTGTGGGTAACGGATGCGGCCGATGGATCGGTTGCTTCAAATTCTGTTCGGTGCATATATCCGGCGGGGGACGTTTAGGCTCACCACCTCGCGCGGAAATACATTCACATTCGGCGATGGCACGGGCGCGCCCGTGGCGGTGCGCTTTACGACATGGGCGGCAGAGCTCGGGATTTTACTCGATCCTGAACTCAAATTTGGCGAAGCCTACATGGATGGCACTCTGATGGTCGAACAGGGCACGATCGCCGACGTGCTCGCAGTTGTGCTTGGGCAGGGAATAGAAGTCCCAACTTGGGCGAGGCCGCAGTGGCTGATACGCTACGTTGCCCGACGTTTTGCTCAATTTAACCCGCCGCGGCGCGCCCGCCGCAACGTTGCTCATCATTATGATCTCGACGGGCGGCTCTACTCGCTCTTCCTTGATGCGGACCGGCAGTATAGCTGCGGCTACTTCGAAACGCCGGGTACCTCCCTCGACGACGCGCAACTGGCCAAAAAGCGGCACCTCGCAGCAAAGCTGAAACTTGATCAGCACCTGCGTGTCCTCGACATCGGCTGCGGCTGGGGTGGACTGGGTCTCTATCTCGCCGAGCTCGGCGGCGCCGACGTTACCGGCATAACACTGTCCCAGGAGCAGCACGCCATTGCCAATGAGCGCGCGGCGGAAAAGGGCCTGAGCGACCGCGCCCGCTTCCTGCTCCAGGACTATCGCGACGTACGCGGACCTTTTGACCGCATCGTTTCCGTCGGCATGTTCGAGCATGTCGGGGTCAGCCATTACGAAACCTTCTTTGACAGATGCGCCGAGCTGCTCAGCAATGACGGCGTGATGGTCCTGCATTCGATCGGTCGCTCGGAAGGTCCCAACGTCACCAATCCCTGGATCGCAAAATATATTTTCCCGGGTGGCTACATTCCGGCGCTATCGGAGGTATTGCCGGTGATCGAACGCGCGGGCCTGCTCGTCACGGACATCGAAATCCTTCGGATGCACTATGCAGAGACCCTGAAGGCCTGGCGTGAGCGCTTCCTTGCCCATCGCGAGGACGCCGAGCGCATTTACGAGGCACGTTTCGTTCGGATGTGGGAGTTCTACCTAGCCGCCTCCGAAATGACGTTCCGCGAGCAGAATATGATGGTTATGCAAATTCAGCTCACCAAACGGCAGGGCGTGGTGCCGATCACGCGGGACTACATTGTGAGCGAAGAACGACGCCTCGCAGCCGCCGAAAACAGGCGCCGGCCACCCCTGCGGCTCGCCGGCGAATAACAGCGCGCGCAAGTCCGCGTACAACGTCGCGGTCAAGAAAAAATCGGCCTTTCCCACCGCTCAATGGAGCTTGTGAATTGCGGGACAACCGGGCGCGAAGACCGTTTCAAACATAAACCGCGTGCTATGCCACAATTTCCGGGTAAGCACCGACATCCATGGCCCTCGCTGATTCGACAGCCCGCAAGCAGGTCGAAGAACCTGCCCCGCTCTATCGTTCCGCTCCGCACAATATCGAGGCGGAACAGGCGTTGTTGGGCGCCATCCTCGTCAACAACGAGGCCTTTTATCGGGTTTCCGACTTTCTGGAGCCCGTGCATTTCTTCGAGCCAATCCATCAGAAGGTCTATCAACTGGCGCGCGATCTGATCCGCGCAGGCAAGCTCGCGACACCGGTCACGCTGAAGACTTTTCTCGACGCCGGCGTCGATATCGGTGGTCTCACTATCAGCCAGTACTTGGCGCGGCTTGCCGCCGAGGCAACGACGATCATCAACGCGGAGGATTACGGTCATACTGTTTATGACCTGTCGATCCGCCGCGCTCTGATTCAGGTCGGGGAGGATATGGTCAACGTCGCCTTCGACGCTCCCGTCGATTTCTCTCCACGCAATCAAATCGAGGATGCTGAGCGAAGGCTCTACGAACTCGCCGAGACCGGTCGATACGATGGCGGTTTTCAGCGTTTCGCCCAGGCGCTTACCACTGCCATCGACATGGCTGCGCACGCTTTTCAGCGCGACGGAAAGTTATCCGGCACCGCCACCGGACTCGACGATCTGGACCGCATGATGGGTGGCTTGCAGCAATCCGACCTGATTATTCTCGCTGGCCGACCCGGCATGGGCAAGACCGCCCTCGCCACCAACATTGGGTACAATGTCGCCAAGGCGTGGCGCGGTGAGGTCAAACCGGATGGCCACACCGTGACCGTCAACGGCGGAATTGTCGGTTTCTTCTCGCTGGAAATGTCGGCCGAGCAGCTCGCCACCCGCATCATCGCCGAGCAGACCGGGATTCCGTCCAATCAAATCAGACGCGGCGGTATCAGCGAGAGTGATTTCGAAAAGATCAAGGATTACTCCATCGAGTTACAACACATTCCGCTCTACGTGGATGAGACCGGCGGCCTTTCCGTTGCCCAACTCGCCGCTCGTGCGCGACGGCTCAAGCGTCAGCGCGGCCTCGATCTGCTGATCATCGACTATTTGCAACTCCTGCAAGGCTCGACCCGCCGTTCGGCCGAAAATCGCGTACAGGAAATCACCGAGATCACCACCAAACTCAAGGCGTTGGCGAAAGAACTTAACGTGCCGGTGCTGGCGCTTTCACAGTTGTCCCGCCAGGTGGAGAGCCGCGACGACAAGCGCCCGCAACTCTCGGATTTGCGTGAATCTGGCTCGATCGAACAGGACGCGGACGTGGTTTTGTTCGTTTACCGGGAAGAATACTACCATCAGATGCGCAAACCGCTGGAATCCAATCGTGAAAAGTTCGCCGAATGGCTGGCGGATGCTGACAAGGTCCACGGCAAGGCGGAAGTCATCATCGGCAAGCAACGTCACGGACCAACCGGTACGGTCGAACTGCAGTTCGATGCGGCTGTAACCCGGTTCTCGTCTCTTGCCCGAGAAGGCCGCGTGCCAGAGCGTATGTAGAGGATAAGAGATACCGCATGGACTGGCGGCCCCTGGGCGGCTAAACCCCAACACCATGTCCGAAGCCGAAACCGCGCTGCAACCCTCCCTGCCGGCACACGCCGGGCAATTCACGGAATCCGATTCGTCTGTTCCCGAGGCTGGCGGATTCCTCACAATTGACTTGTCCGCGATCGTTGCCAACTGGCAGGAGCTTGTTCGCCGGGCCATGCCATCGGAATGCGCAGCCGTGATCAAAGCCGAGGCCTATGGCTGCGGCATCGAGCCGGTTGCCCGTGCGCTGGCGGGCGCAGGCTGCAAGACTTTCTTCGTCGCCGACCTTGGCGAAGCGCGACGCGTCCGCGCCGTCGCGCCTGAACCAGCTATCTATGTGCTCAATGGCCTATTGCCCGGCACGGTACAGGTCTTCCCCGCCATTCGTGCACGCCCCGTGATCGGCAGTCTGGTTGAACTCGCAGAATGGGATGCATTTTGCTCTGCGAACCAATGGCACGGCGGTGCAGCGCTACATGTCGATACCGGTATGAACAGGCTCGGCATTTCCGCCGACGAGGCCGCGGCGCTGGCGCCGCGCATTCGCGCAGAAAACCATGGCATTACGTTGCTGATGAGCCACCTCGTCTGTGCCGAGCAGCCCGAGCATCCGCTTAACGAACGTCAAATGAAGCTATTTCGCGAAGTTCGTCTTCTCTACCGCGGCATTCCCGGTTCGCTTGCTAATTCATCCGGAATATTTCTCGGCAGCGCCGCTCATTGCGACATGGTGCGCCCTGGCGCTGCACTTTTTGGCGTCAACCCCACTCCCGGTCATCGCAATCCGATGCGCCCGGTCATCGGGCTGCAGGCGCGCGTTGTCCAAGTGCGTACGGTCTCCAAAGGAGATACCGTCGGTTACAACGCGACCTGGACAACCAAACAGGCAACCCGCATTGCGGTGGTCGCGGTAGGCTATGCCGACGGTTATCCGCGCGCTGCGAGCGCGACCGATGCGGCACCGGGCGCTGACGCCATTGTTGCCGAGACCCGCTGCCCGCTGGCTGGGCGTGTTTCCATGGACCTTCTTGCGATCGACATTACCGCTCTGGCTGATCATGCAATCAGGCGGGGTGATTTGGTGACCTTGATCGGAGGTGAGATCGGGGTTGATGACTTGGCCGCCGCCGCCGGCACCATAGGCTATGAGATCCTCACTAGCCTCGGACGTCGCTACCACCGAACTTATCGGCAGGCGTAAATAACTCCCCCGAAATGGCTGAACATTAGCGACTTTTTAAAAAATGTTCTTGTATTGTTCTCATGGCCACTTTAGCATTCAGTGGACGCCGTTTATTGGCGATTCGTCCCATGTCGAAACGCAACCTGACCTTCGTTTGCCAGAACTGCGGCGCCGCTTTCAGCCGCTGGCAGGGAAAATGCGAGGCTTGCGGTGAATGGAACACCCTCAGCGCAGAAGGCGCCGAGCGACAAGCCGGCCCGGGCCGCAAGCCCGGCAAAGGGCGCCTTTTTGCGCTGGAACCGCTCGCAGGCGAGGCCCAGGAGGCTCCGCGACTGCCTGCAGGAATTGCCGAATTCGATCGTGTCACTGGCGGCGGCTTTGTACGTGGCTCGGTGCTATTGGTCGGCGGCGATCCCGGCATCGGTAAGTCGACACTGCTGATACAGGCGACCGCATCGCTCGCACGCGCGGGCCATCGGACTGTCTACATCTCGGGAGAGGAAGCTGTGGCACAGGTGCGCCTGCGCGCAGAGCGCCTGGGCCTGCGCGAAAGTGCAGTTGAGCTCGCAGCCGAAACTGCGGTCGAAGACATCATCGCCACGCTGTCTGAAGGCAAGACACCGCGTCTGATCGTCATCGATTCCATTCAGACCATGTGGACCGATACGGTCGAATCCGCGCCCGGCACGGTAACCCAGGTGCGAGGTTCAGCGCAGGCGTTGATCCGTTTTGCGAAAAGATCCGGCGCGGCAATCATTCTCGTTGGCCACGTCACCAAAGACGGTCAAATCGCCGGTCCCCGCGTGGTCGAACATATGGTTGATGCCGTTCTTTCCTTTGAAGGCGAAGGCTCGCACCAGTTTCGCATTCTGCGGGCTGTCAAAAACCGGTTCGGTCCAACCGATGAAATTGGCGTCTTTGAAATGACCGGTTCTGGGTTGCGCGAAGTCCCCAACCCGTCCGAGCTATTTCTTTCGGAACGCGATCTTGGGCAGCCGGGTACGGCCGTGTTCGCCGGAATCGAAGGAACGAGACCGCTGCTGGTCGAAATACAGGCACTGGTGGCTCCTACATCGCTCGGCACGCCCCGACGTGCGGTTGTCGGCTGGGATCCAAGCCGGCTGTCCATGGTGCTGGCGGTATTGGAGGCACATTGCGGCGTTCGGCTCGGGGGGCATGACGTTTACCTCAATGTTGCCGGTGGCATGCGAATCCAGGAACCGGCGGGCGACCTTGCAGCAGCTGCCGCACTCGTTTCCTCGCTCGCCAACGCGCCACTGCCTGCAGACGGGGTCTATTTTGGCGAGGTATCGCTCTCCGGCGCCGTTCGACCGGTAGCGCAGGGTGCCGCACGCCTGAAGGAGGCCGCCAAGCTTGGCTTCAACCGTGCCGTCGCGCCGGAAGCCGCGCGCACGGAAACCGCCGAACCAGGACTCAAGGTTATGGACGTCACAAGCCTCGCCACTCTCGTGGCGGACATTGCGTCCAGAGCTAAAGCGAGCATGGCAGCCAGAACCGTTGGACAAAACCAGTGACGGAGCCGTGAGCCCTCGCTATATACGGCCCGTCGAAACCTGCTAGCTGCTTCATCAAGCGCTCGACCGCAAGCGCAGAAATGGGCTTAGAATCAACTACTTAGGGTTGACATTGCTGCCCTGGTCCGGAGCCGCTATGGCTGCCCCGGATTCGTCACGCCGGTGGACTGTCCTGCGCGACATAAATCGCCGAAACTTGCGGAGCTCATGAATTTCCGATGCCGATCACGCTGCTCGACATCATTTTGCTGGCGGTCATGTTGATCTCGGGGTTGCTCGCGATGATCCGCGGCTTCATGCGCGAAATCCTCTCGATCGGCGCTTGGGGCATCGCAGCGCTGGTTACGCTTTATTCCTATTCCCGCATACTGCCCATCGCAAAACAGTATTTCAGCAGCGATATGGTGGCTGCCGGCGTTTCGGCCGGTGGTGTGTTTCTTGGCAGCTTGCTTATCGTGACGATTATCACCGCTCGTATCTCCGACATGGTCCTCGACAGCCGGGTTGGTGCGCTTGATCGGACGCTCGGTTTCCTTTTCGGACTCGGCCGCGGTCTGATCATTGTCGTGGTCGCATTCCTGTTTTTTGCCTGGTTGGTGCCGGATCGAAGCCAGCCGGAATGGGTGCGCGGCGCCAAGTCAAAATTGGTGCTGCAAAACACTGGACAATGGCTGATGTCCATGTTGCCGGATGACCCTGAAAGCACCATCTTAAAGAGGCTGAAAAAGCCGAAGCCGGACGATCAGGATGCGCCTGACACCAATCCCGACCAGCGGTCGGAACTACCGTTGACGCAACCCCAGGCAGGCGGAACGCGATAGCGATGCACAACTCCCCGCAGGACCTTGTTTCCACGGCCGATGCGGAGTTCGATCCCAACGCCGACCGCCTGCGTGAGGAATGCGGTGTGTTCGGAATCTTTGGCCACCCTGACGCGGCGGCGATTACAGCGCTTGGACTGCACGCTCTTCAGCACCGTGGGCAGGAAGCTGCGGGCATTGTCTCCTTCGACGGCAAGCGTTTCCACTCAGAACGCCGCCTCGGCCTTGTCGGCGACGCCTTCGCCCGCCGCGAGGTAATTGATCGTCTACCCGGCACATCGGCCATAGGCCATGTGCGCTATTCGACCACCGGCGAAACGATTATCCGCAACGTGCAACCTCTCTTTGCCGAACTCAACGCGGGCGGTTTTGCGATCGGCCACAACGGTAATCTCACCAATGGCATCAAGCTTCGACGCGACCTCGTGCACGAGGGCGCCATGATGCAATCGACCACCGACACTGAAGTGATCCTGCATCTCGTTGCGCGCGCGCGGCGTAATCGCTTTGTGGACCGGTTCATCGAGGGCTTGCGGCAGCTTGAAGGCGCGTATGCATTCGTTGGTCTCACCAACAAGAAACTGGTGGGTGCGCGCGATCCGCTCGGTATCCGTCCGCTGGTGGTCGGCAAGCTCGACGGCTGCCCAATTCTGGCGTCGGAAACCTGCGCGCTCGACATAATTGGCGCGCAGTACGTGCGCGACGTGGAAAACGGCGAGGTCGTCATTTTTGATGAGGAAGGCGCGCAGTCGCATAAGCCTTTCCCACCGATGCCAGCCCGGCCCTGCATCTTCGAATACATCTACTTCTCCCGGCCCGATTCCATTGTCGGCGGCCGCAACGTGTATGATGTGCGCAAAACCATGGGCGCGCAGCTCGCGCGCGAAGCTCCGGCGCAGGCCGACGTAATCGTGCCGGTGCCGGATTCCGGCGTGCCGGCGGCGATTGGTTTCGCCCAAGAGGCTGGTATTCCCTACGAACTCGGCATCATCCGAAATCATTATGTCGGCCGTACCTTCATCCAGCCGACCCAGTCGATCCGCGATCAGGGCGTCCGTCTCAAGCATTCCGCCAACCGTGCCGTGGTCGCGGGCAAACGTATTGTTCTGGTCGACGACTCGATCGTGCGCGGCACGACGTCGAAAAAGATTGTGCAGATGATGCGCGATGCCGGTGCCAAGGAAGTGCATTTCCGTATCGCTTCACCCCCGATCACCCACCCGGACTACTACGGCATCGACACGCCTGAGCGCGACAAGCTGCTCGCCGCGACCCACGATCTCGATAGCATGCGAAAGTTCATTGGCGCAGACTCGCTGGCATTCCTGTCGGTCGATGGCATCTATCGCGCCATGGGTTTCGAAGGACGCGATCCAGCGCGGCCACAATTTACAGACCACTGCTTTACTGGCGATTATCCGACGCCACTCACCGATCTCGCCGCACAAGAGGCGAGCCCACGGCAATTGTCCCTGCTGGCGGAAGCCATCTAGTTCGCCCTTCACCGTCGCTCGCTTATGGCCAAGCCCCTTTTTGATCGTATTGCGCTGGTCACAGGCGCCTCGCGCGGCATTGGCACCGCGATTGCGCTCGAACTTGCGAAAGCCGGCGCGCATGTGGTGGCCGTGGCACGTACGGTCGGCGGGCTGGAAGAGCTCGACGACAAGATCAAGGCGGCTGGCGGCTCCGCCACTCTCGTACCGCTCGACATGAAAGATAGCGACGGCATCGCGCGGCTGGCGCTTGCCCTCAACGAACGCTACCAGCGGCTGGATGTCCTGATCGGCAATGCCGGCATTCTCGGCGCGCTCTCGCCGCTCGCCCATGTCGAGCCGAAGGATTGGGATAATCTTGTTGCGGTCAATGTCACCGCCAATTGGCAGCTTATTCGCCGCATGGACGCATTGCTTCAGTGCTCGCGGGCAGGCCGTGCGGTGTTCCTCACCTCGGGCGTCGCCCATATGGGCAGGGCGTATTGGGGTCCTTACGCGGCCTCAAAGGCGGCTCTGGAAGTTCTCGTGCGGACTTATGCGGCCGAATGTGCGACCACACCCGTGCGCGCCAATTTATTTGCGCCCGGCCCCACCCGCACGCGCATGTATGCCAGCGCTTTCCCCGGCATCGATCCACTAACGGTGCCTGCGCCGGAGGAGGTCGCCAAGGCGATCGTACCTCTTTGCCTGCCGGACTGCACCGAAACCGGAAAGATCTACAATTTCCGTGAGAAGAAATTTATGGATTTCAGGCCACCCGCCTGACCCGCTCAGTGCTTTCTTTTTGCCCGTCCCTTGAATGGATTGTCTTTCTCGCGCAAAGCCAGGCGGATCGGGGTGCCCGGCAGATCGAACGTCTCGCGTAGCGAGTTCAGCAAATAGCGTTTGTAGGCGTCAGGTACGGCATCGGCACGCGTGCAGAACACGACAAAGCTCGGCGGCCGGCTCTTGGCTTGAGTGATGTAGTTGAGACGCAGTGAGCGCCCCGACACCGCCGGCGGCGGATGTGCGCTGATTGCGTGTTCGAACCAGCGATTAAGTGCGCTGGTGGGAATGCGCTTGTTCCAAACCTGAAATGCATCGGCGATAGCTTGCATCAGGCGGTCGAGGCCCTCGCCAGTGAGGCCCGAAACCGCTACCAGCGGAACTCCCTTGAGCTGTGTCAGTTTTTCGTCTGCTTGTTCGCGCAGCTTGCCAATGGCACCGGCTGTTTTTTCCTTCAGATCCCATTTGTTGACCGCGATAACGATGGCGCGACCTTCCTGCTCCACCAGATCGGCGATGCGCTGATCTTGTTCCTCGAAAGCGTTTTCCACATCAAGCAGCACCACGACGACTTCCGCAAAGCGCACGGCGTTAAGCGCGTCGGCGACCGAAAGCTTTTCCAGCTTTTCCTCGACACGCGGGCGGCGACGTAGTCCGGCAGTGTCGTAAAGGCGGAAACTGCGGCCCTGCCAGGCAAGATCGACCGCAATGGAATCGCGGGTAATGCCAGCCTCCGGTCCGGTGAGCAGCCGTTCCTCTCCGATTAGCCGGTTGATCAACGTCGATTTTCCGGCATTCGGCCGTCCGACAATGGCAACGCGGATCGGCTGGAAATCGGACGGCTCGACCTCTGCTTCAGTCGCAGATGCAGTTTGTTCAGGTAGCGCCACCCGCAATGCGTCGTAGAGATCGGACATTCCCTCGTTATGCTCAGCCGATATCGCGACCGGCTCGCCAAGGCCGAGCTCATAGGCTTCAAGCCGCCGCGCTTCCGCCTCCCTTCCCTCGCTCTTGTTAGCGATGAGAACGGTCGGCTTGCCCGACTTACGTACGAGGGCGGCGAATTCGCGATCGACCGGCATGGGACCCGCCCGCACGTCGATCATGAAGAAAATAGCGTCCGCCTGTTCGATCGCGGTCGCGGTCTGTGCCCGCATGCGCCCCAACAGGCTCTCGGGCGAGGCCTGCTCGAGGCCCGCTGTATCAATCACCGTAAACTCAATATCGCCAAGCCGGCCCTGCCCCTCACGCCGATCCCGCGTAACGCCGGGCCGATCATCGACCAAAGCCAGGCGCCGGCCGACCAGCCGATTGAACAAGGTTGATTTGCCGACGTTAGGTCGGCCGATAATGGCGATCGTGAAGGTCATTCGCTAGCGCTGCCAAGCCTGACACGGTTGTCAGTCACAAATTCGAATATGTGTTTGCGGCGAGGGTCGTCTTCACGTCAAGCCGAGACAGCCGCTCGCAGACGGCACGCCGTCACCGCGAGAAGGTGCCGGGTTGCGGCGACGAAGGCCATGGTGCAGGGGCCTGACTCTGTTGCTGTGCCGGCTGCTGGTCCTGCGGCCAGGGCGCCGGCTGCTGTTGCGGTGCCGGCTGGACGGTAACCTGGGTCGGTGGTTTAGGCGGACGCTTCGGTTTCGGCTTTGGCTTTGGCTCCGGCTCGACTGCGGCCGTTTTCTTGTCTGGTTCAGCTCCGGGTGCCGCCGCAGCGTCGGGCGGCGGCTGGTTGCCCTTCACATATTCCGGCGGAATGCCCTGTGACACGCCTGGAACACCGCCAGGAAATACTTCCTTGCGTTCGCCCGGAAGCTTCTTTTTTTCGTTAAGGCCAAAGACGTCGAGCTTGTCGGGGTCAAAACCCGACGAACACGCTGTCAGCACGGGCAAAAATGTGACGATGGCGCCCAAGAGCATGACACGTTGAATCGTTCGCATGCCTTTCCTCAACTCTTGCCTTCCGCTGCGATCAATCCAGACAAGACGTCGGCGCGCGCCCGTATGCCTAACGGTGAATCCGCATCGGTCGCGATCATGTCGAGATAACGTTTGGCCGCAGAAAGATCGTGGTTACGCCATGCTGACAGCGCCAAAAGTTCGCGAGCAGTGTGACGGAAGCTGCGTGTCGGTTCAGCGAGCGGGTCGAGCCGTCTGCGCATGTCCGCCAAAGGTGCCGTGTCGACAAGCAGCAGGCCGGCGCGTATAGCGGCGAGATCCTGCCAGATCGTTCCGAGTGAAGCATCGGCCGAAAGTTCGTCATAGGCCTTTACGGCGTCGGCAGGCTTGACCTGCGCGAGCGCACCGGCTGCGCGCATGCGCGCAAGCACGCGATATCCCTCGGGCGCCTCGGCCGCCACTTTGGCGAATGCAGATTCCGCCTCGGCGTATTTGCCATCCGCGCCTAAGGTCACCGCGGCCTCGAAAGCTGCACCGGCAGCCGCGGCTCTTTTGGCAACCCAATACTCATAGCCACGCCAGCCACCGATGCCGGCGACAATCAGGACGGCAAGCGCGACAATATAGATGCTGTAGCGATCCCACAGCTTCTTGAGCTGCTCGCGGCGGACTTCTTCATCTACTTCGTGAAAGATATCGGCCACGATGGAACCCGTCCAAGGCCCACCCCGGGCCGAATTGCGCGGTAAACTAGCGATGTGGCGTGCCTAAGGCAAAGGTAAAGCCAACAATCATTAATATTTCAGGGCACTAGCGCTTCTTGCTTTTCATCGGATAGACGTGCTCGGGGCCAGGAAAAGCGCGTGAGCGAACCTCGGCAGCATAGTCGGCGACGGCCTTCTCAATGCCGGGACCAAGCGAACCGTAGCGCTTGACGAATTTCGGGACCCGCGGCGACAGGCCGAGCATGTCCTCCAGCACCAGAATCTGCCCGTCGCAGGCAGCGCTGGCGCCAATACCAATGGTCGGGATCGGTACTGCGGCCGTCAGCCTACGCGCGAGCGGCTCTGCAACCGCCTCGATCACCACCGCAAACGCGCCCGCTTGCGCGACAGCGATCGTATCTTCCTCTATGCGCACCCAATCGGCTTCATCGCGGCCCTGTGCCCGAAAAGAGCCGATCGTGTTAATCGCCTGAGGCGTCAACCCGACATGGGCCATTACCGGCACGCCACGATCAGAGAGAAAGCGGATTGTCTCCGCCATCCGTTTACCGCCTTCGACCTTGATTGCTCCGCAGCCTGTTTCCTTGAGCACGCGCGCCGCGTTCATGAAGGCTTGCTCTTTCGATGCTTCGTATGAAGCAAACGGCATGTCCACGACCACGAGGGCGCGTCTCGAGCCGCGCATCACTGCGTGCCCCTGCAAGATCATCATTTCAAGCGTGACAGGAACGGTGGTCTCGAGGCCGTGCATCACCATGCCGAGCGAATCGCCGACCAGAATTACATCGCAGTGTGCATCCACGATGCGCGCTGTATGTGCGTGGTAGGATGTCAAGCAAACGATCGGTTCTCTGCCCTTGCGTGCACCTATGTCAGGGGCAGTGAGCCGCCGGATTTCGTCCTGGACCGACATTTTATTTTCCAAACACCGGCACGCCGATCACGGCCGGATGGAAAGCGTAGCCAAGCGCTAGATAAACAACGACACCGAGTCCAACCACGATAGCATCGTTGCTCCAGCCTGCCGGAGCGGCCGAGGGCCCGAGATCGCCACGCCGTTTGGCGGCGATGCGGGCATAGACACCCCAAGCGAGAAACGCGCCGAACAGCAGGATCGAGCCAAGATCGCCATTGGAAAGCAAATGAGCGAGGGCCCAAGTCTTCACGCCGGCGAGCATCGGATGCTTAAGGCGGGTTGTAATATGACTCGGCACAAAAGCAGCAACAACGAAGACCACCGCAAACAACATCAACCCGACAGTGATGTGCCGCATGAAGGCGGGCGGCGACCATATTTGAACCCATTCATGGGCCCGGTATTGCCCGTAGCCCCAGATGATCAATACGAGGCCTGCGAGGGAAACGATCGCAAATAGCCCGCGATAGGCATGTAGCCCTACCCGCGCGATAATATCTGCGCGCGCATCGCGGAATGAAACAAACAGATGCGCGCCGAGAAAAACCGCCAGACCGAGAACGAGAATACCTAAGCCCATGCTACACTCATATCAGTTAACTGTCGCAGTAGAGGATCGTGACTATCAATGCAAGCTCCCGTCGTTCAATACATATCCCAGATGACAACCTTGACATATCACTTGCCGAAACGCGTTGTGGGAGCGCTCTTGCTGTCGCTGGCGACCGTCACGCCTGTAGCGGCGCAGGACTGGCCGACAAAAACTGTGCGTATCGTGGTGCCCTTCGGGCCGGGATCGACCCCAGACATCGTCGCACGCCTGGTTGCCGATGGCCTGCAACAGAAATATCCCGCCAGCATATTTATCGTGGAAGACAAGCCCGGCGCGAGCGGCAATCTCGGTACCGATTTTGTCGCAAAGGCCGCGCCCGATGGATCGACTCTCGGGGTAAGTATCGGCGGCCCGCTCGCCATCAACACCTTGCTGTTTTCGAAATTGCCCTATGACCCCGGCAAGGACATTGCACCAGTTACTCAGCTAGTTACCCAGCCGAGCGTTCTCACCGTTAGTCCGAACCTCGGGGTCAATTCTGTTGCCGAGCTCGTCACGCTGCTGAAGAATAATCCCGGGAAATATAACTTCGCTTCAATTGGAAACGGCTCGCTGTCACACCTTGCCATGGAAGCGATCGCTATCAAGGCCGGTGCCGAACTTGTGCATGTCCCCTATACCAGTTCGCCGCAGGCGATTACTGCCGTAATACGCAACGATGCGCAGATGACTTGCCTTCCGGCGATAGCAGTGACACCTCAGGCCACAGCGGGCGTGGTAAAAATTCTCGCGGTTTCTACCGTCAGGCGCTCACCTTATTTGCCGGACGTGCCAACCCTGAAAGAGGCCGGCGTCGACGTTGAGGCTGACGCCTGGAATGGCTTGATCGCCCCCGGCGGTACACCAAAGCCGATCGTCGACAAAATCAGCAAAGATGTCGCCGAGATCATCCGGCGGCCGGCGGTGCGCGAAAAACTGGCAACACAATTGATGGAGCCGGTCGGCTCTTCACCGGAACAGTTGCGCGCACGCATGGAAGGTGAGATCGCCCGCTGGGCACCCGTCATCAAGTCTGCGAACGTAAAATTGAACTAAACTTGTCCATCCTTCACGTCCTTGATGTCGGTGAAGGAAATTCCGGACGCGCGTTCACGCGTGTAATCGAGAATGAACTGATTACGCGCCATGAAGACCCTGTCGCCGTCGAGGTCTTCGGCGCAGCTCGAATAGTTTGCTTGCACGAAATCTTCGAGCTTTCCTTCGTCAGACGAGGCGATCCATCGCGCAAGTTGAAATTCAGGCTGTTCGAAGCCGATCTCCAACCCATATTCCTCCGATAGCCGCACTTTCAAAACGTCGAGTTGCAAAGGACCAACGACTCCAACCAACGCCGGCGCACCGTCAAGGGGACGGAAGACCTGCACTACCCCTTCCTCCGCCATCTGTTGGAGCGCTTCTTTCAGCTTCTTCGCCTTCATTGGATCGCCGAGCTTTACCCGACGCAATATTTCCGGTGCGAAATTTGGGACGCCGAGAAAAGCGATATCCTCTCCTTCCGTCAGCGTGTCACCGATCCGCAGCGTCCCGTGATTGGGAATACCGACCACATCGCCGGCGTAAGCTTCTTCAGCCAGTGCTCGATCCTGCGCGAAGAAAAACTGGGGCGTGGACAGCGTTAGCGGTTTGGCAGTGCGCGTGAGTTTCGCCTTCATGCCACGGCGCAGCTTTCCCGAACAAAGGCGCGCGAAAGCAATACGATCACGATGGTTGGGGTCCATATTGGCCTGAATCTTGAAGACAAAGGCCGTCATCGAGTTCTCGTGCGCATCTACCGTACGCACGTTAGAAGCCTGTGCGCGCGGCGCTGGTGCAAACAATGCTAATGCATCAAGCAAATCCTTGACGCCGAAATTCTTGAGCGCCGAACCAAAGAACACTGGCGTGAGATGACCCTCCCGGAAGGATTTGAAATCAAACGTGCGACAGGCATCCTTCACCAAGGCCAGTTCGTCCGAGATCGCCTTGACGTCGAGCATCGAATTTTTGGCGGCAAGCGCCGCCAGATCAAGCGGTTGGCGCTCAACTGTTTTCCCATCCTCGCTGACTAGCCGCATGTCGCCGCTAGCAAGATCAAAGGTCCCCGCGAAGTCGCGACCCCGACCAATGGGCCAGGTCATCGGTGAGGTATCGAGCGCGAGCGTTTTTTCAATCTCATCGAGCAGCTCAAATGGATCGCGGCTCTCGCGATCCATCTTGTTGATGAATGTCACGATGGGGATGTCCCGCAACCGGCAGACTTCGAATAGCTTGCGCGTACGATCCTCGATGCCCTTTGCGGCGTCGATAACCATCACCGCCGAGTCAACAGCGGTCAGTGTGCGGTAGGTATCTTCCGAGAAATCCTCGTGACCCGGCGTGTCGAGCAGGTTGAAAACCCGACCATCGTAATCGAACGTCATCACCGAGGTGACGACCGAAATGCCACGTTCCCGTTCAATAGCCATCCAGTCAGAGCGGGTCGAACGGCGATCTCGCTTGGCTTTCACCTGACCGGCGAGATTGATGGCGCCGCCGAATAGCAACAGCTTTTCGGTCAGCGTGGTTTTGCCAGCATCCGGATGGGAAATAATTGCAAACGTACGGCGGCGGTCGACTTCGGCAGCGAGCGGCGTCACAGCGATCGAATCGGAGGTAATCAATGGCTTGTTCATAGGGCGCATGTGGCAGGGAAAGGCCGCCGGATCAAGGGGCCGATCTAACTCTTACCGCGGCGTATTGCTCCGGCTTGAACCCGACGAGCAACTTGCCGCCGCCAGCATCGAGCACGGGACGCTTGATCATCGATGGTTGCTTGAGCATCAGGGCGATGGCTTTCGTCTCAGACAAACCCGCCTTGTCCTTATCCGCCAACTTTTTGAACGTCGTCCCCGCGCGATTGAGCAAAATCTCCCAGCCGACTTTCTTGGTCCATCGCTCAAGGCGCTCTCGTTCAATCCCTGCTGTCTTGTAGTCATGGAAGGTGTAGTCAACGTGGTGCTTGTCGAGCCACGCCCGCGCCTTCTTCATGGTGTCGCAGTTCTTGATCCCATAGATCGTGACGGTCATCGTACGATTTCCATTAGCACCTGATCTGGTCAGAAGGCCGGTCGCCACTTTTGGGACGCACTATTCCCACTCGATCGTACCGGGCGGCTTTGAGGTTACGTCGTAAACGACGCGGTTGACGCCCTTGACCTCGTTGATGATGCGCGTAGCGACTGTGCCCAAAAACGTCATATCAAATGGATAAAAATCTGCGGTCATCCCGTCGGTCGAAGTGACGGCGCGCAAACCGACGACATATTCGTAAGTACGAAAATCACCCATGACACCGACAGTTTTCACGGGCAGCAATACCGCAAATGCCTGCCAGATATCGTCATATTGGCCGGTGCGGCGGATTTCCTCGATGTAAATTTCATCGGCAAGCCGCAGAATGTCGAGTTTCTCTTTTGTGATTGCACCCGGACAGCGGATGGCGAGGCCCGGACCGGGAAACGGGTGCCGGCCGACGAAAGCCTCGGGAAGATCAAGCTCACGACCCAGAGCCCTCACCTCGTCCTTGAACAGTTCGCGCAAGGGCTCGACCAGCTTCATGTGCATGCGTTCCGGCAGGCCACCGACATTATGGTGCGATTTGATGGTGACCGAAGGACCGCCGGTAAACGACACACTCTCGATCACGTCCGGATAAAGGGTGCCTTGGGCCAGAAACTGCGCACCGCCGATTTTCTTTGCCTCCGCCTCAAACACGTCGATGAACAGTTTGCCGATGGTCTTGCGTTTGACCTCGGGGTCCTCGACGCCTTCTAGTGCCTTGAGGAATTTCTCGGATGCATCTACGTGCACCAGTGGAATGTTGTAACTGTCGCGGAACATCGTGATGACTTTTTGAGCTTCGCCGAGCCGCATCAATCCGTGATCGACAAGCACGCAGGTAACCTGATCGCCGATTGCCTCGTGGATCAACACCGCGGCGACCGCACTGTCGACACCACCCGATAATCCGCAAATTACGCGGCCTTTCCCGACCTGTTTGCGAATTTTATCGATCGCCTCTTCCTTGAAGGCGCGCATTGTCCAATCGCCGGTGAGGCCAGCGATCTTGCGCACGAAATTGCGCAGGATCGCTGCGCCATGCGGCGTATGCATCACTTCCAGGTGGAATTGGGTGGCGTAGAACTTGCGTTTGTCGTCACCGATAATGGCAATCGGAGCATTGGGGGAAGTACCGAGAACGCGAAAGCCTTCTGGCAATTTCGTTACCCGGTCGCCGTGGCTCATCCAGACCGGATACTTCTCGCCCTTGCGCCACACGCCTTCGAACAGCGGTGTTTCATCGGTGACGGTTACTTCGGCGCGGCCGAATTCGCGATGATGCCCGCCCTCGACCTTGCCGCCGAGCTGTTGCGCCATTGCCTGCTCGCCGTAGCAAATACCCAGAACCGGCACGCCCGATTCGTATATCGATTTGGGTGCCAGTGGCGCATCTTTGTCGAGGACCGATGCGGGTCCGCCCGACAGGATCACTGCCTTGGGCTTCATTTCGCGAAATGCTGCCTCGGCCTTCTGATAAGGCACGATCTCGGAATAGACCCTTTCCTCCCTCACGCGGCGCGCAATGAGCTGCGTAACCTGGGAGCCAAAATCGACAATCAGAACTTTGTCGTGCATGGACGGCGACGTGTCCCGAACGTGTCCGGAATCGGGTGCGCAATGGCCGTTCGGGGTGGCTTTTTGCGGGCTTTGCGCTGCCGGGTCAAGCCCGACCTTGCGGCACGACATCAGCCGCGGACGTGCTTGGAAAATTCATTCGCGGCTGACAGTTGGCTCAATGCCGGGCGTTGTCTACCACTGGACCCAGCAACGGAATCGCGGAAATCCATTTCCCGATGCGTGAGCGGCTATGCTCCTCAGGCTTGGCAATATCAGCATTGGCGGGCGGGATAGAATCCGGGATCGACTCCGGCGGGACGGGGTGATCGTCGATCGCCTGCGCTGCACCCGGTGACGGTGCGATAGAGACCGCTGGCGGGAGCGCCGGCGCAGCCGATGGCTTAACGATCGGTGTCGGAGAAGGTACAGGCGGTACCGCCAAGACAGGATCATGCGATGCAGGCCGCTCCACCGCTACCGGCGCTGGTTGCGGCCTCGCGCTATCGCGCGCCGGCGCCAATATTGACTCTTTGTGGGTCACGAGCGCCTGGCGAACTGCATCAAGCCATTGCGCATCCGATATATCCGGCTCGCGACGCGCAGGTTCAGTAGTAACAGGAGTCGCAGCTGTGACGGGTTGTTTGACCGGCGCTTGCAGTCGCGGCTCGACCTTGCGCACCGGCTCCTTCGGCACTGTTTCTGGTCGTTGGGCTTTCGGGGCCGCCGGCACGACCGCAACAGGAGCCGCGGTCATTTCGACGGCGAGCAGTGTCTTGAACGCGGCGGTCGCGTCGGGATCGACCGAGCCGCAAGTCTTCTCGAAGGTCTCCACATCACGGCGGACCAGAATACGTCGGGTTGCAGCATCTACGTTCTTGTCGAGCATGGCGACAATGACGCTACGGAGCCCTTGGCAAGTTGTCTCGGGAGAAAAATTGGCGCGGTAGAACGAATAGCCACTGGCAATGCCGACGGGAACCGCCAATAGCGAGCCGAACATCTGGATGGCAGTCACGAACCGGGTCAGTCCCGATGCCTTCCGGGCGGGATAGGTACCCGAATTCGCGCGCGTATCCTCATGCGCGTCCACATGAAATGGCGGATCGCGCCTGGCCACCAGCATCGATAAACCTCGAAAAAGAGCCGCAATCCCACAGTCACTGAATCATCGCGGAAAAAGTAGGCCCGGATTGGGGCACAATCGGGGAATTCCATTTGCACTTTATTACCAAACGTATACGGAAACCTTACGCGCCACGTCGCAGAACCGAGACGAAAAACCCATCAGTGTCTGTCGTCCGAGGAGTCATCAAAATTCCATGCTCGGACAACCGAGCCGCCTTGCCAAACATAAAGGCCCGCTCGCCAAGAGACTGAATGATGCCTTCCGGCGGTGGCACTGAAAATTCAGCGTGCCGCGCGAGGAAATCACGTACTTGCGCGCCATTTTCCTCCTCCAGCACCGAGCAGGTTACGTAGGCAATGCGCCCGTTTGCTTTGAGCAGCGGGACGGCGCGGTCGAGGATTTCAGCCTGCTCCTTTTGGCGCTGCTCGAAAGCTCCTGGCCGCATCCGCCATTTGGCATCCGGATTACGACGCCAAGCGCCCGTTCCCGTACATGGCGCATCGATCAGTACGAGATCCACATGTCCGGCCAGATCGTCGAGTTCCCCGCCAACCGATTTGGGCGTACGCACCTGGACATTGCGCGCGCCAGAACGCTTTAGGCGGTCGTAAATGGGAGCAAGTCGCCGTTTGTCATCATCGGTCGCGTAGATCTGCCCCTTGTTCTGCATCATTGCCGCTATCGCTAGCGTCTTGCCGCCCGCACCGGCGCAGAGATCAACCACCTGTTCGCCCGGTTTGGCAGCCGCGAACAACGCCGCCAGTTGCGATCCTTCGTCTTGAATCTCGAACAAACCCTTGAGGAACGCCGGCTCGGCATGGACCGCAGGACTTTTCGCGTCCGCAGAAAGGCGAATGCGTAAGCCCCACGGCGACCAGCGGGTCGGCGCAGGCTTTAGGTCGGACAGCATCGCCTCAGTGGCGTCGCGCTCAGCCTTGAGCGTGTTGACCCGCAGATCCAAGGGCGCACGCGAGGAAAGTGCCGCTCCTTCCTCTGCGCGGTCGTCGGCGAACGCGCGTGAGAAATACGGTTCGAGCCATTCTGGGTAGTCACCGAGCACGTGTGGTGGCGCACCGCTGATATCAGCGGTCTCCAGCCGTTTGTGCTCATCAGAACTCAGTGCCTGAGGTGCATACTGCGAGCCATCGGCAAGTCTGCTGATCGCCTCAACGTCAAGCCCGCGCTCGCGCTTGAGCATCCCCAAGAGGATTGCGCGTGGCGTATCTGCGCCCATCACAAAAGTGCTCGACGCACGCCGACGCAGTGCGTCGTAGACCAGCCCGGCAATGGCAGCGCGGTCGCCTGAGCCGGCAAAACGATGGGTAAGCCCCCAAGCTTTTAGCGCATCGCCCGCCGGCCGGCGCTCTTTTTCAATCGCGGCAAAAACATCGATGGCGGCAGCAAGGCGTGCCGCCGGCGTCATGGCAACGCAATTGCGATGCGCACGATGTAAATCATCCACATGATGAACAATACAAGGGCACCAACACCATAGAATGCGCCGCGAACGCGGACATTGTTGTTGGTCACATGGACCACCGCCTGCAACACGCGCATCGCGACGAAGACCCACGCCAGAAGAACGAAGAGAAGATCGGCACTATGAGTAATGATTTCAAGAATCGTCAGCACGTAGAAGAGAACTGGCAGCTCGAACTGATTGGCGAACGCGTAACCGAATTGCGTCGCGCGCACCGGCCAATTGGGTTCACGTAATGCAATATCTGCAAAGCGCGTCTCACCGCGCTGAAGCGACGACGTACGGAAATACATCATTCCGAACATCACGCCGAAGGTAAGCAGCACTTCGACAAACAATGGCAGAAGGACAAATCGGATTGACATCGAATAGCTCTTTTACACACGGCTCGGATAGTTCGGACTTTCGCGCGTAATCGTCACATCATGCACATGACTTTCGCGAAGACCCGCGCCGGTAATGCGGACAAATTCTGCCTTCGCATGCAGTTCATCGAGGTTCTTCGCACCGACATAACCCATGGCAGCGCGAAGGCCTCCGGTCAGCTGGTGCAGCACGGTTGCAGCTGCACCCTTGTAAGGCACCTGGCCCTCGACGCCTTCCGGCACCAGCTTGAGGGTGTCTTTAATATCCTGCTGGAAGTAGCGATCGGCCGACCCGCGCGACATCGCACCGACGGAGCCCATGCCACGATAGGTTTTGTAGGAGCGCCCCTGATAGAGAAAGACTTCGCCCGGGGTTTCGTCTGTACCAGCCAGCAGAGAGCCCACCATGGCACAATCGGCGCCGGCAGAGATCGCTTTGGCCAGATCGCCGGAATATTTGATGCCGCCGTCAGCGATCACCGGCGTCCCGGCCGATTTTGCCGCATCGACGCAATCCATGATGGCGGTCAGCTGTGGCACGCCAACACCGGCCACGATGCGCGTCGTACAAATCGACCCAGGACCGATGCCGACCTTGATGGCGTCGGCGCCGGAGTCGATCAGCGCCTTTGCGCCTTCGACCGTGGCAACGTTGCCGGCAACGACCTGAACTTTATTTGACTGGCGCTTGATCCGTGTAACTGCGTCGAGCACATACCTTGAGTGGCCATGCGCCGTGTCGACCACAACAAGATCGACTCCCGCCGCAATCAGTGCCTCGGTGCGGGCAAAGCCCTTATCGCCGACTGTCGTTGCCGCAGCCACCCGCAGTCGACCCTGCTCGTCCTTGCAGGCGTTTGGATTGGCAACAGCTTTCTCCATATCCTTGACGGTGATCAACCCGACGCAGCGGTACTGCGCATCCACCACAAGTAGCTTTTCTATTCGATGCTGGTGAAGCATCCGTTTGGCTTCGTCCTGGCTGACGCCCTCGCGCACCGTGACGAGCTTCTTTGTCATCAACTCGGAAACCTTCTGGCGCGGATCAGTCGCAAAGCGCACGTCGCGGTTTGTGAGAATGCCGACCAGTTTGCCAGGCTGCGAGTTGCCAGCTCGCTCAACCACAGGGATGCCCGAGATACGGTTATCCTTCATCAGATCGAGTGCCCGCTGAAGCGTTGCATCCGGTTCGATGGTGAGCGGGTTTACGACCATACCCGATTCGAACTTTTTGACTTGGCGAACCTGAGCCGCCTGCTCATCCGGCTCCATGTTGCGGTGGAGCACACCGATGCCACCGGCCTGCGCCATAGCGATCGCCATTTCGGCCTCGGTCACGGTGTCCATGGCCGAGGCAATGATGGGGATGTTGACCGGTATCGACCGCGTGATGCGCGAACGGATATCGACGTCCGCGGGTAGCACCTCCGACAGGCCGGGCTTTATCAGCACGTCGTCGAATGTGAGCCCTTCGCGCGGACTAGCATTGTTTTTTGCGGCCATCGCCAACTCCGTCTGCCCCAAAAAGGCATCGGACCGGCCGGCACGGGGTTAAAAATGCCCGTTGCGAGGGGTTCCTCGCCTTGCGTCACGGCCCGCTTTTGGGTTGGCGTGGGTCGATAGCACGGGATGATGCCGATTCCTAGGGCAATCGCAGATGGCTGTTATGAACTCGTAAACGTGAAGGAGCCTTCCTTCCGCCGTCGCTTTACGCTTCAAAAGCCCTGTCTCGACGCCCACGCCCCCCGGATCCTCCATGCCCCGTGACCGCATCGTCCCGCTGATTGTCGCGGTCGCATTGTTCATGGAAAACATGGATTCGACCGTGATCGCCACTTCACTGCCAGCGATCGCAACAGATATCGGCACAAACCCGCTGGCGCTTAAACTCGCAATCACTTCCTATTTGCTGTCGCTGGCGATTTTCATCCCGGCGAGCGGCTGGACCGCCGATCGGTTCGGCGCACGCACGGTGTTCAGCGCGGCAATTGCAGTGTTTGTGCTGGGGTCAATTGGTTGCGCGCTATCAGGCTCGCTTACTGATTTCGTAATCGCCCGCATCGTTCAGGGAATGGGCGGCGCAATGATGACCCCGGTTGGACGCATGGTGGTGGTTCGCACGATCAGTAAGCGCGAGTTGGTCGCCGCTATGGCCTGGGTGACCACACCTGCCCTCATCGGGCCGGTGCTTGGTCCACCGATCGGAGGCTTCATTACCACTTACGCGACGTGGCATTGGATTTTCATCATCAATGTCCCGATAGGTCTTCTCGGTATACTCCTTGCTATACGCTACATTCCGGATGTGCGCGCCGAGACACACGAGCGTTTCGATATCGTCGGCATGGTCCTCGTGGGTCTTGGCATCGGCGGCATGGCTTTCGGACTCTCGGTGCTCGGACTCAACTTTCTGCCCTGGACCGTGGTCGCCGGGCTCGTGTCAGGCGGCGCATGTTTTATTGCGGCGTATCTCGCGCACGCACGCCATACGGAAAATCCTGCGCTCGACCTCTCACTTTTCAGACTGCCGACATTTTTCGCGAGTGTCGTTGGTGGATTTATTTTTCGTCTCGGGCTCGGTGCGCTGCCTTTTCTGCTGCCGCTCATGCTGCAGATCGGCTTCGGTATGACCCCATTTCAATCCGGCATGATTACTTTCGCGACTGCATTTGGCGCCATGGGCATGAAGTGGGCAACGGCAACCATTTTGCGGCGTTTCGGCTTCCGGACGATACTGGTCATCAACTCCGGTATTAGTTCGGCTTTTCTTGCCGTTTGCGCCGGCTTCACTACAACCACGCCTGTTGCCTTGATGGTGATTCTGCTTTTCGTCGGAGGTTTCTTTCGGTCGTTGCAGTTCACGAGCATCAACACGATCGCCTATGCCGATGTGGAACCCAAACGTATCGGCCGAGCGACCGCCCTGGTTAGTGTGGCCCAGCAATTGGCGGTTTCGACCGGGGTCGCAGTCGGCGCAATGGCGGTGGAGCTCACCCTCTACCTGAGGGGCAACGGTCCGCTGCAAGCCCAAGATTTTCCACCGGCTTTTCTTGCGGTGGCGGCGATTTCGGCGCTCTCTGTATTGATATTCGCTCGACTATCCCCGGAAGCCGGAGCGGAAATGGCCGACAGGCTTCCGACCCCCGTGGAGACCTCAGATCAACGCGCTGGCTAGGCGTCGGCGGCGCGACGAAATCCCGTAGCCAACAAGTATAGCTCGGCCGAATCTGTGCGGCTTGCTGGGGGCTTCACATGTTTGACGCTTTTATAATCGCGTTTGAGCGAGGTTAGCAGCGCCGCTTCGGTTCCGCCTTGCAGCACCTTGGCAAGGAAGGTACCGCCCGGAGCGAGCACCTCGCGGGCGAATTCGGCGGCGGCTTCCACCAACGCCATAATCTTCAGGTGGTCGGTACGGGCGTGACCCGTTGCATTGGCCGCCATATCGGAAAGCACGACATCGGCAGGGCCACCTATCATTTCTTTCAACTTCTCGGGTGCGGCGTGATCGAGAAAGTCGAGCTTGATGAAGTTCACTCCCGGCGTCGGCTCCATCGGCAAGAGATCAATAGCGATCACCTTGCCATGTTTAGGCGACCCGATCCGCTCGGCAGCAACCTGGCTCCAGCCCCCAGGTGCGGCGCCAAGGTCAATAACGCGCGCCCCTTTTTTGAAGAAGTGCGCCTTGTCGTCGATCTCGATCAACTTATATGCCGCCCGCGAGCGCATGCCCTCCCGCTTGGCGCGCGCAACATAAGGGTCGTTGAGCTGACGTTCCAGCCACAGGCGCGAAGACACCGATCGGCCCTTGCCGCCCCGAACTCGAATTTTTTTTTGGCGCGGGCCAGCACTCTTGCCATGCACGGTCACGATATCGCCGCCTGATTGCCGCCGCTCCAAGCGCCGTCCTCACGCATCATCTGCACAAGCATGCCTTCCCGCAGGCCACGATCGGCAACGCGGAGGCGTGGACAAGGGAACGCGCGCTGGATCGCTTCGAGAATCGCACAACCAGCAAGGACCAGATCGGCGCGCTCGGCACCTATGCAGGGGCTCGCCACACGGTCCTCGTAACTCATGGCAAGCAGGCGCTCGATCACTGCTTTGATTTGCTGCGCGTTCATCCAGCAGCCATCAACGCGGTTACGATCGTAACGCTTGAGATTGAGATGCACGCCGGCAATTGTCGTCACCGTGCCCGAAGTTCCGAGCATATGGATGCCGGCAGTTCCTTCTCCGCCGTGTTCGCGCACGAATGGCGCGATCAACGTGGCAATTTCCAATACCATCGCTTCGTAGCTTTCGCGGGTCACAGTGATGCCGCCGTGCCGCTCCGCGAGGGTTACAACACCGTGCGGCACGGAGATCCACCCGCGAATTTGTGGCAATGGCGGGCCGCCGCGACCCCTTTGCGAACGGGCAAGCCGCACGACCTCAGATGACCCGCCCCCAATATCGAATAAAATCGCGCCATCGGCCTGCGGATCAATCAACGGAGTACAGCCAGTTGCGGCGAGCTGCGCTTCCGTCTCGCGATCGATCACCTCGAGCGTAAGGCCCAATTCATCGGCAACGCGATCGAGAAATTGCGCACCGTTCTGCGCGGCACGACACGCTTCTGTGGCAATGAGGCGTGCCCGCGTGACGCCTTTGTTCTTCATCTTGTTCCGGCAAATCGCCAAGGCCCCTATCGCACGGGTAATGGCGGCCTCGCTCAGGCGGCCTGACGATGAGACCCCTTCTCCAAGCCGGACGATACGAGAAAAAGCATCGACAACCCGGAAAGCTTCACCGGACGGCCGTGCCACCAGAAGCCGGCAATTATTGGTGCCAAGATCGAGCGCGGCATAAGTCGCCCCGCCCCGGTCGCCGCCAAAGCTGGCATCCGGACGTTCAGGCGACCGCCGACCCCACCTGGGCCGCGCAAGCGGCGCCGGGTTGATAGCGGGGTCGAGGCCTGGGATGTCCCCGGCCTCGCCGCTCATGCTGTCGAAACCTTCCTACCGTTCCGCAAGCCGCCTTATCCGGCGCGTCGCGGTTGTGGCCATGTTTTATCGATCATGAAAAGTGTATCAGTGTCTACGCCTCACGCAACCCTCCGTCGCGAAAGCTATTCTTGTGCAAGTATTCGGCCTGCTTTAATTGACAACACGTGAACGAGAAACCTTTTCCGAATGGATGATCGAACCACCGAAACCGCACTTTCGCTGACCAAATTCGGCGTCGGTCAACCGGTCCGCCGCAGCGAAGACCCCAAATTGGTGCGTGGCGAGGGCTGCTACACTGACGACCTGAGCCGGCCCGGCCAGGCCTATGCTGTGATGGTTCGCAGCCGCGACGCTCATGGTGTCATAAAATCAATCGACACCACCGCGGCCAAGACGATGTCTGGCGTGCTCGCGGTCTATACAGCGGCCGATCTGTCCACGTACGGCCCTCTCAAATGCGGACTACCGCTGAAGAGCCGCGATGGATCGCCGATCCGCTATACGCCGCGACCAGCACTTGCGAGCGATAAGGTCCGCTTCGTGGGCGATCCAGTCGCATGCGTCATCGCGGAGACGATTGCGCAGGCGAAGGATGCCGCCGAAGCGGTGGCGATGGATATCGAGTCACTTCCGGTCGTAATCAAGGCTGCGGACGCGGTGAAGCCTGGCGCGCCACTCGTGTTCGATGCAGTTCCGAACAATACCGCTCTCGATTATCACTATGGCGATGCTGCCAAAGTCGCCGAGGCCTTCGCAAAAGCCAAACACGTAACGAGGCTCGAGACTTCCAATCAGCGCATGGTGGTCAACGCCATGGAGCCACGCGCGGCGATCGGCGAATACGACGCGACCAGCGGGAAATGGACGCTCTACTCCACGAGCCAGGGCGTGCACGGCATGAAGACGTCGCTCATGGATATCTTGGGCGCACCCTCTGACAAAGTACGCGTGGTGACCGGTCAAGTCGGCGGATCGTTCGGCATGAAGGCTGCGGTCTATCCCGAATACGTCTGCATCCTGCACGGGGCGCGTTCGCTGGGCCGGCCGGTGAAATGGACCGATGATCGATCCGGCAGTTTCGTATCCGATCATCACGGCCGCGCGCAGGACATGGTTATGGAAATGGCGTTCGATGAGAACGCGCATATCTTGGCAATTCGTCTTAGCGGCTACGGTGATATGGGCGGCTACCTCGCGCAATTCGGGCCGCTCTTGCCTACCGGCAATCAAGTCAAGAACATCGCCAGCGTCTAT
Source organism: Pseudolabrys sp. (assembly GCA_035519415.1). Lineage (GTDB taxonomy): Bacteria > Pseudomonadota > Alphaproteobacteria > Rhizobiales > Xanthobacteraceae > Pseudolabrys. The sequence goes on from DATIWJ010000049.1 coordinate 118,505, forward strand.
CGTACGCCGCTCATCGAGGTGGCGACAAAATGCGTCTTCACCAATACAAACTTTGTATCAGCCTATCGTGGCGCGGGGCGACCCGAAGGCAACTATTATGTCGAGCGCACGCTTGATCTCGCCGCAAGCGAACTCGGTATCGATCGTCTCGACTTGCGCAGGCGCAATATGATCCGCAAGAGCGATCTGCCGTTCAAAGCTGCTTCGGACATGACATATGACTGCGGTGACTTTCTCGGCTTGCTCAAGCAAGCCTTGGATGGGGCCGACTATGCCGGGTTTAAAAAGCGCAAACGAGAAAGCAAGAAGCGCGGCTTGCTGCGCGGACTTGGCATAGGTTGCTATCTCGAAGTCACCGCGGCACCCGGCAAGGAGCTCGGTGCGATTCATTTCGAGGCCGACGGCACGGTAACCATCGTCACCGGAACGCTCGACTTTGGAATGGGTCACGCGACAACATATGCACAGATTCTCACGGATCTTCTCGGCGTACCATTTGAGCGTATCCGAATGGTCGAAGGTGACAGCGACCGCATGGCGTTCGGCGGCGGTAGCGGCGGATCACGATCAGTGATGTTCGCAGGAACGGCGCTGACGGAATCTGCTGCAATCGTCATAGAACGCGGCAAGCTGATCGCTTCGCATGTACTTGAAGCGTCGGTCGGCGATCTTGAGTTCAAAGCAGGCCGCTTTGTTATCGCGGGCACTGATCGCTCGATTGGCTTGCTGGAATTGGCAGCGCGGTTGCGCGCCGGCCTTAAGTTGCCGGAGGGAACGCCGACTTCTCTCGACGTCGATCACGTCGTGAAGGATCCTGTCCCTTCCGCCTTTCCGAACGGCTGTCACATTGCCGAGGTCGAGGTCGATCCGGAAACCGGTGCCGCGCACGTGGCGCGCTATTCCGCCGTCAATGATCTCGGCACGCTCGTCAACCCGCTCCTGGTTGAAGGCCAGATTCAGGGCGGTGTCGTTCAGGGTCTGGGACAGGTATTGCTGGAACAGGCGGTCTACGATTCCGACGGCCAGCTGGTGACGGGCTCGTTCATGGACTACGCCATGCCGCGAGCCCACGACGCTCCGATGATTAACGTCACGAGCCACCCAGTACCAACCAAAAGTAACCCACTGGGCGCCAAGGGCTGTGGCGAAGCTGGCACGTCGGGTGGCTTACCGTCGGTAGCAAATGCGGTGATCGACGCGCTTTCGGACTTCGGCATACGCCACCTGGAAATGCCGATGACGCCCGCACGTATCTGGCAGGCGATTCAAGACGCCAAATCCAGGCAAGCATCCTGAAAAGCGGGGGGCCACCGTTACTGATGGCCCCGTTTAAATTGACAGACCGCGATCAGACCGGACCGGGCAATTTCACGTTCTTGAGCGGCATTGACCGAACACGCGTACCGATCGCTGCGAACACGGCGTTGGCGACCGCGGGCGCAGTCGCTGCCGTACCAGGTTCGCCGATGCCGCCCCATTTCTTGCCGCCGGAGAGCGCAAGATAGACTTCGATCTTCGGCGTGTCAGCCAGACGCACGACCTGATATTCGTCGAAATTCGCCTGCTCGACGCGTCCCTGCTTTATCGTGATCTCGCCATAGAGCGCAGCCGAGAGGCCGTAGATCACGCCGCTCTGGATCTGCGCCTCGACGATTCCGGGATTGACCACATGGCCGCAATCCACAGCCGCAACGACGCGGTCGACGCGCACCTCGCCCTTTTGGCTCACGGTCACCTCGGCAACTTGGCCAATAATTGAACCATAACATTCGTGAATTGCGATCCCACGGCCGCGCCCTTGTCCAAGCGGCTTACCCCAATCGCTTTTCTCCGCGATGGTATCGAGCACGCCGAGGAAGTCGGATTTACCAGCCAGCAGCGCCCGGCGGAATTTGTAGGGGTCCTGCCCCGCCGCCTGCGCCAGCTCATCGATGTAGCCTTCAACAAAGAACGCATTTTGCGAGGAGCCGACAGAACGCCAGAACATGACCGGAACGTGAGTGTTCTTGAGCATGCAACCGACGCGCACGCTTGGGATCGCATAGGGAATATTTGCGAATCCCTCGACCGCCTGCGCCTCAATGCCGTTTTCAACCTTGTTGATCCCGGTCGAGCGGAGAATCGACCCCACGGCAATCCTGGCGTCAAAAGCGGTCGGCATCCCATCCGCGCCGAGTGCGGCTTTCATCCGCACTGCTGCCTGCGGCCGGTAGCGGTCGTGCGTCATATCCTCTTCGCGCGTCCATACCAGCTTCACTGGCTTGCCGACCACTTTGGCAACCAAAATCGCCTGGCGCATCTCGTCGTTGATCGACCGGCGTCCGAAGCCGCCGCCAAGAAAGCAATTGTGTATGACGATCTGCTCCGGCTTGAGACCTGAGGCGGCTGCCGCTTGCCGGATCGTGCCCATTGGCGTCTGCGAACCGAGCCAGACGTCGAGCTTGTCGGCCTGGAGATTTACCGTCGCGTTGAGCGGCTCCATGGTTGCATGCGCGAGATGCGGAGCTTCGTACACCGCCTCCACAATCTTACCACCCTTGCCGAATGCATCCTCGACGTTGCCATCATTACGTGCGTTCACCATCGCGCCGTCGAGTGTATCCCGATAGAGCTTTGCAAACTGCGCGCTGTCGGTGTTGCCAGCCTCGCCGACGTCCCATTCCGGCTTGAGCAAAGCCAAGGCTTCCTTGGCTCGCCAGAACCGATCAGCAACAACGGCGACGGCATTGTCGAGTTTGACCACCTGCAATACACCGCGGCGACCTTTTGCCGGGGCCTCATCCACACTCTTGAGCTTGCCCCCGAATACCGGGCAAGCAGCGACCGCCGCATAGACCATGCCCGGCACCTGCGTATCGATGGCGAACTTGGCCGAGCCGTTGATCTTGAGCGGTGTGTCGAGGCGGGCCACCCGCTTGCCGATCAGCTTGAACTGATCGGGAGTGCGAATTGCCGGCTCTTTGTCGAGTTTGATCTTGCCGGCATCTGCGGCGAGTACACCGTAATCAAGGCTTCGCCCTGTCGCCTTGTGCGTGACCTTGCTGTTCGCCGCCTCGCATTCGGAAGACGGCACGTTCCAACGCTGCGCAGCGGCGGCAATCAACCGCTCGCGTGCACTGGCGCCAGCCTGCAACAGCATTTGCCATGATGTGCGCACACCGCGGCTGCCAACGGTAGTCATCGTGCCGTAGACTTCGTTCTCGCGAAGATTGCGCGCAGGCGAAGCATACTCCACCTTTACCTTTGACCAGTCGCATTCGAGTTCCTCGGCGACGATCATTGGAAGCGCGGTGATGGCGCCTTGCCCCATTTCCTGGTGCGGCGACCGAATTAGAATGCTCCCGTCCGGATCGATGGCAAGGAAAGCGTTGACCTCATTCGGTGCACTCTCGGGGCCCCATGCCTGCGCTCCGATGCTGGCGGCATCGGCAAGGCCGGGAAATGCCACGCTAATGGCGAGGCCGCCCGCAGCGGACGTGGCGGCGACAACAAAATGACGCCGGGTGATAGAGGTGTTCATGATCTGGTTCATGGCTGGGCTCCCACTCACGTCTTCATCAGTGCGGCAGCGCGATGGATCGCGCTGCGAATGCGGACGTAAGTGCCGCAGCGGCAGATATTGGTCAGATTGGCATCGATATCGGCGTCGGTTGGCTTCGGATTCTCTTTCAGGAACGCCACCGCTGCCATGATCTGCCCGGATTGGCAGTAACCGCACTGCGGGACATCCTCCGCGAGCCATGCCTGCTGCACGGGGTGCTTTGCTTCGGGGGACAGGCCCTCAATGGTCGTGATGCTCTTGTTGGCCACATCACCGACCTGAATGCTGCACGAGCGGATGGCCTCGCCATCCACGTGAACGGTGCAGGCGCCGCATTGCGCGATGCCGCAGCCGAATTTCGTACCGGTCATTCCGAGTTCGTCGCGGATGACCCAAAGCAGCGGCGTTTCCGCTTCGACGTCCAACGAATACGCCTTTCCATTAACCGTGAGTGCAATCATGGAGCCCTCGCTCGTTCTTCCCTGGCCGGGAACCCGTCAGTACCCGGCCTCCACTAAAGTGTAACACCGCGGGTCCCGGCGTCACTTCAAAGATGATTGTGCTCTGCGCTTTTTTTATACGGTTTTAAGGAACATAGCCGCATACCCACATAACATGGGCAATCCACTGGAAATGCATTGGATAAGCAGCGTCGCCCAAGGCATAGTCCGCCCCCTTACGGAGTATGCAGCATGAGCCAAGCGGCTGACGTCCTTGGGGCCAGCCGGCCGTCGTACGTTCGCGTCGTCGGTGCAGTGAGTGCGGCGCATTTTGTGTCGCACTACTACATTATTTTGCTGGCGCCGCTTCTGCCGTTCGTGCGTGCTGAATATGCCGTCAGCTACACCGAGATCGGGCTGGCATTCGCCGCATTCAATATTGTAACGGCAACCCTTCAAACACCGGCGGGATTTCTGGTCGATAGAATTGGCGCGCGCGCACTCCTGGTTGCCGGCCTCATCATTGGCGCCGGAGCCTTTATTCTCGCGGGCCTTATCGATTCATTTTGGGTTCTGGTGGCGATGTTCGCACTCGCCGGCATTGGCAATACCGTCTATCACCCGGCCGACTATTCGCTGCTCTCGCATCACGTACCGTCCGACCGAATAGGACAGGCGTTTTCGGTGCATACCTTTGCCGGCATGCTTGGTTCGGCCGTCGCGCCCGCGAGCTTGCTCATTATGCAGAGCCAATGGGGCTGGCGCGGTGCTTTCATCGGTGCGGGCGTGCTCGGCGTTGTGGTCGCGGCAATTTTGCTCGCGATGCGCGATTTTTCGTCCGTTCGGGTGGGTTCCGCCTCGACGCGACGCAGCACAGACAATACAACCGCCGGCTGGCGGCTGCTATTGTCAGCGCCGATCTTGCTCAATCTCGTCTTCTTCGTGTTGCTCGCGATGATAAGCGGCGGGCTTTACAATTATTCCGTGGTCGCGCTGGGCGCTCTCTACGGAACTCCTGTTGCCACTGCAAATGCAGCCTTGACCGGTAATTTACTGCTGTCGGCCATCGGGGTCTTGATGGGCGGTCTTCTCGTTGGCCGGACAACGCGCCACGGGATGGTGGCGACGATCGGCCTTGGTGCGATGGCAGTTTTCACCGCATTGATCGCCCAAATTGATCTTGGCACCGCAGCTCTCATTGGGGCTATGTCTTTGACCGGCTTTTTCTCCGGCGTGATCATGCCGTCGCGCGACATGATCGTACGTGCAGTCACTCCGGCCGGATCGTTCGGCAAGGTATTCGGTTTCGTCACAACCGGCTTCAATATCGGTGGTATCATTTCGCCGTTGATTTTCGGCGCAATCATGGACCACGGAAATCCGCGCTTCGTATTTCTCGCCGTGGCGGCTTTCAGCCTCATTGCTATTGTCACGGTTGCGACGCGGCCGCGGCTCGCTGAGTAATCCGCGCTATTGCCCCGCGGACTTGTCAAATTGATCGAATTGCCCCATGTCATGGGGCTTCTGGATGGCTGCCGACGGGGCAAATTCGGCTCCAAGCCCCATTGGGGAATAGTTCAACGGTAGAACATCGGACTCTGACTCCGAGAATCTAGGTTCGAATCCTAGTTCCCCAGCCACTGCATCGTTTTCACTCCGCGAAATCGCAAAAGGCCAAACCCGTTGCGGGTCGGCGACACCGCCCGGAATTGGACTGGCCAACAACCGAATTGTGGCTCATCTTAACGGCGGCTGCCGGGTGACTAATTAAAAACGGTCAAGGGAGGAAATGCCGTGGCTCAAACCATAGAGGGATTCGTCGGAAACGCACTGGACGAGGCAAAGATTTCGCCGCTCCATATCAAAGTGGTGGCGCTAATTGCCGCCGGCTACTTCTTCGACGTCATCGATCTGATCGTGCTCGGATCGTTGATCCCGGACATGATCCAAACCAAATTCGCCACCGGCGCCGAGGCCGGCCTAGTCGGCAGCGCGACGGTTTTTGGCATGTTCATCGGCGCCGCTGGTCAAGGTTGGTTCAGCGACCGATGGGGACGCAAGACGGTCTATCAGTTCAACCTGCTGGTGTTTGGCGTCTTCACTATTCTTGGCGCGCTGGCTCCGACGGTATTCTGGCTTATGGTAAGCCGCTTCATCGCGGGGCTCGGTTTGGGCGGCGAGCAGCCGCTCGCTTTCGCTTATGCTGGCGAATATTCACCCAAGGCGATCCGTGGACGTATCCTCGCGATCGTGCATTTCATCGGCGGCGCGTGCGTTTGGCCAATCGCTTCCCTTTTCACGCTGTTCTTCCGCGATTCGATTGGCTGGCGCGGCGTATGGATCGTCATCGGTGTTGGCGCGCTGATCGTCTGGCTGTTCCGCTTTTGGTTGCCGGAATCCCCGCGATACTTGGCGACTCATGGCCGAGGCAAAGAAGCGCTCGACGTACTTGCCCGCATGGGAATAGATGGACCAAAGGGTCAGCTCACAACAAGTGCCGCCAGCGATACCAAGTCCGATCCGTTCGCGCTCGTTTTCAAGATGTTTCCGAGGCGCGTGATCGCTGGCATGATCTGCTTCTCGGCATTTTTTGGTGTCGCGATTGGATTGGGCACTTGGCTGCCCAACATCATGACGGCCAAAGGCTTTACCATTACCAAATCGCTCACCTACACCTTCGGCATGACGCTGGCGGTGCCCTGCGCGAGCTTGTTCATGATGTATGCGCTGGACAAGTTCGGTCGCAAGGTCACGTCTGTTTGCGCGTTCGTTGCGGCGGGATTGATGGCGATCGTTTTTGCCAATGCGCAATCGGATACGCAGCTTCTGGTCGCGGGCTTTATCATGATCTTTTTCATACAGGTTGCAGGCAATTCGATGCAGATTTTCGCATCGGAAGTGTTCCCAACCAACGCCCGGGCATCGGGCTTTGGCTGGGCTGCCGGCGTTGGACGCCTCGCCACCGCCTTCATTGTGCCCACGATCCTGTGGATCCAGAACGGCTACGGGCTCACCACTGTATTCGTATGCCTTGCCACAGTTCTCCTGATTGCAGCATTTGCGGTCACCCAGTTGGGTCCGGAAGCGCGGCAGAAGGGCCTCGACGAGATCGCCCCGCCGACCGGCTGACGGTCTCCGGAGCCAACCAATACGGGGCCCGGACCGCGTCTGCCGTCCGGGCCTCGGCGCATCGATTTGATACGTGCACAATTGTGACTTGTTGACAGATGGGTGTGGTGGCGTCGGCTAAGAACGTCCGGTTTCTAGGCCGTAGCGATCAGGGCGGCAGGCCCGATGGCGTGCAGGTCATCCTGCACAAGGGGCACGCTTTCGTCGGACATATGTTCAGTGATGGCTATTCGGTCATCGACGTGCGCGACCCGCGCGATCCAAAAACTGTGGCTTTCGTTGCCGCGCCGAAAAACACCCGGTCGCACCATCTGCAAATTCACGGCGACATCCTGCTTGCCGTCAACGGCCCCAATATCTGGGCGATGCAGCAATACGCAACGCAGCAGGACTACTACGCCAAATCGCTGATCGACTCGGTGCAGACCGAACAGCCGTTCGCGGCTGGCTTGCGCGTCTTTGACGTGTTCAATCCGGCAAGCCCGCGCGAAATTGCATTCCTGCACATGCCTGGTTTCGGGGCGCATCGTACATGGTGGGTCGGCGGCCGCTATGCCTATGTGTCAGTGCACTTCGAAGGATTTATCGATCACGTTTTGGCGATCATCGACGTGTCGGATCCCGCGCGGCCGCAACTCGCGGGGCGCTGGTGGTTGCCCGGCATGAACCGGGCCGGCGGCGAAACTCCGCCGGCTTCGTTCGGCAAGCGCACGGCACTGCATCATCTTATCAGTGCCGGAAACATCGGTTACGCGGCATGGCGCGACGGCGGATACACCATTCATGATCTGACCGATCCGCCGAACCCGAAATTGATCAGCCACCGTAACTACGCGCCGCCGTTCGGCGGCGGGGCGCATACGCCATTGCCGTTGCCGAAGCGCAAGCTTCTTGTGCTCGCCGACGAAGCGACTTCGGCAAATTGCGCAAACGGATTGGCCTACACGTGGCTGATCGACGTGCGCGAGCCATCAAATCCGGTATCGATCGCCACGCTGCCGACGCCCGCAGATGAAGATTTCTGCGCCAAAGGTGCAAAATTCGGACCGCACAATTTACATGAGAACCGCCCTGGCTCGATGCAGACCGAGGATCTCATATTTGCGACCTATCACAATGCGGGATTGCGGATTTACGATGTACGCGATCCATTTCAACCGAGAGAGATTGGATATTTCGTTCCGCCACCGCCGGATAGGATCGTCGATCAGCGTCCGAACCCCGCCAAGGTTATCCAATCCTGCGACGTCTTCGTTGATACAAGCGGCGTGATGTATCTCACCGACACCAATGCCGGCCTTTACATCCTGCAATACGAAGGCAAGTAGCGAGAAAGGGAGCTTTGAAGGAATGCCTCAAAGGTTTGGACGTCTTGCCCTGCATATGTGGACGATCGACACCACCCCGCTCGCCACCGCGCTCGATGCGGCCAAACAGGCGGGTTTTGACGCAGTCGAACTCCGCCGAACCGATTTCAAGCGATGCTTCGACACCGGCATGAGCAACGCGCAGGTCATCGATCTTATCCAGCACAGTGGGATTCCTTGTGGTGTGCTGGGAGTCGAATACGGCTGGCTATTTGCCACGGGTGATGAGAGCAAGCGGCTGTTTCAGGTGTTCCGCGAATCTTGCGAGAACGCGGTGGCCCTCGGTTGCGACACTCTGATGAGCGCGCCGGGCCAGGTGAACGGGACGATCAAGGATGCAACCAAGTATCTCAAGGATGCCGGAGATATCGCCGCCGAATACAAACTGAAGCTCGCGATCGAATTCAATTCGCAGCACGACGTGCTCAACAACCTGGGCGTCCTGACTGAACTGATTGAAGGCGCCAACAAACCGAATTGCGGCTATTTGATCGATGCGTATCACTTCACGCGCAGCGGGGCCGGCGGCCGCGGTTTTGAAAATGTGCCGGCCGAGAAGATTTACTGTTTCCAGTACAGCGACCTGTCGCCGAACCCGGTGACAGGCGTGCGGCGGCCGACCGATCGGCTTCCACCTGGCAAGGGTATAGTAAAATGGCGCGAGATGCTCGGGCTCCTGGCGGAGAAAGGCTATACCGGCTACCTGAGTTACGAAGCGCCTAATCCTGATCAATGGGCCCGCTCGCCTTACGATGTCGCACGTGAGGGCGTAGAGCTCACACGCAAATTATTGAAGGACGCCATCCCGAATTATGTCAGTTGAGGTCAATCATGGCATCAGAACAAGAACTTCCGCTCTTTCTCGGTTTGAATGACAAATCGATCACCGACATTCCCAAGACCGTCGAGAAGCAACGCTATATGACCAGCGTTGCCCCCAAGGCCGCCAATCCAGGTAAATGGATCGAACAGCCGCGCATGCCGATCCCGACAGGCGAGCACGCCGTGATCGAATGCCGGGGAAAGATCCACTCTATTGCCGGGTACGCAAAGCATCGCGTCGACCAGAATTTCCATCAAGTGTTCGATCCCAAAGCTGGCACCTGGTCGCTGAAGGCGCCGTTCCCCCTGCCGTGCAATCATGTGGCCGGCGTCTCGATCGCCACGAAGATTTATACCTTCGGCGGCTTCATCGAGCAGAACCGCTGCCCGCATTCCAAATGCTTCGTCTACGACACCGCAACCGACCAGTGGGCCTCAATCGCAGGTCTCAGCCGCCCGCGCGGTGCAATGTCGGCGATCGTCCTCGACGGCAAGATCCATTTGCTTGGCGGGCGGGACGTACGTTCAGTGGAATGGCACGAGATCTATGATCCCTCCACCGACAAATATACCATCCTCGGCGGCATGCGCGGCTCGACCGGCACACAGCCCTTCGTCGGCCAACGGGACCATATGGGAGTCGCAGTCGTTGACGGCAAAATCCACGCCATCGCCGGGCGCATGGATTCCTATGATTTCAACACTGGGCTCAATGCGGTCTACGATCCGGAGGCCGATAGTTGGACATTTCGTGCGCCGCTTCCGACGCCGCGCAGCGGTCCATCGTGCGTGTATATCAACGGGAAAATCGTCGTATTCGGTGGCGAGGCTACCGGAAAGGTTTTTGGCACCAACGAGGCTTACGATCCGAAGACCGATACGTGGGAGCAACTCACACCGATGGCTATTCCGCGCCACGGTCTGCATGGCGCGACCTGTGCTGTCGTCGGCAACATGGTGCACGTACCGGGCGGCGGCCCGGTGCCTGGCGGCCAGGTACAGGGTGCCTATCACGACGCGTTTTCCTTCGGCTGACCGGAGCTACCCAGAAAAAAGGTACGGCCGCCCCTCGACGAGGCGGCCGCCGCTTTACAATACCGAATGTGCGTTAGCGTGCCGGGCGCAATGTGAGTTCGGCCACACCCGCCGCTACGTTAAGACCAGCCTGTCCCTGCACTGATACTGGTTGCAGCGCGATCGTCCGGTCGGAGCCTCCGACCAATACGTTGGCGCCGAGCCCCGCACCGACCGTCGCCTCGGCGCTCGCTCCGCCATACTGACCGGCCAGCGCGCCAAAGCGGCGAGTGGTTGGCGCATAAACCGCCCACACCATTTCGCCGCCGGCCGTGGCCCCGAGATCGAGACCGAACTTGTTGATCCCGCCGACATACACTTCACGTGGTCCCGGTTGAGACGGTGTGAACATGCAGGTCACGTCTTTATGCGATGTAATGATCAAACCAATTCCGCCGGAAATGTCGCAGGTGAGAGTCCCGGCCTTTACCCTTTCGGCTTGTGCCATCGCGGGTGCAGATGCTGCCACCGCCGCGGCAACCGCCAATGCGGCAAGAACGCTCAATGGCCTGTGCATATAAAGCTCCTTTTCGATCAATGGTGGCCTGTCAACGTCGAAGGATTACACAAGTTCCAATGGCCGGCTGCCCGAATTCACGCTCGAACAGCTACGGCTAACTCATCAGGCAACACAGCGGCCAGCAAAATTGGCGCGAGAACTGGCCGATAGAGAACTAAAGACCGGTTCGCACCCAATCAACGTCGCAGGCGTGCTCCGCGGAGACATTCGATCACTATTTGCCGTCGGCACCTGCAGGCGATCGCCCTTATGAGTACGGTCAACAACTTGCACGGCCGCGTTTCCATCCACGGAAGGCCATGTCGCTATAGCTAAACCAAGCCCGGCCGGAGGCGCCATAGCGTCCATCGCGACAAGTACGACGAGGCCTGCAAAAATGTAAGACATAAATCCGCGCATCGCCGCTTTCCATTTTTCCAGTCGACTTCGCACGGCCAAACCGTGTGCTCATTCGGCCTGATAGAAACGGCGGTCGCTGAATTATGTTCCGAAGGCGCTGCGCAAGGCGAGAATCTGGCTTGCCGGGATCGCTATATGACAGCGCAGCCCATTTGGATCGAATTCCAAATGTACTTTGGCATCGAGCGCACGAACAAGGTTTCGCTCGATAACCATGCTACCGAAACCCTTCTTCCGTCTCGTTTTCACTTTGGGGCCAAGCCGTTCTGTCCAGTCGAGATCGACTGCGTTGCCGTCCTGATCGTCGCGTCGAGTCCAGATAATGGACACGCGCCCGCTCGGTACCGACAAGGCTCCGAATTTCGCAGCATTGACAGCTAGTTCGTGTAGGGCGAGGCCAAGATTTTGTGCCGCTTCAGGCTTCAGCGCGAGCGCCGGCCCTTCGATCAACACTTGATTTACCGACGCATCAAAATAGCCAGCAAGTTGCGAACGTATCAGCTCGTCGAGAGAAGCCCCGTACCAGCTCTCACGCACAAGAAGGTCGTGCGACGCAGCGAGCGCCTGTAATCGGGCGCCAAACTGAGTCAGGAAGCTCTCGACCGAACCGGCATGGCGTGCGGTCTGCCGCGCCATTGCCTGAATCACCGCCAGCAGGTTTTTCGACCGATGCGTCAGCTCGCGGAGCAGCAGTCGCAAATGAGCTTCACCTTCCTTGCGTTCGGTCACATCGACGGACGCGCAGGTCAGGCCAATAACATCACCGGCTTCGTTACGTAGCGGCTCAATGTGTAAATCATGCCAGCGCATCCCGGGCGCGTCTTCAAGCGGCAATTCCGCTCGTTTGGTCTCCCCTGTCGTGAGAACCTCGCGCTTCACGGCGACCAGAGCAGCACTTCCATCGGAGGTCATAATCTCCGCATCAGTGTGGCCGAGAATGTCTTCGACGGAGCGACCCAGCATCGGGTTGCTGATTGACGTATAACGAAGATCGCGGTCTTGGGTGTAGACGGTTACACGTGAGCCGCGCAGCGCTGTTTCATACCGCGCAAAGCGCGACCGTAGCAGATTCAGCTCCCAGGCCTGCGCACTGACCTGGTCTTGCAGTTGGCGACATTCTTTCTCCAGCCTGGCCAGTTCGGTTTCTTGCGCGCCGGACATGTTGCGCACCACTGTACTCGTCTGTTGCCCCGCAGCGCATAGCACAAACTGGGCGTTAGGCGCCTTTCTTATCAAGGCGTTGATCGGATTTGGAGTCAACGAAAGAGGTTACATCGTGTCGTGGTCGCATAAATCCGCCGAATCTAACGCCGTGGCAGGCAAACTGTTGCACGGTTCTATCGAAATGGGCGTTACAGTGAACCTTTGCCATTAGATTCCGGCGCGGAGGCAGACGACGGCGAGCGTGAGATGTACCTTTCTATACATGTTGGAGCCGCAATATGCGGCCGAAAATCCCAATCCAACACCTAGCTGGCGCGCCGCTCCCGTCGTCTCGCATTGCGCTCAAAGAATAGCGCTTGGCTTAGTACCGCCGACACTGTCGAGGGCTGGAACGGCTTGGCGATCAGGAAGGCAGGCTCGGGACGCTCGCCGGTAAGAAAGCGCTCCGGATAAGCAGTGATGAAAATGACCGGTACTTCGAACGACCGCAACATTTCGTTCACTGCATCAAGACCTGAGCTGCCGTCCGCGAGCTGAATATCGGCAAGGATGATTCCCGGGCGCTTGGTTTTCGCCAGCGCCACAGCCTCCGCATGCGTACGCGCAACGCCGAGAACGCGGTGCCCCAGACTCTCTACCAACCCTTCAAGATCAAGCGCAATAAATGTTTCGTCTTCGATGATCAGTACATCGGTAGCGATCTCGGCTGCAAGTTCGCGGCCCGACTCCTCGACAAGTTCGCGTAGAGTCGGTGCATCGATATCCAGTACCTTTGCGGCATCGTCTTCGGACAATCCCTCGAGGGCAACCAGCAGAAATGCTTGGCGCGGCTTCGGAGGAATTTGCGCGAGATGACGCTCGACCGGTTGACTTGCACCGCCACCGGATGACTTGCCGTTGAGCGCGACCGAATTCCAGATTTTCGTGAAAAGTCGATAGAGCGCGATCCGGGTCGACACACCGGCATCTAGTACCTTCGGATCCTGGATCAAGGCCTCAAGAGTAGCGGCCACGTAGGCGTCGCCAGATGCCTGGCTCCCGGACAGCGCACGCGCGTACCGACGAAGATATGGCAAATGCTGGGCAACTGCTTGTGATGTCGACAAGAATCCCTCCCGAATGCACATCTGGGCTGATCAACCTATAGCGCGCCAACGTCGCTGCCGCAAAAAAGTTCCGTTCGTGCGGAACCATCTGCCAGGTAACGGGTTTTTCTCTGGACCAAGGGGACAACCGGCGCCCGCCCGGGCTCGGAAGTTTTGGGGTTGAAAAAATGAACGAACGAAAGCCCGTGGGACAGCAAAATCCGATGGAAGCGGCAGCGACGCGGAACAAGAAACTCACTGCAAAACCCGCCAAGCTCGGCCGGGATGTGCAAGCGCGGCTCGGCCAGCAATTGCGCGCCATGTACGACGAGGTCGTGAACCAAGGCGTCCCCGACCGGTTTAACGACCTTATCAATCGTCTCGATTCTAGCGGAAAAAAGGACCCGCAGTAATGTCGATGGACGAGTCGGTTCGCAAAGCCGTTCTCGGTGCGGTGCCAAGCCTCCGCGCATTCGCGATCTCGTTGTGCGGGAACGTGGATCGCGCGGATGATTTGGTGCAAGAAACGCTGCTGCGTGCACTTGCAAACATCGACTCGTTCCAGCCCGGCACCAATATGTCTGCCTGGCTCTTCACCATCCTGCGCAATCATTTCCGCTCGGAATATCGTAAGCGTCGGCGCGAGGTCGAGGACAGCGACGGTCATCACGCCGAGTCGCTGAAATCACAGCCCGATCAATATGGTCACGTGGAATTTCGTGAATTCCGTGAAGCGCTCGCACAGCTGCCTTCCGACCAACGCGAGGCATTGATTCTGGTTGGCGCTTCCGGGTTCTCTTACGAAGAGGCCGCTGGAATCTGCGGTTGTGCAGTCGGCACAATCAAATCGCGCGTTAATCGCGCGCGCACACGTTTGGCTGAACTGCTGCACGTCAACAGCGCGGAAGATTTTGGCCCCGACGAGACCACGCGGGCGGTACTTGCAAGTGGCGGAGAATAAAGTTTGCCGGCCTGGTCCTGATTGCAGGATTATCCGTATCATTCAGTATATCGCTGATAACAACGAACCCCGCGCCCCCCTGCGCGACGAGAAGTGAAACGGGCAAGCTAGCGCACGATCCCAAAAGGTGGGACTGTCACGACTATGCGCGGGCGGAAGAAATCGGGGTTAAAGACTTATCAGACCAAGCGTCATTTTGGCGTGACCGCTGAACCGAAGGGCAAGGTCGGGCGCAGACGCGGCTACGCCTATGTCATTCAGAAGCATGCTGCGCGGCGTCTGCATTATGACCTGCGTCTTGAACTTGACGGCGTTATGAAGAGTTGGGCGGTGACGCGCGGCCCCAGCCTTGTGCCGGGCGAAAAGCGGCTGGCGGTGCAGGTCGAGGATCACCCGATCGCCTACAACAAATTCGAGGGTACGATTCCGCAAGGCGAATATGGCGGTGGCACGGTCATGATATGGGACCGTGGCCGTTGGCAGCCGGAAGATGATCCGCACAAAGGCCTCGCCAAAGGCCATCTCGCGTTCACGCTCGAAGGCAAGAAACTCAGAGGGGGCTGGCACCTGGTGCGCATGCATCGCCGGCCGGGCGAAAAGCGTGATAACTGGCTTCTGATCAAGCAGCACGACGATGCCGAACGCTCCGCAGACGATGACGACATCCTGGAAGAAATGCCTCTTTCAGCCGTGACCGGGCGCACGATGGATGAGATTGCCAACGACCCAAAAAGGGAATGGCGAAGCAACAGGTCTAAAGCGATCCAGGTCCGGCCATCGAACGTTACGACGAGGCCTGCGCCACACAAGCGTGCGCCTACCGCCGCCATCAAGCCCCTGCGCCGCATCGACAATGTGACGGCGTCCAATACGCTCGCCGGCGGCCGCGCTGCCGCACTCCCCCATTTCGTTGCGCCGTGCCTTGCCACGCTCTCGAATAAACCGCCCGACAGCGACAATTGGGTGCATGAAATCAAGTTCGACGGGTACCGGATCCAGGCTCGACTCGATAAGGGTAAGGTCAAACTGCTCACCCGCAAGGGCCTCGATTGGACCAAAAAATTTCCAACGATCGCGGCCACGATTGCGAAGCTTCCCGCAAAAAGCGCGATAATCGACGGCGAGTTGGTGGCCGAAGGCAGCGATGGCATTTCCAGCTTTTCACTGCTGCAACAAGACCTCAAGGATAGCCGTCACGACCGGATAGTGTTCTATGCGTTTGATCTTTTGTACCTCGACGGCACCGACCTGAGGCTATTGCCTCTCGTATCGCGGAAGGATGCGCTGGCACGGCTTCTCAAGCGACAGCCGGCGCGAGGATCTTTGCGGATGAGCGAATCGCTGACTGAACCTGGAACGACGCTTCTTCGGCACGCCTGCAAGATGGGGCTGGAGGGTATTGTATCGAAACTTGCTGACGCTCCGTATCACTCGGGTCGCGGGCATGACTGGATCAAAACCAAATGCTCGGACCGCCAGGAGCTGGTTGTAGCGGGCATGATCCCCTCGACTGCCGACGCCCACGCAGTTGGCGCACTGGTGCTCGGGTTCTATGAGCGTGGCAAGTTGCACTACGCAGGCCGCACTGGCACCGGCTTCACTCACGAAACCGCTCGATCTCTTTTTCGCGAGCTCAAGGCCATAAAGACGACCAAGACGCCATTCGAAACGATACCGGCAGAAGAACGAGGGGCGCGCAAACCTGTCTGGGTTGAGCCAAAAATGGTGGTCGAAGTCGACTTTCACGGGTGGACCCACGGCGACCGTGTGAGGCAAGCATCATTTCAGGGCGTGCGAGAAGACAAGGCAGCCAAAGATGTCGTGCGAGAAAGGACTGTTGCCGTTGCAAGTCGGACGGAAAGTGTGAAACGTAGCGCGCCAATCAAGAAAAATGACGTCAGCGTTGCGGGCGTGCGCCTAACTCACCCTGACCGAATCTACTGGGAAGATATCGGTATCACCAAGCACGACCTTGCGGACTTCTATGTTCAGATCTGGAAATGGATGCGGCCGCATTTGGTTGGACGGCCAATAGCGTTGGTACGGTGCCCGGAAGGAGCTTCTGGCCAATGCTTCTTTCAAAAACATGCGCGCGCTGGCATTCCGACCGAGTACCTTCATCTCGTTGCGGAAAAAGGCGACAAGATTATTTCCGTGGACGGTCTCGAAGGTCTGATTGCCCTGGTGCAAGGCGGTGTGCTGGAAATTCATACGCGCGGCACGACTATCGACGACCGGGAACGCGCCGATCGGCTCGTTTTTGATCTCGATCCTGGACCTAGCACCGGCTGGAAAGACGTCGTCGCCGCTGCCCGGGATGTGCGCGAACGGCTTCAGAGCGTAAAACTCAAAAGCTTCCTCAAGACGTCCGGCGGCAAGGGCCTGCACGTCGTGCTTCCAATCAAGCCAACACCTTGGGAACAGGTCAAGATGTTTACCAAGGCTGTCGCCGAGGCCATGGAAGCTGATGAGCCGGACCGATACGTCTCGACTGCCGCCAAAGCCAAACGCAATAAACGGATTTTCATTGACTATCTACGCAACAGCCGTGAGGCCACAGCGGTAGCGCCCTACTCCACCCGAGCGCGCGCCGGCGCACCGGTATCGGTGCCGATCGACTGGTCCGAATTGGGTGGCTTGAAAGCGGCCAGCCAATACACCGTGCAAAATCTGGCACAACGTCTCGCGCGCCAGAGCACGGACCCATGGGCCTCTATCAGCCGCCTCAAACAATCGCTGCCCAAGCTGAAATAAAGGCGTTTGTCGCCTTCCGGTCCCGGTTAGCACTGCAATGTTCATGGAACATTGGAACCCGCCCACGCGTTGGCGGGCTGCTTCCCATGATCTGAGACAGGGCATAAGAGCATGACGAAAAAAAACAATCACCGTCTAAATCCGACAATTCATGTGCTGGTGCCAGCGCAAAAATTTTCCGAACTGGCGCACGCGACATCGCAATGGACTGGTCAGCCAGTTGCATTTCTGCTCGCCCTTACGGTGGTGATTGTATGGGCTATTACCGGCCCCCTCTTTGATTACAGCGACACCTGGCAGCTGGTGATCAATACCGGCACCACAATCGTTACATTCCTGATGGTGTTCCTGATCCAAAATACCCAAAACCGCGATACTTTGGCAATTCAGCTTAAACTGTCAGAACTCGTGCTTGCGATGAAGGGGGCAGAAAACAAATTCGCTGCGATTGAAGATCTCAACGACGAAGAACTTGAGAAACTGCATGAGGAATGTCGTATGCGCGCGGACATGACGTTAGAGCATATTGAAGGACGCAAAAAGCAATCGCGAAACACCAGTCGCAATTCGAAGGGTACCGCGCGCACCACGAAATCAATCGCGCGGCCTACT
This sequence comes from Pseudolabrys sp., assembly GCA_035519415.1. GTDB lineage: Bacteria > Pseudomonadota > Alphaproteobacteria > Rhizobiales > Xanthobacteraceae > Pseudolabrys. The sequence goes on from DATIWJ010000049.1 coordinate 136,373, forward strand.
TCATAGTTTATGAATATTTTTGTGGAACCTTCAGTTCATCGGGGAATTTTGGGAAATACAGGCAGTCATTTTTTTGTCAGAACTTCGCCACATCAAACTGATTGGTTGCTTGATGGGATGGAGCGGGCGGATGACCTTCACCAAGTTGACAGTTACGGGTCTGACAGTAGTTTGCTGCTTCGCATCTAACAGTGCATCCGCTCAAAGCTCCCGGCAATTTTCCGGTGTTGCCGCCTTTTATAGTACGGACTACTCCGGCAAAACAGCCTGCGGCGAGCGTTACGACCCCAAACGATTTACCGCAGCGCACCGCAGCCTTCCATTTGGCACGCGTTTGCGCATTACAGATCCGAAATCGCAGCGCAGTGTGATTGTTGTCGTCAATGACCGGGGGCCATTTACAAAGGGGCGCGTGCTCGATTTGTCGCTGGCAGCCGCAAAGGCGCTCCGTATGACTGACCGGGGACTCATGAAGGTAACCGCGGTGGTGGAGTAGCCGGTCCGGTCGCTTCATTTCGTCCGGCAATTTGCGCCCCGGGGCCCCCCTGGGCACAGTCTATTTTCGGCTATAATGATCGCGATCTCCTTCCCTTTCCTGCCCCACAAATTTTCAAGGATTCGACTATGCCCGCCAAACGTCCGGCGCCACGCCTCGCCCTGATCGACGAATCTCGCATGACTGACGCGCAACGGGCGTTGCTGGCCAGCTTGCGCGCAGGACCGCGAGGAGCATCGATCACGCCGCGCGGCCCTTTTGCCGTGTGGATGCACGCACCAGAATTCGGCGAACTCGCGCAAAAGCTTGGCGCTCATTGTCGCTACAGAACGGCGTTATCGCCTCGCCTGTCGGAATTTGCTATCTTGTGCACCGCACGGCTGTGGCGCGCCCAATATGAATGGTTTGCACACGCCCCCATGGCAGAGAAGGGCGGCGTCAAACCGAAAACGATTGAAGATCTGCGTCTCGGACGTAAGCCGAACGCGGCACCGAAAGACGAGCGCGCAATCTACAATTTTGTCCAAGAACTCTACAAGACCCGACGCGTCACGGACCGTACCTACAAGCGCGTACAGTCGGCACTCGGTGACGCCGCCACTGTCGAGCTTGTCGGCATACTCGGCTACTACGCGTTAATCTCGATGACCTTGAATGTCTTCCGAATGTTGCCCCCGGAAAAAGAAAAACTGGCGTTCTCGGAATAGAAATAAGGGCGAGTACATCGTCTTATGTCCCGGCGCAAGAATCCGCGCCGGGACTGTTCGCTGAAAATAGAAATCAGCAGTCGCGCCGGGTCTTAATAACTACATTGCCGTTCGGCAGACGTGTCTTCACACGTACAGTCCGGCATTCGGCATGGTGTCGATACCATCCGTAGTGGTGGCCATGGTCCACATGCTCGCGTACCACAACGTCGTCACGATCCCGGACAATAACCTGCGCGGACACAGGAACGGTGCCAATAAGCATCGCTCCGACGGCCGCGCCTAGAACGACCATTCGCATTTCAGCCTCCTTTGTTTCCCCCGGGGTCAGGAAACGCAGCAGTGGTGAAATTGTTTCCTAATGAAAGGAAGCGGTTGTCTAAAGGTTTTGGCGGATTCCTAGGCGACCTCAATGGTCTACGGAGTGGCAAGATTCAATGGCCGTGCTGCATATGCATCCCGCCCGACGGAGCACTGCCTGTCTGCGCGCCGACGCCTTTGACGGTGAAGTCGATGGCGACCTTGCCGGCTCTTTCGAATTCCCAGCGTTGCCTTCACGTATTGACCTTCCTCGAACGGTTTATTCAACCCGACGAACATCACATGGTAGCCGCCCGGGCTGAGTTCGACCGTCTGTCCCGGCTTGATCTCAAGACCTTTGTCGACGGGACGCATTTTCATCACGCCGTTGTCCAAGCTCATTTGATGTATTTCGAAGCGGCTGGAGACGTCCGCTGAGCCGCCGACGAGACGGTCAGACGCGCTGCCTGTGTTGGTAATTGTCATATAGCCGCCGCCGACTGGAGCTCCCTTTGGGGTAGCGCGGACCCAATGTGCCGAAATCTTCAGACCGCCAACGGTGATATTGTCGGCCTGCACGGAATAACCCAGCAGTCGATCAAAACAAGCGCGGCGAATATACGAATAAGTTTCATTTCTGAACTCCTGAAAGCCGGTCTCGCTGGAGGAACGGGACGTTTGTCGCAGTGCTTAAATTCGAAATACAGAGCTTTGCTTGACCCGCCAGGAGTAATTGCTCCATTAAATTTTGGAAATACTACTGCCGCTCGGTTTCTACCGGAGTCGAATGCTCGCGGCCGGCATGCTAAACTGCCTTATGCCCGACAGGAGCTCATCTCCTTCCGACAACGGATCGCGCGTCGTCAGTTTCCGGCGTAGCAATGCCAATGCGCGACCGCCCGCGCCACCCGCAGTCGACGATTTGGCAAAGTACGAGCGGACCGAGGGCTCGGATGACTATCGTCACCGGATGATCGTGAATGTGACAGCATTCGTTTTCGTGGTCGGACTGATCGGCGCGGGGATTTGGTTGGCCGATACCATGGCGGCGATGCGCAAGAACCAAGACTGCGTGCTATCAGGACGTCGTGGTTGTTCGCCTGTCGAGGTGACCAAGGACCGCTGGTAGCTATTCGCGGCTACATCTTGGTCCCTTTGGCCCAGAAACCTGCCGGAAGCTGGATTTCGCTTGCTAAGTGGCCGTCGCCATTGAACTTGTCCCGATGCTTCGCTATACGGGCATCCAATCGCTTGCCGATGGATATGTGGATTGGGGGCTGTTGCGCGGAGCTCGGACGCGTTGGCCGCCTGCTCGCCAGAACTCCAAATCAACCAGAGAGTTACCGATGTCTTCGACGTTCGACACTATCGCCAATATCATCGCTGAGACTTGCGATATTCCCCGTGACTCCATTACGCCGGAAAGTCATGCCATTAATGATCTCGGGATCGATAGCCTGGATTTTCTTGATATCGCTTTCGCTATCGACAAAGCCTTCGGGATCAAGCTCCCGCTTGAGCAGTGGACCCAGGAAGTCAACGACGGCAAGGCTACCACCGACCAATATTTTGTGCTCAAGAACTTGAGCGCCCGCATCGACGAGCTCGTCGCTGCCAAGGGAGCTTAAAGCGCGGGTCACATGCGTCTTGAGTACTTTCAGCTGATCGACCGCATCGTCGACCTCAGGCTTGCCGAGCGTAAGATCGACACCGAGGCGACGGTTCCAACAACAAGCACAATTTTCGAAGGTCATTTTCCTGGCTTCCCGCTAATGCCCGGCGTGCTGCTGATCGAGACGATGGCCCAAACATCGGGTTGGCTTGTCGCCGCTGTGAACCGCTTCGAACGAATGGCGTTCCTTGCCGCCGTCAAAGACGCCAAGTTCCGAATGTTTGTCCGACCGGGTCAGAAATTGTCAGTCAAGGCAGCGCTTACCCATGAAGGATCTGGCTACGCAATCACTCAGGCGAAAATAGCTCTCGACGGTAAGTCGATCTGCGACGCAACGTTAACACTTCGAGTTCTCGATTTTCCCAACAGCGAAATGAAGCTCCGCATGCGTGATGCCGCTGCGCGAGTCGGGTTCCCGGCCGAGGTGCCGGCCGATGGCTGACAACACGCGGGAAGTCTGGATCACCGGAATTGGAATCGTCTCTTGTCTCGGTGAGGGTCCCGATGCGCATTGGCAGAAGCTAATGGACGCACATCCCAGCGCCGATTCAACTACGTTTGCCCCATTCGTCGTACATCCGCTGGCACCAATCAATTTCGATGCGCAAATCCCGAAAAAGGGCGATCAACGCCAGATGGAAAACTGGCAGCGAATCGGCACTTATGCCGCAGGGCTTGCGCTCGATTCCGCGGGAGTCAAAGGTAACACCGATCTTCTGTCACGCATGGACATGATTGTCGCCGCTGGAGGGGGTGAGCGCGACCTGACGGTAGATTCAAACATTCTGAGTGGCATTACGCGGGCAGCGAATCCGGCGGCATTTCTAAACGAGCGCCTAATGAGTGATCTGCGCCCGACCCTGTTCTTGGCGCAGCTATCCAACTTGCTGGCAGGCAATATCTCAATTGTGCACGGCGTGACAGGCTCCTCACGAACTTTCATGGGCGAAGAATCGGCCGGGATCGACGCGGTGCGCATCGCGCACGCACGAATTGGCGCCGGCCAAAGCGAGATTGCATTGGTTGGCGGCTCCTATAACGGGGAGCGGCCTGATCTGCTGATGCTCTATGACTTCGCGGGTTTTGCGCTCAAAAACAAGTATGTGGCGGTATGGGAGCGTGGGAACGACAATGGCGGGTTTGCACCGGGATCACTCGGCGCTTTCCTTGTGATCGAGGCGCGCCATCACGCGGAAAGGCGCGGGGCCAAACCTTTAGGCCGCCTTACGGCCGTGGTCTCGGACCGTGCCAACCGCAAACCGGGAACAATCATTCAGACGCTTTCGCGACTGTGGGATAAGCTCAAGGACAAGATAAAAGTTGGCCACGCGGCAATCTTGTCGGGGGCCACCGGCGCCAATCCTGCGACCCTCGAAGAGCGCCAATTTCTGGAGCTACATACTGACCTTGCCGCACGTGCGACTGGCTCATATCTAGGTCATGGACTGGAGCCCCAATTCCCCATGAATATTGCACTGGCCACGGTCGCGCTTGGTCATGGTAGTCTTTTTCCACCCTATGACTCGACGGGTTTAGAGCGCTCGATGAACGAGGATGTGACCCAAGTGTTGGTGACTGGGGTCGGCCATTGGCGGGGCGAGGGTCTCGCGCTGATCGAGCGGGCTGGCTAAGGGAGAGGGAAAGATGGCAGCGGGCAAAGACAAGATGGGCCGGCCGCTTGTGGTCGTCACTGGCCTCGGCGTGGTGACCTCCCTCGGTGCGGGCAAGGCCGACAATTGGGCAAAGCTCACGGCTGGAGAATCCGGCATCAAGACAATCACCCGTTTTCCCACCGATGGTTTAAAAACGCGCATCGCCGGCACTATTGATTATCTGCCGCCGCAGGCTTCCGCCGCCGCGTTGACAGAGTCATTCGCAGAACTCGCCGCCGAAGAAGCCATCGCGCAATCCGAGCTCGGCAAGTCCGGACGATTTCCTGGCCCCCTCTTCTTGGCTGTTCCCCCAATCGAATTGGATTGGCCGCAACGGCTCGAGGTTGGCGCCAAATCGGGGGCCAATGACAGGGTAACCTATGCGGATATGTGGCGTGTAAGCGGCGAGTTCCCTGCCTATCATCGTCGCTTCATGCTGGGTTCGGTTGCAGACAATTTGGCCGAGAAGTTTGGCACACAGGGATCTCCCATTTCGCTGTCGACTGCCTGCGCCTCGGGCGCAACAGCTGTTCAGCTCGGCGTAGAGGCCATTCGCCGCGGTGAAATCGATGCCGCCCTATGCATCGGCACAGACGGCTCAATCAATCCTGAGGCTGTGATCCGTTTCTCGCTGCTCTCCGCGCTATCTACCAGCAACGACGTGCCGCAAACCGCGGCCAAGCCGTTTTCAAAGAATCGCGACGGTTTCGTTATGGCAGAAGGCGCTGGCGCACTGGTCCTGGAGAGCTATCAAACGGCCAAAGCGCGTGGCGCCAAAATCCTCGGAATGCTCGAAGGCTGCGGCGAGATGACCGATGCTTTCCATCGCACCCGTTCGAGTCCCGATGGCAAGCCAATCATCGGTTGCATAGCCAATGCTATTGGTGATGCCGGCCTCACGCCGAACGACATCGACTACATCAATGCCCATGGCACCAGCACGCCTGAAAACGACAAAATGGAATATCTTGGCTGTGCGACCGTCTTTGGAGATCGGATAAAGAGCCTGCCGATTTCTTCCAACAAATCGATGATCGGCCACACGCTTTCAGCGGCCGGTGCTGTTGAAGCGGTGTTTACGCTGCTCACGTTACAGCACCAACGCATTCCGCCCACAATCAACTACGTTGTTCCCGATCCGGCGATACCGCTCGACGTGGTGCCTAATAAGGCGCGCGACGCAACCGTGCGTCACGCCATTTCGAATTCGTTTGGTTTTGGTGGGCAAAACGTATCGCTGGTGATGGGGATCGAGCCGGCCTGACGGTCGCGCGAGCCAGATCACCATGCGTGCGTTGAGACTGATCGCCGACCGCAAGCTTGAACTTGCCGACATCCAATCGCCTTTGCCGCCCGGCGAAGGCGAGGTTCAAATCCGTATCAAAGCGGTTGCATTAAATCATCTCGACCTGTGGGGCTTCCGCGGCATGGCTTTCACAAAGCGGCAGTTGCCGCTTGTAGTTGGCGCCGAGGCCTCCGGCGAGATTGCCGCCGTCGGTAAGGGCGTAACTGGCTTTAAGCCCGGCGACAAGGTTGTGATGTATGGCGCCATGACTTGCGGAAAGTGTCCTGCGTGCCGCGAAGGTCGTGACAATCTGTGCGAAAACGTCAGCGGCATTATGGGCTTTCATATTGACGGTTTTGCACGCGAATTGATCAATCTCCCAGCGCGACTGGTGATCCCGGTGCCGACTGGCGTTTCACTGCGCGACGCCGCCTGTGCTCCGATTGCTTTCGGCACTGTCGAGCACATGCTGTTCGACAATGCCAAGCTCAAACCCGGAGAGATTATCCTGGTACATGCCGGTGGTTCAGGCATCGGCTCGGTGGCGATCAAGATGGCGAAGGCACTCGGCTGCACGGTAATTACTACAGTCGGCGACGATTCCAAGGCGGCGAAAGCTAAAGCGCTGGGCGCCGATCACGTCATCAACTACAAGACCGACCGCTTCGAAGGCGTCACCCGCAAGCTCACTGCAAAGAAAGGCGTCGACGTGGTCTTTGAACACGTTGGCGGCGAAGGATTCAATGGATCCCTCCTCTGCCTCAAACGTGGCGGACGATTGGTGACCTGTGGCTCGACTGCCGGCCCGACCGTGACAATTAACCTGATGCAGCTCTTCCAACAGCAATACAAGATATTTGGGTCGTTCGGGGCCTCAATGCGCAATATCCGTGACAGCCTGTCTAAGATCGCTGCGGGCATGACGCCGATCATAGACACTGAGGTGACGCTCACCGAATTTGAACGTGGCCTTGATCGGCTTGAAAGCCGGCAGGTGTTCGGCAAGGTGATCGTAAACTTCTAACGCACGGTCGCCGAAAAAATCATGCGCCGGGCAAAGACGGTCATATCGTCATGAGGGGGATGATCCTGCGCCTGCGCCGCGGTTTCAAGCGGGTCAGTAATGCGCTGACCGGATTATTCGCGATCAGCCTGCTCAAGGGTTTACGTCTGACCGATCCTGACAAGTTGGCCGATTTCGCCGGTTGGGCAATGCGTACGATCGGACCGCTGCTAAGGGAAAATCAAGTTGGACGTGCCAATCTTGTCGCCGCCTTTCCTGAGAAATCCAAGGTCGAAATTGACGATATCCTGAGGGGCTGTTGGGACAATCTCGGCCGTATGGGCGCAGAATTTGCGCACCTCGATCGGCTTTGGAGTTACGACCGGGAGCACCCCGAACAAAGCCGTATCGAGCTCGCGCAACCAGATATCGAGCGATTTCACAGGCTGTTGGACGACGGAAGACCGGCGCTGATCTTCGCTGCCCATCTCGCCAATTGGGAGTTACCGGCTATCTGCGCGGCCACCTACAAGCTAGACAGTGCAGTGCTCTACCGGCGGCCAAATATTGCCGGCATCGACCGTTGGGTCACCGAGACTCGTACAGCCAGTATGGGCGAACTGATCTCAACTGATCTTTATGCGCCGATGAAAATCGCCGAAGCACTCGAGCGTGGTGCTCATGTGGGCATGCTCGTTGATCAGTACTACGTCCGGGGCGTTCCAGTGACTTTCTTTGGCCGGCCCACCATGGCAAATCCACTGCTGGCGCGGCTTGCTGACCATTTTGATTGTCCGATCCATGGCACCCGTATTGTGCGGCTGCCGGATCATCGGTTCCGCGCCGAATTAAGCGAGGAGATCAGGCCAGCGCGCGATGCCGAGAACAAGGTCGATATCACCGGCACAATGCAGATCATCACGTCCGTGATCGAAGGCTGGATTCGCGAACATCCGGAACAATGGTTGTGGATGCACCGTCGCTGGCGACCGGAAGATCAGTCGGTCAGCGGCCAGTCTTGACCTTCGTCCATAGGCGATTCACGAGGCGCTGCGACTTCTGATCGCGCGCACTTACGGTGTACAGCCGGTTCATTGTCGCGGCGTCCGGATATACACTCTTGTCATCGAGCACAGCGCTATCAACGAATTTCTGGCTGGCCAGATTTCCATTGGCATACGCGACGAGATTGCTGTTTTTTGCCGCTACCTCCGGCCGCAACAGGTAATCGATGAAAGCGTGCGCCTCGGCGACGTGGCTCGCGTCGTTCGGTATGGCGAGGTTGTCGAAAAACATCTGCGCGCCTTCTTTTGGAATCGCATAGCCGATGTCTACGCCGTTTTTCGCTTCGATCGCACGTTTCTGCGACTGCTTGATGTCACCCGACCAGCCAACGACCAAGCATATTTCGCCGCTTGCCAATGCATTGAGATACTCGGAGGAGTGGAATTTTCGCACCGAAGAGCGGACTTTCATTAATAGTTCTGTGGCTTTCTCAAGCTCTTTGGGGTCTGTCGAATTCGGATTAAGGCCGAGGAAATGCAGCGCAGCGGGGATAATATCGTCAGCTGAATCGAGCATGTGAACGCCGCAGTCCCGAAACTTCGCGAGATTTTCTGGCTTGAACACGATGTCCCAACTGTCGATTTTTGCGTCGGGTCCCAGGCGCTCACGCATCGCCTTCACGTTGTAACCGATGCCGGTCGTGCCCCACATGTAATTGACGGCGTATTGGTTGCCCGGGTCGTAGACGGCCAGCCGCGTGGCTATGTCAGGCCAGACGTTGCCAAGATTCTTGAGCTTTTTTTTGTCGAGCTTCTGAAAGACCCCAGCCTTTATTTGTCTTTCCAGGAAATAAGCGGTTGGCACCACCACGTCATAGCCGGATTTTCCGGCAAGCAGTTTCGTTTCAAGCGTCTCATTGGCATCAAAGGTGTCGTATTGCACCTTGATGCCCGTTTCCTTTGTAAAGTCTTCAAGAACTTTGGCGTCGATATAATCGGACCAATTGTAGACATTGACCAAACGTGCGTCCTGCGCCGAGGTCATACTGATGCCGGTCACACCCGGGCTAAGAACCAAGGCGATAACGAGAAACGCGCGGCGCATGGAAGCCTCAGGTCGATTGGTTCAGGTCTTGGTCGGAAGGCCGGCTGCTTTCCAGGCGATAATACCGCCAGCGAGATGCGCCTTGTAAGGGTAGCCGCTATCCTGGGCGGCGAGCGAGGCAGTCACCGAACGTCGACCTGATCGGCAAGCGAAAACGACCTGCTTGCCTTGCGGATCTGGTATGGCGGCGGGGTCGAAAGATGATAGCGGCACGATCACCGCATCTGGATAGCTTTCTACCGACGTCTCGTTTGGTTCTCGCACATCAACCAGCAGCATGCGACCTTCGCGCAAGCCGGTAGAGACCTGTTCCGGTGTGAGGTTGGTGACTTCGCCCGCGCGCGGCATTTCATCGGCCATTGCCGAAACTCCTTTGCCAACGAACAGCGGTATTTAGCCGGAAATTCGATATGACGCACCCGTCTTCGGGACGGGGATGCCTAGATCGTCACCTGGGTGCCGACCTCGACCACGCGTCCGGTGGGTATCTGAAAATAGTCGGTCGCATCGTTGGCCACCCGAGTGAGCCCGATAAAGAGGCGATCCTGCCAGTGCGGCATTCCCGAGTGGGCAGCGGGTTTAAGCGACCGCCGTGATAGGAAGAAGGAGGTCGACATAATGTCAAACTGCCAGCCGAGCTTGCGCGCAATAGCCAGCGCTTTCGGCACATTCGGGGTTTCCATAAAGCCGAAACGTAGCACCACCCGCGAAAACGTTTTCCCGACGGGTTCGATACGCACTCGCTCCGCGGGATCAACGCGAGGCCCATCGGCAGTTTCGACTGTCAGGATTACGTTCTTCTCGTGCAGGACCTTATAGTGTTTGAGGCTATGCAGTAGCGCGGTTGGCGCACTGACCGGGTCGCTGGTGAGAAATACGGCCGTCCCCGCAACCCGCGCCGGCGGCTTTTTTTCCAAATTTTTTACGAGAGATTCGAGAGGCGTTTCCTGGCGCCGTGTTTTCTCGAATAAAAGTCGGCTGCCGCGCCGCCACGTATACATCACCGCCATCACCAATGCGCCAAGCGCCAGCGGCATCCATCCGCCTTCCACGATCTTGAGCAGGTTGGCGGATAAAAACGTGAAATCGATGAATAAGAATGGCAGCATCAGCGCCAAAGCTCCGATCAGGGGCCAGTGCCAAACCCGCCATATCACGACGATAGCCATCATTCCCGTGACCACCATGGTGCCAGTCACCGCGATTCCATAAGCGGAGGCAAGAGCACTTGATGAACGAAACAATGCGACCAGCAAAAGAACACCAATCAGCAGCAGAGTGTTGACACGCGGCATATAGATCTGCCCGAACAAAGCCTCCGAGGTGTGACGGATTTCAAGCCGCGGCAAAAGGCCGAGCTGGATGGCCTGCCGCGTGAGTGAATACGCCCCGGTGATCACAGCCTGGCTCGCTATGACCGTAGCCGCGGTTGCGAGCAGCACCATCGGCAACAGCGCCCAATCGGGGTAGAGCAGAAAGAATGGATTCTCCACCGAATTTGGATTGGTGAGCACCAGCGCTCCCTGCCCCAAATAATTGAAAGTGAGTGCTGGAAGCACGACGACCAACCAGGCGAAGCGAATTGGACCACGGCCAAAATGACCAAGATCGGCATAAAGAGCTTCCGCGCCCGTCACCACAAGAAAGACAGCACCGAGTGTGTAAAAGCCGACGAGTCCGTGATGGAGGAGAAAGTTCACGCCGTACCATGGATTGAATGCCAACAGCACCGTCAGGTTTTGGCCAACATGCCAAATGCCCGCGGCTGCGATCGTGGCGAACCAAAACAATGTGACCGGACCAAAGAAAGCGGCGACCCGCGCGGTGCCGCGTGACTGCACCATAAACAGCACGACGAGCACGAGCACCGTGATCGGCACCACGTAGGCGTCGAACGCTGGTGTCACTACTTTCAGGCCCTCGATTGCAGAGAGAACTGAAAGTGCCGGCGTAATGATGGCGTCACCGTAAAACAAAGCGCCGCTAATAATACCAAGCAGGATCACAACGCCGCCACGACGCATCAACGAACGAGACGCAAGAGCCATCAAAGCAAGGGTGCCGCCCTCGCCCTTATTGTCAGCACGCAGCAGGATCAACACGTACTTGGCGGTGACGACCAGGAGCAGCGCCCAGATGATCAGGGAGAGTATGCCGAGGACGACCGGCTCGCTCGCGGGATTGCCGGATCCGGTCGCCGCCAGGACCGCCTCCCGCAAGGCATATAGAGGACTTGTCCCAATGTCCCCGTAGACGACGCCAATACTGCCAAGCGCTAAAGACCAGAAGCCGACCTTGGCTGGCGCGTCGCCGCCCTCGGCGGCCGCAATCGAGCCGCCGGGTACGGCGCCAATGCTATGGGACATAGGTTGCCTTGAGATACTGCAATGCAAAATTTCGATTGGGACGCGGCTTATAACGCTCCCTATTTCCGCTCAGCACCGCCATTAGCGCAATTCAACTTTCTGAGCCATGCAAAAAACACAGCTTGGCCGAAGTAATTCTATCGAAAAATCAAAGCCTTAAGGAAGTCCTCTAGACCGTGACCTGCGTTCCGACTTCCACCACACGCCCTGTCGGTATCTGGAAGAAGTCTGTCGCATCGCTCGCCGAACGCGCGAGTGCGATGAACAAATGATCCTGCCAGGACGGCATGCCCGATTTCGCCGAGGGCTTGAGCGCACGCCGCGACAGAAAAAAGGACGTCGACATGATATCGAATTGCCAACCATGCTTGCGTGCGATAGCCAGCGCTTTTGGCACGTTCGGTTGCTCCATATAGCCGAACTTCAGCGATACCCGCGAAAAATGTTTTGACATCGGCGTGATCCGCACGCGCCCCTCTTCCGGCACACGGGGTGTGTCCGCGGTGATGATCGTAAGAATTACGTTGTTCTCGTGCAGCACCTTGTTGTGCTTGAGATTGTGCAATAGCGCAGTCGGTGCGAACTCCGGATCACTGGTGAGGAACACCGCAGTGCCCGGAACAAGATACGGTGGCTTCTTTTCCAAACTGCGAAATAAAGTATCGAGCGGCACTTCTGTTCGCCGCGTCTTGTTAACCAGAATACCGGTCCCGCGTCGCCACGTCAGAATCAAAAGAACCATGCTTGCACCGAACAAGAGTGGCGCCCAGGCTCCTTCAAACAACTTGAGAAAATTGGCCGAAAAGAACACCACGTCGACGATCACAAATGGGGCGATCAACAGCACAGTTTTCCAAAGAGGCCACTGCCACCCCTTCCAGATCACGATGAATGCAAGTATCCCGTCCACAACCATGGTCGTAGCAACCGCAATACCGTAGGCGGAAGCGAGCGCGCTCGACGTACGGAACAGGCCAACCAGAAGAAGCACGCCAAGCATCAACGAAAAGGTCACACGAGGAATATAGATTTGACCAACATGCGAGGCCGAGGTGTGCAGGATAGCCAGTCTGGGTAACAGGCCGAGCTGGATCGCCTGATGCACGAGTGAATAGGCGCCCGTGATAACCGCTTGGCTCGCGATGACTGTCGCGGCCGTGGCCAGCACGATCATCGGCAGCAAAAAAGCCTCAGGGACCAACCTGTAAAACGGATTCTCGATCGCTGCCGGGTCGGCCAGTACCTTGGCTCCTTGACCGAAATAGTTGATCAGCAGCGCGGGCAAAACGAGTCCAAGCCACGCGACCTGGATGGGCTTCCGTCCGAAGTGACCGAGGTCGGCATAAAGCGCTTCGCCACCGGTGACGACGAGAAATACCGCGCCAAGCGTGACCAAACCAATCGCGCCGTGATGAATGAGGAAATCAATCCCGTAAAACGGATTGATCGCGCCAATGACCGTCGGATCGTCGCGAATGTGCAAGGCGCCGGCAATCGCGATCGATACGAACCAGATAACCATGATTGGCCCGAACATCGCTGCGACTTTCGCGGTGCCGCGGCTTTGTGCAGCGAACAGCGCAATCAGAATAATGACAGTGAGCGGCACAACAAATTCGCTGAACGCAGAGCTTGCCAGTTTGAGCCCTTCTACTGCGGAGAGCACCGAGATCGCCGGGGTGATCACAGAGTCACCAAGAAACATCGATGCTCCGATTACACCGACGATAAAAACGAAGGCCGTGCGTCGGCCAAGCGCCCGAGTCGCCAGCGCAGTAAGGGAAAGCGTGCCGCCTTCACCGTTATTGTCAGCGCGCAACAGGATCAAAACGTATTTGAGTGTCACCGTTATGATCAGCGCCCAGACAATAAGCGAAAGCACACCGAGAACGACGCCTCGAGTGACGACGTGGCCATCACTCGCTGCGATCGCCGCCTCACGAAAGGCGTAGAGCGGACTGGTACCTATGTCGCCATAGACAACGCCGACGCTGCCAAGTGCCAGGGGCAAAATTCCGGGAGGGGCGTCATGCCCTATATGCGCGGACGCCGTAGCCTGGTTCGCGCCGTCGTTCATTGAAAATTGCCGTGATCCGCCGATCGATTTGAAGGCGGGCCTTATATCACCGCGCGAGCCCAGAGAATACCGGCCCTGTCCGGCTGATTGACTGCAACCAATCGAAAGCCCAAGCGGTTCCGAGAACTGTGTTAAGGGGTCAAATCAGCCGGTAACGGCGGCTCTTCCCGCATCAGAGTAATGGTAACCCGCCGATTTGGGGACATGGAGGGATCATCGGGGAACAACGGGTCCGTGTCGGCCTTTCCCGCCACCATAAATATATTTCCTGACGGCACACCCTCGGCATCCAAGATTTGACGCACGGCATTCGCGCGATCGGCGGACAGTTCCCACGGCCCATAGCCGGGTTTCGGCGGTACTTTGCTTGAGGCAGTGTGGCCGACAATCGAAAGGCGATACGGCATAGCTTTGAGTTGTGGCGCGATCTTTTGAATCAACTTTCGCGTCCGCTCATAGGGTTCCTTGCCGCCGTCGGGAAACATCGAGCGTCCATCCTGATCGACAATCTCGATGTTGAGACCCTGTTTGGTCTCCTCAAGCATGATGTTCTTGGACGCTTCCGTGATCTCCGGCATTTCCTGCAATGCTTGTCGCAGGGACGCGGACGCAAGCGAGAATTTGCGATCTTCCTTGAAACGGGCGCCATAGGCCCGTTGTCGGTCGCTTTCCTCGGGCGATGGCGTGGCTGAGGCTTCAGACGGATCGATGTGCGCGGCATTTTTGAGCCGAGGGCGCGTCGGCAGGCCAAGAATTTCAATAATGCCGGAATAACGCACGCGGTCCTGAACGCCGAAGGCATCACGCATCGATCCCGCGACGACCTGAAGCTTCGCCTGGTCTTGGGTGGAGAAAGCGACCAGCATCACGAAAAAGCTGACAAGCAAGCCCATTAGATCGGCGAAGGTGACGAACCACCCGTGACCGCCACCGTGACCGGCTTCCTTGCGTCTCGCCATCAGATACCTTCAAACACGCCCTACTACGCGGCGACAGCTTCCACCGCTTCTTCCGTGCTTTCTTCTTCACTGTGGCGGTGCTTTTCCGGAAGGTAGGCAAGCAGCATCTCGCGCACCAGAGTTGGACTCTTGCCCTCGCGGATCATCAGAATTCCGTCGATGATCAGAGTGCGATTGATTTCTTCATCAACCAGTTTGAGATGCAGCTTGTCGGCAATCGGCAGACACAGCAGGTTAGCGACGGCCGCACCGTAAAAGGTTGCCAGCAAGGCAACCGCCATGAATGGACCTAGTTTTGACGGATCGGTCATGTTGGCGAACATCTGCACCATGCCGATCAAAGTCCCGATCATTCCAAAGGCCGGCGCGCAGTCACCTACTGCGCGATATATTTTCTGGCCTTCATCCAAGTGTGTGAGAAAATTGTCGCGATCGCGTTCCAGGTTGTCACGAATAAAGTTTCCGTCGTAACCGTCGGCGACGAAACGGACACCCTTGGCGAGGAATGGGTCCTCTATTTCAACCTTTTCCAGGCCGATCGGTCCCTGCTTGCGCGCAACTTCTGCCAGCCCTGCGATTTCGTCGACCAAATCGCGCTGACTCATGCGTCTCAATGTGAAGGCGAATTTCGCGCCGAGCGGTAAGCCGTGGAAGATCGAAGCGAGCGGAAAGCGGATCAGGGTTGCGGCGAATGAACCGCCGAAGATGACGATGGCGGCATGCATGTCCGCAAACATGCGCAAATCGCCGCCGAGAAGAATCAGAGTTGCCAGGACGCCAGCACCGGCCAGGAGCCCTAGACCAGTCGAGATATCCATTACTTACCCACCCAACGCGCGCACGTTCCGGCACAAAACCATCCAGGGTTAACCCTAGACTGGCGCTGTTAAGAGGGGGTAAAGGCTAACCGTTGGTGAAAGAAAAAACGCCCGCAAAGGGCCTTCAACGCGTGACCTGCTTCGGAAAAACTGCGAAAATCGCCGCAAAATGGCGCCAAATGCCCAAGGTCCGTGTCCAAGACCGCAAAATAATCGGAGGAGTGCGACCCATGCGTGAGATCGGCCATTTCATAGGTGGCAAGGCGGTTGCGGGTGGCTCGAGGCGTTTTGGCGATGTGTTTGATCCCAATACCGGTGAAGTCCAAGCCAAGGTCGCGCTCGCCAAACACTCCGAGGTCGAGCACGCAATCGCGAATGCGCAGGCGGCTCAGCCAGGCTGGGCGGCAACCAATCCGCAGCGCCGTGCCCGCGTCATGTTTAAATTTCTCGAACTGGTCCAGAGAGAGTTCGATACGCTCGCCAAGCTTCTCTCTTCCGAGCATGGAAAGACAATTCCCGACGCGCGCGGCGACATTCAGCGCGGCGTTGAGGTGGTCGAATTTGCTTGTGGGATTCCGCATCTGCTGAAGGGCGAATTTACGGAAGGCGCCGGACCCGGAATTGATCTTTATTCCATCCGGCAACCCTTGGGCGTCGTCGCGGGTATCACGCCATTTAATTTCCCGGCAATGATCCCGATGTGGAAATTCGCGCCGGCCATTGCCTGCGGCAACGCCTTTATCCTTAAGCCATCGGAGCGCGATCCGTCCGTCCCGATGCGTCTTGCTGAATTGATGATCGATGCCGGACTACCTGCCGGCATACTCAATGTAGTCAACGGCGATAAAGAAGCAGTCGATACCTTGCTCACCGATCCACGCGTGATGGCGATCGGCTTCGTTGGCTCATCGGCAATCGCGGAATACATCTACTCAACTGGTTGCGCCCACGGCAAACGCGTCCAATGTTTTGGTGGCGCCAAGAACCATATGATCGTGATGCCTGACGCCGACATGGACCAGGCCGTCGATGCTCTCGTCGGAGCGGGCTACGGGTCTGCCGGCGAACGCTGCATGGCGGTATCGGTGGCGGTCCCGGTCGGGAAAAAAACCGCGGATATCCTCGTCGAAAAACTCATCCCGCGCGTCGAAAGCCTCAAGATCGGTCCATCAAACGATCCCCAAGCTGACTATGGACCGCTGGTAACCAAGAGTGCCCTGAATCGTGTGAAAGACTATGTCGACATCGGCGTGAAAGAAGGCGCCAAACTCGTAGTCGACGGCCGGGGTTTCAAATTGCAGGGCTACGAAAACGGAAATTTCATGGGCGGCTGTCTGTTCGATGACGTGAAGCCAAATATGCGTATATACAAGGAAGAAATCTTCGGTCCAGTGCTTTCGGTCGTACGCGCGAAAGACTACGAGGAAGCAGTACGTCTTCCCTCCGAACATGAATACGGTAACGGGGTCGCTATCTTCACACGCGACGGCGACGCCGCACGCGATTTCGTAAATCGTGTGCAGGTTGGCATGGTCGGCGTGAATTTCGCGATTCCGGTTCCGCTCGCCTATCATACCTTTGGCGGCTGGAAGCGCTCGGGCTTTGGCGACCTCAATCAGCACGGACCGGATTCGATTCGTTTTTATACCAAAACCAAGACCATCACTTCGCGCTGGCCGACGGGCACGAAAGAAGGCGCCGAATTTGTAATTCCAACCATGAAGTAAGGCGCTGGGGGATGATTGTCGTCAGGGCCGCAACCGGGGTCCTTGTCGTCCTGACGCTCACGGGGTGCGCCGGCGAGCAGCTTTCGTTGGATTCATCCGCTCCCACTCCAGCAGCTTTGGATTCTTCTCTGGTTGGCCGATGGATATTGAGCGCACCAAACGCGCCGTCCTGTGGGCTGGAATTTCGCGGGCCGCCGGAGGCACGCAGCGGAACAGTCGCTCCCGATGGCGGCTGCCCGGGTGGTTTCTACATGAGCCGGCGCTGGGCAATGGAAGGCGGCGCTCTTACCATCACCGGGAATGAAAACCAGCCGCTGGCACAATTCAAGTCCGCTGGCACACACTTCGAAGGTCAATCCACCGCCGGCAGTCCTGTTACACTGGCACGCTGAACACAGACAGACTTGGAGCCGCCATGCCGGAATACCAGCTTTACTGTTTCGCCCAGTCCGGAAACGCCTATCGTGCCGCCCTGATGCTCAACCTGATTGGTGCCGACTGGGAGCCGGTCTGGATCGATTTTTTCGGTAAAGGAGTCCAACGCACGCCTGAGTACCGAACCGATGTGAACGAGATGGGCGAAGTGCCAGTACTCGTGCATGGCAAGAAAAAGCTTACACAGTCGGGCGTGATCCTCACCTACCTCGCCAGGCGCAGCGGCAAGTTCAAGCCGGAGAACGAGGACGAAGAGCTGGAAGCACTGCGGTGGATGATTTTCGACAATCAAAAAGTCAACGGATTCCTCGGTCCATACCGCTTTCTAAAGAACTTTGCCAAGCCCGCGGGTGACCCCGCCGTGCTCACCTTTCTCAAGGGGCGCATCGACGGTAATCTTGCGATCGTCAACAAGCGGCTGATCGGACGGCAGTTCCTCGTGAGCAATAAACCGACGATCGCCGATATTTCGATGACGGCCTATCTCTACTACCCGTCCGAGGAATTCGGATTCGACATCGCCAAAGAACACCCGGCAATCGGGGCCTGGCTCGAACGCATGAGGGCGCTGCCTGGCTGGAAGCACCCCTACGATCTTATGCCGGGCTATCCGCTCGGGAGGAGTTGATTTCAGTTCAGCCGTGCCGGGCGACCAGCGTCTGGTTCGTGGGCTTCAGGCGGCAATGCTGCATCGCTTGCAGACGCTTTGGCAGCGGCAGCGGACGCAGTTGCGTCCTTGCGCTGGTATTCGCGATAGGACAGCCAACCCAATGGCAGGCACGCGAGGTAAGCGAGCGTACCGAGTGTAAGCACCTGCCAAGGGTAACTGACGAGCAACGCAAAGAACAAAACGACCATAACGAAAACCGGCAATACCATTTCCGGCGGTACGCGTTTGCCCACGCGTTTTCCCGAAAATACCGGCAGGCGAGACACCATCAAAAACGCGATCAGCAACGTGTAGAGGAAGGTAAGCCATACCGCAATGAGACCGACCGATACGCCGAGAAAACTAAGGTAGATCGGCAGCAACACGGTGATGGCTCCCGCCGGAGCCGGAATGCCAGTGAAGAAATTCCCCGCCCATATCGGCTTATTGGGGTCGTCAATCATCACGTTGAAGCGCGCCAGCCGCAAGCCTGCGCAAATCGCAAAAACCAAGGCGGCGATCCAGCCGGCCGATTTGAGTTCGTGCAAACCCCAGAAATACAAGATCAATGCCGGTGCGACGCCGAAATTGACGAAATCGGCAAGGCTGTCGAGCTCCGCACCGAAGCGCGAGGTACCTTTGAGCATGCGCGCAATGCGCCCGTCGATCCCATCGAGCAGAGCGGCAAAGACGATTGCGGCCAACGCCAGGTCGAGCTTGTCTTCCACCGCCACGCGGATCGCAGTCAGACCTGCGCATAAGGCGAGCAAGGTGATGAGATTGGGAAGCAGAGTGCGAACCGGAATCGCCTTGAAGCGGCGGCGGAACGGTGGCGGCGCAGGGTCAAACGGCGGAAATACCATGGTGACGAGTATAGCCTGTTGCTGCACACAAGGCAGATGAGACTGTTGGCATAGTAAGCAGATCGTCGCGCCGAAATTGTGGGCATAGCCGATACAGCACGCATCGGCGACAACCCTTCCGCGCTCATCTCCTTAATTTTATACGTAATTTCAAATAGATCGCCGCCCGTGGGTTTCAACCCATCCGATATGCTCGGGCATCGCCTGCCCCGCGTAAATCTGCGAGCACGGTTTCGCCGGCTATCGATGTCTGTCCCACCGCCACAAGCGGCGGCATACCTTCCGGAAGATAGACATCGACCCGTGAACCAAAGCGGATCATGCCGATACGTTGTCCCGTGTTGATGGAGTCGCCGTTCCGCACGAAGCAGACGATCCGCCGGGCAACAAGACCGGCGATTTGGACAACGGCGATGCGCGCGCCTGCCGTCGCGATCACCAGCGAGTTACGCTCATTGTCAACGCTCGCTTTATCGAGATCGGCGTTAAAGAATTTGCCCGGCTGATAGACGATCTTCTCGATCTTACCAGCGACCGGGCTTCGGTTTACGTGGCAGTCGAATACGCTCATGAAAATAGAGATGCGCGGCAATGGTTTGTTGCCAAGTCCGAGATCCTGCGGCGGCGCAGCACTGGTGACCTGGCTTACGCGGCCATCGGCCGGCGCTACCACCAGTCCGTCGCGTACAGGCGTTACCCGCGGCGGATCGCGAAAAAAATAAGCGCACCAGATCGTCGCCAGCGTGCCGAGCCATCCCAGCGGGCTCCACAGCCAAAACAAAACAAGGCTGACAAACGCAAAGGCGCCGATGAAAGGGTATCCCTCCGGCGTGACCGGAACGATTTGCGAGCGAATCGAATCGTAGATCGACATGCGAGTATATTACTCCGCCGCGTCGGCGGGCGCTTCGAACGATGTCACAGGCGCCGCAGCAACAGCGCTAATGGCATCCTCGACAGGCGGCGGATTGCGGTTGGGCGCGTCCTGGTCCTCACCGGCCAGGGCAAGCTTCTCGCGTGCTTCTTCGGCCTCGCGCTGGCGATTCCACATACTGGCATAGAGGCCATTCGCGGCGAGCAACGCATAGTGTGTACCGCGTTCGACGACCTCGCCCTGGTCGAGCACGATGATCTCATCGGCTCCCACAATGGTCGAAAGCCGATGCGCGATCACCAATGTAGTGCGGTTGCGTGAGACTCGCTCAAGCGCGTCCTGAATTTCTCTTTCGGTATGGCTGTCGAGCGCCGATGTCGCTTCGTCGAGGACTAGAATGGGCGGCGCTTTGAGAATGGTACGCGCGATCGCGACCCGTTGCTTCTCACCGCCCGAGAGCTTGAGCCCGCGCTCGCCGACCTCGGTGTCGTAGCCCTTGGGGGCAATTCGGATGAGAGGATCGATCTGTGCCAGCTTCGCCGCCTCCTCCACTTCAGCATCGGTCGCTTCCCAGCGTCCATAGCGAATGTTGTAGCGGATCGTATCATTGAACAGCACTGTGTCCTGCGGGACCATACCGATCGCCTGGCGTAGCGACTTCTGCGAGACCTTGGAAATATCTTGGCGGTCGATTGAAATGCGCCCACCGGACAAATCGTAGAATCGAAACAAGAGCCGCGAAATCGTCGACTTGCCGGCGCCGGATGGGCCCACTACTGCAACTGTTTTTCCCGCCGGCACCTCGAAGCTAATACCTTTGAGAATACGGCGCGTCGGCTCATAGGCAAAGCTGACATTCTCAAACCGTATGGTGCCGGTGTCGACCTTTAGTGGCGGCGCGCCCGGTATGTCCTTGATTTCTGGCTCCCGCCCTAGAATCGAGAACATGATCTCGATGTCGATTACCGCCTGCTTGATCTCTCGGTAGACCATGCCCATGAAATTGAGCGGCTGGTATAGTTGAATCATCATGGCATTGATCAGCACGAAATCACCGACAGTCTTGCTGCCGGCACGGATCTCGAATGCACACATCACCATGACAGCACCCAGCCCAGCAGTGAAGATGACCGCTTGTCCGGCATTGAGCACGGCGAGCGAGGTATACGCGCGCACGCTGGCGTCCTCGTAACGAGCCATGGCGCGGTCGTAGCGCGCAGCCTCGCGCTCCTCAGCGGAAAAATATTTCACTGTTTCATAGTTGAGCAGTGAGTCGATTGCCTTGACGTTGGCGTCGGTGTCACTGTCATTCATCTTGCGGCGTATGCCGATGCGCCATTCGGTAGCGTGGTAGGTATAGGTCATATAGACCACGACCGTGGCCATGATCGCCGCTACGTAGCGCCAATCAAATTGCCACATCAGAACCACGACGATAAACGCGAGCTCGATGATCGTCGGCGACAATTGCAGAATGACCATGCGTACGATGGTTTCGATGCCGTTGCGGCCACGCTCGAGCACACGCGTCAGCCCACCGGTCTTGCGCTCGAGATGGAAGCGTAACGAGAGTTCATGCATGTGCACGAAGGTGCGGTAAGCCAGCCTGCGCACCGCGTTCATCGCGACCTTGGCAAACAATCCGTCGCGCAGTTGGGTGAGCGCCGCCATAAGGATGCGCATGCCGCCATACGCGATCGTCATCGCGATGGGTGCGGCCATTGCCCATAGCAGCCAGTCGGACGCCGCGACCGGTGCTGTGCCGTGGCCGGCAAGCGCATCAGTGGCCCATTTGAATGTGAATGGCACCGCCATGGTTGCGAGCTTCGCAGCCAGCAACAGCACGAGAGATCCCATCACCCGCAACTTCAGGTCACGGCGATCGGAAGGCCAGATATAGGGCCAGAGGTGGATGATGGTCGTGAACAAGGCGCCGCGGTCTGCGGACACACGTGATTCGTTTCCAGATGCCCGGTGATGGTGATGGTCGCTCATTCAGGCTCTCATATAGGGGGATTCTGGCCGGTATTCACCCTACCCGCCGGTTTTCGGGCGCCGCCTTGACGATGCCGCAAGCGCAATGCACATGCATAGCTATGAACAGAAGCGAAAAATCCAGCAAAATCCGAAAAATTTGCGTCTATTGCGGCTCCGGACCCGGCACAGATCCGGCCTTCGTCGAGAGCGCCCGCGCTTTCGGCGCTATCCTTGCCAAGAGCAGCATCGGCCTGGTTTTCGGCGGAGGTTCCGTCGGCATGATGGGCACAATCTCCAAGTCAGTGCTTCAGCACGGCGGTCACGTTACTGGCATCATCCCCGAATTCTTGGTCGCGCGCGAACACGCCATGCGCGGCGCCGACAACCTGATTGTCACCCACGACATGCATGAGCGAAAGCGCAAGATGTTCGAGATGGCGGACGCCTTCGTGGCTATGCCGGGCGGCATTGGGACGCTCGAAGAAGTGGTGGAACAGATCACCTGGGTGCAGCTCGGCCGTCACCGCAAGCCAATCCTTCTTGCCAACATCAAGGGCTTTTGGGACCCACTTTGTGCTCTCATCGACCACATGAAGAGACTTGAGTTCATCCGCGGCGATCTTAATTTCGATCTGCTCGTCGCCGACAAAGTCCCAGATATTCTTCCGATGCTGCAAAAAGCGGCGTCGGCGATACCGGAGTCAGCCAAGAGGATGTCGGCCGCAGATGTCGACCAGCTGTAGCTTTATTTTCCGTCGGTAAACGTTACCGCTTCGATACGGTTGCCGTCAGGATCGCGGATGAAGGCGGCGTAGTAGCCCTCACCGTGTTGAGGCCGCAGGCCGGGCGCGCCGTCGCTCGAGCCGCCAGCCGCAAGTGCCGCCGCGTGGAAAGCGTCGATGAGTTCGGTTGACCGCGCACGGAAACAGACATGTGCACCGCTTTCCTGTGACACCGGAATATGAACGGCGCGCAAGTTGATCCAGAATTCCGGATAAGTTTTACCGAAGCCGACTGTTGCCGGTCGCTCCTCCAGTTTGACAATCCCGATTGTGGTGAGCAGCGCCTCATAAAAGCGCGTTGCCGCAGCGATGTCGCGTACCGCGACAGAGACGTGATCGATCACGCCGGAGCGCCCGATTTCACCAGTTTAAAAACGATGGAATCCATCAAGGCCTGGAACGAGGCGTCAATAATGTTCGGCGACACACCAACCGTCGTCCAGCGTTCGCCTTTTTTGTCTTCGCTCTCGATCAGAACGCGGGTCACCGCCTCGGTACCGGCGTTGAGAATGCGCACGCGATAGTCTGTGAGTTTAAGGTCAGCAATGTATTTCTGGTATTTGCCAAGATCCTTCCGCAGCGCAAGATCGAGCGCATTGACCGGACCATTGCCTTCCGCCGCCGAAATCATGTTGTCGTCGCCAACCTTGACTTTTACGACAGCCATCGTGACGGTGACACGCTCGCCCTTGGCATTGTTGCGCTGCTCGACATTGACGTCGAACTGGGTCACGTCGAAATAGTTCGGCACCTTTCCAAGAGTGCGCCGGGCCAGCAGCTCGAACGAGGCATCCGCGGCCTCGTAGGCATACCCGATAGCTTCGCGCTCCTTGACGATTTCAAGCAGCCGTCCCACGCGCGGATCGTCCCTGTCGGCCTTGATTCCGACTCGCTCAAGTTCGGCCAGTACGTTGGATTTTCCGGCCTGTTCCGACACAAGCACTTTGCGGCGATTGCCAATGGTCTCAGGCGCGACGTGTTCGTAGGTCGCCGGGTCCTTCATGATAGCGGAAGCATGGATGCCGGCTTTGGTAGCAAAGGCGCTCTCGCCGACGTAGGGCGCGTGCCGATTAGGTGCACGGTTAAGCCGCTCATCAAGAGCATGCGAGACATGAACGAGCTTCTTGAGCGCCGCATCGGTCACGCCGATATCGAAGCGCTGCGAAAATTCCGGTTTGAGTTTGAGGGTCGGGATGATGGAAACGAGGTTCGCGTTGCCGCAGCGCTCGCCCAGCCCGTTGAGCGTTCCCTGGATCTGCCGCGCGCCGGCGCGCACTGCGGCAAAGGAATTGGCCACCGCTTGATCGGTGTCATTATGGGCATGAATACCAACGTGATCCCCAGGGATGACCTTCACCACGTCGCCGACGATCTTCTCAACCTCGTCGGGCAAAGTGCCGCCATTGGTGTCGCACAGGACAACCCAGCGTGCGCCTTCGTCATAGGCGGTTTTTGCACAAGCGAGCGCATATTTCGGGTTGGCCTTGTAGCCGTCAAAGAAATGCTCGCAATCAAGGAGCACCTCCCTGCCCTTCGCCTTGGCCGCGCGCACGCTGTCGCGGATTGAGGCGAGGTTTTCCTCGCCCGTCGTCTCCAGGGCGACTCTTACGTGGTAGTCCCACGATTTGGCGACAAAACAAATGGCATCGGCTTTGGCATCCAGTAATGCGGCCAGACCGGGATCATTGGAGGTCGACCGGCCAGGCCGCCGCGTCATGCCGAATGCCGTGAAGGTCGTATCAAGCTTACGATCTTTGGCGAACAGCTCGGTGTCGGTCGGGTTGGCTCCCGGATAGCCGCCTTCGACGTAGTCGATACCGATTTCGTCGAGCATGCCGGCAATCGCCAGCTTGTCGGCCAGCGTAAAATCGACCCCGTTGGTCTGCGCGCCGTCGCGCAACGTGGTATCGAAGAGGTAGAGGCGTTCACGAGCCATTACCATCACCACAGGTAGTAGTTCGCCGCCAACGCCACCGCGACGACAATGGCGATCACGCCGAGCACGATATGGTGGCGCTGGAATTCCATCACGTCATCCGGTAGCCAACATAGAGCGCGAGCGCGATTGCGGCCGCGATCACCGCGTATTTGAGTACGATGTAATAGAGCCAATGACGTGGAAACGGCGTGTCGGGCTTTGTCATGAAGCCTCCCGTTTGGCGGCAAGCTGCTTTTGCAGCGTGGTGTTGGCGAGCCATTCGTCGCCAACCGAAACTGTGTTGCGCTGCTGGGCAACATAGCCACGTTTTTCGAAAAAACCGCGCGCGCTGTCGCTGGCGTCAACGTTGAGCTTCGCCGCTCCACGCGAGCCCGCAAGTTTCTCCAGTGCGTCGATGAGCATGGCGGCAACCCCCTGTCCGGTCGCGGCGGGGTGTACGTAGAGCATATCGATCTTGTCTTTGCCTTCAAGTGAGGCGAAGCCGACCGGAGAGCCCTCCAGCGTTGCGACCAGCGTCAGCTGCCCGGAAAGTTTCTCGCGGAAATCATTGACATCATCTGCGGCAGAAGCCCAAGCCTCCTGCTGTGCCTCGGTGTAGTCGTCGGCGGTCAATTCCTCAATGCTGTCGCGGAAGATTTCGCGCAGTAGCAGGGCATCGGCCGGCAGAAACGGCCGCAACCCGAGCTTGGGATGCGCAACAGCCATCATCGCGCGATCTCCCAGGTGGTCCCATCTTTTGAGTCTTTCAACACGACACCCATTGCAGCGAGTTCGTCGCGGATGCGATCGGACTCCTTGAAGTTTTTCGCAGCGCGCGCGGCGGTTCTGGCCTCGATCAGAGTTACAACCTTGCTTTCATCAATTGAAACTGACGCAGGGCGGAATGCCGTCCATTTGCTCGCCGGCAATTTTAGCAAGCCGAGTAGTTGTGCGCTCGCTTTTAAACAGGCCGCCGCCGGTTTGGCGCCCTTAGCGGCTTCGCCGCGCAATTCATGTAAGGCAGCAAAAGCCTTTGGCGTATTGAGGTCGTCTAGCAAAGCATCAACAGCGTCCGCGCATAGGTAACCTGGCTGCGTATTGGCGGTCAGCTCGTACCAGTGATCGAGATTTTTTTGCGATTCACGCAGCCCAGCGACTGTCCAATTTATTGGTTGCCGGTATTGCGTTTGTAACATCGTGAATCGCACCACCTCCCCCGGCCACTCGGCGAGCAATTCATGAATCGTCACGAAATTGCCGAGACTCTTGCTCATCTTCTCGCCTTCGACCTGCAGGAAACCATTGTGCATCCAGAAATTCGCCATCACCGGCGTATGAAATGCGCAGCGCGATTGCGCGATCTCGTTTTCGTGGTGCGGGAAGACAAGATCGATGCCACCGCCGTGGATGTCAAAGGTCTCGCCCAGATGTTTCCATGACATCGCCGAGCATTCGATGTGCCAGCCGGGACGGCCAGGCGCCTTGACTCCGGCAGGCGATGGCCATGCGGGCTCGCCCGGCTTCGACGGCTTCCACAAAACGAAATCCTGCGGGTCCTTTTTGTATGGCGCGACCTCGACGCGCGCGCCGGCGATCATTTCGTCAAGCGAGCGATTAGAAAGCTTGCCGTA
Source organism: Pseudolabrys sp. (assembly GCA_035519415.1). Taxonomy (GTDB): domain Bacteria; phylum Pseudomonadota; class Alphaproteobacteria; order Rhizobiales; family Xanthobacteraceae; genus Pseudolabrys. The sequence continues at coordinate 162,673 of DATIWJ010000049.1, forward strand.
ATCCTTCATCGACGGCACGTGGAACAATACATTGTCTTCCGCCACGTAAGCATGGCCGGACTTTACCAGCCGTTCGATCAACTCTTTCATCGGCTCAATGTAATCGGTCGCACGAGGCTCAAATGTCGGATCGAGGCAGCCGAGCGCCTGCACGTCGCTGTGAAAAATCTCGTAGGTTTCTTTCGTCAGCTGCCCAATGGAGATTCCGCGTTCCGCCGCCCGAGCATTGATCTTGTCGTCAACATCGGTGACATTGCGGACATAAGTGACATGATCGGACCCGTAGATGTGACGCAGCAGGCGGAACAGCACATCAAACACGATAACGGGGCGCGCGTTCCCGATATGGGCGAAGTCGTAGACCGTCGGCCCGCACACATACATGCGTACGCGTGATGGATCGAGCGGAGTGAACACCCGCTTTTCACGCGTCAGCGTATCGTAGAGTCTGAGTTCCATAGCAAATAACACCTGTCGGCCCCGCTGGCCGGGCGTCCTGCTATCTCAACCTTGAGAAAAGACGGCCGTGACCAGCGCGGATAGCGCTAGCGAATAATCTCCCGGCAAATGCCGCAGATATGGTTAAGGCCGTTCATTGCCGCACAATGATTTGTCGCGTCTCTATCGTCAAGGTCCTGACCCAAGTCGTATGAAATACAGCAAAAAATCGATAACCAGGGCCGACCGCGAGGTTAAGCGGCGCTTAACGATTTTGCTCACATTCTCGGAATCGGCGCGGGGCTTCGGCTCGACGCCTCCATGTTCAGGGCACTTCGCCATGCGCACAGCTCTGGTCGCTCTCGCCACTTTGGCCTGTTTGTCCACCACTACGCTGGCCGAGAGGCGCATGTTCGTCATCGCCAACGATGCCGACGGCTATGGCATCGATCGGTGCCTCGCCACCGGAGAAAAGTGCGGTGAGGCGGTCGCCAACGCCTATTGCAAAACACAGGCTTTTGCGCAGGCTTCCGCCTATCACAAGGTAGATCGCGGCGATATCACGAGCGGATCTCCGGGCGTCGTCTCCGACGGCTGCCCCGACAACAACTGCAACGCCGTCGCTATCATCTGCACACGTTAGTCGCGTTCAACCCTGTAAAGCGGCCCACATTTCCCGATCGCGCTCGGCAGTCCAGATGACTGGCCACTCGATACCACGCGCCTCGTCATAGGCACGTGACACGCTAAATGGCAAACAATGCTCATAGATTGAGAAGCCCTTGAACTTTGGGTCCATGGTCAGACGCGCGAAGTCAAAGGCCTCTTTCAATGAACGACCTTTGGCGACGCTCTCTTGCACTGAACCAAAAAGCGTCGAGATAAAATCGCTGGTGAGCTCTATTCCTTCCTTGACCATGTCGGATGTTGTGAGCGCTGTACCGCGCCCCGGTACCAGCGCACTGGCCTGGAGTTCGGCGAGATGATCAAGCGTCGCGAGCCAGTCGGTGAAGTGGGCATCGCCGCAGTAACAAGCCGACCTGTACTCAACGAGATCTCCGGAAAACACAACGCCGGCGTCAGGAACGATCGCTATTACATCGCCCGCGGTGTGCCCGCGCCCTATATGCATGATCCGAACTTCGCGCCGCCCTAACCAAACCGACGTCTGATCGGGAAACGTGATCGTCGGCCAGGTCAGACCAGCAATGGTTTCGGCCCCACGAAAAAGTCGCGGAAAACGAGCGATCTCCGAATCCATGTCCTCCTTGCCGCGCTCCGCGATCAGGCCGCGTGTCGCATCCGATGCGAGGATCTCCGCGCCCTTGAAGGCCGAGGCACCAAGCGCCCGCACCGCATGAAAGTGGCTTAGCAGGACATACTTAATCGGCTTGTCGGTGATTTTCGCAACGCGCGCGATGACATCGTCCGCCATTGCGGGCGTTGCCTGCGCATCGATGACCATCACACCGTCATCACCAATGATAACGCCTGAATTCGGGTCTCCCTCTGCGGTATAGGCGTAAAGCCCGGTTCCGATCTGTTCGAACGAAACTTTTTTTTCGCCGAGATCTTCGGTGGAAGCGAATGCAGTCACCGCGTCACACCTCGCATCCGATTAAGGCGTCTATCGACCATGGGCCCCCTCCCCTTATGAGGAAATGGAAAACAACGATTGCCCAAAAAAGAGGATATTCGATGCCTCGGTTTTCCCAGGCGAAACCGAATTGCCAATGATAGGTGACGATGGCGACCAGTAGAAAGCCGATAATCGGCGCGGCCACCACCCGGGTGAGAAATCCAAGGGCAAGACAAATACCGCAAACGAACTCAACCACACCGACGATATATGCCCAGAACAGCGCGTTTTCGAAGCCGACGCTCTCGAGAAATTTTGCGGCAGCGTCGGTATGTCCGAACAAAATAGGAAATCCATGGATCGCAAGCGAACTACCAGCGACCAGCCGGATCAGCGGCTCCGTGATCGGTGCAAACGCCCGATAGACATTGCCGAGTGCCGGCATCAGCAGGCGTGGTTGTTCCATAGCGGCCCTCACTACAGCAATTGTACTGTAGCATGCACAGCTTGGACCGTATCGCCAACGGACAATGTCCCGGTTAGATTGCGGTAGTGCAATCTGAGGTCAACCTGTGAAGCTGTATTCCTATTTTCGCTCCTCTGCCGCCTACCGGGTGCGCATCGCGCTCAATCTCAAAGGTCTCCCTTATGAGATGGTGCCTATCCATCTGACGAAGGATGGCGGGCGCCAGCACACATCGGAATTTCGTGCGATCAACCCGCAGGCACGCGTGCCCGCTTTGGAACTATCGAGTGGCGAGATCCTAACCCAATCGCTGGCTATCATCGAATATCTCGATGAAATTCATCCCGAACCGCCGCTACTGCCAGCTGACGCGCTCGGGCGCGCCAAATCGCGAGCCCTTGCACAAATGATCGCGTGTGATATTCACCCACTCAACAATCTCATCGCGTTGCAATATCTGAGGCGGCAGCTCAAGCATGAGCAAGCCGACATTGATGCTTGGTATCACTACTGGATCATCGAGGGCTTTGCCGCGCTGGAGACGATGCTCGTGCCCGGACCCTACGCCTGCGGAACTCATGTAACACTCGCCGACATTTGTCTGGTACCGCAAGTCGCAAATGCGCGGCGCCTCAAAGTGCCACTCGACAAATTCCCAAAAATCGTCGGGGTGGACGCGGCGTGCATGAAGCTCCCAGCCTTCGACAAGGCGAGGCCTGAACATCAGCCTGACACCGAATGACGGCGGCCCGGTCGCCTCCTAGACCACCGAACCGAAACCCGCATCCCTCCGGCCTTTTCCTATCAACGGACAGCACGTGATCGACAGCAAAATCGCACGCGTCATCCTCTGGATGGTCGGCGCGCTGCTCTCGTTTTCGGTAATGGCGGTCTCGATCCGCGAGCTGTCCCGCGCCGGACTGAGCATTTTCGAAATCCTTGCAATCCGTAGCGGCGTTGCTCTTCTGGTCCTTTTTGTACTCTTAGCAGTGCGCCCCGATCTGCGTGTACATGCGCTGCCGCGGCGCATGGGGCTCAACATTTTCCGCAACACCGTACACTACGCTTCGCAGTACTCTTGGGCGCTCAGCCTCACCATGCTGCCACTTGCCACAGTGTTCGCGTTGGAATTCACAATGCCAGCGTGGACAGCGCTGCTTGCGGTTTGGTTTCTGCACGAGCGCCTGACCCCAAGCCGTCTCGGGGTCATCATCCTTGGATTGATCGGCGTGCTGGTAATCTTGCGGCCAGGCATCGCCGGTTTCAATCCGGCCGCACTGTTGGTTCTACTGGCGGCGTTTGGCTACGCCATTACTATGATTACAACTAAAAAGTTGACAATGACCGAGACCACTTTTGGAATCGTATTCTGGATGGCGGTGATTCAGTTCCCGCTCTCTCTTATCGGTAGTGATTCGACCGCGTTCTTGCAGTTCGGCACGCGTCACATTTTGCCCGCAATTGGCGTCGGTACCGCCGGACTTACTTCACACTATTGTCTGAGCAATGCCTTCCGCTCCGGGGACGCCACTCTTGTAGTGCCACTTGATTTCATGCGTATTCCGCTCATCGCGGTGGTTGGTTGGGCGCTTTATGGTGAACGACTCGATATTTTCGTGCTACTCGGAGCACTGATCATCGTTTCCGGCGTCCTCTGGAACCTGCGTTCTGAAGTCGCAGGCGCGCACTGACAACAAGGCTCGCCCCACCGTGCTTTTCAGACTAAAGTCCTCGCGCATGAAGGGGTTACCCCGCAAATTCGCGGCTGCTGTAGCCGCGACTATTTCGAGCTTTGCGGTGGCGCACGCGCAATCGGCAAATCCTGCCTGCCAGCGACTCGAAACCCAACTCGCAACCCTTGATCGGGGCAACGCCGATCCGGCACGCGCCGACCAAATTCGCCGCACGGAGGAGGCGCTCAATCGCCAGCAATTCGAAGTCGACCGGCTGGTGGCACAATCGCGCCGTATGGGCTGCGAAAGCTCAGGCTTCTTCTCGATTTTCAGCAACCCTCCGGCGCAGTGCGGCGGACTGATCCGGCAGACCGATCAGCAGCGCAACACGCTCCAACGTATGCGGAACGATCTGGAACGGCTTAATGGCGGCACCACCGAACGCGCCGCGCAACGTCGCGGGCTGTTGATTGCGCTTGGCGACAACGGATGCGGGTCGCAATATCGTTCTGCGGCGCTAGCCGCACAGCAAGGTGGATTCTGGGACCGGCTTTTTGGCGACAACGGTGGCGGCAGCGTGGTGACAACTCCGCTCGGGCCAATGGGCGGGACCTTCCGTACCGTCTGCGTGCGGACGTGCGACGGCTTCTATTTTCCGATTTCCTATTCAACCTCGTCGGATCGTTTCCGCGACGACGAGCAGACGTGCCAACGCATGTGTCCGGCGGCAGAGGTGTCACTCTACACCTACCACAATCCTGGCGAGGAAATGTCTCAGGCCGTCTCGCTGAATGGTCGCCAATACACCGAATTGCCAAACGCGTTCCAGTACCGGAAATCCATGAGTCCCGAATGTAGCTGCCGCCGGCCGGGTGAAAGCTGGGCGCAAACGCTCAAGATGATCGGCCCTGACGACACGGTCGCGCCGGGCGACGTCGTCGTCACGGAGCAGAATTCCAAGCAACTTTCGCAACCGCGCATTGGTGCGGATGGCAAACCGATACGCGCTGATCAGCGTACGCCAGCAACTGTGCCGACACCCGTGGCTCCAGCGCCAACTGCAGAATCGCCAAGCCAAACCGAGCCGACCAAACGCAGCGTGCGGACGGTCGGTCCGACATTCCTGCCAACCCGATAGAAAACAACTGAGTTGTTAGAAATCGAATGCTTCTGACTTTGTCGGCTTGCCTGTGACCAAAGAGACATCGGGTGCCGGCATCGGCGTTCCAGGATCACGGAAACGGTTGGTAATGGGGTAGCGGCGGTCGCGGCCGAAATTCTTGAGTGTGACCTTAACGCCGGGCGCCGCCTGGCGGCGTTTATACTCAGCAAGATGGATCATGCGTTCGACTCGCATCACGGTATCGCGATCGAACCCCGCCTCAACAATAGCGGATATTGGTTCCTCGCGCTCGACCAGCCGCTCGAGAATTGGATCAAGCAGAGCATAAGCCGGCAGCGAATCTTCGTCCTTTTGATTCTCGCGTAATTCTGCGGTCGGCGGCCGCGTAATAATATTCTCCGGGATCACGCGTCCGTCAGGCCCTTTGGCGCCGTCAGGCTTCCAGTCATTGCGCAACCGAGCAAGACGAAATACCTCGGTTTTGTAAAGGTCCTTGATCGGGTTGAAGCCGCCATTCATATCGCCATAAAGCGTAGCATAGCCCACCGACATCTCAGATTTGTTTCCCGTCGTCACCACCATAAGATTGAATTTGTTAGATATCGCCATGAGGATGGTGCCGCGCGCGCGCGCCTGCAGATTTTCCTCGGTGACATCGCGCGGCAGTCCAGAAAAAACCGGCGCAAGCACCGCTTCAAATCCTTCGACAGCCGGCGCGATCGGCAATGTCTCGTAACGCACGCCAAGCATCTTCGCGCAGGCGGCGGCATCGTCAAGCGACTCTTGCGACGTGAACTTGTAGGGCAACATGATACAGCGTACGCGCTCCGCACCTAGCGCATCGACCGCCATCACCGCGCATAACGCTGAATCGATACCGCCGGACAGGCCCAGCACAACGCCGGGGAATCCGTTTTTGTTGACGTAGTCGCGCAGACCTAACATACACGCCGTGTAGTCGGCGCGGTCCGCCTCGACGGTCGCAACTATTGGACCATTTTCACAGCGCCATGTGCCATTGCGGCGGGCCCAATGCGTCGTAACGATCGTCTCCTGAAATGCGGGAAGCTGGAATGCCAGCGAGCAGTCAGCATGCAGGCCAAATGAAATGCCATCAAATACCAGCTCGTCCTGACCCCCGACCTGATTGACGTAGACTGTTGGAAGTCCTTGCTCGGTTATGCGTGCCAGCGCGATATTGAGGCGCACATCGCCCTTCTGGCGCCAATAAGGCGAGCCGTTCGGTACCACGAGCATCTCGGCGCCGGTTTCTGCCAGACACTCGACAACTTCCGCACCCCAGATGTCCTCGCAAATCGGGAACCCCACACGCACACCGCGAAAGTTCACCGGGCCTGGCATCGGTCCTGGCGCGAAGACCCGCTTTTCGTCGAACACACCGTAGTTCGGAAGATCGACTTTGTAGCGTAAGGCGGTGATTGCTCCGCCTTCCAGCAGCGCGACTGCGTTGTAAAGCTTGCCTCCGTCGAGCCAGGGGGTACCAAGCAGCAAGGCGGGGCCTCCGGAGGCGGTTTCTCTTGCGAGTGTTTCGACCGCCGATCGACAGGCGATCTGGAACGCCGGCTTGAGCACCAGATCCTCGGGCGGATAACCGGCGATGAATAACTCTGGAAAAACGACCAGATCGGCGCCTTGCTCGGCTGCGGTTACGCGTGCACTTTTTGCCTTCTCAACGTTGCCGGCAATATCCCCGACGGTCGAATTGAGTTGTGCGACGGCAATGGCCAGCTTGTCAGCAGAACGAGCGCTCATGGCAAAGCTCTACCGCCTTGGCGTCCCAGCCGGCAATGGGTTGATTGCATCGCTGACCCGCGACGATGGATACCGCGCTGACATAAGCGGTAATCCAATTGTTTCGCCTATTTTGCTGCCGTTCGTAATCCGGCACCGCCACCGCTGAGAGCCACAGTTCCGGCCGGTTTCAGAGTGTGGCCGTCGAATCGAAATGCCTGCAGGTTCTTCTCAACCATGCACTCGATCACCACGGTCTTGTTATTTTTGCTAAACGCCGCGCCTTGACACCAATGCCCAACCTTGGCCTGAGCGACTTTTGTAAGATTGGTGCCTTTGATCGAATAGATTTGTAACAAGCCGTAGTCGTTGAATGCCGGATGGCTTTTCGGCCTGTTGGAGCCGTTCATTACGGTGACGGCCACATATGAGCCATCGGCTGACATAGCAACGCCTTCGGGTGTTTGCCCGACACTGATCGTGTCAACGACGCGCGGCGGTTTTGACTTGAGGTCAATGACAGTAATGGTGTCGATATCGCCCTGCCCGCCCCCCTGATTGCTGACCACCGCGACATTGCCCTTCGAGCTGATCTCAAGGCTGTATGGACGGACGCCACCCACCATGAACATCTTGCTGTCTTCTACTTTGTTGCCATCCACCGACAAAATTGAAATCCTGTGGTCCCCATCGCGAGTCACCAAGGCGCGCTTGCCATCAGGCGTGAATGCGACATGGCTGGGGCCGGACTTGGAATCGCCGAGTTGAATTTTTCCAGCCGGCGCGAGCTTGTTGCCGGCGATCGTAAATACCGAAACCGTACCTTCATTTCGGTTGGCGACCAACGCCAGAGTACCGGAGGAATTGATTGATACGCCCGCTGCACCGAGGCCGGCTTCTAATGTGGCAACCACGCCGGGCGGCTTGGCTTTAAGATCGATCACGGAGAGCTTGTTATCGGGGATAGCTTTTTTCCGATCAGCCGGGTCAACTTTGAAAGCTCCGGTCACCAGCGCAAAGCTTACGTCGGGTGATATCGCAACACTCTGCGGCGGACCAACGACGCTGGCTGGCGCCTTAACTTCGCCGATCACTTTTGGCGGCGTGGCACCTAGGTCGATAATGCTGACAGTGTCGGCCGCTGCGTTGTCAGGCACAACATTGACGCCATCGGCTAGAACCGCCTTGTTATCGTTTGCGGAAAGTGCGATCTGCGCTCCAGCATCAAATGCGCACAGCTGCAACACGGACAGTGCGAAGGCAAGTTTCGCCGGCCGCAAAAATTGGCGTTTCATAGAATCTCCCCGGCTCGGGTGTCATTGTTGCAGAAGCCCAAGCCGCGCCGAGCCCGCAGCTTGCCAGCTAACATTAACACCAATCCGGAAGGATTGCTTCCTGCCTCAGAGGCCGGCGACTGCAGGCACCTGCTCGCCTTGGCCAGACCGCTCCTTTTTGAGGAGTTCGGCAAGCAGAAAAGCGAGGTCGATTGCCTGCTCCGCATTGAGCCGCGGATCGCAAGCAGTGTGATAACGATCGTTGAGATCGGCTTCCGTGATGGCGCGGGCGCCGCCCGTGCATTCGGTAACGTTCTGCCCCGTCATCTCAAGATGTACGCCACCGGCATAGGTGCCTTCAGCCTGGTGCACTTCAAAGAAGCTGCGGACTTCCTTCAAGATGAGGTCGAACGGCCGGGTCTTGTATCCGGTGGCAGAGGTGATGGTGTTGCCGTGCATTGGATCACATGACCAAAGTACCACCCTGCCTTCGCGTTTAACCGCGCGGATGAGTGGCGGGAGTAGCTCGCCGACCTTGTCGGCACCAAAGCGGCCAATAAGTGTGAGTCGGCCCGGCTCGTTCTCTGGATTGAGAATGTCGATCAGACGGAGCAAATCGTCGGCCTTGCTGGAAGGACCACATTTAAGTCCAAGCGGATTCTTGATACCGCGCGCGTATTCGATATGTGCATGATCGTGTTGCCGCGTACGATCGCCGATCCACAACATGTGACCCGATGTGGCGTACCAGTCGCCGGTGGTCGAATCCACTCGCGTCAATGCTTCCTCGAATCCAAGCAGCAGGGCTTCGTGACTTGTATAGAACTCGGTCGTCCGCAGTTCCGGATGGCTTTCGAGATCGAGGCCGCAGGCCTGCATGAAGCCAAGCGCCTCGGAAATGCGATCCGCTAATTCAACATAGCGACGCGACTGCGGGCTATCCTTGACAAAGCCGAGCATCCATTGTCGCACGCTGCCAAGATTGGCATAGCCACCTTGCGCGAAAGCGCGCAGCAGATTAAGCGTTGCCGCCGATTGTCGATAAGCTTCGATCTGACGGCGCGGATCCGGACGACGCGCCTCCTCGGTGAAAGCGATGTCATTGATAATGTCGCCGCGGTAACTGGGCAGTTCCTTGCCGTCGCGTTTTTCACTCGGCGAGGAACGAGGTTTGGCGAATTGGCCCGCAATCCGGCCGACCTTCACCACCGGCGAAGCCGCGGCATAGGTCAACACCACCGCCATTTGCAAAAACATCCGAAAGAAGTCGCGAATATTGTTCGCACCATGTTCAGCGAAGCTTTCCGCGCAGTCTCCGCCTTGCAGCAGAAAAGCTTCACCTTTCGCGACGCGCGCCAGATATTTCTTCAGATTGCGCGCCTCACCGGCGAATACCAGCGGCGGGAACGTCGCAAGCTGCTTTTCGACATCAGCCAACGCCTGCCGGTCCGGATAAACCGGAACCTGCTGAATAGGCTTCTTGCGCCAGCTATCCGGCGTCCAACGTTCAGCCATTACGTAATTACTCCGGCGTTTGGCGGGCGTTATACACGACGGCACCCCGTAAAAGCCAGTTTTTCCAACGCGTTCGGTTAGTTTAGGCTTTATTCGGCCGCTGCCTGGCCATAGGTCAGTGCTTTTTCCCGCATCGTGACCAGTTCTTCGGCCACGGTCGGATGTACCGCCATAGTGGCATCGAAGTCAGCCTTGGTCGCACCCATTTTCACCGCGATCCCGACGATCTGGATCAATTCGGCCGCGTCGGCCCCAATGATGTGGCATCCGACGACCTTGTCGGTGCCGCCATCCACTACGAGCTTCATGAACACGCGTGTATCACGTCCAGACAGTGTCGCCTTCATCGGGCGAAAGCTCGTCTTGTAGATGTCAACCTTCGCAAATCTTGCGACCGCCTGCGTTTCGGTAAGCCCTACGACACCAACTTCAGGCTCCGAGAACACCGCAGTAGGAACATTGGAGTGATCGACCTCGGTCGGCTTGTCGCCGAAAACGGTATCCGCAAAGGCGTGACCCTCGCGGATTGCGACCGGTGTCAAGTTGATGCGGTCGGTGACATCGCCGACCGCATAGATATTCGGTACCGAAGTTCTCGAAAAAGTGTCAACTTTGATTCCGTGGCGCTCGGAGATCTTCACTCCAGCTGCCTCGAGACCAAGCCCTTCTATATTTGGTCGCCGTCCGGTCGCGAACATTACTAGATCAACTACGAGCTGCTCGTTGTCTGAAAGTACAACATCGAAACCATGATTGACCTTCTCGACTGCCTTCACAATCTTTTGGGTAAGTACCTTGATGCCACGTAGCCCGAGTTCGCGCGTCAGATGCTCGCGTACGTCATCGTCGAATCCGCGCAGAATTTTCTCCCCGCGATAGACCAGAGTCACTTCGCTGCCAAGGCCGTTGAAAATTCCGGCGAACTCAACTGCAATGTAGCCGCCACCCTGGATCAGGATACGTTTCGGTAATTTTTTCAAATGAAACGCTTCGTTCGACGAAATAACGTGCTTCTCGCCTGCGATTGGCGTGCCGTGATGCGGCCGCGCACCGGTTGCAATGAGAACCGTCTCGGCCCGAATGCGTGCGCCGGTCGCCAGACGTACTGTATGCGTGTCTTCAAACACAGCACGGCTTTTTATAATCCCGACGTTGTGGCGTTCGAGCGTTGTCACATAGGCGGCTTCCAATCGAGCGATTTCTCGATCTTTGTTGGCGACCAGCGTGGCCCAGTCAAACTTGGTCTTGCCTAACGACCAACCGTATCCAGCAGCGTCTTCAAACTCATCCGAAAATCGCGAAGCATAGACCAGGAGCTTTTTGGGGACGCAACCACGGATGACACAAGTACCGCCAACGCGATATTCCTCGGCGATCATCACACGCGCGCCATAACTTGCGGCAACTCGCGCAGCCCTTACACCACCCGAGCCCGCTCCAATGACAAAAAGATCGACGTCGTGATCGGCCATCAGCACCCCATCACTTTAATAAGGGAAGCCGAACGATTGCGAACATCGAGGTGTCAAAGCGCGTGACCCCGTTTTTTCAGTTCATCGCGCATTTTTACAATTATCTCATCGGAAAGGTTGTTTGCCCACGTTTGCGCAAATTTCAGGCCCTCTTCTCCGACCTTCGGCTGCTCGGTAATCAGTTTGGTACCAACCGGTGTCTTGTAAAATGCCAGAAGTTCTTTGAGCTCTGCCTCGGTAAAATGGTTAGCGTAAAGCTTGGCGACCTCGGAAGTCAGCTCGCCGAAACGCGGCGCCAGATCAGCACGCATTTTGGCGGTGATCTCATTTAGATCCTTAGCCAGACCTGGGTCCTGTTGAAGGAACAGATTTTTCGCTTGTTCGACGACACCGGGGATCAACGGGTTGAATAGCGCCATAGCCCCAGTGACATTTACGATTTCCTTGGCCGTCTGAATGGCCGCCGGCGTCGCTTGCTGCGCGTTGGCGGAAGGGCTGAGCGCGATCAGCATTACGGCGATCGCTGCTGGCCTGAAAGCGCCTCTTATCATTTTAGAAACTCCATCTAGCTCGAGATTTTAGGGCCTTTGACGATTTCCACACCGTCCGGCCCACCGATAATGGCCATGTGCGCGAGGCCAATGAACAGACCATGCTCTACTACGCCCGGAACACCCGAAAGCGCATGCGCCAACGCGGTCGGCTCGTCAACCCGGCCGAGTGCGGCGTCGATGACCCAGTGGCCGCTATCCGTGACTAAAACATGGCCGTCTTTGTCTCGCCGCAGCGTTAGCGGGCCAGACCGTTGGACCGCACCAATGGCTTTTTCAATTGCGCGTTGGGTCGCTGCGAGGCCAAATGGCACCACTTCGATTGGCAGTGGAAAGTGTCCAAGCGTAGACACTAACTTGCTGCGATCAGCGATCACAATCATACGCGCAGAGGCCGTCGCAACAATCTTTTCCCGCAGCAATGCCCCACCGCCCCCCTTGATCAAACAAAGCTCGGGACCGATCTCGTCGGCGCCATCGACAGTCAGATCAAGTTCAGGCGTTTCATCCAATGTTGTAAGCGTAATGCCGCAACGTTTTGCGTCGGCCAGTGTTGCTTCGGACGTCGGCACCGCCACGATGTTAAGGCCCGAGCGGACACGCTCGCCGATAAGTTCGACAAAGTGCCGCGCGGTCGATCCTGTGCCGAGACCCAGCCGCATGCCCGGGTTGACAAACTCAACAGCGCGAGCGGCGGCTGCACGTTTTTGGGCGTCGGCGTTCATTGGTACCGGCTGGGCAATCGATCAGCCTATCTAGCCCTGATCGTCCCGCCTGAATAGCCGAAATCTGACCGGTCAGCAGCAGCCTTTCAATCCTCCTTGCAACAATGTCGAACGAAGGCTAGCGATCCCACCATGGCGTCTTCTACTATTGTTTTTGACCTCGACGGCACCCTGATTGACACGGCTCCCGACCTCGTCGAGACGCTTAATGTAATATTCGCGCGCGAAGGTTTGGCACCATTGCCTTATGACACTGCCCGCAATTTGGTAGGGGGCGGTACTAAGGCAATGATAGTTCGTGGCGTAGAAGCCGAAGGCTGCATTCTTTCCCCGGCCAAGCTCGATCAAATGTTTGCGGATTTCATCGCCTACTATTCCGACCACATCGCCGATCGATCGCGGCCTTTTCCGGGGGTGAAAGACGCGCTCGACTCGCTCACTGCACGCGGTTGTCAGTTTGCCGTCTGCACGAACAAGCTTGAACGGTTGTCAATGCTTTTGCTTAAGCAACTCGATCTCGCTGATCGGTTTGTGGCAATCTGCGGCCCAGACACTTTCGGCATTCAGAAACCTGATCCGGAAATCCTGCGACGTACCGTTGCGTCCGCGGGCGGAACAATGCAGCGCACGATCATGATCGGGGATTCCAATACCGATATTTGCACTGCCCGTGCGGCCGGCGTCCCAATAATCGCCGTCGAATTTGGCTACAGCGAACGCCCGGTTGCCGAATTTGCGCCAGACCGGACCATTGGTCATTTCGAGCAGTTGCCGGCGTCAATTGCCGCTATTTTCTCTGGAATCTGACGGTCGTGTAGGAAATTATGGATAATTTTGGTAAGGTCCGCCGGGGCTCGATGTTGCACCGGCGTGACTGCAACCGTATCCTAGTAAGGGGCGAGCGGCTTAGAAGTCGCTCGAGTGGGATGGCTAATATGATGTACCGAGTTTTCGCGATTGTGGGCACCGCGTTTGTGCTTGGGGCATGTTCATCAAGCCCAGATTGGATGAATCTTGATGCCCTCAAACCGGGGCCTTCTTTAGACACCGTAAGTCTGGAATCCGAACCGCCTGGCGCCGAAGCCAAGGCATCCAATGGCCAAACTTGCCGTACGCCCTGCGCGCTTGCGCTGCCGGTTGATGCCGCCTCCTCGGTGACCTTCACGCTCAATGGCTACCAGCCGGAGACAGAAAGACTTGAAGTGATCCAAACGACCGGGGAGCCAACGAGACTACGCCCTAATCCAGTTGTTGTTGAACTCTCGCCGGCCGCACCATCGACGGCAAAAAAGCCAACAAAAAAACCTCCGGCGAAACGGGCTGCGCAATCCAGGCCTGCAGCGACTACGCCAGCGCCCGCACCGATGACGGCGTCACCGGCACCGCAGGCACAATCGCCTTGGCCGACAAACCCACCGCCTGTGCGGCAATAGCGACCAACACGCCGGGCTAACCGTGCGGCTCGCCTGAATGCGCCCCAGTTTCTGAACGCTATGGCCAACATCGGTGAGTAGTCCTATATGGGACGAATAAGGCGATGGGCCCCCGCGCTGGTATGGACGATGGCATTGGCCAACGACACCACCGTAGTTGAACTTAATCGCGGCGAGCGAAAGCCGAGCGCATTGGTCGACCCGTTCCAGCGCGCGATTACCTATTTGCGCGTATCAGTCACCGATCGGTGCGATTTCCGTTGCGTCTATTGCATGGCGGAACACATGACGTTCCTCCCGAAGGCAGAGATTCTGAGCCTTGAAGAACTGGATCGTCTGTGCAGTGCATTTGTCGCGAAAGGCGTAACCAAATTGCGCCTGACCGGCGGCGAACCATTGGTCAGACGAGGCGTCATGACTTTGGTTTCGTCTTTGTCTCGCCACCTTACGAGCGGCGCGCTTAAAGAGCTCACGCTAACGACCAACGGCTCGCAACTACAGAAATACGCCTCAGAGCTTGCCGCGAACGGCGTCAAACGCGTCAATATTTCGCTCGATACCCTCAACGCCGAAAAGTTCAGCGCCGTTACACGCTGGGGCGATCTCAGCAAGGTGATTGCTGGCATCGATGCAGCCCAAGCGGCAGGACTGCAAATCAAGATCAATGCTGTCGCGCTGAAGGGCGTGAACGAAGAAGAGATCGTAGACTTACTCGAATGGGCTCACGGGCGCGGCATGGATTTCACCATAATCGAGGTCATGCCACTCGGCGACGTCGATGAGTCACGTCTCGACCAGTATCTGCCGCTGTCCATTGTTCGGGCGCGCCTCGCCGAACGATACACGCTCGAAGATACCGATTATCATACGGGCGGACCGGCGCGTTACGTACGTGTTAAGGAAACGGGCGGACGATTGGGCTTCATTACGCCGCTCACTCATAACTTCTGCGAATCTTGCAATCGAGTCCGGATCACCTGCACCGGTACACTGTACATGTGCCTCGGTCAAAACGACGCTGCCGACCTGCGTAGTCCGCTCCGCGCATCGGAAAGCGACGACCTTTTACTTGCCGCGATCGATGAGGCGATCGAACGCAAGCCTAAAGGGCATGATTTCGTGATCGACCGCCGCCATCAAAGCACTTCATTGACGCGGCATATGAGTGTGACCGGCGGCTAGGCCCAGGCCGCTCAACCCTGCCGGCCCAATACATTTGTTGACGCTGACCGGGTTACCCCCTTACAGGCAGCTTTTTGCGGCTCATCCTGACAAGCAAATGTCTTTAGACCAAATTCTCCATTGACTGCGGATAGAGGCATCGGATTAAGGTGGGAGGCTTGGCTCCGCCCCGCGTGCGGGGTGGAGGTCCGAGAGGGGAAACGTGTTGGGGCCCGGACAAGGTCCTGGGCCTCCGTGGGGAGAGGGTGTGAAGGCTCTGCTTACGCTCAGTCGTGGGATCGACTGGTTCAATACCCAATTGGCCGTCGTTGCGAACTGGCTGGTTTTGTTGGCAGCCGTTATCAGCGCCGGAAATGCCGCGAGCCGCTATATTTTTAGCGAAAGCTCGAACGGCTGGCTGGAAATCCAGTGGTACATGTTCGCCGGCATGGTGCTGCTCGGGGCACCCTACACGCTGAAAATGAACGAGCATGTGCGCGTCGATCTCTTTTACGGCATGTTTGCATCGGAACGCACGCAAATCTGGATTGATATCATCGGCGGTATTTTCTTTCTGCTGCCGATCTGCGTGATCCTTACTTATTTCACGTGGCCGTGGTTCGTTGAATCCTGGACCATCAACGAAGCGTCCTCGAATGCGGGCGGCTTGATCCGGTGGCCGGTGAAACTCCTGCTGCCGGTCGGATTCTGCCTGATGGCGTTGCAAGGCATTTCGGAAATCATCAAGCGCATCGCCGCGCTTGAACATGTCATCGACATCGAATTCAAATACGAAAAGCCCTTGCAATGACTTGGATCGGCGAAAATCTCGCGCCGTTGATGTTCGCGGGCATGGTCATCTTCATGCTCATCGGATACCCGGCGGCATTCTCGCTGGCGGCGACCGGCCTGTTCTTCGGATTTCTCGGTATCGAATTCGGCCTGATCCGCCCTGACTTTCTTGGCAACCTGACATACCAGTTGTTCGGCATTGTCTCGAACGATCTGTTGCTGGCGATTCCGTTCTTCACCTTTATGGGCGCAATTCTTGAAAGATGCGGCCTCGCCGAAGACTTGCTCGACTCGTTTGGTCAGCTTTTCGGACCCGTGCGTGGCGGTCTTTCTTATGCCGTGATTTTCGTCGGCGCCATTCTCGGCGCCATCACCGGGACGGTTGCAGCTTCGGTCATCGCAATGGGCGTAATCTCGATGACGCCGATGCTCAAATATAACTACTCGGTCCGCCATACCATGGGTGTGATCGCAGCGTCAGGCACCATTACACAGCTTATTCCGCCCTCACTTGTACTTATCGTATTGGCCGACCAAATGGGACGATCGGTCGGCGACATGTACGCCGGCGCGATTGGCCCGAGCATAATTCAGGTTCTGTTGTTCTGCGGTTGGGTCTTGACCGTCAGCATAATTTGGCCAGCCGACGTGCCGGCGCTTCCAAAAGAGGCTCGTACGCTCCAAGGCTGGCAGCTGTGGAAGCGGTGCATGCGGGGCATGATCCCCTCACTCGGCCTGATCTTCCTGGTGCTGGGAACGATCTTTATGGGCCTCGCAACGCCGACCGAGGCCGGCGCCATGGGCGTCATAGGTGCGATCGGGCTCGCCTGGTTCTATGGTTCGCTAACATGGCCGCTGCTCTATCAGGGCATGGCGTCCACCATGCGTCTCACCGCCATGGTGGTTTATATTCTCATCGGCGCACGTGTCTTCAGTCTGGTTTTCCAGGGCGTCGGGGGCAAAGTATGGATTGAAGATCTTCTGACCTCATTGCCGGGAGGGTCGATCGGTTTCCTGATCTTTGCAAATGCCTTCATTTTCGTGATCGCATTCTTTCTCGACTTCTTTGAAATCGCCTTCATCATTATTCCGCTGCTGGCGCCAGCCGCCGAAAAACTCGGCATCGATCTCATCTGGTTCGGTGTTCTCATCTGCGCGAATATTCAAACGAGCTTTATGCATCCGCCTTTCGGCTTCGCTTTGTTCTATTTGAGGGGTATCGCACCGAAATCGATCAAGACGTCGGATATCTATTGGGGAGCAATTCCCTGGATTGGAACAATGGTTATCCTCGTAGCTATTGTTATTTTCTGGCCGGCGTCGGTAACCTATTGGATCGAGAGGTCTACGAAAGTGGATCCATCCAAGGTCAAGATCGAAATCCAGATGCCGGAGATGCCGCCTCTTAATTTCAAATAGAAAGTCGACGGCTACGAAATAAGATTGAGGCCCCGGGGCGCGGTTCCGGGGCCTCATTCGCATTTGCTCGACGCTTAGCCGCGCGCGCGCGCGCGGATCTGATAGCTATCGTAGCTATATTCCGCGACCTGCCACCACAGGTACTGATCGTTGCGAAAAGCGATCATCGCTTCCAACACTTTCTTGAAGTCGGGATTGGTTGCTGCAACTTCGTTGTGCAGTTCAATCGACGCCTTGTAACAAGCATCCATGATTTGCGGTGAGAACGGCTTGAGTTGCGCGCCGCCAGCAACAAGACGCTTTAGCGCTTGCGGATTGGCGGCATCGTATTTCGCCATCGACCAGGTGTTGGCGTAATGCCCGGCCGCGATCAGGGCTGCCTGATAGGGCTTCGGTAGCGAATTCCATTTATCGAGGTTGATGAAGGCAAAAATCATCGAGCCGCCTTCCCACCAGCCCGGGTAGTAGTAGTGTGGGGCGATCTTGAAGAAGCCAAGCTTCTCGTCGTCGTACGGACCGACCCACTCCGCCGCGTCGATGGTGCCTTTTTCGAGTGCAGGGAATATGTCGCCACCGGCGATCTGCTGCGGCACCACACCAAGTTTGGTCAACACCTTGCCGGGGAATCCGCCGATGCGGAATTTCAAACCCTTGAGATCGTCAAGAGTGTTGATCTCCTTGCGGAACCACCCACCCATCTGGCAGCCCGTATTGGCGGCCATCAAGGCGATAACGTTGAATTTTTTGTAAAAGTTGTTGAGCAGGTCCATACCCCCACCGTGGATCATCCACGCCTGGTTCCCACGTTGGTTCGGGCCGAACGCGACAGAGGTACCGAACGCAAATGTCGGATCTTTGCCGAAGTAGTAATATGAAGCTGAGTGGCCAATCTCGACAGTGCCGCTCGATGCCGCATCCAGGGCTTGCAGTGCGGGAACGATTTCGCCACCGGCAAAGACCTGGATCTGAAATTTATTGTCGGTCGCCTCGGCAACGTTTTTGGCCATGACTTCGGCAGCGCCATACAGCGTTTCCAGCGACTTCGGCCAACTGCACGTCATTCGCCACTTGATTTCAGGCATCGATTGCGCGATCGCCGGCGCGGCTAGCGCGCTTGCGGCAACGCCAAGACCAGCAGTCTTTATGAATTGACGACGTTTCATCCCGTTATCCTCCCCTTTGTTTTTAGGCGGAGCCCCACCAATCCCGTATGTTCTAGGGACGCCTTGAACCATGACGGACCACGCTCGCTAAATCCAGTCTGCACGGGTTAAACGAAAGTTGTAAATGGAAAAGAGTGTCCCAATTTGTGCGCCAGAAATGCAAGGGGCCAGCTTCTAGGCTGGCCCCGGCAACTTCCGCTGGCTTTCTTTCTCAGCCTTTTGCACCACTACGGATCATGAAGCTGTCATATCCGTACTCGGCGACTTGCCACCAGAGATATTCGTCGCGGCGGAATGCCTGCATCGAATCCAGCACCTTCTTGTATTCTGGATTGCTCGCTGAGGTCTCGGCATTCACTTCATTTGATGCTTTAAGGCAGGCCTCCATCGTCGCTTGCGTGAACGGCCGAAGCTGGGTGCCATTGGCAACCAGTCGCTTGAGTGCTTGTGGGTTCTTCGCGTCATAATCACCTTGCTGCTTCGTATTGCAGGCGGCAGCGGCCGCTTCAAGGATGGATTGGTATGACTTGGGCAACTCGTTCCATTTGGCCAGGTTGATGAGCAAATGGTTGGCCGTGCCGCCTTCCCACCAGCCTGGGTAATAGTAGTACTTGACGATCTTGTAGAAGCCGAGCTTCTCGTCGTCATAAGGTCCGACCCATTCGGCCGCGTCGATCGTACCCTTTTCCAGCGCCGGATAAATGTCACCACCGGCGATTTGCTGCGCGACCAGACCAAGCTTGCCTAGCGTTTTGCCGGCCCAGCCGCCAATACGCATCTTGAGGCCTTTGAAGTCGTCCGGCCCTTTGATCTCCTTGTTGAACCAACCACCCATCTGGCAGCCAGTATTCCCGGCAAGGAGACATTTGGTATTAAACTTGGCGCCAAAGTCGTCGATGAGCTTTTGGCCGTCACCATGGTAAAACCATGCGTTCTGCTGGCGCGCATTGAGACCAAATGGCACTGCGCAGAATAGCGCCCAGGTCGGGTCCTTGCCAATGTAGTAGTATTGAGCGCTGTGACCTAATTCGACGGTGCCATTTTGTACCGCATCGAGCACTTGCAGGCCGGGAACGATTTCGCCGGCAGCGAATGACTGGATTTGGAATTTGCCGTCAGTCGCTTCCGACACATATTTCGAGACCAACTCACAAGTGCCGTACAACGTATCAAGCGATTTCGGCCAGCTGGCCGTAAGCCGCCACTTCAAAGTTGGAGACGACTGCGCGATCGCCGGAGCGGCAATCGCGGTGGCGGCAGCGCCGGCACCCATGGCAGTCAAGAATTGACGTCGTTTCATTTGTTCCTCCATCTGGGCGTCCTGACGCTTCGTCTTTCGCCCCTCAGCGAATACGTCCGGCAAGCCCATACAATGCTGCGGAGCCGCATACCACACAAGAAAGAAATTGTAGAAATCGCCTAGTCAATTAGACAAGCGCCGAAGGCAAGGATTCAAGCCTCAATTACGATCTTCGGCGCGGCCCGGCCGGCCGCGCCGCCCTTGAGTTGGGCAAGCACTTTGGCCGCAATCTCGCGGTAAATGCGCGCATGCTCGCCATCGGGTTCGGTCGCAACCACCGGCAGTCCAGCGTCCGACTTCTCGCGAATAGCCATGTGCAGGGGCACCTCACCGAGAAACTCCACGCCAAGCCGCTCTGCTTCGTGCCGTGCCCCGCCGTGGCTGAAAATGTCGGACCGTGTGCCGCAGCTCGGGCAGAGGAAGTAGCTCATGTTCTCGACCACGCCGAGAACAGGCACGTTCACGCGCTTGAACATGGCAACGCCGCGTCGCGCGTCAATCAACGCGAGATCTTGCGGCGTTGAAACGATTACTGCACCTTTTAGCGGAACCTGCTGCGCCATGGTGAGCTGCGCGTCGCCTGTGCCCGGCGGCATATCCACCACCATGATGTCGAGCTTGCCCCACTCTACTTCCCGCAACATCTGGGTGATAGCAGACATCACCATAGGGCCGCGCCAGATCATCGGCGTCTCTTCATCGATCAAGAAACCGATCGACATAACAGTAAGCCCGTAGCGCTCAATTGGCTTGAGACGCGTGCCGCCGATGGTCTGCGGTTTTTCCTTTATGGCCAGCAACTTCGGCAGCGACGGACCGTAGATATCGGCGTC
This sequence comes from Pseudolabrys sp., assembly GCA_035519415.1. Lineage (GTDB taxonomy): Bacteria > Pseudomonadota > Alphaproteobacteria > Rhizobiales > Xanthobacteraceae > Pseudolabrys. The sequence continues at coordinate 183,342 of DATIWJ010000049.1, forward strand.
GAGCATACCGACTTTGAGTCCCAGATCGCGCAGACCGAGCGCCAGGTTGACCGCAGTTGTCGATTTTCCGACCCCACCCTTGCCGGAGGCGACCGCGATCACAGCGTCGACACCTGGAATTCCCGGCTGCACCTTCTCGGCGGGGTGCGCGGCGCGCGGCTGTTGGGTGGCAACGTGGGCCGGCTGTGGCCCGCGCGCGGAGACGCCGGCAGCGCGCTCGGCAGTCAACGCGACCAGCGCGGACTGCACTCCGGGAACCGCACGCACAGCTTCTTCCGCTGCCTTGCGCACCGGCTCCCAAGCTTTCACGGCCGCTGCATCCACTGTCAGCGAGAAAAAGACCTTTCCGTCGGAAACGACAACGTCGGACAGCACACGAGCGTCTGGCAAAGCGGCCCCGCCTGGCGCGGGGACTTTCGCCAAAGCTGCAAGAACTTGCTCTTTACTTACGGTCATGCACATCCATCCATTGGGCGCCACCATAGGCACGGCGGCGCGCAGGTCAATGTGGCGCACTACGGGACCGGTTGACCGCCTGCCCTGGCAATGACCTATTGGCAGATAGGTATCGGCTCCAGCCGGCCAAGGGATACTGGAGATTTGTGAGGGAGATCTACGATGGCGAAGGTGGCGTTTCTGGGCCTGGGCGTGATGGGTTACCCAATGGCGGGGCATTTGAAGAACAAAGGCGGGCACGAAGTCACCGTCTATAACCGCACTGCTGCCAAGGCCGAGCAATGGGTCAAGCGGCACGGCGGCAAATCAGCCCCTACCCCCAAAGCGGCAGCTGAAGGCCAGGACTTCGTCATGGCGTGTGTGGGTAACGACAACGATTTGCGCGAAGTGACATTGGGGCCGAACGGCGCCTTCGCCGGCATGGGCAAGGGAAAGGTGTTCGTCGATCACACCACCGCCTCCGCGGAGATCGCACGCGAACTATACGCGGCTGCAAAAAAGGGGGGCTTCGATTTCGTCGATGCTCCGGTCTCCGGCGGCCAGGCCGGTGCCGAAAACGGAGTGCTCACGGTAATGTGCGGCGGCGAGGCTGAGCCGTTCGCGCGAGGAGAGAAAGTCATCGCTGCCTATGCACGCGCCTGCAACCTGCTTGGCCCCCCTGGATCGGGACAGCTCTCGAAGATGGTCAATCAGATCTGTATCGCCGGGCTTGTGCAGGGTTTGGCAGAGGGCCTGCACTTCGCCAAGAAATCAGGACTGGATATTGAGAAACTCATCGCCACGATCTCCAAGGGCGCAGCTCAATCCTGGCAAATGGAGAATCGTTACAAGACCATGGCGGCGAACAAGTTCGATTTTGGATTTGCGGTCGACTGGATGCGTAAGGACCTGGGCATCTGTCTGGGCGAAGCACGCAAGAATGGCGCGCATCTACCGGTTACGGCATTGGTGGATCAATTCTATTCGGAGATCCAGGCCATGGGGGGCAAGCGCTGGGATACGTCCAGCCTGATCGCGTTGCTCGATCGCTGATTACAAATTCTGTTTTTGCACGCCGTGCTTGTCCGATAACCATTTTCGGCTTCACGCGCGCGCGCTCGGGCGAGCGGAGACGGCCGCGTGCCAACGTTTCACATTGGCGGCACCTTCCGGCATCGCGAGCCGACTCGGTTTCATGAAATCGACCGCGACCTGCATGGTAATGTCTGCGACAGTAAATCGATCACCCGCAACGAACTCGCGCGTCGCAAGTTCGCAGTCAAGCATTTCCAGAAACCATGAAACGCGTGGCTTGTTGGCCTCCGCCCAAGCCGGCACCTGCGGAACCTCGAGCTCCTTCATCGCTGGGTGGGTATGTCGAAACACTGCTGCAACATTGGCGAGAAAATTGATCTCCGCACGCCGGTTCCACATTTCCACAATCGCAGCGTCTTTGGCTCCGACACCGAATAGAGGCGGGTCTGGCTGAAGCATCTCGAAGTATCGGCAAATGGCAATCGACTCCGTGATTATCGTGCCGTCATCGAGTACCAGGGAGGGCATGCGTTGCAATGGATTAATCGCAGCGTATTCCGGCGTCTTGTGCTGCATCGTCGTGATATCGACTTGCTCGGTTGGTACCGCAACACTTTTTTCAGCGAGGAAAATACGCACGCGCCGCGGGTTAGGCGCCAACTTGCTGTCGTAGAGTTTCATGAACTGCTCCCGTTTCGATATTGTTTTCCTCACGCCCAGCCGAACACGCGCAAAAACCACTGTCAAAGGGAGGTAACCAATCGTTAACTAGAGTCTTTAGGCCCCTCTTAAGCTTGGTCTTAAGGATTTTGCGCAACGCTGCCGCCAGTCTTTGCAGTGCTAGCGTCTATTTAATGCCGATTCCAGGCGAACAACCCGATTTAACCGCCCTGCCTCCGGAAAGCTCTCCCGTGAAGCGGCGCCTTGCCGCGCAATATGTGCGCGAGGCACGCGATCGCCTGACGTCGTCTACTGGCACCCGTCCCGCCTTCGACCACGAGCTGCTACGGCAATACGCGCAAAATCGAATTTCGGCCTCGTTGGTGATCTTACTCCTCGTGGCGACGGTTGGCCTCATGTCGGGCATATGGAGCGGCGCGGTTGCCGCTTGTACCTGGACCGCGTCTGTCCTCGTCATTCACGCCGTCATGGTTGCGAAGTGCAGGCAATTTCTCGAACGGCCGATAAACGAAATTTCTGCGCGTGCCTGGCAACTTCGGTTTGTCGCGCTCGATTCTTTCTATGGGCTGGCGTGGATGTTTTTGCTGATCCACCCCGTTGGTATCGACGAAAGCTGGAATACGTTCATGCTATTCGTCATGCTTATGGTGGTCGCGGTCTCGAGCATGCTCGCTTCCAGCTTGCCGACCGCTGTTTTCGCCGCCACTTTTCCGGTCACCGCAGCGGTCGCGCTTGATTTCGTTCTCCAGGGCAGACTGCGCGACTACATCCTCGCAATAATGGCACTGACCGCTCAAGGTTATTTTGCTGCGCTGACTTATCGACTCTATTCCAGCGCGTTGGCGACGCTAGAGGCGCGCGCGGAGAAGGATGCGTTGATCGGCGAGCTGGAACAGGCAAAAGCAATCTCGGACGAAGCGCGTCGACGCGCTGAAGCCGCGAATATTGCTAAGTCGCGATTCCTTGCTCAGATGAGTCACGAATTACGTACGCCGCTCAATGCTATCCTTGGCTTTTCCGAAGTAATGAAGACCGAGGTATTCGGCGCGCATGCGGTGCCGGCTTACAAGGAATACGCATCTGACATCCATAACTCCGGCGTGCACCTGCTCGGTCTTATCAACGAAATCCTCGATCTTTCGCGCATCGAAGCCGGCCGCTACGAGCTTAACGAGGGGTCCGTTTCGCTCAGAGCCGTTGTCGAAGATTGTCATCATTTGCTGAAGTTGCGCGCCAGCAGCCGCGGTATCACAATCCACGAGATATTCGAACCCGAATTGCCGCGACTATGGGCTGACGAACGTGCGATCCGCCAGATCTGTCTCAATCTACTTTCCAACGCCATCAAATTCACTCCGCAGGCGGGCGAGATCTGGTTAAAGGTCGGCTGGACTGCCTCCGGCGGCCAGTACATAAGCGTGAAAGATACGGGTCCAGGCATCCCAGATGAGGAAATTCCGATTGTGATTGCGTCTTTTGGGCAGGGCTCGAATTCCATCAAATCGGCAGAACAAGGCGCTGGACTAGGGCTGCCGATTGCCAAGAGTCTGGTAGACCTTCATGGCGGGACGTTTACTTTGAAGTCAAAACTACGTATCGGCACCGAGGTTATCGTTACCTTTCCACCGGAACGGGTCGTGGCAGCGATGACACCGGTGTCTGAACATGCCCCCCCGATCACATCGCCTGGGGAGCTGAATCTTGGCGCGGACGAGAAGCGTCGGCTCAGCCGCCGACCACTATTCCGGGCGGGCACCTAAATCTTGCAGCCTTGCGACAATCTCGCAATTGCCTTCCTGCCGGCGGTGCTTATGGTCGCATCCGAATTGGCCCAAGACATGCCCATGATCGAGACACCCTGCGTTAATATCTGCACCCTCGATGCCCGTATAGGTTTGTGTCTCGGCTGTGGTCGGACCATCGACGAGATCGCGCGCTGGGCGACCATGAGTCCTTCCGAGCGCATCGAGGTGATGCGCGAGTTGCCCTCTCGCCTTGCAGCTTGCAACGCTGCCAAGGCGACCGCAGCGATGGGATAATGCCGTGAGCCGCCGCCTTGTCTGGTCACTCTTGCTTGGCGTAGCCCTTTCGTTGGCGGCACTGATCGCAAGCAGCGACCAGGACGCTATCACCAATCTGCTGCGGCATGACGTCGGGTCACTTGCGCTCAAGATCGTATTGGTGGTTTTTGTCGGCGGACTCGTGCTGACCTTGTTCCGTGAACGGCTATCCAAGGCTATCGAGGCTGGGCTTTTCTGGGCTGTGATTGGTTTGCTGCTGGTGGTTGGCTACAGCTATCGCTTCGAATTGCGCGAAATCGCTGACCGTGTGGTCGCTGAATTGATGCCCGGCCACGTGGCCGGTCATGGCCGCAATGTCGAAGTTGTTCGCGGCCATGGCGGCGACTTTGCGGTTGCCGCGCATATCAATGGGACAAGAGTTCCGATGGTGCTTGATACTGGTGCAAGTTCCGTAGTGCTAACCCAAGAAGCAGCGAAGGCCGCTGGGTTGCCCATCGAAGTACTCAACTATACCGTCAACATCGATACAGCTAACGGACGTAGTCGCGCAGCTGCTGTAACCATCGATCGCCTCGCGGTTGGCGGATTGACCGAACGTTCAGTGCCGGCGCTGGTCGCGCAGCCCGGCCAGCTAAAAAATAACCTCCTTGGAATGAGCTTCCTCAACCGGCTGCAAGGCTGGGAGGTTCGCGGTGATAGGCTTCGTTTGCGTGGCACTCCGTGAGTTGCGTCCGCTAGACCATGCTGACAGCAAATCGTACTGCGACGAGGATCAGGAATATGCCGAAGGCGATTTCCAGCTTTCGCCGTGGCAGCCAATGCGCCAGGCGCACCCCGTAACTCGTCGTATAGCTCGATACAGGCGCCATCAGCATAAATCCCACCAACGACACGAAGCCTATCGATAATGGCGGCAGCTGTGCCATATGCGGCCAGCCGGCCAGCATGTAACCAATCGCGCCGGCAATTGTGATTGGAACGCCGACTCCGGCGGATGTACCCACCGCCTGATGTATCGGCCGTCCGTAAAGGGTGAGAACGGCATTTGATATTGCACCCCCGCTCACGCCGACCAGTGATGAAAACAGCCCAGTGATGAGGCCGTAAAATGCAAGCATGCCACGGCCTGGCAATTCGTCGCCGAGCTTCCACCGCTCGCCGCCAGACAACATGCGAGCGGCGATAAAAGTCACAAAAACGAGAAACGCGATCTTGAATACAGATGGCGGAGCGAAAGATGCTGTCAATGAACCGATCGCGACCCCGAAGATCGCAGGCAATGCCCAAATGCGCATCACTTCTGGGATCACCGCGCCTTTCTTTTTATGCCCAAGATAGGAGCGCACTGTTGTAGGTACGATGATTGCGAGTGAGGTGCCAATACATGTCTGGATGCGGACGTCTTCGGGCACGCCAAGCGCGCGGAACACTTCGTATAAAACCGGGACGATGATGGCTCCGCCACCAATCCCGAAAAGGCCAGCGAGGATACCCACGAGAACGCCGGCGCACACGATCCAGAGCGCGAGGAAGGCGATCTCGCTGATCGGGTATCCCAGCAGCATGTTTCCCCGGAAGAGAGGATGTTGAACGGGCGCATCTGACTTAGGCGGCGATGTGCGCCAAATCGTCTTCTCTGTCCAGCACCAGCTCCAGCGCATCAGCCATGACGGCAGCGCTCGCGCCCGGCTTGACGGCTTCGGTCGCCAGGTGTCTCCGGAACGCACGCGCACCTGGCACCGCGCGAAAAAGTCCCAGCACGTGACGCGTGATCGCGTGCAATCGCACGCCGTTTGCTAACTCGCGCTCAATGTAGGGAATCAACGCAAGAGCGGCCTCTTTGGGCGAAGCAAATGGTGCCGGCGTTCCGTACAGGATCGGATCGACCCCGAGCAGACGCCATGGTTCCTGATAGGCTGCCCGACCCATCATTACGCCGTCGAACGTACCAAGTTCGCTTTTTGCCTGCTCCAGCGTCGCAATCCCGCCATTGAGCACAATCTCGATGTCCGCATGCGCGGCTTTCAGCCGACGCACCAGCATGTAGTCGAGCGGCGGCACCTCGCGATTCTCACGTGGAGATAGTCCCTTCAACCAAGCTTTGCGTGCATGCACAATCAAGGCATCGATGCCAGCAGCCTTAACCACCTCGGTAAACGCAAACAGCGATTCATCTGGATTTTGTTCGTCGATTCCGATGCGGCATTTTACGGTCACCGGAACCCTAACTGCATTCTTCATGGCGATGACGCACTCGCCCACCAGTAGAGGTTCAGCCATCAAGCAGGCACCGAACCGACCTTCTTGCACACGGTCGGAAGGGCAACCAACATTCAGATTGATTTCGGCATAGCCGAAGTCCTCGCCGATACGCGCAGATTGCGCGAGTGCCTTTGGATCGCATCCCCCGAGCTGGAGCGCCACCGGATGCTCAAATTCGTCAAAGCCCAACAGCCGCGTGCGATCGCCACGCAGCACAGCGCCAGTGGTTAGCATTTCAGTGTAGATCAACGCCCGGCGCGTGAGCAGCCGATGAAAGAACCGGCAATGCCGATCAGTCCACTCCATCATCGGAGCGACACAAAAGCTTCGCGCGGCCGCTGCCATTATCGTATTCGCTTCTGAACCGATCGTTTAAGATATTTTAACACCAATTCGGTCTTCCGCGAACGATAGTCTGGCGGCGGCGCCAGGGAGTTGCTCCTACGGCAGACTCATTGTGCAGAGGCAGAAGGATCAAAATGACCGCGTCCGGCAATCGCCTGAATCTTTGAGATAACGTTGGCCTGAAGACGATTGCTCTTCTCAATGTTTAAGTGATTGATATCGGAGGCTGCGTTTAGATTGATGTTGGAAATCGCCCCTTTGAAGCCGGGCCCCTTGGTTACCAGGGTATTGCCCGTATAGTAATTGATCACCTGCGAGACATTTGACGGCGCCACCAAGTTCATCGTCGGGCCGAAAGTAACGACCAAAGCAACCCGGGCACCGGCGCTCTTCATCTTTTCCGCCATGAAAATTGCTGCGTCCGCTCCAAGTGAATGCCCAATAATGATGATCGGACCTTTGCCGTTTTTTTGAAAACGAGTGGCTTCTGCGGCGAGAGCTTCGTAGCTGTCGTGGCTATGAACTGTGGAAGCGTAGCCACGTTGGAGGAGTTTTTCGTCGAGCGTATCGAGCCCGGTGGAAAAAATGCCTGCCAGCCCTCTCAGCAGGTAGATGTGGCCGGATGCTTGGGCACTGCCGGAAAGGACTGCCAGGCCGACGAAAACAGCAATGAATAGCGTCGAGATCCGCACAGTTCCCCCCATGAATCAGCGGTGCACGAAACGCCATTTAACTTATCCTTTATTGCATGTCATCGCAGCTAATCAATACCGATCAACCCACTACATGGCGAAATACTTTCGGTGTGTTATTTCGTAACGGGCATGATACCAATGGCTAAATCGGAAACGACCCGAGATCGTCAATGACCCTGGCCAAATCGTGAGCATAGGCCGATGACCTTGTTTGTTGCCAAAGTGATCTGGGGACTTGGATGCGTGGCGTACTACATTATCCGCTATCCGCATCAGCGCCGCGCCCGTAAAACGCCGGTCGCCGACCGACGCGCGCGCGTGCGCGAACACGTATTGATGGCAATCTCCTATGCTGGCTTATTCATGATTCCACTTATCTATGTGCTCATGGGCGAGCCTAAATTTGCTGACTATGCATTCCGGCCTGTCTGCGCCTGGCTCGGAACGCTCGTTTTGATCGGGGGAATGGCTCTGTTGCATCGTACGCACCGCGATCTAGGTCGCGCGTGGTCGATCACGCTTGAGGTTCGCAAACAACACGCTCTGGTCACCCGTGGTATTTACGAAAAGCTCCGTCACCCGATGTACGCCTCTTTTTGGCTATGGGCGATCTCGCAGGCGCTACTGTTGCCAAACTGGGTTGCAGGATTATCGGGCATCGTGGGCTTTGGCACGTTGTTCTTCGCGCGGGTAGGCTACGAGGAGCGAATGATGCTGGAGACGTTCGGTGACGAGTACCGTGCCTATATGGCGCGCACGTATCGGCTCGTTCCGGGAATTTATTGAGCTCTATCGAAGCGCCGAAAAGCTAGTAGTTTTTAGCCTGAAGAGGGGATTTATCATCTCTGGTTTGACCCGGCGCTACGAGGTGCGCTTTAAGCTTGGCGCCGCTATACATATAAGCGAAACTTGATGGTTCAAACTCGCACTCGGCGGTGGGCCGCGCGATGAGTATGGATGTCCTTCTTTTGCAAATTGGCGAGTCGGCCGAGACCTCCGGCCGTGCTGCCGCGGGTTACTGCGCGCCCAGCCCTACCGCTGCGGTCAATTTGGGAACCGCTTTTTTCAATATCGCACGTGCTCGTGCGGGACACCCGGCGGTGGAAACAAAGGCGGGCGCCTTCTCTTACAGCTGGCTACTCCGCGCAGCGGATCGCGTTCGAAAGTATTTATGCGCCCGTCCGGGTTACGTAGCGGGAGCACGCGTGGTGTTGCAGCTTTCCAATTCGGCTGAGTACCTCTCCGCATTCTACGGCACGCTTCTCGCCGACTGTGTCGTCGTCCCTCTTCCGTCCTCCTTGGAGGCGCTGCGCCGGCGAAAAATCCACGAGCTGTGCGGATCTGATGTGTTGATCAGCCGTCCAGAGGATTTCGACGCGCAGGACTATCGTTCCCCAATCGCGACGCTGACGCTGTCAGAAAGCGATAGCGACGAGATTTCTTTCGCTCCCCCGCGTCGGCAAGACCATGACCTGGCAATGCTGCTCTTCACCTCCGGGTCGATGGGCATGCCAAAAGGGGTCATGCTCAGCCACCGTAACCTTTTGGCCAATGCCGATTCGATTTTACACGAGTTGCCCATTTGCGCCGACGATCGAGCGCTGGTCGTACTGCCGTTATGTCATGCGTTCGGTAACTCCGTATTGCAAACTCACATTCTCTCGGGTGCTACGCTTCTCCTCGGCGGAGCACTGACATTCCCCTCTTTGATTGTTGAAGCGCTGCACGAGTTGGAGGCCACAAGCTTCTCCGCTGTTCCCGAAGTGTACGGCATGTTGTTGAAATACGGCCGGCTCGGAGAACGGCCGCTGCCAGCATTGCGATATATGACCGTCGCTGGAGGTGAACTGCGTTACGATTTAGCTACGAAAATCGCGGACCGTATTGCGCCCGCATCGTTTCATGTCATGTACGGCCAATCGGAAGCGACCGCTCGCCTGGCATCGTTGCCGTCTCAACAACTCCATCTTCGGCGGAGATCGATCGGCAAACCGATATGGGGTGTCGAACTCGCTGTCATGGACGAGGCAAAACGCGAACTGCCCGCGGGCGACGTCGGAATGCTCTACGCCCGAGGCGAGAACGTGATGCTTGGCTATTGGCAGGATCCGGTGGCCACGGCTGACGTGCTGGGTGACGACGGTTGGTTGCAAACCGGTGATCTCGCTCACCGCGACGAAGAGGGCTTTTTCTATCTGCACGGACGCGCCAACCTGCTGGTCAAGGTTCAAGGCTACCGCGTCCATCCGGCAGAGATCGAGGAAGTAGTGGAATCAGCATTTCCCCAAACTTCCGCAGTCGCTATCCCTATGACCCGAGGTGAGGACCTCCGATTTATTCTGTTCCTCGCGCCGCGGGATGACCAACCAATCGATGTCGCAAAGATTCGTGCGGCCTGCCAGCGCGAGCTCCCTCCTTATAAGGTTCCTTTGCACTATGAAGTAGTTGACCGATTTCCACTGACTTCGGGCCATAAGATAGATCGTACGGCGTTGGCTCTTCTCGCTCCACAGATCTCGAGACCCGCCGTGACTGCATCCCGCCAGGCGACTCTCTAACCCAATCTTGATGATGGCTGATCGAAAACGACTGGAAGTCGACCTGCAGCAGTTCGTGCAATCGCGCGGCTCGCGTCATGCGGATGTGACGCTGCAAACGGACTTGCTAGAAAGCGGTCTACTGGATTCCTTGCTTCTCATGGATTTAATATTTCATATCGAAGAAAAGTACGGGGTCAGGTTTGACAGCGACCAAGTCAACCCCTCAAACTTTCGTACAATCGTGGATATCGTCAACTTTGTGCTCAACCAAGAACCAGCATCGCTGCGGCAGGGTGACTAATCGCAACTTGGTGCGCGCCGCCTCTGGAGCCCAAAAGGCAATACGACCATGAAGTGGCCCCTGGTTAAACGTGCGATTCCCGATCGCCAAGTACCGCTCTACAATCGCTTTTATCTCCATGCCCCGGCGGCGAGCCAAGTCGACCCAGTTATGGTCTGGGGAACCGAAATCGATGCCGACGCGCTGCAAGATTTCCTTCGTGAACGCAATCGCAACGGACACATACTGATGACAGCCGCGCATGCGCTAATACGCGCGGCGGCCTTGGCTCTAGAGCAATTTCCGGAAATGAACGTCCGTTTGGTCGGACGCCGCATATATGCGTTCCGGGACGTGAATATCCGTATGGCATTTTTCCACCGTCGAAATGGCGAAATGGATGTGCTGCTGATCTCGCAGGCAAATTTAAAAGGCCTCGAGCAAATCGGCCTCGAAATCTGGCAGCGACTACTGCAAGCGGGACGGGGTGAGGGCGACCGGGATCGTGACCTTGCAAGATTGCGTTGGTTCTCTGGTTTTTGGTTCCGCCAGGTATTGCGCTTCTATGGCTTTCTCGATCGTCATATACCGCTACCTAGTCTGGGCAGGCTCGATGCCACACGGGCAAGCTGTGTGACCGTGAATGACCTGTCATTCCCCGGGGCACCACCGATGCGTATCTACAAACCGACCCGATTTCCTGATCGGGCCGACTCGCTCAATCTGACGTTGGGACCCGTAGAAAGCAAAGTAGTCGCCCGTTCAAACCAATTTGTATCGATCAACGTCATGCCATTATTCTTGCGAGCCGACCACCGCCTCGCGGATGCCCAGCAAGTGGGCCGTTTTCTTGGCGCAGTGCGCGACCTTTTGAGCCACCCCAGCCGACTTGAATTGCGCAAAGATCAATCGACTGTGAAGGCGGGATCATCGGAGTTTCAGGGCGTCAAGCAGTGATCCGAATTGGAATTATCGGTCTCGGGTGGTGGGGCAAGCAGATTGTGACTTGCCTTGCTGAGAGCACGCGATTCAAGATTCTGGCCGGATGCGATATCGACACCAAGATGGCCGCCCCGTTTGCTGCCTCTCACAAGTTCGAGTTGACGAACGATTACAAAACTCTGCTCAATCGCACTGATATCGACGCTGTCGCCGTTGTAACCCCTCACCTGCTTCATGAGGAAATGGCCATCGCGGCATTCGGCGCCGGCAAGCAAGTTTTTTGCGAAAAGCCCCTTGCCCTTACTACGGCGAGCGCTGAACGCATCCTCACCGCTTGCGCGAGGACCGGCGGCGTGCTTGGCATCGGCCACGAACGGCGCTACGAGCCGGCGATGGAGAAGATGCGAAACCTGTTCGAGAGCGGCGCACTTGGGCGCATGCTTCACATGGACGCCAACGTCAGTCACAGCAATTTTCGAAAAATGGACCCGTCAAATTGGCGCCGCGACCCCCGACACGCACCGGCCGGCGCATGGACGGCACTCGGCATTCATCTTGGCGACATGTTCGTATCTCTTGCCGGTCAACCCGTGCGCGTGGTTGCGCGCACCGCCTCTCAGATCTTTCCCGCACCGTCGGAGGACTTCGTCAGCGCCGAAATTGATTTCGAAAATGGCGCGCGAGGGCGCATTACTTGCCTGTCGACGCCGCCATTCTACGGCCGTTTTACTCTGGTATGCGACGAAGGCTGGGTCGAAGTGCAAGAGGGCGGCAATGTCGACAAAGGTATTCCATCGAGTTTCGTTCATTGCGGACCGGATGGCAGCCGCCGGATGAGCAGCTATGACCACGTCAATACCGTACGGATGAATTTCGAGGCCTGGGCTGACGCTTTAGAAGGCCGAGCGCCCTACCGTTTCACGACCGAACAACTACTCGCGAATATTCGCATTCTCGACGCAGTAACGCGCTCGGCAGCAGCGGACGGAAGGCCAGTCACCTTTTAAGCGGTTGGCCCCTGGACGTTCTCGAAATTTGCTAAGGTTAAACTGGCGGCCGCATGCAGACCGAAAAAGAACAAGTTGCGCTGTCTTCGATCGCAGCCTCGGCCGGCCTGACCGTCGCCAAGGCTCTCGTCGGCCTCACTACCGGTTCCCTTGCAATACTTTCCGAAGCCGGCCATTCGTTGATCGACCTCGGCGCCACGGTCATGACCTATATCGCGGTACGCATTTCCGGCAAGCCAGCCGATGAAGAGCATCACTATGGCCACGGCAAGGTGGAAGCGGTCTCGGCACTTGTCGAAACCGCGTTGTTGTTCTTGCTATCTGGCATTGTGATCTGGGAAGCAGTCCAGCGCCTCGTCGAGCGCAAGGGACACGTCGTCGAAGCGACTGTCTGGGCGTTCGGAGTCATTATAGCTTCGATTGCCATCGATTTCTTCCGTGCACGCGCGTTATCGCGTACTGCGAAAAAAACTTCGAGCCAGGCGCTTGAGGCTGACGCGCTGCATTTTTCGTCGGATCTGTGGTCATCGTCGGCTGTATTGGTTGGCCTTGTAGGTGTGCACTACGGCTTCGCATGGGCGGATTCCGCCGCCGCACTCATCGTAGCAGCGTTAGTTTGCGTCGCTGGCTGGCGACTCGGCAAGCGAACCATCGACACACTCACCGACGTCGCACCGCCTGGAGCCGCGGAGAAAATTAAAGCCATTGCAGCTCGTGTCCCGGGAGTAGTTAAAGTCGAACAGGTCCGGGCACGCGCGGTCGGCGGGCAAACCTTCATTGATCTCGGTGTTGCGGTTAGTCGTACGCTGCCGCTCGATAGAGTGAGCGTACTCAAACATGACGTCGCCGCGACAATCCGCGAGCAAATGCCGGGCGCCGAGCCTGTAGTCACCACCGATCCGGTCGCACTCAACAATGAGACCGTTCTTGATCGTGTCATGGTTATTGCACGCAACCGCGCACTTGCGGTGCATCACGTAACGGTACATGAACTTAAGGACAGACTGGCGGTGTCTCTCGACCTCGAGGTAGATGGAAAGCTTTCTCTGGGATCTGCGCACGAGATGGCGGATCGTCTGGAAGACGCGATCGCCGCGGAACTTGGCCCCGATGTCGAGGTAGAAACCCACATCGAACCGTTGCAGACTCAGGACGCCTCTGGTCGCGAGGCGCCGCCCGAGCGGGTCAAGGCAGTTTCCATCGCACTGTCGGAGCTGGCAACCGGAGACGGTAGTATTCGTGATATACACAATGTGCGGGTGCGTGAGACGGATGCAGGAGAGATCGTCAACTTCCACTGCCGAGTTGATCCGCAATTGACCGTGCGAAGCGTGCACGAAAACGTTGACGCGCTGGAGCGGGCATTAAAACAAAAATCGCCATCAATCAAACGCGTGATCGGACACGCCGAGCCGGCGCGTTAATTTCTTCCAATTTCCGGCTGGACACACTAGATCAATTGCCATGCGCACCGATATTACCCAGCCTATCCGCTTGAAAGACTACCGTCCGCCGGACTGGCTGGTAGAAACGGTCTCGCTCGACATTACACTTCATCCAACCGCGGCGCGGGTCCGTGCAACGCTCGCGCTCAAGCCGAATCCTGTGAGCGCAGCCGCACCTTTGGTGCTGGATGGCGACGGATTGTCGTTGGCGTCTCTCAAGCTCAATGGAACCCCACTACCCGAAGACAGCTACGTTGTCGCATCTGACAGCCTCACCATTCCGCAGCCGCCAAACCAGGCGATCACGTTGGAGATCGAAACGGTTATCGATCCTACGGCTAACACCCAACTGTCAGGACTTTATCGTTCAAATGGCACCTATTGCACACAATGCGAAGCAGAGGGTTTTCGCCGTATCACTTTTTTTCCTGACAGACCGGATGTGATGGCCGTCTACACTACGCGTATAGAGGCCGACAAAGCAGAAGCACCCGTACTGCTCTCAAACGGCAATCTCGTGGAGAGCGGAGAAGCCGCGGACGGGCGTCATTTCGCCATTTGGCGCGATCCGCATCCCAAACCCTCATATCTTTTTGCGTTGGTCGGCGGTGACCTTGTCTGTGTAGAGGATCGTTTCGTCACAATGTCTGGGCGGAACGTGAGTCTGCGCATCTATGTCGAGCACGGCAAGCAAGGTCGCTGTGCCTATGCGATGGATTCGCTTAAACGAGCGATGCGCTGGGATGAAGATGCTTTTGGCCGCGAATACGATCTTGATATTTTCATGATTGTTGCGGTTTCCGACTTCAACATGGGCGCAATGGAGAACAAAGGCCTGAATGTCTTTAATGACAAATACGTACTAGCCAGCGCTGATACTGCAACCGACGTTGATTTTGCTCATATCGAGGCTGTGATAGCGCATGAATATTTCCACAATTGGACGGGCAATCGCATCACTTGTCGCGATTGGTTTCAGCTTTGTTTGAAGGAGGGTCTCACCGTTTTTCGCGACCAGGAGTTTTCTTCCGATATGCGTTCACGTCCGGTAAAGCGCATCCTCGATGTGCGCGGCCTTCGTGCCTCACAGTTCATCGAGGACGCTGGTCCTTTGGCACATCCGGTACGGCCTGAGACATACAAGGAAATCAACAACTTCTACACATCCACCGTGTACGAGAAGGGCGCCGAGCTGGTGCGCATGGTGCAGACATTGCTTGGCAAAGAAAAATTTCGTGCCGGCATGGATCTTTATTTCGCGCGCCACGATGGAGAAGCCGCAACGGTCGAGCAGTTCATTCAGTGTTTTGCGGACGCGAGTGGTCGCGATCTAGCTCAATTCATGCGTTGGTACAATCAAGCCGGGACGCCCGAAATAACAGTCAGTACCCACTTCGAGCCAGCGCAAAAAAAATACACCCTGGAGTGCAAGCAAGCCGTTCCGCCGACGCCAGGGCAGCCGACCAAGGAGGCGATGGTGATTCCGCTGTCGATTGGTCTAGTCGGCAAGAATGGGCGCGATTTGCCACTTAGTTTGCCGGGCAATACTGCCGAGACAAATGTTGTTGTTCTTAGCGAGCCCGCAGAGAAATTTGAATTCGTCGGCCTTGCCGAATGCCCCGTATTGTCAATCAACCGTGGGTTCTCGGCGCCGATCAAGCTCGTTACCGATCTCAGCGCAGACGACCTCGCTTTTCTCGCTGCGCACGATAGCGACCCGTTCAACCGCTGGCAGGCACTACAGTCTATTTCGATGAACCTGCTGATCGGCAATGTGGCTGCCCTGCGTGCGGGCCAGCCGCTGCGCACGAACGAGAAGCTGATGGTGGCGCTCGCCGCTATTGTCGCTAACTCTGTGCTGGAACCTGCTTTCATTGCACTCACTTTAGTTCCACCTGGCGAAGGCGATATTGCGCGCGAGATCGGTCGCGACATCGATCCCGATGCGATTTTCCGTGCCCGCGCTTCGTTTCGTGCGGAGATTGGAGCGCACCTTGGTCCCGCACTCACAAAAATTTACGATGGCATGACCGTGTCCGGCGCATACTCTCCCGATGCTACGAATGCAGGCCGTAGGGCTTTGCGAAATGTCGCGCTCGACCTATTGGCGGCAACCGGCAAACCTGCGGCAATTGCCCGTGCCGCCCGCCAATACGAAACCGCTGACAACATGACTGATCGAATGGCGGCTCTTACGAGCTTGTCGCTACACGATGTACCGGAGCGCAAGCACGCCCTTGCCGATTTCTATGCGCGCTATGCGTCGGATGCACTTGTGATCGACAAATGGTTCTCATTGCAAGCCACTATCCCGCATCCGAATACCCTCGAAACCGTGCGCCATCTCACTGGTCATTCTGCGTTCTCACTCGCTAATCCAAATCGTGTGCGCGCATTGATCGGTGCGTTCGCGCAAGGAAATGCAACCCAATTCAATCGGCCCGACGGCCTCGGCTACGATTTCGTGGCCGAAACGGTGCTCGCCCTCGACCCGAAAAATCCGCAAGTTTCCGCGCGGCTCGCAACCGCATTTCGCAGTTGGCGCATGCTCGAAAGCGGAAGACGGACGAAGGCCGAAAGCGCCCTAGCCCGCATCAAGGCGGCACCTGGCCTTTCCCGCGATCTGGCTGACATCGTCGAACGCGCCCTAGCCCCTGCATAAGGGTGCCCTCCGGCGCATTTTTGTTGCAAAACTATCGGTGGGTAACATTTTTTAACTATTTGACTCTTCGGACCCTCGACAAATCAGCGTCCATCGATTCCAATCGACAAAGTGATTCGGAAAGCGATGCGGCACATCCTTCCGGGGTGACAGGGGAAATTCCGAACGGAGGCGGTCTATGGCGCGCGCCGGTGTGGCGAGTGCGTCTGCACATCCTGATTCTATCAAGGGCCTTGCGCAATCGGTCGCCAAACCGGCGTATCGGCGGCTGCTGAACGCCGAGCCCCTGCTGCGCCGCGCCGTCCCGGTGCTGATCATTGCTTTTCTCGTCACAATCTGCGTCGGCGCTCTCGTGCAGGTGCTCGACCACCGCCGCCAGACCCTCACACATGACGCCGTGTCACTTGAGGCCGTCGCCGATCTCACTGCTGAACGTCTCCAAAAACCGCTCAAAAAGTCTACCGATGCCGCTGAGCAACCGCAGTTGCTGCTCGCACGCGTGCTGCCATCTTGGGCAATGGTTCCCGGTCGGCGTTTCCTGCTGACCAATGCCGATGGTGTGATCACCGCCGCGACGCCGGCCAATAGGGCGGCAATCGGCCGACGTTTAATCGACCTGCTCGGGCCAACGCAGCCTCTCACAACTTTCGGCGCTGGCGCCGGAGTTATGGAAATTATCCTGCCCGACGACACCCGAGCCCTGGCGACCGTGCGCATGCTCGGTGTCCCGTTCGGCCAGCTCGCGGTGGTCCAGTCCCGGGAAGCCGCGCTTGCCAACTGGCGCTCGCTTACGACACTCACCGTCACATTGTCGGCCACCACCGGTTTTGTCGTGCTCATTCTCGGTTTTGCGTTTCATTGGCAGGCAACCCGTGCGCGAGAAGCGGACGTTATTTACGAAACGGTCCGCAGCCGCATCGATACCGCGCTCAATCGCGGCCGCTGCGGATTGTGGGACTGGGACCTCGCCCGCGGCCGTATCTTCTGGTCTCAATCGATGTTCGAAATCCTTGGTCTCGACACCAAAGGCGATCTGCTGTCGTTCGGAGACGTGAATGCATTGGTACATCCGGACGACGTGCGGCTCTACGAACTTGCAGCTCAGCTCGCTGATGCGACAACAACGACGATCGATCATGCCTTTCGCATGCGTCACGCAGCCGGCCACTGGGTGTGGCTGCGCGCACGCTGCGAGCTCGTACGCCAAGCCGGCGAGCCTGGTCTCCACTTGATCGGCATTGCCGTCGACATTACCGAGCAGAAAAGTCTCGTCGAGAAAACCGTTGCCGCCGATATGCGGCTACGAGACGCCATCGAAACCATACCGGAAGCGTTCGTACTGTGGGACGCGGACAATCGCCTTGTGCTCTGTAATTCCAACTTTCAGGAACTCCACCATCTTCCCGACGAAGCGATCACTGTCGGCGCATCTTACGAATCAGTAGTCGCGGTGGGCGCCAAACCTGTCGTGCGCAATAAGGTCATCACAGCTGGCCCGAGTGTTCCCGGTGCGCGTACATTTGAAGCGCAACTCGAGGATGGACGCTGGTTGCATATCAGCGAGAGGCGTACCAAAGATGGCGGCTACGTGTCGGTTGGCACCGACATTACGCCACTCAAAACACACGAGGAAAAGCTGGTTGATAGCGAGAAACGACTAATGGCGACGATCGCAGATCTACGCGCGTCGCAGCAACGCTCGGCCGAACTTGCGGAGAAATATGCGGAGGAAAAAACACGCGCCGAAGAAGCCAATCAGGCGAAGTCAAAGTTTCTCGCCAATATGAGTCATGAGTTGCGCACGCCACTCAATGCCATTATCGGCTTTTCCGAGATCATGGAATCCGGAATGTTCGGCCCCCTGGGCGCAGAAAAGTATCATGAATATTGCAGCGATATCCGTGGCAGTGGTCTATACCTTCTTGAGGTCATCAACGACATCCTCGATATGTCAAAAATCGAGGCGGGGCGCATTCGTCTTGATTTCGAGGATCTCTGCGTCGATACGCTGCTTAACGAAGCCATGCGTGTTGTTGCCGCGCGTGCCCAGAACAAACAGCTGGAGCTATCGGCCCGCATATCGCCGGAACTCAGAATGCGTGCGGACCGTCGCGCGCTCAAGCAGGTTGCGCTCAACCTGCTTTCGAATGCGGTTAAATTTACTCCCGTCGGAGGGCGCGTCACAGTGCGCGGACGCGCGACCGACAATTGCATCACGCTCGTTATCGCCGACACGGGTATCGGCATCGCAAAAGACGCTCTAACCCGGCTTGGCCGGCCGTTTGAGCAGGTAGAGAGCCAATTGACCAAAAGTCACCAGGGCTCAGGACTTGGCCTGGCAATATCGAAATCGTTGGTTGAACTGCATGGCGGGCGCATGCGCATCCGCTCGACGCTTGGCAAAGGAACCTTGGTAGCAGTGCGGTTGCCGCTCGAACCGCAGTGTCTCCTTCCAAAGGAGGAAGCGGCTTAATTGACGCCAGGCGCTTTCCCAAGAATTCGTACGAAACTTTCACGCACCTTGGCCTGAGTATCAATCAGCGTTGCATCAAGCGTCGCGAAATCAGGTACGTCGCCAGCGCGCGCCAACAACCGCAAAAGCCCCGGGCCAGCCGTCTTCGGATCGAACGTTCCTGGCAGGCAGAGGCGCAGAATCTGCGTGAGATCTTGATAGAGCTGCACAGCCGGGCGAAGGATCTCCGCATCCTGCACCGGTAGCACTCGCAATGCCCACGCGTTGTCGAGAACGCGCGCAGTCGAAGTATCAAGTATGTCAGGCAGTTGATGAGCGTGGATGAGCTGCAAATATTGTGCGATAAACTCGATATCGATAAGCCCGCCGGCCACATACTTGAGGTTCCAGCGTTCGCCGTCTCCTTTTTCCTTCGCAATGGCCGCGCGCATTTCTACCACGTCGCCGGCTACCAGGTCTGAATCGCGCGGCCTTCGCAGGATACCCTGGATGACATTCTCTATCCGAAGCTTGAGTTCACGCGAAGCGGAGACCACCCGCGCCCGGGTAAGAGCCATGTGTTCCCAAGTCCATGCCTCGGTCTCCTGGTAAGTCGCAAAGCCATCGAGCCTGGTAGCCAATGGTCCAGCACGACCTGAGGGCCGCAATCGCATATCGACCTGGTAAAGCGCTCCGTAATTTGTTTGCGCAGTCAATCTATTGATCAGCCGCTGGGTGAGCCGGGCGAAATATTGAGCACCATAGAGAGGCCGTGGACCGTCCGATTCCGGATATTTATCATCAAAATCGTAGATCAAGATGAGATCAAGGTCGGACGTCGCGGTCATTTCGTAACCGCCCAACTTCCCCATTGCCACCACGGCGGTTTCTTCTTTGCGCATGTGCCCATGGACCGTCGAGAAATTGTCGGAGACCGCGCGGTGCACGGCGCGAATTACCGCGTCGGCGAGCCGCGCAAATGCCTCACCCGCCTGACGCGCGGCGACGGTGCCAGAAAGAATTCGTGCGCCAATAAGGAACATATATTCCAGACCGAACATGCGTATGCGATCGAGCAGGTCTTCGTCATAACTTGATTGCGCCAGCGCATCGTCAAACCGCCTTCCAAGCTCGGCTTCATCTGGGAAGGCTCCAAAAAAGCTCGGGTCGACAAGCGCATCCATGACCTGTGGGTGACGTGCCAACGTGTCACCCAGTCGCGGCGCGACACCGAGAATCAAGACGATCAGCGTAATAAGTTGAAGATTTTGCTGCAGCAGGGGCAGTAACCGTGCGGGCCCGTGTAAATTAGAAAGGAAATGATCGAATTGAACCAAGGTGGCATTGGGATTGTCCGTGCGCGCCATATCTTCCAACAGCGCCGGCAGCAGCGCCTCGAGGTGGCTGCGTGCTGCCTCGCTCTTGAGCGAACGATGATTTCCACTCAGCCAGTGACGAATGACACTTGAGGCTTCAAGGGGCGCGCGAAATCCCAGTTTGGAGAGCCGATCAAGTGTTTTGTGATCGTCACTATCTGCTGGAAATGCCAAGAGGGGAAGATCGGCATCTGGGTGCTTCTCAAATAAACGCGCGTAGTAGTGTTGCACCCTGTCGAGATGTTCGACCAGAACTTTGGCAAAGGCATCACGACTTACGAAGCCTAAAAAGCGGGCAAAGCGTTCCAGGTCCTCGCGTTCCGCGGGCAAGGTTTGCGTTTGCTCATCGTTCACCATCTGCAAACGGTGCTCGACCGTTCGAAGAAAGCAATAGGCCTCTTTCATCGCATCACGCGCAGTCTTATCAATCCACTTGTCATCACACAGCTTGTCCAGTGTTGTGAGTGTATCGCGGTCGCGAAGGCCCGGATTTCGGCCGCCCGCAATCAGCTGCTGGGTCTGCGCGAAAAATTCGATTTCACGAATCCCGCCCCGTCCAAGTTTTATATTGTGGCCCTCGACTGCGATTTTGCCGTGGCCGCGGTAGGCATTAATCTGTCGCTTCATCGCGTGGACGTCGGCAACCGCCGCAAAGTCGAGATATTTGCGCCATACGAAGGGCGCGAGTTCGTTGAGGATCGCTTCGCCGGCTGCAATATCGCCAGCGCACGCGCGCGCTTTGATCATTGCAGCACGCTCCCAGTTCTGACCGAGGCTTTCGTAGTAGGCGATCGCGGCAGCCGTAGATATCGCTATTGCGGTTGAAGCTGGATCGGGCCGCAGGCGCAAGTCGATCCGGAAAACGTAACCGTCGGCGGTGCGTTCCTGCAGCAGCTTCACAAGCCGCTGAGTCAGTCGAACGAAGAGCGTCGAGGGCTCTGCATCCTTTGGCAACGCGGGAACTGAAGGATCGAAAAATACGATCAGATCGATATCACTCGAGTAGTTAAGCTCGTACGCCCCCATCTTGCCCATAGCCAGGACGATATATCCGCTACGGAATTGTGGATTTGAATTGTCTTCTGGCACCAGACGCCCGGCACGCGCCGCCTCAGCCAGTACGAACTGTGTCGCGGCATCAACTGCTGTGTTGGCGAGATCAGTGATCGCCCGTGCTGCATGCATCACCGGCCAAACGCCTCCGATGTCGGCAAGCGCAATCAGTAACGCCGCTTCGTTCTTCATGCAGCGTAGCGTTGCCATTGCCTCGACCACATCTTCACTCGAGGCAGCTAGCCGGCCATATTTGCCCAATATAGCGCTGAGGTGCTTGTCCGGGTCGGCCTGAAGTACCCGCAGGAGTCGTTTTGGCTCGTGACGTGCCAATTCCCAGAGATAAGGCGAGCCTTCAGCAATCCCTTCTAGTATCGTACTGACGGTTGGATAGTTAGCAAGCAGACCCTTGATTGACTTCGCTTCCGGTGACCCGAGTCCGGCAATCCAGTCAGAAACGCGGGCGCGCGCTGCTGTGCGGTTGACCGGCTTTGGTGCGGTCGAGATCCGATCGGCAAGGGCCGGGCCCACGGTGCGTGTGCCGACGGTTTTGGCGGCAGACCGTTTACGGGACGACTTGCGTTTGGCCGGGGGTCTCATCCCGCAATCTGTACCGGCCCTCCCCGCGGCAAGGCAATGATGCTTTTGAGACCCGGTTGATTATCGGTAAGCGTCAATTCGCCGCCGTGCAGGCGTGCCACCGCGGATGCGAGACTCAGCCCAAGCCCGGATCCAGGCTGCGAACGGCTTTGCTCCAGTCGTACGAAACGTTCGACGACGCGGCTGCGGTCGGCTTCAGGAATGCCCGGGCCGCTGTCCGCGACGGTTAGCAGAATGCGATCGCCCTCGCTAAGGGCGCGCACGGTGATCTCCGTCAGCGCGCCATTGATCAAATCACGAGGCTGCGCATATTTGATGGAATTGTCGACCAGATTGGCGAGCGCCTGGCTTATGAGTTCGCGATTGCCTTTGAGCGGCGTGGGTGACTCTGCTTCGACCTTCAAGACGATTCCCTTTTCCTCCGCCAAAGGCTCGTATAGCTCGCCGACGTCATGCGCGATTTCTGCTGCGTCGAACTCGCTCATATCATCCCGCGCGTGGCCGGATTCGGCGCGGGCGATCATCAACAGCGCGTTGAAGGTCCGTATCAGGCCATCCGATTCTTCGATCGTGCTCTCAAGCGCGGCACGATATTCAGTTTCATTCTCCGCCGAGCGGAGCGCTTGCTCTGTGCGATTGCGCAGCCGTGTAAGTGGTGTTTTCAGATCGTGGGCAATATTATCAGAAACCTCCTTCAGGCCGTGCATCAGCGTCTCGATGCGTTCCAGCATGAGATTGAGATTTTCGGCCAATCGGTCTAGTTCGTCTCCGGTACCGGCGACTGGTAGGCGGCCGCCAAGATCACCGTGCATGATTGTACGCGTGGTCTCGGTCATGGCATCAACGCGACGCAACACACGGCGAGTGACAAACAAGCCACCGGCAAGCCCAAGGACGATCACGATTGCAATCGACCAGCGTCCCGCAGAAAGCACAATATTGTAGAGACGCTCACGCTCGTCGAGATCGCGGCCGACCAGAAGACGAAACCCGCCCGGCAACTGAAACACGCGCGCCAGCGCGTGGTGTTCGGGGTGCTCACCTGCTTCGGCCTCGTCGAGCCGCCGATAAACCGTTTCGGTCCAGCCAGGATTGTCGAGAGTACCTGGCGGCAACGAAGTGACATTGCCGGCAAGTGACTCGCCAGCAAAGGTCGTAACGAGATAGAGGCTCGAGCCAGGTCGTCGAGCCCGCGCATCAACAACGACCACCAGTCTCCGGATTCCACCGAGGCGATACTGCTCGGACAGGCCGGTAATCTCGGCATTGACCGTGTCAGTGATCTGTTCGGTGATCAGGCGCCGCGTATTGAGAGCAAAATAGCCAAGCAGAAATGCTGCAAACAACGCGAACACGGTCAAATAGACCAGAGTCAGCTTGAACGTAGTGGTACGAAAAAGCTTACCGAGCGCCGTCACGTATCATGTATCCCGCGCCGCGGATTGTATGCAAAAGCGGCTGGGAGAAACCTTTATCGATTTTCGAGCGCAAGCGCGAGATGTGCACGTCAATCACATTGGTCTGCGGGTCAAAATGGTAATCCCACACATTTTCCAACAGCATAGTACGCGTAACGACCTGTCCCGCATGCTGCATCAGGTATTCCAGGAGGCGAAATTCGCGTGGTTGCAGCGTGATTTCCTCCTCGCCCCGATGCACTTGGTGCGACAACCGGTCGAGTTCTAGGTTGCCGACGCGCAGTACGGTTTCTTCGCTCCGACCCACGCGCCGCCGAGCCAGGACTTCGACACGTGCCAGCAATTCAGAGAACGAATACGGCTTGGGGAGGTAGTCATCACCGCCAGCCCGTAAACCCTTCACCCGATCGTCAACCTGACCGAGCGCAGACAGAATTAGCGCCGGCGTCTCCATGCCCTTTGCGCGGAGAGCCCCGATAACAGCCAGCCCATCGCGCTTGGGCAGCATACGGTCAACGATCAGCACATCATATTGGCCATCGAGTGCCATTGCTAAGCCATCATCGCCGTCGGTGGCAGCGTCGGCCACATGACCAACTTCCCGGAACGCTTTGACCAGGTAGTCTGCAGCGTCGCGATCGTCCTCGATGACTAGTAGGCGCATGGTGACCCGATCAGGTTGCGCCTCGGCCGTCCGGTGGCGCTGTCCGCTAATATCCGCATAAGTGGCCATCGGTCACACCAATTCCAGTCAATTCGGTGGCAAAGTAAATTCGCTCACGCGATCAGCCCTTTTCGTACGCGAGGGGGTGGCGGAAACCGCCACCCCCTCAACGACCCCACCCCAGCGGGGGCGACGGATGCCAGGGTTGGAGCTCGCACCGTAAGCAGCCGCACCTTATGAGTGCGCGCCTTCCGGAAATTGCCGGGACGGGCTTGAAGCCCGTCCCGTTGAGGGCAGACCCGCCAGCGGGGGCGACGGATGCTGGCGGGATGTCCCCAAACCTTGTCAGCCTTGACCGAGCGGTAGGGCGACGAAACGCGTATTGTCACCCTTCTTCACTCGGATCAGAACGCTGCGCTTGCCTTCTGTGCGTGCATTCGCGACGACCGCCTTCACGTCGGCAGGCGTCGAAACCGATTTGCCGCCAATCTCGAGAATTACGTCGCCGGTCGCAAAGCCGTGGTCGGCCGCGATGCCGCTCGAATCGACTCCGGTGACAACCACGCCTTCGGTGCCAGAACCGGCGACACGGGCAGCCGGGGCGAGCGTAAGACCGAATTTGCCGAGATCGGCACCGCTATCCCCTTCCTCTGCAGTGGCGCGGGCTTCCTTGGTGTTCGGCAATTCGCCGAGCGTCAGGGTAACCGTCTTTTCTGAGCCCTTATGGAGGACCGTCAGCTTTACTGATGCCTTCGGTGCCATCGCTCCGATTCTCTTGGCGAGGTCGCGAGCGTCTCTGACTACCTTGCCGTCGACCGATGTGATCACATCACCGGCCTCAATGCCGGCCTTCTGCGCAGGACTGTTTGGCTGCGGCTCGGCAACCAATGCCCCTTCCGCCTTTTTCAGGCCAATGCTATCCGCGATATCCTGCGTTACCGGTTGAATTTGAACGCCGATCCAGCCGCGCGTGACCGTTCCGTGATCTTTGAGCTGGGCGACAACACTGTTGACCGTGTCGGAGGGGATGGCAAAGGCAATGCCGACCGAACCGCCAGATGGCGAGAAGATCGCTGTATTGACGCCGATCACATTGCCATCGGTATCGAATGTCGGGCCGCCGGAATTGCCCTTGTTGACTGGCGCATCAATCTGGATGAAGTCGTCATAGGCGCTGGCCCCGATATCGCGACCGCGCGCCGACACGATGCCGGCAGTTACCGTCCCACCAAGGCCAAAAGGGTTGCCAACGGCAAGAACCCAATCGCCGATGCGCGGCGCTTTGTCGGACAACTTCACATAAGGGAATGGTCCGTCTTCAACCTTGATCAGCGCAAGATCGGTGCGTGGATCGGTACCGATGACCTTTGCCTTGTGGATCTTGCCATCGTCAGTCGTGACCTGGACGCTTTCGGCCTTTTCCACGACATGGTTGTTGGTGACCGCGTAGCCGTCAGCAGAGATAAAGAAGCCGGAACCCTGACCGGTAATTACGTTACGCCCGCGGCCGCGGGGCATTCCTTCAGGCTCGTTCGGGACATCAGGCATTCCGAAGCGGCGGAAGAATTCACGCAGCCCGGGGGGAACATCGTTCGAGCCAAGGCCGTTGGTCTGCGAGCCGCCGTCGACTTTGACGCGCACAGACATAACCGCGGGCTTGACCTTCTCGACGATGTCGGCAAATCCAACCGGAGCTTGTAGCTTGCGGGCTTGCTCGCTCAAGTTCTGCGCAACAGCCGCCGGATAGCTAGCGGACAAATTGAGGCTGGGCGCGATCACGAGTGCGGCGGCGCTCAGGCTGGCGATGGTGGTAGCGAGGAGAATGAACCGGCGGCCAGCTAGCACACGCGGCTTTTTAGTATTTTCAGGAGCGGGAATGACGCTCGGCTTCATCAGGCAATCTCCATCTGGATTCGTTGGCGCGGTTGCGCATCGGTTCGAACCTCAAGATGGGGAGATGAGCCTTACAGCGTCCTGTCGGCAGGATTAAACTTTTGTAAGGTGGGATAATGAATTTCTTTTTAAATCTAGTAGATAAATCAATGCTCACGGGTCGCCGGATCGACCAAAGTCGAAAGTCGTCGCTCTTCCTCTTGGCTGAGAACCTCGGCCTCAGGATGTGCCGTTGTACGCCGGCGCGCCATCAATATAAGACTGACCATCCCTGCGGTCAGCACCGCGGGTGGCAGTCCCCACAAGAGCAAAGTGCGCCACTCGAGCGGCGGCTTGAGCAGCACGAACTCGCCATAGCGCGATACTAAAAAATCGAGCACCTGTTGATCGCTGTCGCCTTGGCTGAGCCGTTCGCGCACGAGAAATCGCAAGTCTCGCGCGAGTGGCGCTTCAGAATCATCAATCGACTGGTTTTGGCAGACCATGCAACGCAGTTCACGCGACAAACCTCGGGCCCGCTGCTCGAGCACTGGATCTTTCAGCACTTCATCCGGCTGAACCGCTATCGCGGTTACCGGCGCACTGATTAAGACCAACGAAACAACGAATGCCAGACGGCGCATCTTTCTACTCCGCCGGTGCGAACACGGATTTTGCCGCCGGCTTCGGCGCGCCGACGCGCAGCCGCCTGTCAGAAAGCGATAGCGCACCACCTAACATCATCACCACTGCACCGAGCCAGATCAGTAGCACCATTGGCTTGTAGTAAAGTCTGATCGCAATCGAGCCGTCGTTGTTGCTATCACCGAGAGACAGATAAAGTTGACCAAGGCCGCGTGACAAGAGGGCAGCTTCATTGGTCGTCATGCCACGGGCAGAGAAACTGCGCTTCGATGGCTCCACAATGCCGATCGGGATGCCACCGCTGCGCACTGTGAACTTCGCCACCAGTGCGTTGTAGTTCGGACCTGGCCTCTGCACGAGACCGTCGAAGGAAAAATCGTATCCTGAGAGCGAAATGGTCTCATTTGGCTTCACGGCGACAATGCGTTCCGTGCCCCAGGTAGCCGCGCAAATAACGCCAAGCATGGACATAGCAACGCCGAAGTGCGCGATCGCGGTGCCCCAAATCGAGCGGGGCATTCCGAAGGCGCGCTGACGAACAGCGGCGAGCGGGAGCTGAAAAAGGCCGGTGCGCTCCACGAGGTCAGTCAGAGCTCCGAGCATTACAAACAACGCAAGACCAACGCCGAATGGTGCGAGGACTGACTGACCTTGTACCATGAAGACTGCGGCAACTGCGATTGTTCCGACAGCGAACGCCAGCATTAGACGTTGCGTCACACCGAGGAGGTCGCCGCGTTTCCAGGCGAGCAAAGGGCCGAACGGAATGGCGAACATCAATGCCACAAACAGCGGTCCAAAGGTCAAATTGAAGAAAGGCGCACCGACCGAAATCTTTTCACCGGTGACGGCTTCCAGCGCCAAAGGATAAAGCGTGCCGACGAAAACAGTGAGACAGGCTGTCGTCAGAAAAAGATTGTTAAATACCAAAGCACCCTCGCGCGAAATGGGCGCGAATAGGCCGCCCTGCTTCAGCATTGATGCCCGCCAGGCGAACAGCGCGAGGCCGCCGCCAATAAACAGCACGAGGATAAACAGGATAAATACACCGCGCGTTGGATCGGTAGCAAATGCATGCACCGAGGTGAGCACACCGGAGCGCACCAAAAAGGTACCGATTAGCGACAACGAGAATGTCAAAATTGCCAACAAGATGGTCCAGATCTTGAGAGCATTGCGCTTCTCCATCACCACAGCGGAATGCAACAATGCGGTGCCGGCCAGCCACGGCATTAATGATGCGTTCTCCACCGGGTCCCAGAACCAGAAACCACCCCACCCGAGGGTGTAATAGGCCCAATACGAGCCCATCGCGACGCCAAGTGTAAGAAACATCCACGCGGCCAGAGTCCACGGGCGCACCCATCGAGCCCAGGCAGCGTCTATGCGGCCTTCAATCAGAGCGGCGATGGCAAAGGAGAAGGCAATGGAGAAGCCGACATAGCCGAGATAAAGCAGCGGCGGATGTATGGCGAGGCCCGGGTCCTGCAGAATCGGATTGAGGTCGCGGCCTTCAAACGGCGCCTGCGGCAATCGCGTGAAGGGGTTCGACGTCAGCAGGATGAACAGGTAGAAGGCGCAGGCAATCCACGATTGCACCGCCAGCACATGCGCTTTCAGCGCAGCCGGCAAGTTGCGCCCGAACGCGGCTACAAGCGCGCCAAACAGCGACAGAATCAAGACCCACAAGAGCATCGAGCCCTCGTGGTTTCCCCAAACGCTGGTGATCTTGTAGATCAACGGCATTCGGGAATGGGAGTTCTCGAAAACAGTTGCGACCGAAAAGTCGGACGTAACGTAACAGATCGTGAGAGCCAGAAACGATAGCGCGACAAATCCAAATTGCATGAGCGCCGTGGAACTCGCGAGCCGCATCAGCGCCGCATCGCGGCAACGCGCGCCAAAAATTGGTACGACCGATTGAACCAGACCGAGCGCCAGTGCCAGCACCAACGCATAATGGCCGACCTCGGGAATCATCGCGGCTTGTCTTCCACAGCTTGGGCCTGGCCTTCCTGCCAGCGTCCGCTCTTTTTTAAGGCGTCCACCACTTCGCGCGGCATGTACCGTTCATCATGCTTGGCGAGCACTGTCTCGGCAGCAAGAGTGCCGTCGGGCTCGAGCCTGCCTTCCGTTACTACACCCTGCCCTTCCCGGAAAAGGTCCGGTACTATGCCACGATACCGCACACCAATGTCGGTCTTGCCGTCGGTCACTGCAAATAGCACCAGAAGATCGTCGCCACGCTTTATGCTGCCCGGCTTGACCAGCCCGCCGATGCGCATCCGGGTGCCCGGCGAAATGTGCTTTTCTGCCACGTCGGTCGGCGAGTTGAAAAATACGATCGAATCGCGCAATGCGCTGAGCACCAGGGCGGCCGCAAGGGCAAGGACGCCAAGACTTGCGCCGATCAGAATCAGCCTCCGCTGCTTGCGTGTCATTCCGCCTCGCTACCCATCAATCCCCAAACTTTTGACCACCTCGTCGATGCGGCGAAGCTTTTCGGGATCTTGAGCGAGGGCCCGTTTGGCATCTGCGGCGGCAGCATGCGCCCGATCTCGCTCGCCGAGTACCATATAGGCGCGCAAGAGCCGCTGCCAGCCTTCAACGTCGTTCCCATTTTCCTTCAAGCGTTCGGCAAGTCGCGCCACCATGCCGCGGATCATTTCGGCGCGGTCCTTTTCGCTCATGCTGCCAGCAGCGGCAACGTCTTCGGCGCTGGGACCAGGCGAAACGGCGACAACCGGCGTCCCGGTCACGCGCGCCAGCGCTTCACGCACCATCGGCAGCCAAGGGGCATCACCCGGTACGCCCTCCAGCATACCCCGCCATATCGCAGCGGCCTTGGTGCGATCGCCATCCTGCTCGGCGGCGAGACCGATAAAAAACTTGGCTTTAAGCTCGCCGGGATCGAGTGCAAGCGCACGATCAAAAGCTGCCTTAGCCTCAGTTGTTACGACGCCATTAGCAGCTGCAGACAGTGCTTCACCGAGATCTGACTGCCGTTCCGCATTTTCACCGTTTAGTGCCAGAATTTTGCGGCGAGCATTGACTGCGTCTGCGAACCGGCCAAACCGCAAATAGACGGGCGCGAGAACCTCATAGCCGCGAGCATCGTTAGGATTGTTCTCGAGATATCTCTCTACCTGCGACACCATGTTTACAATCGATGCATCCTCATGCACCCCGCGAAGACGCGCTTCCAGTGGCTGACCGGGTAGTTGCGGTGAACCAATCGTAAGATAAAGAGACACGGCAACAACTGGCAGCAGAATGATGGCAGCGATGGCGGCCGCACGGCGACGCCACAGCGGCGAACCGATCGGCAATGATTTTGCAAATTCCGCAACGTCTGCTGCGGTGATAAGACGACGAGAGACCTCAACCCGTGCTGCTTGTGCTTCCGCCTCTCCGATTAGGCCCGCGCCACGGTCGCGCTCGATTTCATCAAGCTGGTCGCGATATACCGCAACATCACTACCGGCCTGAACGTCCGCGGCGCGGCCGAGCGGCCACAGAACGGCGAAAACCGCCGCCACAGTCATTAGCGCGAATACGAACCACAGGAGCATCGAACCTTACAATCCGCTTGAGCGACCATGCGGCAACCGCTTGGGCACGGCATACAACACGCCCGATCATGGCGGCAATGAGCAAGACCATGCGGCAAAGAAAAAGGCAGGTTTCAGGCGCGCGCCGCCCTGCTCTCGGCGGCGCCAGCGACTTCCGCGGCTTTGCCTAAAAGAGCCGCATATTCCCGGCCGAATACCTTGGCACAAAAGCGTACAGCCGCGTCGACCTGCGATTGCCGGAAGCTGCGGTCGCCCTCTCCGGCATGACGCAGGCTCTCGAGCAGCGCGCGTGTGCCGTTGTCCAGATATTGCCGTAGTTCGGTCACGGCGCGCTGGGTCATTTCGTTGATTGCAAGTTCACCGGCAAAATAACGGCAAATGCCGACAAACTCGACCAGGGCCTCGACCTCGGCAACTTCGTTCGGATCCAGTACCGAATTGGGTCGAATTTCTCGCGAAGGTCGCAACCGCAGCAATCGCTGGACACGACTTGGCATGGATTCTATTTCCGCGCGCAATAAATCGGAAATCTGCGTCCGCTGTGCCGCAAGCGTCCGACCCCAGGTGCTGTCGACGGGCAACGCCAGTTCGGTGCGCAAACCGCGTGCAGAATCATGAATGGTCTTGAGCAGCGCGCCAACGGCAATGCCTTGGCCGCTGCGCAAATCAGCGCGCAGTTCGGCGACCATCCGTTCAAGTTCGGCCAGGACAATATTGACCGCAACACCGTAATGCGTTTCCGCAACACGCGCCGCAGTATCGCTGCCCGCCGCTTTGACCCCAAGCCGGATCAATTGCCATGGCGCCGTCATCCGATTCATCACCGTCAACAAGGCGTAGAGAAATAGTTCACCGTCGCGTGCCGCCGCACTTTCGATCAATGTTTTGCATTCATCTAACTGATCGTTGGCAAGGTTGCCGATCTGAAGGGGCAGACGCGCGGAAAGCGACGCCAGCACATCACGTCCTTTGAGCGCGCATTTGAGAGCGATGAGTTCTTCGCCGGCACGCGGCGTCCCAATCTGTTGCAATATTCGGCGGCGAATTTTTTCATCGTCCCCACCGGCACTGCATTTTGCTTCGATTGCAGCCGCGACGCGGTCCTGAAAAATGCGAGCAAGACGCTCGGTTCTTGACTGGTCCCCGGCGAGCATTGCTTCGCTGACATCGGCCGCAAGGTCGTTGGCATCGTTTGGCAAAAGATCGCGCAGGATCCAGTTCCACAATGCTTCAAGAGATGAGCGAGCAACACGGCCGGGGTGCTTGTGATCCCCTCGATCGTCCACGAGAAACGGCTCGAGTGGCTTGAACAGAAGTCGCGCAGTGTCCTCGATGCGGAGGGCGCCCTCTCGCTGCTCGCGCATGATGCGCCGCAATTCCTGCAGAACCAGATCGGCGCCAGTTACTTCTTCGCCGCGCAGCACGGCGCGCTCGAGCTCGCCGATCAACAGCGAACGCGCTCCTGGCGAAAGCTCGCGCAGAAATTGCCGCAACCGTTCGACGGTCGTTTCGGCGCCCGCCATGCTCGGTCTATCCGAATTCAAGCCTCCCGGCTTGATACGGCGGCGGACGTTAAGAGTTCATTAAGTGTAATCCGGTGCTAGCCGACAGCCGTCCAGGTCCCGTCGGGATTACGGCAGGCGGTGCCACGGGTGGTCTGGGGGTGGCCGTCAATATAGACCGTGTGCGTATAGGAGCGGCAGTTGCGACCGGCCTGTTGGTACTGGGGACCGGGAACCACGGTACCGTAGCGACCGGAATCCGGATTGCGCCAGGAGACCGGGGCACCCGATTGGCCGCGCTCAAGGGCGTCCATTTGCGCTGTATAGGCGCGTTCCTTGTCTTCGTCGTCGAGAGCTGCGCCGATGCGATTGCCGATCAAGCCGCCCAGCGCACCGCCAATCGCCGCACCGGCAAGACGATTTCCAGTCCCGCCTCCGGCGACCGCGGCGCCGACCAGCGCACCGGTTCCGGCGCCGACCACGGTCCCGCCGGTTTCTTTCGGTCCCGGTCCACTTCCTACTGCCGGTGCCGGCTGCAGTTCCGGCCCTGATCCTGAACCCATCCAGCCTGTTCCTCCGCTAGCGCAAGCTGCAAGCGCAAGGCCGACCATTACGATGGCAGTGGATTTCGTCACAAACATTTCGACCCCCGCGAAGCGAAAAAATGAACAGGGCAAGCGGCACTGATTGATCAGTCTACCGGGATGGGAAGATTAGGGCAAAACTCCGGCAAGCGGCTTATGCAGCCGGCAAAACCAACTCCGCACGCAGTCCACCAAGTGGCGCTGTGCCGAGCGTCAGGCCTCCGCCATAGAGCGCCGCGAGCTCAATGACAATCGACAGCCCAAGTCCGGAACCAGGCTTCGTCTCGTCCAGCCGTTGGCCCCGCTTTGCGACTTGCTCGCGCTCTGATGGCGACAGGCCCCGGCCATCGTCATCAACAATGATACGCACGACCTGGCGGTCACTTGCCTGATCAGGCCGTTCCCGCACCACTTCAATGGCCACCCTCGACGATGCCCACTTACAAGCATTGTCAACGAGGTTACCCATCATCTCTTCGAGATCGGGACGTTCGCCGTGAAATTGCGCCTTGTCGTCGGCGTGTACGTCGATGATGAGGTTTTTGTCGCGATGAATCTTTTCCATGGTGCGGGCAAGCGCCGTCACGACAGGCGCGACTTCTGTAACCGAGCCGACCACCGTGAGGCGGGCGGCGAGACGGGCGCGCTCAAGGTGACGGGCCACCTGATCGCGCATGATGTCAGCCTGTTCTAGTACTTTTTGTGCGAATGGTTCGACACCACGCGCCGCGGCTTCGTTCACCATCACCGAAAGCGGCGTCTTCAGCGCATGGGCAAGATTGCCGACATGCGTGCGGGCGCGTTCGACGATTTCTTTGTTGGCTTCGATTAAGGCATTCGTTTCGCGCGCAAGCGGAGCGATCTCTTCCGGGAATTTTCCGGTCAGACGCTCGGCGCTGCCAGAGCGGATGGCCGCAAGCCCGTCGGTGATGCGCTTGAGCGGGGCCAAGCCGAAGCGGACCTGAAACGTGGTGGTGAGCAGCAATACAGCGGCCAGTATAGAAAATGTAATGATCAGCGCCTGATCGAACGAACGCGTTTCTTCAGAGATTTCGGCCGCATCGCCAGCCACGGCAACGAGATAGTGACCCTCATCGCCAAGATCGATGTTTCGCTCAACGAGCCGAAGTCGCTGATCCTCGGGGCCTGAGACGTAACCTTCGCGCGAGCCATCAGGGCCGGCAGCAATGCCGTTGTCTTGCAAATGCGGCAAACCACCATCCCACAGTGATCGCGAGGCGCGGACTTCAGCCTTTCCGGGGTCGGTTCGTGTGACTTGCCAGTACCAGCCGGACAAAGGCAGCTCAAACAGCGGTTCGCCGAGTGATTGCGGAAATTTTTCCCCACCTTCTTCGGGGGATGCAACGTCCGCCACTAGCGTGCGCAGATAGACGCCGAGGCGGCGATCGAATGCCCGTTCGACAGCCTGACGATAGAGCGAGGACAACACGATGCCAGTGATAAGAAGTATGATCACCGCCCAGGCGGTGGCTGAAAGGAAAAGGCGCAGCGCGAGAGAGTTAGCGCGCATCCCATCAACGTGCATCGGGTGGCGTCAGCAGATAGCCAAGGCCACGCACGGTCTGAATGATTTCGACCCCCAGCTTCTTGCGGATACGGCCGACGAACACTTCGACTGTGTTCGAGTCGCGGTCGAAGTCCTGGTCATATAGATGTTCGACCAGCTCGGTGCGCGAAACCACACGGCCGGTATGATGCATTAGATAGGCAAGGAGCCTGTATTCGTGGCTCGTGAGCTTGACCGGATTACCGTTGACGGAGACACGACCGGTACGGGTATCGAGTCGCACGGGCCCGCAATTGAACTCGCTTTTGGCGTGACCGGCAGAACGCCGCAAGAGGGCTCGTACTCGCGCGAGGACTTCCTCAAGATGGAATGGCTTCGCGACATAGTCATCCGCGCCGGCGTCAAAGCCTTGCACCTTGTCGCTCCAGCGGTCGCGAGCCGTAAGCATGAGCACCGGCATGGCGCGGCCAGTTCGGCGCCAGGCTTCCAAGACTGAAATGCCATCCATTTTCGGCAAGCCGATATCAAGAATGACTGCGTCGTAAGGTTCTGACTCCCCGAGATAGTGGCCTTCCTCGCCGTCGAAGGCGCGGTCGACGACATAGCCGGCGTCGGTTAGCGCAGTGGCAAGTTGGCGATTAAGGTCAGGGTCGTCCTCGATCACGAGGAGGCGCAAGGCATTACTCTCCACTCAAGGGCCGGCGTGAAACTCACCGCTCACCGCGTCAACGGTTGCGTCGACCACTTTGCCACTACGGCCAAGTAGAGTCAGCACGTAGACGAGTTTCTCGTCACGACGGCAAAGGCGTGCCCGCACCACCTCTGAGTGTTTGCGGTACTGGCGGAGCGATTTTATGGCCTGCCCGAGTGAAATTGCCCGGTTGGCATCAACCGCGGCGCGCTGTTCGGCTTTGGTGAGACAGGTGTCATGGCGAGGGGCGTCCGCAGCGACGGCCGGTAGGCCTATAGCGACGAAAAGCAGGACGGCCGGGAGAAGTCGGGGAACCGGCATGGGAGGGGTGTTAACGGCGCGCCGGTGAACGCTGGCTGAACGCGCAGCCTTGAAAGTCGTTTCCGCTAGCCATCGAAACCCTCGAACGAGGCATAAACATCGAGTTTTTCGCGCGGAGAACGCCAGGAATTGATCGGGGCGGCAACATCTTCGTAGCCGAGGGCCATACCCGAATAGATCATCAAATTGTCGGGAAGTCGCAAGAACGCACGCACCGTGCGGTGGAAAGAGACCCATGCCTGTTGCGGGCAGGTATGCAAGCCGAACCCGCGAGCCACCAAGGCGACCGTCTGAAGATAACCGCCGATATCAGCCCATTGCGCGGGTCCATGAGCTTTTTCACGCGCGAAAAACAGGGCGACAGGGGCGCCAAAAAATTGATAGTTGCGGGAATACTGCCGATAGCGCGCTGGCCTGTCTTGGCGCGCGACGTTAATCGACCGATAGAGGAGTTCGCCTACAGTAAAACGGCGCGCCCAATACGGCTCGGCGAGTGGTTCGGGATAAATCGTATAGTCGGTGCCCTCGCCCTTTGGCAGTTCGCTCGCCATGCGGGGAGCCAGTAGTGCTTTCAATTCTTCAACACGCTGGCCGGCAATGGCATAGACGCGCCATGGCTGCATATTGCCCGCCGAGGGCGCGCGCGCCGCGCGCTCCACGATTTCGCGAACGGTTTTTTCTGGAACTGGCGTCGGCAAAAACGCGCGGCATGAATAACGTGATGCAACAGCTTCAAGGACGTCCATAGGTGGGCTCCGCGAAATTCGCCACAGTGTGGGGGATCGGAACGCCACGTGCCAAGGGCCTGTTTAGTGAGCGCGTGCTTTCCGAGCATCCGCCTTCGGGGCCAGAGCAGAAAGCTGACGAACCCTTGTACGGCGCAGGAAGGCTGCCGTCGCTGCGGATCAATCAGCTTCCGATCAAAGCAAAACCCCGGGCAATATCCCGGGGTCTTTCTTTCGTGGGGAGCCGGACGCTTGAATGTCCGCTTTTGGCCTAAAGTTAGCTCCATTCATCTCTTCGCGAGAATGCGCGCCACCTTCTCCAGACTGCGGCCGCCGAAATAGGCGGCGAGCACGATCATGGCCCATTGCGCCACGTCACCGGACAGTGGGGCCGTGGTGCCGAGCCCCAGGACCTTGTCCCAAACCACGGCCTTCCACACGTAAATAACGAACGCGAAGGCGAACAGTGGTCGCGGCAACGCCGTGTACCACCGCCCCTGTTCCGCAACCAAGATTTCGGTCGCCAGTTCGCGCTCGTGCTGCTCCAGCGATAGCTCACGCGCGGCAAGATCCGCGGCAATCTTTTCGCTGGTATTCTCGGCTGTAAGCTTAGCGCGATAGGCGTCAAGCGCGGCTTTCGCGAAGGGCCCGCCAAGCAAACTGCCCAACCAGCCAAGAAGCGTGGACAGCATTTACTTCGCGCTCCCCGCTGTGCGCCGCCGTGCGATCTCCGTGATAAGCCCGATCGCGATGACGTAGTAAGGAATATATTTGGATTGCAGCGCGGTCTGGATTGCGCCCGTCACATTGGGATCTGACGCGAGCGCCATCAGCGCGGCGGCGGCGATCCCTGCCAATATCTGCACGCGCGCCCAAAGGATGGTGACCGAGTCGTTGAACCAGGATTTCATCTTGACCCACATTGATTGCATGTCTCCAAAGTTGTGTTTCATGGTGATTTATCCGCGCATTGCCACGCGGGCCTTGAAGGTATTCGCCGCCATCGCTAACGCCGCCGATCTCACCTCAGCCACCCGGCAGCCCCAGCCGACGCCGAAGACCGGCCAGGTCTTCAGTGATTGCAAAAAGTGCAGCCGCTCGTCGCAGATCGAGCTGACCAGACTTTGGTGATCGCTCGTATCCGCTGCGGCGATAACTGCATCGAGGCTTGAATTGGCCGGCAGCGAGAGCATGCGCCGCAGTACCTTGCCACTGCGCCCGAGACCGGAATTGACGCCGTAATCGAAGATCACGTAGTCGACGCCGGGCGGCAATTCATCGCAACGTTGTGCATCCCAATATCTGCTGCGGTAGATGCTCTTCGCCTCGCTGAGCTTCATCCCGCGCACGTCGGCCGCCGTCGCGTCTGGCTTCACGTATCTGCGGTAATCGTCGATGGTGATGCCGAAATTGGTCGGCCCGCCCGGATCGCTCGGATGGTTTGTGTAGCCGCCTTCATGCGCAAGCAGCAGCGGCAAGCAAATTTCGTATGTCGATTGCATCGCGTCACGAACCTGGAACGGACATTTCAAGGAAGTAGACGATGAGACGCACTTTGCCGGTGGTGAAATTCCCGCCGTTGGCGGTCACACGCACTTTGGTGTCGGCATAGAAAGCGGTCGGGCCGATCACACCATTATTGGTAGAGTTGAGCGCGGCACCGAGCAGGTTGCCGAATTGGGTGGCGTTACCCAGGATGCCGACGCCGTATGAGGTTGCGCCGGTGATTGCCAGCGTGGTGCGTGACGACACGCCGAGCACGACCGCGCGGTCAGGGATAAAGGCCGTATCTGCGGTCTCGACAAAGGCGCCGGCAAGCGTGAGCTCTTCTTCCTTGGCGCGCAGCGTTACGCGGCCGCCGTGGGCGGTCAGGGAAATCCCGTCGCGCCAGATGCCGTCTTCGTAAGTGACTGTCAGCCGCTCGGCTTTCACCCAGGCCTTGAGGCCGGACACTGGAACAATGCGGGTCCAGCCGCCACCACTGTAAAGCGCGACCTGCCCGCTCCAGCCGGCCCAGACGCCGGTCGCGCCAGAAGCCGGAATGTAACAAGCGCCTTCAGCCGGAGTGCCGGGCGGCGTTGCGAGCGTGCGGCTTTCGACCGCAATTTGGGTGAGCACGTCGAGCAGCGTGAGCGCTTCATTGTGGGTGACGTGTTTTTGCGCCTGCGCGGCTTCGATCACCGGCAGGCCGAGACGAGGTGTGTTGGTCATGATGCCTAGGGGGTTAGAATTGCGTCGGCCGTAAATCCGCGGCCAACAGTTGCGGATAACTGCGTGAGACGCACATGCAGGCTCGCCTGCGGCGCGCCGAAGTCAGATATTTCATCGGCGGAGGCGTAGATCACGGATGGAGTCGTCGATGTGAGCGAGCGCACAACATTGGAGCCGGACAAAACGTCGAGCGCGTATTGCTCGTTCGCCTCGCCGAGCGGCACCTCGCCCACCCAGGTATCACCGTCCATGCGGGTACGACGGATCCAGCTAAAGTCGACTCCGCCGGCTTTGCGCACCGCATTGAGATGGATGGGTGCTAAAGGTTTGAGCGCGGTCGCCTGCGGTGTTGCGCTTAGCGCAAGCGCAGTTGCGTCACCGTGATCGCGGCCGGCCATAACGACGCGCAGTTGCAGACTGCGTTCCAGCGCATCCAGCCCGCTTGCGATGGTCACCACGTGCTGGTCGAGCAGCACGAAGGGCGAACCCGCGGCGAGCGGCGCGCCCATCGCCCATTCGCTGCCGGCCTGGCCTCGCAGCAGGCGCGACAACAAGTAAGTGCGGTCGGCCACCAGCTCCGCACCGGAGAACTGCATGACTTCCCAGGCACCGTCGGCGCGCTGGACCGCGGCAGCATTGGCGCCACCGAACAATGCAGTGTCCGCAACAGAATTCAGTGCGCCACCGTAAAGCTGCACGCGAAAAGCCGCGCGCTGCCAGCGCGCGGTCGGTCCCGCCGGCAAATCGTCGAGCGTCTGCCCGACCACAGATGGCGCCAGCGCCAGTCCGGCCTGCCTGTAGCTCAGGCCGTCATTCGACGACCACACCGTCACAGGTCCGGGCCAGGGATCGGCAAACACGGCAAGCCGTGACAGCACGGGTGGCTGTTCTGCACCAAGTGCCGGCAGGTCGAGCACCAGTGCATGCACGGGGCTGATTGAAGGCGGCACTCGGGGTAGATTCCGGCGCGGCGGCGCAAGCGCCAGATTGAAAACTTCCGGATCGATAGAACGCCCTCTCATCCCCCGGTTTTCGGTCTCGCTGATCTCCTGCAATTCGATCAGCCGGCGCCGGCCGTTGACACTCAGTCTCGCCACATCGCCAAGACCAAGCGCAAGCCGGCTCGGGGGTAGCGTAAAATCCGCGCTTTCGCGGCCCGCCCATAGATCCTGCAGCCAGATTTCGGCGCGTCTTTCCGCTTCGCTATTGTTGGTGACGATCGCAAGGTCAGCATGGGCGCTCCGTGCCGATCCTCCGACCAGACGGCGCGAGACCGCAGCCCCTCGCTGATAGTCCGCGCCGACATCGGTGAAACCGATTGTCACTTCCCGCGGCAAATCGCTTTCCTGCATCCGCGTCAACCGCGCCGGGACGCCTTCCTCCGGCAAGACCAGATCGTCCTCACCAAGTTCGACGACCGGCAGGCCGCCGCGTTGGCGAAACCGCAACATGCCGTCTTGCTCAAAAGCATCGAACGTGAAAGTGAGCGCCAATGGATCGAGCATGGCGCGTGGCGCCATCGGCCGGTCCACCACATAGCCATCCGGCCCCTCGCCCAGCTCGCCGGAATCAACGCCGGTCACACCGCAATCTGACAGGATTGTCGAGACCAGCGCGTCGAGCGGGGTCGATCCGAGTCGGCCCGTGAGCCAGTGTCCCGTCTCCCAGTTGGTGGCATCGCTCCACACATCGGTCGCCGCCGGAAACGCCGGATAAGGCCGCGCATCCCATGTCCACACCTGGATGCTGTCCGGTGGGACCATCAGGTCGCCATAAACCTGCGACACCGGATTAAGCATAGCATCACCGAATGTCGGATCGAACGCACCGAGAACCGCTTCAAGGTAACGGCGCTGGATCAGGTCGTCGCGTTTGCCATTGGAAAAATGCGGCAGACCCGCTTCGGACGATTTCGGATCAGGGAATACGCTCGGCTGATTGGCGCCCTTGTCGACCGCCGGGCAGCCGACCTCGGTGAGCCAGATCGGCTTCGACCGTGGCAGCCACGCCGTCGAGTTGGCGAGTTCGACACCTCCGACGCGTTCATAGTGCGGCTGCGACCAGAAATTCCAAAGATCCTTCTGTCGGAAAATCCACGGCTTCCCGAGCCCGTCAGTGATCGTGCTCCGCGTCTGGGTACTCCTCGCGGCGTCGTCGGCGTAGTACCAGTCGTAGCCCTCGCCACCCGCAAGATTTCCGGTGAGATAAGCCAGCCGATACGGACTGTCGGTCAGCGTCAAATCGCGCTGGTTGCCGGCCTCGCGCCAGTCGGACAATGGTGCGTAATAGTCGATGCCGATAGCATCAATCGACGGCGAGGCCCACAATGTGTCGAGCGGAAAGCGCACCTCATGGGCGGCGGCATCAACGACATGCGATCCGTATTCCGTCCAGTCGGCGCCATAGGTGACCAGGGTACCGCTGCCCACGATCGCTTTCACATCGGCGGCTAGCGTGGCGAGAGCATTGACCGCTGGATAGACGCCGGGGGCCGAACGCACGCGCGTGAGTGATTTTAATTCCGAGCCGATCAGAATTGCGTCGACCCCGCCCGCACTCGCAGCGAGCGCCGCGTAGTGTAAAACCATGTTGCGATAATTACACTGGTCCGCACCGCCGCTGAAGAAGGCGTTGATCTGGGTCACTGCACCGGCACTGCCATCGGGCGAGCCGGTCTGTCCCGGCGCCGGATCGCACGTGATGCGTCCGCGCCAGGGATAGGCCGGTTGCGATACAGCGCCCGTCCACGGATCGTGCAGGGCATTGCCCGGTGCAATGTCCATCATGAGAAAGGGATAGAGCGTGGCCTTGAGGCCGCGATTTTTCAGCTCCGCAATCAGATCGCGCACGCTTTGATCGGATGGCGTGCCGCCGAAAGCGGGGCGGCCATCGACGCTCGAAACGAGGCGCGCTGTCGCGCGATCCAACCCCGCGACCGACCAGTTCCCAAAAAAAGTCTGCTTTGCGCGATTGTCGACACCCGGCATGATCCGGCATTGACCGCAGCGCAGGTCGGTCCCGAACCACGCCACCACGATCGCAACGCGTTCGATATTCGGCGCGACCGCCTGCAATTCATCGAGCGCGGCAATTACGTCGGATGGCGCATGTGTAATATGTCTGTTCTCCGGTGCCGACTGGCCTGGCCCGAGTGTCCGCACCACCGTTTTTGGCTCATAGCCAAATTCGGTCGCGCCTGGGATGAGGGTGACCGCCCGCACCATCTGCTCCAGGCGTCCCACCGGGCGCAGTACTTCGAACGACATTTGCGGAATGCGGTTGCCAAAATTTGCCAGCGGCAGCCGTTCGAACACTACGTAGGCAAGCCCGCGATAGGCTGGTGCATCGCCCTCCTTGGCGACGATCAACGGATCGGGGGTCTGGATCTCATCGCCGGTGTATGCGCGTACAGTGAGACCGGACAGATCGAGCGGCTTGCCGTCGGCCCAGACCCGCAATACGCCGCCGATCGGGCCCTCGCACAGACCCACGGCAAGATTGGCAAAGTAGGAATAAGTCGTCGTGTTGGTGGTGATGGCCGGTCCACCGCCCATACCCTTGCCGCCGCTGTTACCTGTGGTCTGCGATGTGGTGCTCACCAGCTCTTCAAGGTTGGTGGCCCAGATCACCTGCCCCGGCAGCCGCACGCGTCCGTAAACGCGCGGAATTGGCGCGCCTTCGGTCGAGGCCATCACCTCGAGGTCGGCGAGCCGTGGGCCCTCTTGCGAAATCTCGCGGCGGCTCGCGAACAGCGCGCGATCAATCGCGTTGCCGGCGAGCGCGCCGACGAGGCGGCCGGCGATGGCGCCCGCCGGTCCAAATACTGCTTTGCCGGCGGCAGCGCCGGCGGCTGAAAGAACGAGTGCAGCCATTAGTCGATAACTCCGGGAAATTTGAATGCGTAGGCCAGGCGTCGTCGCCACCAGGGCGCGATCGCGACTTCGGCGACCGCCGCGCTGTCATGGGCGTGCACCATCGCATCACATGCTGTGACGATGGCGGCATGCTTGGCAGGTAGATTTGCGCGCCAGCGGAACAGGATCAGATCGCCGGGAGCGATGACGTCGAGGGGGATAGCAATCAGGTGCCGACCGGCGGCGGCAGCCAGAGCTTCCTCGCCTGTTGCCTCGGCCCAATCGGGGGCGTAGGGCGGCGCAAGCTCTGGCTCTTGTCCGATAATGGCGCGCCATACACCGCGCACCAGGCCGAGACAATCGCAGCCAACGCCCTTGAGTGACGCCTGGTGCCGATAGGGCGTGCCGATCCAGCGCCGCGTTTCCGCGACGATGTCTTGCCGATGAATTGACATGGATCAGCTCCGCCGGCTCTTGCCGTCATTGCCCGGCTGGCCCTGCACGGGATAGCTGATGACAAAATCGTTGCCGGGGATGTGCGGAAAACCGCGGAAGTTCGTGACGTTGTTGAAGCGGTCGTGGCAAGTCTGGAAGCGCTTGTCGCAGCCGGCGGTGACGATGAAAGTGTCGTCCACCGCAATCGGCTCCGGCATCGCCTGCCAGAGATTGAGCGTAACGACGTCAGTCTTGCGATGCGCCTTCACCTCGACACTCAGACCGTTATTGGCGCCGCTTGTGAATGTCAGCTTTCCCGCGGTGAACCAGCCGTCCCCGAACTCGTCGAGGCCACCGGCTGAGAAGGCTGACGTTGCATTGAGCGCGACCACAGTGCCACTTGCGCGAAAGCGAATATTGCTGAGATCGATCTTGCAGCGCGCATCGCCAAGGTCGGCCGAACACGTGACGGTATAAAGCCGCCCGCTCTCCTGCGACAGACGCTCGCTCAGGCCGCGGAGTTCCGCGGTGAAAGCCGCACCCTCACGGCTTACTTCACCGAGGGTGCCCTTTGCCAAGAGAACGCGGAGATCCGGCTCCGTCCAGTCTACGAGCCACACGTCGACAACCGCCCCGTCGTAACGGCCAGCGGCAAGATCGGCCTCGTTGAGCGTTTCGTCGGCCAACGCGCCCGAAAGCTCCGAACTATCGACCGCGAGGCCGAGCTTTTGCAGCGCCTCGGTTCCCGACAATCCGCTGCCGGCGCGGCAATCGGTATCGCCAAGCACGACATCTTCGTCGTGGTCGGTGAAGCCTTGTGTCACGCCGTCAGATCGTCTGATCACCCAGCAGCGGCATAGCGTTGTGACGCTGGAGTCGAGCTTGGCTTGCAGTGCCGATGGAACGGTCCTCATGGTCTGATCTCCACCAGCGGGATTTTCGGAATCATGCCGGCCGCAAATGCCGAGAGATCCACCTCGAGATAATCCGTGTCGAAACGTACCGGCACATCGAACAGGAAGCCGGCAGTGACGGCTGCGCCGCTCGGGGGGATGTGGCCGGCGAGAAAGGTAATGACACCGGTTGTTGGATCCGCAGTGAATGTTGTCCCCTCTCCCACTTCGCTTTCCGCGACCGCGACGCGAACGCTGCCGGGGACCGGTTTGGCAATAGGCCGCTGATACGGCAAATAGAGCGCGCCGTAGGTCTTGCTGAGCTGGA
Organism: Pseudolabrys sp.; assembly: GCA_035519415.1. Lineage (GTDB taxonomy): Bacteria > Pseudomonadota > Alphaproteobacteria > Rhizobiales > Xanthobacteraceae > Pseudolabrys. The sequence goes on from DATIWJ010000049.1 coordinate 226,416, forward strand.
ATGTCGCCGTCACGCCGTCGCCGGTGCCAATCACCTGATCCGTCGGCGTCACCGGAATTCCCGGTGCGGCCGAGGAATGGTCGAGCTGGTCGCGCCAGCGGAAGCCGTGGAGCCGCCCTCGCCGCTCCTCAAAAAAAGCGAGCACATGCGACAGCGCTTCGAACGTTTTCACGCCATAGCCTGCGTCAAAGCGTCGTCGTGAATGCGCCCAGCGTGCGTTGCGCTCTTCGGCGCCCGAGCCAAGCAGGACCACATCCGTGCGCCTTTGCGGCCCGCCGGCGCTTTTGAGCGCAATATCGAGCGGAAACAGGATTTCGTGGAAGGATGACATTGTTCAAAACCCGCGCTGGCCGCGCGCAACCGCGCGGGCGATTTGACCCGTAATGTAGGCTTCCGAGCGCCGAAAGCTCTGCGCGTCGGGAGTCGCTATCTGGATGGTGACATTCGACGGCTGCTCCCCGCCGCTCATCGCAATGCCCAGGCGTCCGTCGGAGCCGCGCGTCAGTGGAACAATCGCTTCCGGCCCGGCTTCGCCCGCCAGCCCGAGACCCCCCGACGACAGCGGAAAATAGGTCGGCGCGCCGATCACTCCGCCCGATGCGAAAGGTGTGATTGCGCGCATGCGCATGGTGTCGGACGATCCACCACCGCCGAACAGGCCTTCAAAGACCTTGCTCAGACCACCGGCCAGATCTTTGGCGACCGGTCTGAAGGCTTGCGAAATGGCCATACTGGAAAGTCGCAAGGCGAGCTGCTTGAGCACGTCGTCAAACTGCTTGCCGCCGGTGCTCGCATCGGCAAAGGCCTTGCTGATGGCCCTGGCGAATGCCGCGGTGCTCACGCCCAGCAGGTTGGTGCTGGTGCGCACCTTGTCGACGGTGTCGGGTAAAATTCCCGGAACAAATGTATCTGCAAAACTATCGTTATCGCTCATCGGGATATCTCTTCATAAGGTCAGTGAATGTATGGCGATCGAGCGGCGCGACGCGGCCGGTTACCGCCTCAACGGCGTAGGCGAGTTCGCGCGGCGTCATGCGCCAGAGTTGTTCTGGCGAGAGCCGCAACACGCCGAGCCCAAAGCCAATCGCCTGCTTCCAGGGAAACGGGGTCATACTTCGGCCTCGCCGAAAGTCGCTGCAATCAGCTTAGCGACGATCCGCACATAGCCCTGCGCGCCGCCTTCGATCGCCATGGCGGCCACGTCCGCATCGCTCAGTGTCTCGCCTGCCCCGCGCAGGCCGGCGCCGATGATGCGCGTGAGATCGCGCGCCTTCATCCGGCCGGATCCAAAGCGTTCGGTCAGCGCAACCAGATCATCTGCGCCGAAGGCATCTTCGAGTTCCGCAAGAGCGCCGAGGGTGAGCACCAGCCGGCGCCGCGCGCCGCCGATGTCTGCTTCGATTTCACCGCGGTGACGATTTACCATTGCTCTGTCCTTTCATCTGTGATGGCCAGGCTTGACCCCGCAAACTCGCCTAGACTGTCTCGCCGCTTCGCGGCGGCCCGGTGATGACGGGTTAAGTTGAGACAATTCGCCATGTCATGCCGCCGTGAAGGTCAGCTCGCCGGCGGATTCCAGTGACATGTCGAATGTCACCTCGCCATTGTGCTCGCCGGCAAATTCAAGGCCCGCGATCTGGAACGGCCCCTGCACCGTGCCGAACGTGGGAATGACAATCTGATAGCCGACGACGCTCCCGTTGAAGAATGCCTGCCGCAACAGTGCATCGCTTGCGGCGTCCTTGAACAAGCCGCGTCCCGAGATGGACGCGCGCTTGACGCCCGCGCCGTCGAGCAGCTCCCGCCACCGGTTGACGCTTTCCGCGTGCGTAATATCGACAGACTCCGCATTGAATGCGAGCCGGCGTGTCCGCAGGCCCGCAACAGTCGTATATCCGGAGCCATCGGCGATCTTGACGAGCAGGTCCTTGCCTTTTTGAGCAGTCATTGAAGTGTTCCTTTGTTTAGGCGGGTTCGGTCACCGCGCGGAAGCGCACCAGCGCGTGATAGGTGCGCCCGTCGGCTTCACGGCGTATGTCCGCGACCGAAAAACGAAAATTGACGAGATGGTGGCCGGCGAGCGTGAGCGGTGCGTCGTCGAGCGCCTGCATGAGCGCACCGGTGATTAAATGCGCTTCGCGGTGCCCGCCCTGGCGCGACCAAGCATGCAGTGTTAGCTGATGCTCCTCTGCTGGCTCATCTCCGGCGGAAAAATCGACGATGCGTGCCTCACCGAGCGTGACATATGGGAATGCGGCCGCGCGCGGCGGCTCGTCATAGACTTTGGGGCCGCCGAGAACGGAAATGAGGCCGCTATCGGAAATGAGCGCATCTTGCACGGCGGCGCGAAGCGCAGTTGACGCGTTGATTGTCATGTTAATTTCCTTGTCAGTCCTCACGTTCCTCGGCTTCGATCGCGAGGAAGCGACGGTCGGCGCTCGGGCTGATGGCCAGAATGCTGTAGATGCGCGTGCCGTCCTGCAAACGGTGACGCGTGGTGATATCGGCGCGTACGCGCACGATAATGCGGTAGCGCACTTTGCCACCTGTGGTATCGGCGGCGACACTTGCGGCAGCCGACAGTGGCAGGACTTGCGCCCAAAGCGTTGTCACGACGTCGTAGAGACGCGTCACACCGCCGGTGCCATCATCGGTTTCAACCGGCGCTTCCAGCAGCAGCCGGCGGTTCAGATCGCCGGGCGCGGTCATAGCGACAGCGTCCGGTATGGTGCGATGAGCGCGGCAAGGCTCGCCGGCAGGACCAGGGATTCATTGGCGGCGCCGACCAGGCCGCGATTCTCGTACCAATGCGCAACCAGCAGACGGAGCGCCTGGCGCAGCGGCTCCGGCACATCGGTCGCGGCATCGCCAAACCCGATCGTCACGTCGAGTTCGATGCCGGCGGCGATCCGGCCGGGGACCGATAGCATCCAGGGCATGAAGGCGAGCGTCGAGGCACCGAAATCCGGCACAAAGGCCTGCGTATCGACGCTTTGCGGATGGCCCTGGAGGTCATAGACCCGCACGGCGTCGAGCGACCGGAGCGGTCCCGGCTTCACCGCGATGCGGCCGTGGTGTGGCCAGCGGTCGAACGTCAGGCGCCACCTTTGCGTTACTAGCGCTATTCGTGCTTGCGCTTCGACGTGCATGCGCGCGCCGGCAACCAGCGCGCGAATGACCTCATCGTCGTCGCTGTGCTCGACGCGCAGGAATGTCTTGGCCTCCTCGACCGATAACGGCTCAACGGCAGGCTCTGTCAGCAAGATCGAACTCATGTGCTATCCTTCACGGGCATGTCCTCCCGTGTCCTTTCCCTCTGTGTGTGGTTGATGCTGGCCGCGCCCGCTTGGGCCGTGACGGGCAATGCGCCGCCGGCGGCCATGTGGGCGGCGCGGCCGATTGTGATGATTGTCGATGCGCGCGAGGATCTCTGCACCGGCACGGCGCTGGCGCGCGACCTGGTGCTCACGGCCGCGCACTGCGTGACACGGGCCGTCGACTACACAATCAAGCCCTACCAAACCGGCGTGCAGATCCCCGTGCGCACCATCGTGCGCCATCCGCGCTTTGATTTCGCAAGCTATGCGGCAAGCCGCGCCACGGCCGACATCGCCTTGCTCAAGCTTGCCGCGCCCTTGCCGGATATCGTGGTGCCAGCAACGCTCGCGGCCCCTCGCCGCGTCGTAGTTGGCGAGACCCTCACTATTGCTGGCTTTGGCGTCACGCTTGCGGGGACGGCGCGCGGGCTTGGCTTGCCGCGCATGGCAACGCTGACGGTCACCGGCCAACCGGGCTCGTTGCAGATCCGACTCGTCGATACCGTCACCCGCAATCAGCGCATCGGTCTCGGCGGCTGCACCGGAGACTCCGGCGCACCGGCCTTCGATGGCGATGGCCCGATGGTGATCGGCGTGGTGAGCTGGTCGACCGCGCCCGGCGACGAGGAAGGTTGCGGCGGCCTCACTGGCATCACGCCGCTGTTGCTCTATCGCGACTGGATCGTCGACACGGCGCGCAAGATCAATTCACCGATTGCGCCGTAACCAACAACGCTAGAGGGACCTCTACCTTGGCGAGCGACAATAGCCGCCGAGGCGACGAATAATTCTGACAACGTCCGCTATTGGCTTTTGGAACGCTGGCAGCCCTTTGATCTAGCGCAATGCGGATTTCTAACGCTGTGTCAGAAGGACTTGTTTCAATCTTCTCGATGGAGGGGCGCCGTGCCTGACCGCGAAGGACAGCATTATCCGACGGTTGAATTCGTGCTCGATGCTATTGCCGGATGGATCAACAGATACCGTCACGCACATGATGTGCATGATGAATTGGGGCAATGCAGCCAGGAAGACGTAATGCGGATTGCGAAGGATCTGGGCGTGCCAGTTAGCGATCTTCGTGGCTTGGCTGCAAAAGGACCTGGCGCAGCGGATCTCTTGCAGAAAATGCTGCTCGCGCTTTCTGTCGATCCACAGGCTCTGGCCAAGACTGATCCCGCGGTAATGCGAGACCTGCAACGACTCTGCATCCAATGTAACCAAAAAGGCCGTTGTCAACACGAACTGGCTGAGGGTACTGCCAGTGAGCATTTTCGTGAGTTCTGTCCAAACGCCTATACGCTCGACGCGCTTTTCAAACAGAAAGAACAGCCATCCCGGCATTGATTGCTGAAGGAAGCCCGCTTTCGGCGGAGCTTGTCGCAATGCCTGCTTTTGACCCAAAGGTTGGATGAGCGGTCCGCTCCGATTTGTTGGTCAGAGGCACACATTCAGGTAGCTTGTGTGGCAACTAGAACTCGGGGGAAGACGCCATGCGCTATCTTCTGTGCCTTGATCGCATTGATGGTTGCTCTGATGCCGGGCTCTTCAAACGCCCAGAGCGCGCAGGGCGAAGCCTGTCGCGCCGCGATGCAGGCAAAGAAGCCGTGTGCCAGTACTCGCCCGAACACGCCTGCTCGCTCTACTTGCGTGAAGGCTGCGATGCAGCGCTGCAAAACCGGCGGCCCGAACGCAATCTAGCCCGAACCAGCAGCGAACGTTGCATTCGCCCAAACCACTTGGAGCGGCGCGATGTCTCCTTGTGACCCAAAGCGGGTAACTGGTTTGCAGACGATTGCACTGGGAAAACCCCGACATTGCGGCAATTCAGCCCCTTCCGCAGTGCTGGTTTGAGCCGGTACGATGCCTTGTCCTGAGCCTTGAGGGAGGCAATGCAACGTCGAGAATTCATCAAAGGGATCGCTGGCTCAGCGGTTGCGTGGCCGCTGGCGGCGAGAGCACAACAACAAATGCCGTTGGTTGGCTTTCTGAACAGTGCCTCGCCCGATACCTATCGCTTCAATGCCGACTCCTTTCGAGAGGGCTTGGCGAAAGCGGGCTTTGTCGAAGGCAGGAATGTCCGCATCGAGGAACGATGGGCCCGAGCGGACTATGAGGCATTGCCGGCTCTCGCCGCGGAGCTCGTAGGCCTGGGCGTAGTTGCCATTGCCGCCACCGGAGATGTCGCATCTGCACGCGCCGCCCAACGTGCGAGCAGCACAGTGCCCGTGGTCTTTACGATCGGCGGTGACCCTGTCCGCTTCGGACTGGTTAGTAGCATTAATCGCCCCGGCGGAAATGTGACTGGAATCCTGTTCAACCAGAATGTGCTTGGCGCAAAGCGAGTTGAACTCCTTCGGGAAATTTCCCCTGCCATTTCTCGAGTTGCGCTGCTGATGAATCCCACCAACCCTAATGTCAAGGTTGAAATAGCGGACGCGGAGGCTGGAGCAAAAAAACTGGGTCTGGAAACCGTAACGCTGCATGCGACCAATGCGCACGAAATCGACGCCGCTTTCGAGCAGCTATTAAGTGTCAAGGCCGACGCATTTATCACCGGAACTGATCCGATCCTGCTGGATCGGCGCGAGCAGATCGCCTCGTTCGCCTATCAACACAAACTCCCTGCCGTAGGTTTTGTTCGCCAGTTCGCCGCAGTTGGCACGCTCTCGAGCTATGGCCCGAGCATCAGTTGGATGTACCGCCAAGCCGGGGAATACGTTGGACAGATTCTGAAAGGATCGAAACCGGCAGAAATGCCCGTCCTGCAGCCGACACAGTTCGAGTTGGTGATCAACCTAAAGACGGCGAAAACTTTCGGCCTGTCCATCACACCGACCTTCCTTGCCCGCGCCGACGAGGTGATCGAATAAGGCCACGAATGTCCGCTTTTGACCCTAGCGACATGCCAATCGTGCTCTCGAATGTCTGCTTTTGACCGAAGCGGACGTCGCTCCGTTGCCATGTAGAATGGCTGGCATCTAATAAAGCCCAACCGGTCGCAGGAAAGGCTAAACGATGCCTGACGAAAAACTCGACGGTCGCTCTTTGCCTTACTTCAGTGCGGAGCACGAAATTCTGCGCGCGCAGGTTCGCCGTTTTGTGGAGACCGAGGTCAAACCGCACGCACAGGCTTGGGAGGACGCGGGATTTGTGCCGCGCGATGTGCTGCGACACATGGGGAAACTAGGGTTTCTTGGAATTCGCTATCCAGTGCAATACGGCGGCTCCGAGATGGATGTGCTTGCGAGCGTCGTGTTGGCCGAAGAGCTTGGGCGTTCCACATTTGGCGGTGTCGCGATCACTGTCCTGGTGCATACCGACATGGCATCGGTCCATATCTACAATTCGGCTCCGCAAGCAATGAAGGATCGCTTCATGCCGGACATTATTTCCGGCGCCAAGATCGTTGCTGTTGCCGTGACCGAGCCGAGCGCCGGCTCCGATGTAAAAAACATCCGCACGACCGCGCGTCGCGATGGCAATGAATACGTTTTGAACGGAACTAAAATGTTTGTCACGAATGGTGTTTATGCCGATCTCTACTGCGTTGCGGCAAAGACAAGTCTGGATGCGCGACCCTCACAGAACATCTCAATGTTCCTGGTTGAAACTGATGCGCCCGGTTTCCGTATTGGAAAAAAGCTTGAAAAGCACGGATGGCGCTCGTCCGATACCGCCGAGCTGATTTTTGACGATTGCCGTATACCTGTATCGAACTTGCTCGGTGATGAAGGACGCGGTTTTTATGCGATCATGCACAACTTCCAGAACGAGAGAATCGTGATGGGCGCGATGGCCATGGGCGAAGCGCAAGCCGCCATCGACTTGACGCTTGATTGGGTAGCGCAACGCTACGCTTTCGGTTCGCCACTATGGTCTAATCAAACGATCCGTCATCGCCTGGCGATGCTTGCCACCAAGGTCGAAGCCGGTAGGCAACTTGTTTTTCATGCGGCGCGGTTGGCCACACGTGGAATTGAATCGACCAGAGAGGTTTCCATGGTGAAGGCGTACTGTGGCGAACTCGTTAACGAGGTCATGCATGCCTGCTTCCAGTTTCATGGCGGGATGGGCTTCATGCGAGAGAGCGCCATTGAGCGCATGGCAAGGGATGCAAGGGTGCACGCCATAGGCGGCGGCGCGACTGAAGTAATGCTTGAAGAGATTGCCAAGCGCATGCATGCGGGTTCGGCGTAGCTTTAGGACGTCAGATTTTGGCCCTTACCGGGCGTTCCACTCTCGCCAATCAATTACCGCTATCGGAGACTTGTCTTCTTGAAACGATCTTCGAGCAACACGCTATTAAAATAATAGGAGCTACAGGATGATGGACCATCACTATCATGCCGTCGTGTGGAACGATCACAACGAAGCACGCGTGTTTTACTTCAGCTCAACCGATGTCAATTGCTGACGCTGGTGCGGTACTCGTAACAAGTCCAGCCAATGCCAAGAGCGAGCTCGTCAAACACATTGGCCAGCACGATCCCAGACTGATGAAGGTCATTGTCGGAGTGCAGGCCGTAGATCATCCAAGCGATAAACAACTGGTCGCCTTCGCCAAGTATTACTTAAGCCGTCGATCGGACGCTACCGCAGCAAGGTGCGAACTGCGATTTCAAAAGGTAAGGCCGGTTTGGCCAAAGCCACATTGGCCGGTCGTTCAATAACCTACTTCCAGCCTGCTAGTTTGCGCCGATTGCGTCATGTTCGCTTCGGACGTTCGACGACCAACAAAGGTGCGGCTACATTCATCCCACCAATAAATTCGGTAGAAACTCCTCGACCAATTCCGCGTCGGTGGGCTTTGGCTCAACCACATTGTCGGTCGTCTCGAACTCATGCCCGCAAATTGCGCAGTGCCAAAATCGAGTAGTCTCGTGGTCTCCCACGCTTTCTGACCATTCGGGGCGGATAAGCGCAGTCCCGCACTTAACGCATTTCGTTGAGGGTTCACGCGAGGCAATCGTTTCCATGTCGTCTCCTCCGGCACGCTTACGAACAGAACGGGTAATCGCAAGGAACGCCTTGACTTGAATCAATGCTGGCCGTCATCGGGTGCAGCATTCGGTCAATAAATGCAATGTTGGTACTGCGGCACTGGCGAAGTGGGTCGATTGGCCACACCTGTAGCGTGAGTTCGGTTTAGTATGTCGCCAAGTGTTTGCGCGCCTGCGGATATTCGTGAAGAAAGTGGCGCAGAGCCGAGAACAATTCACCCGCGTGCTTGATGCGTCCCGTGTCGAGCGCCTTGTGAATGTCCTCAATGATCATGGTGCGAATCCGCTCCGGACCGCCGGCCTGTTGGAGCAGGTAATTGGCCAACGCGGTGGCGGCAATTTCCGGAATATGCTCATGCTCGCTGACCGCAGCAACTTCTTCGCGCGAGAGGCCGCACATTGCAACGCAATCTTCCAAAGAGATCATGGCGCCACCTCTATATTAGATTTTGACATAAAACAAAGATTCGCGACCGGCTCTGGTTTCGGCCATGATCCAAATCAAATTCGCGAAAACTTGATCCATCTGCAAAGCGGCCATTCGCCTTCCAGCCGTAGAGAAATCTGACCCGTCAATTGGCCCCGACATCGCGCTAACAATTAGGTAAGCAACGCTGCTATTTCCGGGGGCAGGTAGTTCCTAACGTCCGTATTCTTCACAGAGCGATAAGTGTCCTGTCGCTGATGGAATCTCAATTGGGAGAACGTCATGCTGAGTGAAACGGCAATTGCTGCTCTGAAATCCGAATTGCGCGGAGAGCTCATCGAGCCGGGCAACGTGAAATACGACGCGGCAAGAAAAGTTTACAACGCCATGATCGACCGGAAGCCGCGGCTGATTGTGCGCTGCGCGGATGTTGCAGACGTCATTGCCGCGGTAAAATTTAGCCGTCAAAATAAGCTCCCCTTATCCGTTCGCGGTGGTGGCCACAATGCAGCTGGCTCGGGGGTTTGCGATGACGGTCTCGTCATCGACCTCTCACCGATAAACTATGTCCGCGTAGACCCAAAAAAGCGCACTGTGCTGGTAGGAGGCGGAGCGCTGTGGGGAGATGTCGACCATGCGGCACACGCATTCGATCTTGCGGTTCCAGCAGGGATTATCTCGACAACCGGCGTAGGCGGCCTTACGCTCGGCGGCGGGATTGGCCATCTGACGCGGCAATGCGGCCTTACCATTGACAATCTACTGGCTGTCGACGTGGTCCTCGCCGACGGGCGCTTTGTCACAGCAAATGCCAAAGAGAACTCCGATCTCTTCTGGGCAGTGCGTGGGGGTGGCGGCAACTTCGGCATCGTTACGTCGTTTCTCTTTAATGCCCATCCCATCCACACAAACTATGCGGGGCCAATGCTGTGGCCAATGGAAGACGCGCCGGAAATCTTGCGTTGGTATCGCGGTGTTATAGCCAAGGCACCTAATGCCTTGAACGGTTTTTTTGCGTTCCTTACTGTGCCGCCGGGTCCACCGTTCCCCGAACACCTGCACAACAAAAAAATGTGTGGTATCGTGTGGTGTTACACGGGGCCGCTTAAGCATGCGGAGCAGGTGTTCAAGCCAATCCGAAAATTTAAAGCACCCGCTCTCGATCTGGTTGGCCCCATTCCGCACCCAGCAATGCAAAGCATGTTTGATGCGCTCTATCCGCCAGGGCATCAATGGTATTGGAAGGCTGATTTTATACGTCAGCTAAGTGATGAAGCAATTGCGCTGCACGTAAAACACGGGGCAATGCTACCGACCATGCAATCGACGATGCACCTTTATCCGATCAACGGCAAAGCACGCTCTGTCAAGAATAACGCAACACCATGGTCATACCGCGATGCTACATGGGCGGGAGTTATAGTTGGTGTCGATCCAAACCCTGCGAATAAAGAGAAGATCTCCCGCTGGGCAAGGGACTATTGGGACGCGTTGCATCCCTATTCGGCAGGAGGCGCTTACGTTAATTTCATGATGGACGAAGGCGAGGATAGGGTCCGCGCGACATATGGAAAAAACTACAATCGTCTGGCCAAGATTAAGAAGCGCTATGATCCCACCAATTTATTCCGTGTGAATCAGAACATCGTTCCCGCGAAATGAACGCAAGTCTTCTTTGGCACAAAGATGGGGTAATCGGGCGGCCGGCTTGTGGATAGCTGAAAGATTTTGGGTGCTGCGCTTCAGGCTGATGGTGGTACGGGGTCACTGTGGTTACAGGCCCCAAGCATCAGAAGGAGAAGCGCAGCATGGAGCATTTTGCCGGACTGGACGTGTCAGTCAATGAGACAAGCGTCTGCATTGTGGATGAGACGGGCAGGATCGTTCGCGAAGCCAAGGTCGCGAGCGAACCTGAAGCCCTGCTACAGGTGCTGAAGAGCGGTGGCTACCGCTTCAAGCGCATTGGGCTGGAAGCCGGACCGCTGTCGCAGTGGCTTTACAGTGCTTTTGCCGAAGCGGGGTTGCCGGCGATCTGTGTCGAGACGCGGCACATGCGGGCTGTTTTAAAAGCGCAG
>DATIWJ010000050.1:0-5750 GCA_035519415.1 Pseudolabrys sp.
GGCCGATTTTGTTGCAGAAGTCGGCGATGACAGGTACGTGGCGGCTGGTGCGAACTTTTTGAAGCAGTCGCCTGCGATCCGTCCCTCAGCAAGGGTGGCCTGGCTGCAGTGCCCCCGAACTCTGCGCGCCTTATGCAAAACACGCGCCTGCGACCGGCGGTGGTCGGACAAGGAGCCTTGCGAGCCTGCGGAGGTTTTGCGCGATTGCTGCCATTGTGAACTCGAACTGGGCACCGCACGGCCCACGCAAGCGCAGACGACCGAGCCGAAAGATACGCTTGAGGTGGGCGAACAGCATCTCAACTCGCTTGCGATCACGGCGCGATTGGTCGAATGCTTCGGTCTTGGCCAGTGCCCGCGCCACGTCACGAGCCTCCTCGTAGATGCTGCGCGGAATTCTGCGCAACGGCGCCTTCGGACAGCACTGCGGCTTGAGGAGGCAGCTGCGGCAATCGCGTGTCCTGGCCCGGTAATACAGCGTCTCCCCATCGCTGGCCACCTTGCCCGTCGTGGTGAGAACCTTGCCGGCCGGACAAATGTAAACGTTGCGCTCCTTGTCGAATATGAAGTCTTCCCGACTGAACGGTCCGTCTTCTCGCTTCGATTTGTCGTTCACCGGGATGTGCGGCGCTATCTTTGCTTCGTTGACCAGCCACTCGAGGTTGGCTCCGGAGCCATAGGCCGTATCGCCGGCGAGCCGTTCGGGCTTGATGGCGAAGCGCTGCTCGGTGCGTTCGATCATGGTCTTGGCCGCACCAACTTCGGCTTGGCGGATGGCGCGCGATGCCTCGACGTCCATGATGATGCCGAACTTCACGTCAATCAGATAATTGTCGGAATAGGCAAAGAACGCTGGTCCGCGCATCGCGCCCGTCCATTGCGCGGCGGGATCGGATGGTGAAACGAACTTGGGTGCCACGTCGCTGGCAGCCCCAAATGCCGCGTCATCAAGCGTGGCGAGATACTCCTTGGTCGCGCGGCTTACCGCCTCGGCATCAAGCACTTTGTTCCACTGTGGCCCGGGGGTTGATCGCTGCTTATTGGCGTCCGCAACAATCAGACTGGCATCGACCGCGAAGCCCTCACCGCCGACCAGGCCAGCCTTGATGCACGCGCCGACCACACGCTCGAATACCCTGCGGAAAATACCGCTATCGCTGAACCGCTCATTGCGGGCCCGCGAAAACGCCGAGTGATCCGGGATCTTGTCCTCAATCGAGAGCCCACAAAACCAGCGATAGGCAAGGTTCACTCGCACATCACGGCACAGCGCTCGCTCCGAGCGGATCGCAAACACGTAGCCGACGATGAGCATCCGGATCATCAGCACTGGATCGATCGATGGCCGACCGAGCCGAGAATAATAAGATGCCAACTCGGAATGCACCCAACTCAGATCGAGAACAGCGGCGACCTCGCGAACCGGATGATCGTTCGGAACCGCTTCATCGAGCCGAAATGAATAGAAAAACTGTTCCTGGTCGTGATTGAGCCGTCCCATCATGGCCCGCCCCCGTCGCGAATCGCATCACAGCGACGGAATCACCGACCGAAAAAGCTTGCAACGGACTTCTGCAACAAAATCTGCCAATAGCGGACTCATGCACTGCAGCAAACCGAGCCCTTAATCAGCCACCTCAAATCAGCGAGCGCAAAGGTGATGTCGCGGTGGATGCCCGATGCCATCGAGCAATGGTCGCTCACGACGTTCAGAGAGAAGCTGATCTAGATCGGAGCAAAGATCGTTCGCCACGGCCGCTACGTCGTCTTCCAGATGGCTGAGGTGGCCATCCCACATTAGTTGTTCGCCGACTTCCTGCGTCGTATCGATCGGCTCAGACCAAAGCCAGCCCTGGCATGATCGGCGGAACATCACTCTACAGACCCGCCGACAGGACCGGTGGGCCCAGATCACGGGCAAGAGGATCCTCTCGCGCCCCGAATTGGTCGCTCACCAATCAAAGCCGCTCGCAGCCGGTCAGGAGACACCAACGGGTTGCACGCCCAGCCATTCCGAGTCAGCATTAACCCGTCTGGAGAGCTTCACATGGGAAATCCCGGTTAAATTGTATACTCACGCCGCGCAGGAAATCCGCAGATGCCGACCTACATCGACATTCACGATCTGCCCGGCGATGTTACTGCCGAGGATCTCGCCAAAGCTCATCTCGCCGATCAGCAGGTTCAGGGCAAGCATGGGGTCGAATACCACAAGTATTGGCTGAACCGGAAAAACGGCAAAGTCTTTTGCATGTGCACCGCGCCCAGCGCAGAGGCAGCGGCCGCTGTGCATCGGGAGGCGCATGGCATGACTGCGCTCAAGATTATGGAGGTGACGCCCGATATGGCCGATGCGTTCATGGGCGCGTCAGAAGTCGATGAGGGTGGCGCGGTGCTACTGCCCCGAAGCCGCGAGCACGATACGGGCACGCGCACTGTGCTCTTTACCGATATCGTCGGATCGACAAGCCTGACGCAACGGCTGGGTGACGACGCAGCGATGACGATGGTCGGCGTCCACGACTCCATCGTCCGCGCAGCGTTGGCTGGGGAGAACGGGCGCGAAGTGAAACATACTGGGGACGGCATCATGGCGGCCTTCTTTTCGGCCGCTTCGGCCATTCGTTGCGGTATCAAGGTGCAGCAGGATCTCTGGCAGCACCGCGCTGGGCGTCCCGATTTGCCGCTTCAAGTTCGCGTTGGGATCGCCGCCGGCGAACCGCTCGAGCGTCACAACGATCTCTTCGGTTCGACCGTCCAACTGGCGGCGCGGCTCTGCGCCCACGCCGATCCCGATAGCATCTTAATCTCCAACGCGGTTGCGGAGTTGTGCGCAGGCAAAGCTCTGCGCCTGCAGAGCGTTGGGCGCGTCACACTGAAAGGGTTCGACGAGCCGCTCCACGTGCACCGAGTGGAAATTTCGTTGGCGTAGCCCGAACCGACACGCTGCGTTTATGCGGCGCACCACTCATGTCTCACTTGGGTTCAAAAGCGGACATGTGCAGTGCATTAGCCCATGTCCGCTAAGTGCCAAAAGCGCACATACCGACGCCACCGCTTAGGTGAAGGACTACGCCCGCGGTTGCTCGTCGACAGCGACCTTTAGCAGGTATGGCTTCTCGCGCTTGCGCTCCACATCGAACTCTGAGCGGCCCGTGTAATTGATATGCCGGCCATAGGTGTGCAGTGACATTGAAACGTTTTTTCCAACATTCCAGACGCTGTGAATGTGCTCAGGGTGGCAGCGCGTTATCTCACCGGCGGTTATCACTTGCTCGCCGCCGCGCTTAAGGTCGGCATAGCCGGAGGTAGTGCCGTCATCGACCCGATCGTAACTGACCTCCTTCTCTTCGCCCTCCATTCCGACTACAACCGCCCAAGTCTTGTGGTTGTGCGGGGTTGTGCCCCGGTTCGGTAGCCACGAAACGAGAAAAACTGCTAAATCGTGATTAGGCTCTTCGTGAAGCATGTGAACGCCGAAACCTTGCTCAGCGTCGCAGTCACGATATTCGCGGCGAAACCACCCGGGTGATTGGGCAAACTTCTTGGCCAGTGGTGCCACGAGGTCGGTGATTTTGACCGGATCAGTTTCTTTGGCAGTAATAGCTCGCAAGTCGTTCACATACTCGTCGAGAGTGTACGAGACGGCCATTGCATCAACTTCCCACAGCTAGAGGATTGCAATCGACGACTTCTATGCAGCGTTATCGACCACTTCTTTGGCGGCGTTGTCGATTACGATGGGTGCTTCGAAATACTGGAACTCAGGTTTGGAGCCGAAGATCGACTGAATTGCCTCTTCAAAAGCAGGGCCGTGTGCTTTCTGCGCAGCCTCGATGTTCTTCCAGAGGTAAACGCCACCGCCACGCCGGGACGTTTCATCGAACAAAAAGGCTTTATGGATTAGATCTGGGTTTGCCTGCCACATCGGTACGCGAGCGCGGTATTTGGTCATCGCGTCCGCCCGGCTCATTTCGTTCGGTAAGCGAAACAACACGATCTCCGAAATCATGGTCGCGACCTCCCTAATCGTGAAGCCCTGAGCCTACCACTTATGAGTGCAGGCCGAAATGATCTTGTTGGATGTCCGCCATGGGCCATAAGCGGACATCCAGGCCCATTTTATTCGATCACTTTATCGGCGCGTAGCAAGATCGATTGCGGAAACACAGTGCCGAGCATCTTTGCAGTACGCTGGTTGATGGCAAGTTCGAACTTCGTTGGCTGCTCGATTGGTAACTCTCCTGGAATTGCCCCACGTAGGATTTTTGCCGCATAGATTGCAGCCCGGCGGGCAAGATCCTGAAAGTTCACAGCATACGAGATGAGCCCGCCATCCTCTACGAAGATCGTGTTCCAATAGATCGTCGGCTTACCCAGCCGCGCGGCGAGTTCGATAATGATGCGCCTGTTGATGAATGCTGGGGGATTGGATGTGATACACAACCCGTCAGCCTTCCATTGATCGCTCTGTGCTGCCGCGGCTTCGTATTCACCGGGATTTCGAGCATCGATGGTGAGCGCCTCCATTCCCAATACTTTGGCGGCACGTTCGTACTCGGCGAGCTCAATCGAATCGTTAACGGCGGCTGAGTTCCGCCATATTGCGAGACGGTGCAGATCGGGAAACGCTTCACGTAAAAGCTCAACCCGTTTTGCGGCAATTGTCACGCTGAAATTCGACAGGCCCGTCAGATTCCCCCCAGGCCGATTTAAACTTGCTGCAAAATGAAGCCCGATCGGATCGTTCACAAAGGCGAACACGATCGGGATTTCGGATGTCAGCGCTTTCACTGCTGCAGTTGCTGGCGCGGGCAGCGCGACGATGAGATCAGGCTTAAGGGCAACGAGTTCCGCGGCCAGTGCCGGTAGCCGTTCAAGCTGCCCCTCGGCGGACCGCGTATCCACAATCAGGTTACGACCCTCAACGAATCCTTGTTCCGCCAACGTAGGCATGAATGGAGCGCTAAGCCTGAGTGCCTCAGTTGTTGGCGATGCTAGCAGCTGCCCAATACGAAAAGTTCCCTGAGCTTTCTGCGCAAAGGTGGTGCGCGCCAGCGCTGCACCTCCTACGAAGGCAATGAAGAACTCGCGCCGTCTCATATACCGCCCCCTGGGTGCCGCCCCCTGGGCTCGGACAAGAAAGTTTACCACACCGTTCGGACCGAAGAGCGATATTGTGCAGCACAACAAAGTGTCCGCCGGAAATGACGCTTTGGGTCAGAACCGGGCATGTGCGCCGCAAAAGGGGATGTCCGCTTTACCCCGAATAGCGACCGTTAAAGCGGACCCCCGGAAAAAGTCATGTCCGCCCTGCTCCCGGAAGCGGACCTGTGCGGTGCACTAACGCATTTCCGCTTTGGGCCAATAGCGGACGTGACAATTCTAGGTGCCACTTTTGCTCTGACGCCCTTTGCAGCGAGGTTTTGAGGCTTGGAAGATCGCCCTCATCTCGCCCGCGCGGCGCCGGTGCGCAGGCGTGACACCCAGCCGTCATAGCGCGTGCAGCACGATACTATCGAGCCTGAGCGGCCCCGGTCCCGCCAGTACAACCACCACCAACATGACCAGATAGAGGACTTCGGGGAGATATAGCACGTCATCAAGATAGTCAGCCCTATCGATCGGCAGGGAAGAAATGACGCGACGCTTTCCGCTGGTGTGCACTGCCACCAGGCAGATCACCAACAATCCCAGTGCAGCCAGAGGGGCGAGTATTCCGGTGATCAATGCCAGGCCGCCGAAGAATT
>DATIWJ010000051.1:0-2235 GCA_035519415.1 Pseudolabrys sp.
GGGCGAGAACGCCGGATGCGGTGCGGAATTGCAGAAGCGCAATGTCCTCGCGCTCCGCGACGGCGCTGGACAGCTGTGGTTGCACCTCGATGATATCGGACTCGGTGAACCAGCGGATCAAGTCGATATCGTGAACCGCCAGATCGATTACCACACCTACATTTGACATGCGGGGCGGAAACGGTCCGACGCGGGTGATCGCAATGGAAAGAATATCCTCGCCGAGAATCGCCTCTTTGATCGCCTCAACGGCGGGATTGAATCGCTCCACATGACCAACCATCAAGGTCACGTTCGCACGGCGCGCCGCGCCGATAATCTCCCGCCCCTCCTCTACCGAGGAAGCGATCGGTTTTTCCACCATAACGTGGACGCCACGGGTAATGCAGTTAAGCGCGATATCGCGATGCAGATGAGTGGGCGCTGCAACAGTGATCGCGTCTACGTCGCGGTCCAGCAATTCACCGACATCCGAGACCGCAGCGCAGCCGAGAGTGCGCGCCACAAATTCAGCCTGCTTGCGATCGGGGTCGGCGACGCCGACCAACTTGGTCCCGGGCAATCCGGCGAACACGCGAGCATGATTGCTGCCCATCACGCCGACGCCGACGACGCCCACCCGCAACGGACGCTCCGCGCTTGCCATTTCCGACTGCATCATGTGTTGACGGTGTCCCCAAGCCCCAGCACTTAAGCTCTCATCCCCTAGCATGACATGGCGCGGCTGGCGACTACCCCGAGCAAGCCGCGGCGAACACGTTTTGATTCAAAGCGTTACAAAAGGATAGCGCGGTCTATTCAGCGGCACGCGATGCAGGAACCGCAAGTCGCAGGCCAGTTGCAATCGCGTCGTCGCGGAATGATCTCACCGCCGCGAGCGACAACTCGGCCCCCGTCTTGGTGGCGAGCGCGGGAAGTTTCTTGAGCACATCGGCGGGCGCGGTGATAATGTGGCAGCCCATCGCATCCGCTTCCACGACATTAAAGACTTCGCGCGTAGACGCCCAGATGATCTCGATGTTGCGGGTCTTGCGCGCTCCGGCGATGGCTTTGTGCATAATCGGCCGGTAATCGATACCGAAATCCGCCAATCGGCCGGCAAACACCGACACGCAAGCGGGGGCGCCGCCGTTCAGCGCCTCAATGGCGCGCGCGACCTGTTCATCGGTGAAGATTGCGGTCATGTTGATCGGAACACCCTCATGCGAAAGCGTCCGCACTGCTTCGAAGAGCGGCTCCCCGCGCGTATTCGTCACCGGCAATTTCACGTAAACATTCTTGCCCCACTGCGCGATAACGCGCGCCTGCGCGACCATCTCCGGCACATCGTCGGAAAACACTTCGAACGAGATGTGCCGATCGGGCACTGCGGCGACGAGCTCCCGTGCATAAGCGGCGTAGTCGCTCACGCCTGCTTTTTTCAGCAGTGACGGATTGGTCGTAAAGCCGGCGATCCACGGCTGCCTGGCCATTTCAACGATCTGGGCCTTGTCGGCACCATCCGTGAATAACTTGACTTTCAGCTGTGCCAGCGTAGGAGCGCTCATGATTGTTCCGATCCGGTGGTCGTTCGCAGTGCGCCCAATATAGGACGGCTGCCTGGCGCGATCCAATGCGCCCGCAAACGCGCCCTATTTAGGCGAAAACTGATCACATGCGCTGATAGGCGCGATACCATTCCACGAATCGGGCGATGCCCTCGGCAATTGGCGTGGACGGCCGGAAATTGACGTCGCGCATCAGATCATCGACGTCGGCGTAAGTGGCCGGCACATCGCCTGGCTGCATTGGCAAGAGTTCCCGCTTCGCTTTCTTGCCTATAGCTTCTTCAAGCAGGCGCACGATTTCAAGAAGCTCCACCGGCTTGTTGTTGCCGATGTTATAGACACGCCACGGCGCACTGCTCGAACCCGGATCCGGCGACGCGCCTGAAAAGCTCGGGTTTGCCGCGGGAGGCCGATCGACAAGACGCACGACCGACTCAACGACGTCGTCAATGTAGGTGAAATCGCGCCGCATATTGCCGTTGTTGAACAATTTGATCGGTTCGCCGGCAATAATTGATTTTGCAAAAATCCATACGGCCATGTCGGGACGGCCCCAGGGCCCGTAAACGGTGAAAAACCGCAAGCCGGTCATTGGGAGCCCGAACAAATGCGCATAGGCGTGCGCCATCAGCTCGTTCGCCTTCTTCGATGCGCCATACAAGCTCAGCGGATGGTCGACATTGTCGTG
>DATIWJ010000052.1:0-8595 GCA_035519415.1 Pseudolabrys sp.
TCGCGAGCTCGCCACCCTGGCGCGCACGCATAATGTGCCGCTCGTCAACGATCTCGGTTCCGGCACGCTTGTCGATCTGTCGCGCTTCGGCATGGCTCACGAGCAGACGGTCGCAGAGGCAATCGCCGAAGGCGCCGACCTCGTCACGTTTTCCGGCGACAAGCTGTTGGGCGGTCCGCAAACGGGCTTTGTCGTCGGCCGCAGGGCGCTGGTTGAAAAACTCAACAAAAACCCGATGAAACGCGCGGTGCGCGTCGACAAGATCCGGCTCGCGGCGCTGGAAGCGACGCTACGGCTCTATCGCGATCCCGAGCGTCTTGCACAGAGCCTTCCGACCTATCGGCTGCTTGCCCGGCCCGTCAGTGAAATGCAGGAGGTGGCGCGCCGCGTTTTGCCGGTACTGCAGGCCGGTCTTGGCGAGAATTGGATCCTGAAGACGGCGCCCTGCGCGAGTCAGGTCGGCTCCGGTGCCTTGCCGGTCGAGAGGCTTGCAAGTCTTGGCATCGTTATTGCGCCCGCCCGGCCGCGAACCGCCGGACGGCTGCTGAATGCGGCGGCAAATGCGCTGCGCAACCTTCCGATGCCGGTCGTGGGGCGCATCGAGAGCGGCGTGCTGCTGCTGGACCTGCGCTGTCTCATTGATGTCGAAGGCTTCATTGCCAATCTGGCAAGGCTCGCGCCGCCGGAGGCGACCGATGGGCTGGCTTGACGCTCTGAAGAAGAAGCCGGAGATATCGGTCAGCGAGCGCATGTCGTCTGCTTACGAAGCGGCTGCGCGCGGCGATTATGAGACCGCGCTGGAAATCTGGACGCCTCTCGCCCACGCCGGAGTCGCACGCGCGCAAAGCAATATAGGGGCCTGCTTTTCCGAAGGTCTCGGTGTCGATCGCGACCCCAAGCTTGCGGAGCGCTGGCTGCTGCTTGCGGCCGAGGCGGGCGATCCGGTCGGCCAGCGCAACCTGGCAACGCTCTATTTCAAAGGGGAGGGCGTCGATCAGGATAATGTCCGTGCGGCCACCCTCTATCGCGAGGCAGCCGAACAAGGCGACGCCCAGGCGCAGGACATGTTGAGCTGGATGCTCCTCGAAAGCGAGGAGATCGCCGTCGACTATGCCGAGGCCCGCCGCTGGGCGCTGGCCGCCGCCAATCAGGGCGTCGCCAGCTCGATGACGCGACTCGGCATGATCTTTCACAACGCGTTGGGCGTCGATCGCGACCCGGGGCAGGCCGCGTTGTGGTGGCAACGCGGCGCTGCCCGCGGTGACGCTGACGGCCAGGCCATGCTGGGCGCCGTCTATCACCTGGGCGCCGCTGTTCCGCGCGATCCGGTCACCGCATTTGTGTGGCTTACACGGGCTCGCGCCGGCGGAAGTCCTCTCGCCGCACAATTTTTCAACGCCGCCCGGGCGGCGCTTTCGCCGGCCGAGGTTGACGAAGCCGAGCGTCGCGCCGCTCTGCCCCTGGAGGCTGCGCCATGATCATCGGCACGGCTGGGCATATCGATCACGGCAAGACCTCCCTAGTCCGCGCTCTCAGCGGCGTCGATACCGACCGCCTCAAGGAAGAAAAAGCCCGTGGCATCTCCATCGATCTCGGTTTTGCCTATCTTCCCTCGCCGGACGGCTCGGTGCTTGGCTTTGTCGATGTGCCGGGCCACGAGAAATTCGTGCACAACATGCTCGCCGGGGCCGCCGGAATTGATTTCGTTCTGCTGGTTATTGCCGCTGACGATGGTGTGATGCCGCAGACCCGGGAGCATCTTGCCATCGTCGACCTGCTCGGCATCGATCGCGGACTTGTGGCGCTGACCAAAGTCGATCTGGTGCCCCAGCCGCGGCGCGTCGAAGCCATCGACGAGATTAGGCAGGCCCTCGCCGCAACCGGGCTGGCGAATGCCGACATCCTGCCCGTATCGAGCCTAACCGGAGAAAACGTCGATGAGCTGCGCCGGCGCCTGTTCGCTGTGTCGCAGGCGATCCATGTCCGCAACATCCGCGGCCGGTTTCGCCTGGCAGTCGACCGCTCGTTCACGCTGGCGGGCACGGGCACTGTCGTCACCGGAACGGTGCTGTCAGGAGTCGTCTCCGGCGATGATCGCGTGGTCATCAGCCCGGCCGGCCGGCCGGCGCGTGTTCGTTCGATCCACGCCCAAGATCGTGCGACTGCGCGCGGGCAAGCAGGTGACCGCTGTGCACTCAATCTTGCCGGTGATGGCATTGCCAAGGATTCGATTGCCCGCGGTGACATGATTGTCGATCCGGCTCTGCACGCGCCGACGGACCGGATCGACGCGACTGTCCGGCTGCTGTCGAGTGAAGAAAAATCCATCGGTCAATGGATGCCGGCGCGTCTGCACCACGCTGCTGCCGAGACCGGTGCACGCATTGTCCTGTTAGGCGAGGCACCGATACCGCCAGGAGGCGAAGGATTGGTTCAGCTCGTGCTCGACCGGCCTATTGCCGCCGCGGCCGAAGATCGTTTTGTTCTGCGCGATACGACGGCCCAGCGCACGATCGGCGGCGGACGATTTCTTGACCTGCGTGCGCCATCACGCAAGCGGCGTACGCCCGAGCGGCTGAGCCAGCTTGCCGCGCATGCGCTTTTGGATCCAGATGCCGCACTCGCAGCATTGCTGGAATGCCCGCCGTTCTTTGCCGACCTGTCGGTCTTCGCGCGCGATCGTGCGCTCGGTGCTGAGGATACGGTTGCACTGGTCGAGCGTCGCAATGCAATCAAGCTGCCGACGCCAAATTCTACATTGGTGATGTCAGCGGCCCAGTGGCTGAGTCTCAAACGCGCGCTGCTGGCCACCCTGCAGAAATTTCACGCCGAGCATCCGGATTTGCCGGGCCTCGGTCTTGAACCGCTGCGCATGCAGCTGCACCGGCGTCTCCCCGCGCCAGGATTTCTCTCGTTCCTTCAAGGATTTACGAAGTCAGGCGACATTGCCCTGGACGGCGCTTGGGTGCGTCTTGCGACGCACTCCGTGCGGCTGACCGATGCGGACGAAAAACTTTGGAGCAGGATCGCTCCGTTGTTGCAAGGGAAGGAGAGATTTCGTCCGCCACGCGTTCGCGACATCGCCGGTCTGCTCTCGGCACGCGAGCCTGACGTGCGCAAGTTGCTCAAGCTGCTCGGCCGGATGGGCAAAGTGGATGAGGTTGCGCACGACCATTTCTTTTCGCGTAGCACGGTTGCCGAAATGGTCGACATCATGATCGACAGCAGTGCGAACGCGGCGGATGGCCAATTCAGCGCCGCGCAGTTCCGGGATCGGGTCGATAATGGCCGCAAGGTGGCGATCCAGATTCTTGAATTCTTTGACCGCCACGGCGTCACGCTGAGGCGTGGCGATGTGCGCCGCATCAACAAGCATCGTCTCGATCTTTTTCGCCGCGCCGGCGAAGGGGCGAGTGCGGAAAAATCCATTTCAGGAAGAGAAACGTCCCCGGTGGGGCGTCCGGACTTCAAATCCGGGAGGGGCCGCGAGCCGGTCCTTGGTGGGTTCGACTCCCTCTCTCTTCCGCCATCCTCCAGGAACGTGCAATGAGCCCACTGCCTTCTTTCCTTCAGACACTCAAATCGGCGGCGGACAATGCTTCTGCCGCAGAAGGCGCATTCCACCGTGAAATCACAGAGCGGATCAAGACATTGGAGCAGGAGCGCGCTTTTGCATTCCGGCGCCTGAATCTCATGCAGTCGATCGCCGGAGCCGTGACGACAACCGAGGATCAAGCCGTCGCCGTTGCCAACAGTCTGGCTTTGCTCCGCTCGGAACTCGGCTGGGACGAAATCAGCGATTCACGCAGCGCGATCCTGTCACGGTTCGCTCCCGTGGCCTGGGCAGTCTTCGCGAATTTGACGCCGCCAAACGGGGACGCAGGGCGCGCGCCCTCTCCTGATGCAGAAGTAATCAATGCGCTTGCAGACTTTGAACGCTGGTATGCGGCGTCTTACCCGACTCCGTTCTGGGCTCTGTTCGACCGGTATGTTCCGGAGATGCCCCTTGTCGAGCGCTGAAGGCAGAGCCATGACCGATTTCGACCGTTGGCTTGTTGATCAATTCGCCGAGACCGGGGCTTTTACGACGCTTGTCGTTCTCGTGGGTATCGAGGCAGCTCGGGTGACGCCGTTGCGGTCCACTCACTTCAACATCATCGGCACCGAGACGAATTGGGCGGAGGTCAGCGCCCTTTTCATGGGCACCGGCCGCGACTGGGATGGAGTCTCTTTCTTCCCGGTCACGACAGCCGATGGGGGCTTGCTCGATAATCTGGCTGCCAGTTTGAAGCTGCGCGAGATCGAAGCGCGACTCGACGAGGACAGGCTTGTGCTCAATGAGGGACAGTTCTTCGACAAGTGGGGCCGCCGCATGCGCATCGATGAGGTCGAGTTGCAATGAGTGGCCCGTCCCGCCGTCTTCTCATCCTGCTGCTGAACACCGATCCTCGGAACGTCGAGGAGCTCGCCGCACCGCTGTATTACGCCGCGGTTGCGGCAGCCATGGATCATGAAGTCGACGTCTTATGCACCGCGACCGCGGGCAAGCTGCTGTTCAAAGGCGTGGCCGACAAATTGCATGTGAAGGCGGGCGACCCGAAGACTGTCCATGACTGGATCAAGGAAGCGCATGACCAGGGTGCGCGCTTCTGGGCATGCCCGGCAAATCTGGAGCTTTTCGACAAGGACGACAGCGAACTTATCGCGGAATGCAGTGGCATGATGGGTGCGGCCGCCATGATCCAGACTATCATGGATGGCGAGTCCCGCGTCCTGACCTTCTGAAGGCGCGGTCTCATGGCAATTGTCCAAGGACACGATTTTCCCGACGAACTTCTTTATGACGTGGAAAATCAGATCTGGTACGCGCCATTGCCCGACGGGACACTGCGCACTGGCTTCACTTCTTGGGCGGCTGCGCTCATGGGCGAAGTGCTCGTCTTTACGCCAAAGCGGCTGAATCACCCCTTCGAGAAGAACCGCTGGTTCGCGATGGTTGAGGGCGGCAAGTGGGTTGGCGCGGCGCGTGCTGCATTCGACGGCACCGTGATTGGTTACAACGAAAAGCTGGTCGCGCATCCGGAATTGTTGACGGCCGATGCCTACGGCAAGGGCTGGATGCTGATCGTGCGTCCTAGCGACCGGGAGTGGCGCGCAGGTCTTGTGACGGGCTTTGCAGTTGGTGGAACGATTGAGGCCTGGATCGCGGGCGGCTCATACAAGGAACGCGCCAGCTAATGTCACGGTTGTGATAGATGGCAGGAACTTTTCATTCGTGGCGAGGCCCGCGGCGGGCTACTATCGCCGGGCGATCCAGATCGGAGGGCCAGGATGCCGAATATCACGATGCTCGATATTGAGGAACTCCGGAAAACGAAACTTCGGCCTTACATCGACAAGTGTCTCGAACATCGAGCGCCGGATCCGGGATTTCACGCGATGATGGGTCACAATATTGACCTTTGCGAAGCGATGTTTGTGGCTTGGGATGCCTGCTTCAACAGGGGCAAAATTCCGCACACGATTAAGGAAGTGATCCGCGTACAACTGTCGCGGATGGCAGTGTGCAGTTATTGAGGGAATGTCCGGTCTGCTTCGGCGAAGCGACAGGGACTTTCCGAGGAGTTGCTTGACGAAGGCGTGGATAACTACGCCTCGAGTGCCCGATTTTCCGAGGCGGACAAGCTGGCTTTGCGCTACAGCGAACTGATGGCGACCGACCCTGATAAGGTTGATGCCGCGTTCTTCGACGAATTGCGCAAGCACTACAGCGAGGAAGAGATCATTGAGCTTGGCGCCTTCATCGGTTTCAATCTCGGCTACCATACGTTTTTCGGCTCTCTCAAATTCTATCCGCTGTTCTCTCCCGATGGCCGATTATTGACTCAGGCCGAATCTGAGAAGCTGTATGGGGCGGCGCCTACATCGTTGAAATCGAAGGAGGCCGCGGATTGACCCACGTCGCGCCACTCCCCAGGGAGGAAATCTCCGATCCAGAAATGATCGGGCTGATCACAGCGGCAGAAAAACTTGGCGTGCCCGATGATCTTTTTCCGCGCATTGTCGCGCGCGCTCCCGAACAGGCAAAACCTTTGATGCGCGCCTTGTTGATGAGTCACGCGCAGGGCAATGTCGACCACGGTCTGAAAGAGATTATCCGGATTTTGCTGGCGCGTTTCGCCAAAGACGAATACTTCTCGGCTTTGCGCTCGCGTAAGGCGCATGAAGCCGGACTGACCGAGACGCGCATTGACGCCGGGTGTTTTGAATATGAAAGCGACCCATCATTTACGGAAGCGGAGAAGTGGGCGCTGCGTTATGCGGATCTGATGTTTCTGGACGCTTCGAGAATTGATGCGAATTTCTACGCAGAACTCAAGAAACACTACACGGAAGCTCAGATCATGGAGCTGGGGGCATTTATTGCCTTCCACTACGGAATGCAGATGTTCATGCGCTCACTCGGTGCCGTAGCGTAGTTGGTGCGATAGATATGATGAAAATCGAGATCGAATATTGCGGTCAATGAGGATATGAGCCGCGCGCCCGTGCGGTGCGAGATCTCATCCACAAGCTGCAACCGTCGGCACAGATAAATCTGCGGCGGTCGGGCGGGGGAGTCTTCGAAATCAAAATTGACGGCCGGCTCGCGTTTTCGAAGAAGGCGACCGGTCGCTTTCCGACAGATGACGAAATAGATGACTGCCTCGGGTAGCCATTCACGCGTCGAGCGTGTCTAATGCTCCGCGATGCATGAGATAAACCGGCCGGTTCTGAATTCGAGAATTTACGACGTCGAGGATTTCGCCGCCGCTCAGGAATTATTTCATAGCAACGGCTGGACGGACGGTCTCCCAGTGGTGCCGCCGACAGAGGCCGCAGTCGAAGCCTGTCTTGACTGGGCCGTGATGCCGCCGGGCCAGTTGATCGGCATCGAACCCGTCCGCGCGCAACCGATCACCGCCGAAAAGCTGGCAATCAATGCGGTCATGGCTGGTTGCTTGCCGGTGCATTTCCCCGTCGTTGCGACCGCGTGGCAGGCAATGATGAAGGAAGAGTTTCTCTTGCATGGCGTGACTTCCAGCACGGGTGGCTGCGCCATCCTGCTCATCATAAACGGACCGGTCCGTCTTGAAATCGGAGCCAATGCGACTTTCAACGCGCTGGGCAATAGCGACCGTGCGACATCTGTGATCGGTCGGGCCATCCGCCTTGCCTTGATCAATCTGATGGACGTGCGGTCCGGAGGCATTGACCGCACGACGCTCGGCCACCCGGGCAAGTTTTCATACTGCCTGGCAGAAGATGAAGAGGGCACCGACTGGCAGCCTTTGGCGACCATGCGCGGAATTCCGGAGGGCCTCTCAGCCGTAACTGTGATGGCGGCGCTTGCCCCGCGCCAGATTATGAATGAGTGGACGACCGATCCGAAAGAAATCCTCGAAACGTTCGCCGCGGAGATGCGTGCCAATCAGCGCCACTATTCGATCTATGGTGGCAATTATGCCATCGTTATCCCGAAGCAGTTGCGCGACATTATTCAGTCGGCAGGTTGGACCAAACGAGACATTGCCGAATTCATCTATGAGCGCGCACGTGTTCGCCGTGGTGAATGGGCTGACGTTGGCAAAGGCGCCATCGTTCGTGATAGAGCCAACAAGATTCACACGGCTCTTGAATCGCCAGACCATCTTCTCGTGGTTGCGGCTGGCGGTCCGGCCGGCGGGTTTGGCGCGGTCATTCCACCGTGGATGGGTAGCAAGACCAAGGCTGTCACGGCGGCTATTGGCGCTTGCGTCGATTGTGAGCCGCCGAAGGGCTAGCTAAAATTGGTCTTTGCGAGCCGTGAAGGAACAGCGCATGATCGTTCGCATTCTCGATCCTACACACGAATTGAGAACAGCCGGTGCCCGGCCCGCCGAGAGACCGTCTTCGCTCAAAGGCAAGACGATCGGGTTCATCTCGAATGGCAAGGAAGGTACGAAGGGTTATTTCACCCATCTCGGGCGGAGACTACGCGAAGATTTGGGTGTTGCTGATGTGATATGGCGGACCAAATCGAATTACAGTGCTCCGGCAGACGCCCACATTATCGATGAGGCGAGGCAGTGGCACGCGGTGGTCACCGGCGTCGGCGATTGAGGGAGTTGCTCATCGTGCAGTCTGCACGACTCAATCGCAGTTGAGCGTCAAGGCATTCCGGCACTGGCCGTGATGACGTCGCGCTTTGTGAGCGCGGCGGAACTCATGTGCAAAGTTCTCGGCATGCCGGACTATAAGTTCGCCATTATCGATCACCCAATCAGCAGCGCGTCAGAGGGGCAGCTTGCCGCCTATGCGCAAGCAACTATCGAGCAAGCTCGGCAACTACTCCTGAGAAATATCTAAAGCATGTCCGCTTATGGCCCAAAGCAGAAATGAGCTAGTGCACTGCAAAGGTCTGCTTCCGGGGGTAAAGCAGACATGACTTTTGCAGGAAATCCGCTTTCGCGGTCGCTATTCGAGGTAAAGCTGACCTTGTTTGATCTGCATCAAACCTTCGATTGGGCCTTTCCCTAAACTTTGATTGTGGCGAATGACCTGTGGGGCGGTCAT
>DATIWJ010000053.1:0-6008 GCA_035519415.1 Pseudolabrys sp.
TTTTTGCTGCCCTATTTTTGCCACGGGAGCCCCGATGCGCCGCGAGCGCAACCCCGTCAATCCACGTCGAGCGGTTCGCTGCCGGTCGGTTTGCCGTTGGCGTCAAGCGTGATCTTTTCCACGCGTGCTTCCGCCTGGCGCAGCAGCTCCTCGCATCGCTTCTTCAGGGCCTCACCGCGCTCGTAGATCGCGACGGATTCCTCAAGCGGGACCTTGCCTTCTTCCAGGCGCTTGACGATCGATTCCAGCTCATCGACGGCCCGCTCGAAGGGCATCTTCTTGATGTCAGAATTGTTGGTCTCGGCCATGTCTTTGTCCGGCGATTCGTGCGGGTAGGTTGAAGATAGCGCGGAATTTTTAGCCGCGCATCAGCGCGGAGACGTGGGCAGCAACCGAACGCGATAAACCCTGTAAATCGTAGCCGCCCTCCAATAACGAGACGACGCGCCCCTTGGCACTCGTATCTGCGACTTCCATCAGTTTCTTAGTGACCCAGGAATAGTCCGCCTCCACAAGGTTCAAATTGGCAAGTGGGTCGCGAGTATGGGCATCGAATCCGGCCGAGATAATCAGAATATCGGGTTTGAATTCGCGCAGACGCGGGAGGATCGCGGTCTCGAATGCCTCGCGGAATTCCGCGCCGCCGTCGCCAGCAGACAGAGGCGCGTTGACGACGGTGTTGAATTCACCACGTTCCCCAATCGCGCCTGTACCGGGATAGAGCGGCATCTCATGGGTCGAGCAGTACATGACGCTTTTGTCCGACCAGAAGATATCTTGCGAGCCGTTGCCATGGTGCACGTCGAAGTCGACGACGGCCGCACGCTCGGCCCCGTGCGTTTTCTGCGCATAGCGCGCCGCAATCGCTGCGTTGTTGAACAGACAGAAGCCCATCGGCCGCGCCGTTTCGGTATGGTGTCCCGGCGGGCGAGTTGCAACGAAAGCATTTGCCGCCTTGCCGGTCATCACTTCATCCACCGCTAGCGTCGCCCCGCCGACGGCGCGCAACGCCGCTTCAAAACTGCCCGGTGACATGGCGGTATCGGCATCGAGCCGCACCAGACCCTCGGTAGGCGAGGCATCTTGGATTGCTTCGACGTAATCCATCGGATGGCAGAGGGCGACAACATCGAGCGAGCCGCGGGGGGCCTCGACGCGCGCCAACGTTTGAAACTTTTCATCCTCCAATACCTGCTCAATCGCACGCAATCGGTCCGGCCGCTCCGGATGGCCTGCAGGCGTGAGGTGGTTCAGGCAGGCGGGGTGACTGAGGAGAAGGGTGGACATCAGCTAGACTTAAACGCTCACAAGCCTTCGTGGAAGTGCCTATCGTAATTTTGCGTCGAGACTGACACCATTCGGCGGCGGACTCTCGTCGGGCACGAAGAAATCCACCTGCAATGGCTGGCTGGGATCGACACGGTATTGGTCAAAATCACTGATGCCTGCGCCGGCCAGAAAAGTATCGTCGATCAGAAAGTTCCCGGTAAAGCTTTTGGGTTTTTGGAAAATGCGGCAGGCAGCTTCGGCGAGGATCTCGGGCTTGCGGGATCGGCGTATCATTGCGTCGCCGCCGAGGAGGTTTCTGACGGCGGCAGTCGCTATCGTAGTACGTGGCCATAACGCATTGACTGCGACCTTCCCGCGCAATTCGCCTGCAAGCCCCAACACCACGAGACTCATGCCGAATTTCGCCATCGAGTAGGCGGTATGGGGCGCGAACCACTTCTCGGTCATGTCGAGGGGTGGCGACAGCATCAAGATGTGCGGATTTTCCGCACGCACGAGATAAGGTATGGCAAATTTCGAGACCATGAAGGTGCCGCGGGCATTGATCTGTTGCATCAGATCGTAGCGCCGCATGTCGGTTGCTGCGACTGAGGTGAGCTGAATCGCGCTGGCATTGTTCACGACGATATCGATGCCGCCGAATTTCTCCGCGGTCTCATCGAGCGCAGCCTGCACGGCCGCGTCGTCCCGCACGTCGACTGCCAATGGCAATGCCCGTCCGCCGGCTTTCGCAATTTCAGCGGCTGCGGTGTGAATGGTGCCTTCCAGTTTGGGGTGTGGTTCGACCGTCTTGGCGGCGATTGCAATATTGGCGCCCTCGGCTGCGGCTTTGAGCGCGATCGCGAGGCCGATTCCGCGCGAGCCACCGGTGATGAACAGGGTTTTGCCTTTTAACGACATTGGCGTGAATGTCTCCCCACGGTCATTCGGTAAGTGCCGCTTGCGCGCTGGTAATGCTGTCTGCGCCTTCGGTAACACTGCGTTCGAGACCGGTTGCCTGAACCGCCAGGTTTTCGGCGAAAAAGCGCGCGAGCATTGTACGGCCGGTGCCATCGCCGGCGCGCAACGACGCGAGTGCTTCCTCGGCGAGCATGCATCCGCCCGCGGCATTACCGAACAGCCGCAAATAGGGTGTGGCGCCGGCGAATGCCGCGTCAGATGATTTCTGCGCCAGCAACCACCGGGTTGCGCGTTCGAGGCTGTCTACTGCTTCGCTAAGTCGTGTCGCTGTTTCACCGAAGGCGGGGGCATTGCTCGACCGGACTGACTTCACAGTGCGCTGCAGCTCGTCGATATAAAGAGCGACGATTTTGCCGCCCTCCAGTGGTACTTTGCGCGCCACAAGGTCAAGCGCCTGAATCCCATTGGTGCCTTCGTAGATCGCGGCGATGCGCGCGTCGCGATAGTGCTGCGCTGCGCCGGTCTCCTCAACGTAGCCCATGCCGCCATGGACCTGCACGCCGAGCGAAGCGACCTCCGTACCGATATCGGTCGAAAAGGCCTTGGCGATCGGTGTAAGTAGAGACGCACGCTCGTGTGCGGTTTTACGTGCAGCTTCACTTTTTGCGCGCAGCGAACGATCGATCGCAATGCCAGTCGCGTAGCAGATTGCGCGCGCCGCACCGGTGAGCGCTCGCATTGTGAGCAACATGCGCTTGACGTCCGGGTAGGCGATGATCGCACCAGCAGCGCCCTGCTTGCGCTCGCGCGCATAGGCCAGCGCCTGCTGGGTTGCACGCTCGGCGATGCCCACCCCTTGCAATCCCACGGCAAGCCGCGCGCGATTCATCATGGTGAACATGCAGACCATGCCCTTGTGCTCCTCTCCGATGAGGAAGCCCACGGCGCCACCCTTGTCCCCATAGACCATAGTGCAGGTGGGCGAGGCATGGATGCCGAGCTTATGCTCGACCGAATGTGCGCGGACATCATTGCGTGTGCCATCCGGCATTACTTTCGGCACCAGGAACAATGAAATGCCTTTGGTGCCGGGTGGCGCATCGGGCAGCCGCGCAAGAACGAAATGGATGATGTTGTCGGTCAGGTCGTGCTCGCCGTAGGTGATGAAAATTTTGGATCCAGTGATGCGGTAGCTGCCGTCAGTTGCGCGCTCGGCCTTGCTGCGCAGAGCCCCGACGTCAGATCCAGCTTGCGGCTCGGTGAGCTGCATTGTGCCCATCCATTCGCCACTGATAAGCTTGCTGAGATATTCCTGCTTGAGCCTGTCGCTTCCGTATGCATGCAAGGCGTCGATCGCAGCCATCGTGAGCACGGGACCGATGCCGAAAGCCATCGAGGCGGAGTTCCACATTTCGATGCAGGCGGCATTCACGGCGTGCGGAAGCTCTTGGCCGCCCCAATCCGCCGGCGCGGCGAGGCCATTCCAGCCGGCCGCGGCCCAACTCGTGTAAGCATCCTTCCAGCCGGGCGGTGTGGTGACGTTGCCGTCCTTGAACGGCGTACCGAACTTGTCGCCCACGCTATTAAGCGGTGCGATCACATCGCTGGCGAAACGCCCGGCTTCAACCAAGACCGAATCGACTGTTTCCTCGTCGAGATCGCCGTAGAGCCCCTCAGCCAGCGCGGATTTTAGGCCGGCAGCGTGCTTGAGGCTGAAGGCAATGTCGGTAACGGGTGCGCGGTAGCCCATGCCCGGCTAATCTAGCCTTGGCTCAAGGCCGGTCAACGCACGCTTTCGGTAGATATTTATATGAGGCGGCGGACGTTGATCGGGGCGATCCGCATCGGTATGGTCCCGCCGCCGCACCCGAAACGGCCTGTATGCGGCTCTCCGGTACCTATTGGGGCGTAGCCAAGTGGTAAGGCAGCGGATTTTGATTCCGCCATTCCCAGGTTCGAATCCTGGCGCCCCAGCCACGCAGTACGGTCTCTGGTGAGTTTCACCCCAATGTCGCAAGAAAGCCCGCCGTTCGCGTGCTTATTGTCTTGGGGCAGAGTCTCTACGTTCCCAATTTGATTTATCTTTCGGCCGCTAAGCCGGAAATCTCTGTGGGACGTCGGCAATATTCCATTTTCTGGAGAATCGAGCCGGAGACTGGGTTCGATTGTACTGCGTGGCCGGCTCGCCAGTGAAAACTGTACGTGAGTTCGAATCTCGCTCCCTCCGCCACCTTCTTCCGGAGATCGTTCTCTGACTCGGGATCACCGCCGCCAAAAGCGCTGATTTTCAATCAACTCGAGCTCAACCTCTGAACTTCAAGAGACGTGCGTGCTCGAAATCTCGTCTCTTTAGGCGTTCTTTCTCTGAGGCTCTGTACTTTCACGCAAAGATACGGTTTTCGAATCCGGCCCAAGTCGGATGTTTTGAGGTCATGCGCAGCCACCGAGTTCGAAACACACACGCCTCACCATCTCCCAATGCAAACGTTGCTCTGGGATGTCCGCTTTCGGGGGTAAAGCGGACATGACGTTTTGCATTGCAAATGTCTGCTTTTGATGCTGTGGACGGCGCCCGCTCTGAGGCATCGAAGTGCCATAGGGTGGTTGCGCAAAGCGAACCACATTGAGGGGAGCCGTCCATGGGCGAGGTTAGCACGATCGGTCTTGATATTGCGAAGTCAGTCTTTCAGGTTCACGGGGTTGATGGCGCTGGCGCGGTTGTAATCCGCAAGCGCATCAGTCGCGCAAAGGTGTTGGAGTTCTTCGGCGAGCTGCCGGCGTGCCTGGTCGGGATCGAAGCCTGTCCTTCAGCGCATCACTGGAGCCGCGAGCTGCAGGCGCTTGGTCACACGGTGAAGCTGATGCCGCCGAGCTATGTGAAGGCCTATCTCAAGCGCAGCAAGAATGACGCCAACGATGCGGCAGCGATCTGCGAGGCGGTGACGCGGCCGTCGATGCGGTTTGTTCCGATCAAGACGAAGGAGCAGCAGACCGGCCTGATGCTGCACCGGAGCCGGCAATTGCTGGTCCGCCAACGCACGATGCTGTCGAACGCAATCCGCGGGCATTTGGCCGAACTCGGCATCATCTCGGCCAAGGGCCGCAATGGCACGGCCGAGCTGTTGCGGGTCATTGCCAATGCCGCGGACAATCGCATTCCACCGATGGCGCGGTTTTGTCTCGATCTTCTCGCTCGCCAATACGTGGCCATCACGGCAGAGGTCAGATCAATCGACAAGCGCATCCTTGCCTGGCACCGCTCGTGCGAAGACAGCCGGCGACTTGAGGAGATCCCCGGTATTGGCCCGATTGTTGCTACCGCCCTGGTCGCCGAGATCGGCGACTGGAAGGCATTCCGCTCAGGGCGCAATCTCGCTGCCTGGATCGGATTGGTGCCGAAGCAGCATTCGACCGGCGGCAGGGAACGGCTCGGCAGCATTACCAAACAGGGCAACCGCTACCTGCGATGGCTGCTGGTCGCCGGCGCCATGGCTGTCATTCGATACGCGCGTCAGCACGGCACGAAGCGACCCTGGCTCACACGTATAATGGGGCGCCGACCGACAAAGGTGGCGGCGGTTGCACTCGCCAACAAGATCGCACGGATGGCCTGGGCGATCATGGCAGGTGGAGGGCGGTTCACGGAGCCAAGATTGCTGCCGACAGCGGCATAGTCACTCGCGGGCAAAAGCCCGCAACCGAAATTGGCGAGGGCATGACGACGTAATGCAGATACGGTCGTTCCGGGGATCGGGAGAACCCGTTTGGGTCAGCGCACATTAAAGTGCGTGTTTTTGATTGGGACCCGATCCGCGCAG
>DATIWJ010000054.1:0-7082 GCA_035519415.1 Pseudolabrys sp.
TCTAATTGAACAGTCAGTGTTACGATTAAGCTGTCACACATTCCACTCGTTTTGATCCTGGCTGGATATGCCTCAGCGAGCTATTCATCTCCACAAGACCGATGGATAGTTTCCGAAAAGCAATCTTTATCGGCTGCGGCCATCTTGAATGACGCAACTGACCCGAAAGTTCGACTAATGGTTTGCGCTTCTGAAGAGTGCAAAACTAACTGTTCGCGGACGAATCAAACGCGGCCAAAATGGTGCGTGCTTTACGAAAATTCGGGCAATGTCAGGTGATACATTGGCCCGCCCCCCGGTTTCTCATTTCGCCGCTGAAAGCCGATCTTTAGGGGCCATGTAGTAGGAGATAGCCGCCACTTTATTGACCGGCTAACTACCTGTGCTAGCGTTTGCAACCAAGGCCATTGCCTTCCCATCATGGAGTTCCGCGATGTCCACCTCGTCCGCCAGCACTGTCACGCGGCTACCTAATCGCGACGCCGCACTCAAGGCCCTGTATGACGACGTGTTCACCAAGAACATGTTTCCGTTCTGGGCCACGTCCACCGAAGTTGAGCACGACGAGGTCAAACAACTCCTTGCGACAAAGCGAGCGATACCGTTTTTGTGGCGATGTGCGGAGGATATCGAACCCATTCTCGATCGTGCCGTCCAATTGGTTACGATGGACGATTCAGAACGGCGCTCGCTTATTTTGGTGAACCCCGGTCTCGCGCCCAAACGCGCAACGGTGAGCACCATGTACACGGCCTATCGCCTGAATGACGCCAATGAGATCATGCCGCCCCATCGCCACTCTCCAAGTGCCATCCGTTTTGGTCTCAAGGGCAAAGGCAATTTCACCGGCGTCGACGGCGAAGACATTGTCTTCGGTCCGGGTGACATGCTGCTGACGCCGAACGATACCTGGCACAACCACGGAACGGTAGGTAATGAACAGGCGCTGAATTTATCCGTGCTCGATTTGCCCTTGGTCGAAACGCTCAACGCCGTTCACTTCGAGCACGATTACAAGGAAGAAGAGAACGGAAAGCTTGTGCCCAAAAAGCAGCAAACGCCGCGTTTCTCGCCCGATTATTCGCAGCGTACCTATGGCTATGGTGGCTTGCTGCCGCGCTTTGCCAGCAAACAAAAACGCGGGGCGGGGCTGTCCTCACCGATGTTCGTGTATCGTTGGGAGATGATGCGTGAGCTGCTCGATCGTCATCGCGACATTGAAGGCGATCCCCATGATGGGCTCATGGTTGAATATATCGACCCCACCACTGGCCAGCCGGTGTTCAAAACCATGACCTTCTTCGTTCAGATGCTACAGCCAGGTCAAAAGACGCTGCCGGTGAAGACAACCTCGAGCCTGTTGGTCTCGCCTTTTGAGGGTAGCGGTCACTCGATCGTCGATGGCAAGAAGTTTGACTGGAATCAGTTCGATACTCTGGCGATACCTGGTGGATCCTGGTTCGAACACAGGAATGATTCCGCGAAAGATCCACTGTTTATTTTTGTCGCCTCCGACGAACCGACGCTGAAAAAGCTCGCTCTCTATAAAAAATGGGGAAAGTCTGCATCTGGCGAAGTCGCGCAGATCCTTGACTAACATTTGTCCGGCCCTGGCGCATTCGCGCGTTGGGGTCGTCTCGCTTCTTTCCGACCAGTGACCAGTGTCTTTCGTGCCGAGTTATTTGAATACCAAACTCGTATCTCACATTGATTGCCCAGGCGGTGGCCAGGTCTGGGTCGAAGGCACGACGCTCTACGTTGGCCACATGCGGCCGACCAGCGGTACGACCATCATCGACGTCGCTGATCCCCGCAGGCCAAAAACTCTCGCCAAGATCGATGTACGTGAAGGCTGGCACTCGCACAAAGTACGCGTTTCCGGCGACATCATGATCATCAACCAGGAGAAATTTGGTAAAGCCAGCCGGTCAGATGTCGGCGGCGGCATCGATATCTATGATGTTTCCAATCCTGCAGCGCCAAAGCTAATTACTGAATGGCGCACCGTCGGCGGCGGCGTGCATCGGTTCGATTTTGACGGCCGCTACGCTTACATATCGCCAACGGCGGAGGGGTTTATCGGCAACATCGTCATGATCCTCGATCTTGCCAATCCCGCCAAGCCGCTCGAGGTCGGGCGTTGGTGGATCCCCGGTCAGTGGGAAGCGGGTGGCGAGGAATACCCATGGGCCGATTGGGTGTCACCACGATGCCACCATCCGCTGCGCAAGGGCGACCGCCTTTATGTGAGCTATTGGCACCATGGCTTCTTCATTCTTGATATTTCCGACATGTCGAAGCCGAAGCTGGTCTCGGAGATGAACACCAGCCCGACCTTTCCGCATCCGACCCACACTTGTTTGGTGATGCCGCAGCCGCTGAAAGGCCGGAAGATCATGATTGTGGCGGACGAAGACGTCGCCAAGCTGTGGCCGGCGCCGCCAGCTTTCGCCTGGACCTACGACATCACACAGGAGCAACTGCCGGTCCCGATCTCTTCTTTCCAGGTACCTGGCCTCGACAAGGACGGCAGCCCGCAGCCGCCGATGACAGGCTGCCATCAGCCGTCGGAGCGCTTCGCCGGCGCCATTGTTCCTTTTGCTTGGTTTGCGCAAGGGCTGCGCATCGTCGATTATGCTGATCCTTTTGCGCCCAAGGAAATAGGTCACTACATGCCCGATCCGGCGCCTGGCAGTGATCGGGCTTCGTCCAATGATGTGACCATCGACAGGCGCGGTCTGATCTATCTCGTCGATCGCGTGAACGGGGTGGACGTGATTGAATCCGCTGCAATTGCGTGAAGCAGGAAGAGCAGGGCATGAGCGACGACAAGCGCAAGAACGTCTACCCGATCGGCAAAAAGAATCCGAACTTACCGTTCCATCCGGCCGTTCGGGCGGGCGAATTCATCTTCGTATCCGGCCAGGTCGCCAAGGATGCCAATGGAAATATGTTGTCCGGAACCATCGAGGAAGAAACCACCGGCACGATCGAATCGATCCGCCGTATCCTTGCCGAGGAGGGGGCGACACTCGCCGACGTTGTGAGGGTAACGACCTATCTTGCAGACGCCCGAGATTTTGGCCGCTATAACAAGGTGTTTTCCGAGCACTTCAAAGATGCGGTGCTGGCCCGCACCACCGTTGAGGCGCGTGCCGTCATTAATACCAAAATTGAAATGGACGCTATCGCGTACAAGCCGAAATCAGCGTGAAGGCCATGAACGCTGCCGTCGCGAAAACTGTTGCGTCGAAAGCCGCCGCGCACGCACCAACGGCGGATCCAGGTGTTGCCCATATTTTCGCTCGCGGCATCGCCGTTGATTTTGTCGTAGAGGGGCGCCCTCAGCGTGCTCTCAACGACATCAATTTGACGGTGTCGAAAGGCAGCTTTGTGTCGCTTATCGGCCCCTCCGGTTGCGGCAAAAGCACTTTGCTGAAGGTCATGGCTGGACTCATTACGCCGACCGAAGGTGAGATGCGCGTTTCCGGCGTTTCGCCGCAGGATGCTGTGAAGGCGAAGCTCATCGGCCTCGTCTTCCAGGAGGCAACGCTGCTGCCTTGGAAAAACGCGATCGAAAACGCCGCCTTTTTGTTGATGACCGCCGATGAAACCATAAAGCGCGGCGAAGCCATGGACCGTGCCGCGGCCATGCTGCGACTTGTCGGCTTGGAGGGTGCTGAAAACAAGGGCCCGTCACAGCTGTCCGGTGGCATGCGCCAACGGGTCGCAATCGCTCGCGCGCTGGCGCTCGATCCGGAAGTGCTGCTCATGGACGAGCCTTTCGGCGCGCTTGATGCCATTACCCGCGAGGAAATGAGCGAATGCCTGCTCGACATTTGGGAGCGTACGCATAAGACTGTCGTGCTCGTCACACACTCCATCGACGAAGCCGTGTACTTGTCACGCGAGGTTCACGTCATGGGTACGGGCCCCGGGCGTATCATCGAGACGCTGCCGATCTTGCTGCCGCATCCCCGCAGCGAGGAGAGCTATTCCAATCCAGCCTTCAGTGCTGCCGAAGGCCGACTGCGCAGTTTATTGATTGAAAGTCACCGAAAGGGGCGGGCATGAGCGAGGCAACGCTCGATATCTTCCCTCGGCAGAGCGCCGCCAGCTTCCGACGTTGGTTAAACAGCATCATGCCGGCTCTCGGCTTATCTGCGGCCGTGCTGATTTTCTGGGAAGTTGTCATTCGACTGTTTAATGTGCCGACATTTGTGCTGCCGGCCCCAACGGCCATTATTGACGCGCTAATCGCCAATCGTGGCGCACTCGCTGTGGCCGCGCAGGCGACCGCACTTGAAGTGGTGCTCGGCTTCGTTCTCTCCGCGCTCGTCGGCATCCTTGTGGCGCTCGTCATCGTACGCTTTGAGCGTTTTGGAAAGGCGCTTTATCCGCTCGTTGTACTATTTCAGAATGTGCCCAAAGTAGCGCTCGCCCCCATCTTTATCCTGTGGTTCGGCTATGATCTTGCGCCTAAGGTTCTTCTTATCGTGGTTATTGCGTTCTTCCCTGTCGCCATTGACATGCTGGTCGGCCTGCAATCGGTTGAGCCTGCTTTCGTGGCATTGATGCGCTCGGTTGGCGCCAGCAAGGGAAAAATTTTACTGCGGGTGCGCATCCCGCACTCTTTGCCATACCTGATGGCGGGACTAAAGGTTGCCATCACCTTCAGCGTCATCGGGGCTATTGTCGGAGAGTTTGCCGGGGCAAATCAAGGTTTAGGTTACGTGATCCAGTTCGCCTCAACCCAACTCGACACACCCTTGATTTTCGCTGCTCTTATCGTCGTGTCGGTGCTTGGTCTTGCTTTTTACTACATCATCGAGTTTGCCGAACGGTGGCTTGTCCCCTGGGCGCCAAAATTCGATCCCATCCATTCTGCCGGTTAGCTTCATCCACGCGGGAGAACTCCCATGAGAGCATTATTGTTCGTAGTCGCAATGGTCACTTCGGTCAGCACCGCATCATTAGCGGCCGATGACGTTTCGGTGCAGCTCGACTATGTCGTGCGCGGCAATCACGCCATGTTCTTTGTGGCAAAGAAGAAGGGCTATTTCGACAAGCAGGGCATCAATGTCACTGCTATTCGCCGCGGCACCGGTTCACCTAACGCGATGCGGCTGGTGGGCAACGGTAACGCCGAATTTGGCTTTGGCGACCTTCCGACGCTCGCCGTCGCGCGTTCCCAGGACGTGCCAGTGGTCGCACTTGCGGCCGTCAATCAGCACAGTCCGTTGGGCATGCTGGCGCTCGCCAGCAAGCACAAGCTTACCAAGCCACAAGACTTGAAGGGCCTAAATGTCGGGGTGCAGCCGTCCGGTTCGACGTACGTCTTTTTAAAGGCTTTCTTAGCAGCCAACGGCATGAGCATGGACGACATCAAGCAGAGCACCGTCAATCCACCGTATGAGAATTATTTGCTGCTCGGTCACGTCGACACGGTGCCTGGTTACATTGACGCTGAGGTGCCCGAGCTTGAAGCTAAAGCCGGCGGCCCCGGTTCGCTTTCGATTATGCAGGGCTCAGATTTCGGCTATGCCGTCTACGGTTCGGGTCTGTTCACATCGGAAAAGATGAGTGCCGAGCGCAGCGATATCGTGCAACGCTTCGTGAACGCATACATGCAGGGCTTCGCCGACGTCATCAAGAGTCCAGAGGAGGCTGCTGACATCGTCATCGAAGCCAACCCGGAATACGCTTCAAAAAAGGACGTGCTGGTGAAACAGATCGAGGCCGACATCAAGGGCACTTTCTTTAGCCCCGACACCAAAACAAACGGTCTTGGCTGGATGACCAAAGACGGGTGGTCGAAGACCGCTAAAATCCTGTTGGACCAAGGCGCCATGAAAAAGGCCATCGATATCGACGCCACATTCAACGACAAGTATCTCGCCGGCGCCAATGCGTTAAAACGGTAAAATCAATCACCAAAAGAGAGTGCTCACATGATCCGTCTTCTAGGTCGCGCAACGTCAGGCAACGTTCAGAAAGTCATCTTTCTGCTTGAAGAATTAGGCTTGAAATACGTACGTGAAGACTACGGCCGGCAGTTCAACAATACGAACACCGATGCCTACCGAAAGCTCAATCCCAACATGAAAGTACCGACACTTATCGACGGCGATTTGGTATCATGGGAATCCAATACAATCCTGCGCTACTTGGCCGCCAAGCAAAATCCCGCGCTTACCGGCGCCACGCCGGCCGAAAAAACTTACGTCGAGCGTTGGATGGACTGGATGCTGGCTTCGCTCAATACGCCATATGTGGCGGTATTCAAAGACGCCAAGAAGCCGGCTGCCGAACGTAGCGCTGATTTCGCCGCACAGAGTGCAGATCTCATCGCCCAGCTGAAAATTCTCGACGGCCACATCGCCGGCAAAAACTGGTTTGCACTTGATCGTCTGACGATCGCTGATATTGCTTTGGCGCCGGTGGTGAAGCGCTCGCTCGAGTTTCCCATCGAGCGTCCAGAATTTGCTGATCTCAGTCGGTGGATGAAAGCAATTGAGGCTCGCCCGGCCTTCGCCGTCGCCATTGGTGCAAAACCGAGCGGCTTAGCGAGCGCCGCCTAAGACGGCTTGCGCGGCGGGGACTGATTGGGCGAGCTGCCGCGTCCCTAAAACGGTAAAGGCGCCGCCCTTTCCTCCGCGGCGGCGCAATATCGATGAGCACTGCTTTCGACTACATAATCATCGGCGCGGGTTCGGCCGGGTGCACGCTGGCGAACCGCCTGAGTGCGGATGGCCGCATGCGCGTGCTGTTGTTGGAGGCGGGCGGGTGGGACCGCCATCTTTTGCTCAAGCTTCCTCTCGCCTGGGGTGCGGTTCTGCTCAACCGCATGTACGACTGGGGCTATGACACCGAGCCCGAAGAACGCTTGGATGGGCGCCGCATCGAGGTCGCGCGCGGCAAAGTAGTGGGCGGCTCATCCTCGATCAATGCCATGGCTTATGTGCGAGGCAATCGCGCCGACTACGAACGTTGGGCGTCGCGCGGCCTGCCGGACTGGTCCTACGAGAAGGTGTTGCCTTACTTTCGTAAACAGGAGAGTTGGGAAGGAGGGGCCAGCCAAT
>DATIWJ010000055.1:0-4604 GCA_035519415.1 Pseudolabrys sp.
CACCGCACAGTAAGGACATATGCTGCGCGCTTCCTTTGTCTGCGCGAGTCGGAATGGCCGGATTGACGCCGCATGCGCTGCTTCGATTTCACCAAATCCAAGCGCACCGATAGACGTTCCCGCCAAACCCGCGCCGGCGCCAGCCATAAACTGGCGCCGCGAGAGCTCCATGTTCATTGATTGCCCTCCTTGAGAGCATGGCCCCCGACGGGGGACGTTTCGCCGAATGCGCTCCTCCGATCGCATTCGGCACACGCGTGTTCGCGCATGCATAAAAACTATTTTTGAATGATTACAGAGTCAAATAACTGTCAAAGATGCCGCAGGAAAAATTGCACATGTGTCTTGGACATAGCCCCAGGCTATGGCCCCCGCCGCTCTAATGACCGGACCCAAAGCCGACCGAAAGAGTTTGGTTACAAAGTAAATTCGAAATCGGCGTGATGACGCTCGAGACGGCGCAGCAAATTGCAGCATAGGCATAGCCCAAACCTATGGGCGCCGACGCGCGATATTTTTTCTCTGGTCTGTTTGTTTACCGTTGACCGAAAGAAACTACGCATCGCAAGATGTATTGGTGATTGATGAGATCGCTCCCGAGTCTCGGGGCACATTCTTACTCAGTTGCTTTCCCGGCAGCCTTATTTGCACGGATTCCGTTGCCGCCATTTCTCTTTGGTGCGGCGCGAACAAATTTCATTTGAGCCTTGGCGATACCAGCGGCGACGCCGCTTCAACGTTGAACACAATCACCTGAGGGAGGACAGACATGCACTTCAATCGGCGAATCATCTTGCAAGGTAGCGCTGCAATTCCGCTTGCGGCGGCGTTGCCACGTTGGGCATCGGCGTCAGGTGGCTTCAATGTGCAGCCAGGCCCCTGGCGTGCGTTCCAGGTCGTAACAAGGCTCGAAATTGCAAATCCCGAGGGCAAAACTCAGGCGTGGGTGCCGGTGCCTTCCGTCAACGAGGCTGATTGGTTCAAGTCCCTTGGCAGTGAATGGACAAGCAATGGCAAGGCCCAGCTCGTGCGCGATCCAAAATACGGATCGGAGCTCGTTCACGTCGAATGGAGTAGTGGTGAATCAAAGCCCGTCATCCAGGTCGTCAGCAAAGTTTCGACACGCGACCGTGCGGCCGATCCGTTGCAGCCGGGTAACGTCAAGACGCTCTCGGACGCCGAACGCAAACTTTATACCGAGGGGACTGAACTGATCCCGGTCGACGGCATCGTCAAGGAAACCTCGGATCGGATCGTGGCCGGCGCAAGCACCGACCTTCAAAAAGCACGCGCGATCTATGAATGGATCGTCGCCAACACGTCCCGCGACGGCAAAGTGCGCGGCTGCGGCATCGGCGACATCGTCTTGATGCTGAAGACCGGCGCGCTCAGCGGCAAATGCGCCGACATCAACGCACTTTACGTTGGACTTGTGCGTGCGGCCGGCATTCCTGCCCGCGATGTCTACGGGATCCGGATCGCGCCGTCGAAGTTCGGCTACAAAAGCCTCGGCGCGGGTTCTGAAATCATTACAAAGGCTCAGCACTGCCGCGCGGAAACATTCATTGCGGGATACGGATGGATCGCCACCGATCCTGCGGACGTACGCAAGGTCATCCTAGAGGAGCCGCCCGGCAATCTCGCTATCAACGACGCCAAGGTTGCGGACGCACGCAAAACATTGTTCGGCGCATGGGAGGGCAACTGGTTAGCTTACAACTTCGCACACGACCTCGCGCTGCCCGGATCAACGGGGTCCAAGCTTGGATTCCTGATGTACCCACAAGCGGAGTGTGGCCCGCACCGGCTTGATTGCCTCGATCCGGACAAATTCAAATATACGATCACATCGAAGGAGATTACTTCGGCCTAAATCGTGGCACGATGCCTGCCGATGTCATGGTGCTGAGCGAGACAACGCTCGATCTGCGCGGGTTGCGATGTCCGCAACCCGTGCTGCGTGCAAAAAAGGCGCTTCGCGATGTGCCGGTCGGGGGCATCCTGATCCTTGAATGCACCGATCCGCTGACGGAGATCGACGTGCCGCATTTCTGCAATCAGACCGGTCACACGCTTAGTGCCCGGCACCGCAAGGGCAAGCTCTTCATCTTCAAGATTGTAAAACGGCACTGACGGCGATCATGCAACCGGTCTATCTCGATTACAACGCGACGACCCCCGTCGATCCCGGCGTGCTCAAGGCCATGCTTCCTTATCTGCACACGCAGTTCGGAAATCCTTCATCGGCGCATGAGCTTGGCCGCCGGGCGCGCGACGCCGTCGAGTGGGCCCGGAGCGAAGTTGCGTCATTAATCGGCGCGTTTGCTGACGAGATTGTCTTTACGAGCGGCGGAACGGAGGCCAGCAACATCGCGATCCGCGGCGGCGCTTCGATAAACCCCCGGCGGTGCGCCGTGGTGACCACGAATGTCGAGCATCCGGCAACGGATGCCTGCTGCACGCTCCTTAAGCGCGAAGGCCATCCAGTTCGGCGAGTGGCTGTGGATGCCGATGGTTGTGTCGATCCTGCTGCCGCGAAGAAGGCGATGCTCAAAGATACGGCCCTTGTTACGATCATCCACGCTCAAAACGAGATCGGAACGCTTCAGCCCGTCGCAGAGGTTGCCCGGCACGCGCAGACTGCCGGCGCGCTTATCCATGCCGATGCAGCACAATCGATCGGAAAAATACCAGTCGATGTTGATGAACTGGGCGTCGACCTGCTGTCGATTGCCGGCCACAAGGTTTACGCGCCGAAGGGCATCGGCGCTCTTTATATCCGCCGCGGCGTAAGACTGCCTCCGCTGCTGGTCGGCGCAGGCCAGGAGCACGGCCGCCGACCCGGGACGGAAAACGTTGCCTACATCGTCGCTTTGGGAGAGGCCTGCAGACTCGCGGCAACGGCACTCGAGCACATGACGCAGATAGAGACCCTCGCAAATCACTTCTTCGAACGACTCTACCAAACCGTTCCGGGAATAACCCTGGCAGGGCACGCGATCCAGCGTTTGCCGAACACACTCAACGTGTTGTTCCCCGGCGTTTCGGGCCGTCGTCTTCTGGACGCCTGCCCGGAGGTGCTCGCGTCAAACG
Source organism: Pseudolabrys sp. (assembly GCA_035519415.1). Classification (GTDB taxonomy): domain Bacteria; phylum Pseudomonadota; class Alphaproteobacteria; order Rhizobiales; family Xanthobacteraceae; genus Pseudolabrys. The sequence goes on from DATIWJ010000055.1 coordinate 3,094, forward strand.
GCTCTGCCTGCCACGCCGACAGCGAAGAGCCATCGGCGATCCTGCTGGCCCTCGGTATCCCACGCGAGGAGGCGCTCGGCACCGTGCGTCTGTCGCTTGGACGGGCCACGACAATTGATGAGGTAAACGACGCGGCGGCAAGCCTGGCGGCTGCCTGGCACTCGTTGCAGCAACCGGCGCGTGAACGCGCGCCCAAGAGAGCACATCGATGAACATCATACAGCAAATTCGGCTTAGTCATCTTTCGCACGGTGGCGGCTGTGGCTGTAAACTGGCGCCTTCGGTATTGCAGCAGTTGCTGTCGGGCCACTCGACAGCGAGCCTCTACAAAAATTTGCTGGTCGGCCTTGAGACCGGCGACGACGCGGCTGTTTGGGAACTCGACGGCGGCACCTGCGTGATCGCCACCACCGATTTTTTCATGCCGATGGTCGATGACCCGCACGATTTCGGGCGTATTGCCGCAACGAATGCGATCTCCGACGTCTATGCCATGGGGGGCATGCCGATCTTCGCATTGGCCATTCTTGGCATGCCGGTCGACAAGATTCCTCCCGAGATGGTGCGGAAGATTCTCGAGGGCGGCGCGGCTGTCTGTGACGCGGCGGGGATTCCGGTCGCCGGCGGCCATTCGATCGACTCTCCCGAACCGATCTATGGTCTCGCCGTGATCGGTACGGCTGCGAAGGCAAACATCCGGCGCAACAGCGACGCCAGGGCCGGCGACCGGCTGATTCTCACCAAGGCACTGGGCGTCGGCATCTACTCCGCCGCATTCAAAAAAGGCGCGCTGTCCCGCGAGGCCTATGATGAGTTCATCGCCAGCACGACTCTGCTCAATCGTATCGGCGCAAAGCTCGCAGAAAATCCTGCCGTACATGCCATGACCGACGTGACCGGCTTTGGCCTGCTTGGCCATGCGCTGGAAATGGCCCGTGGGTCGCAGAAGACAGTGGTCATAAATTCGGCGGAACTCGCTTATCTCAACGAAGCGGAGGCACTCGCGAAAAAGGGGTTCATCACCGGCGCATCGGGACGTAACTGGAAGAGCTACGAGACGAGCGTCACACTTCCCGAAAACACTGCCGACTGGCGACGGCAACTCTATTGCGATCCGCAGACGTCCGGTGGCCTGCTCATCGCCTGCGCACCGGAAGATGCAGACACATTACTCACGACCATTATTGACGCCGAGTATCCTGCGGCTCGCATCATCGGTGACGTGAAAGATGGTCAGTCTCGGGTGCTCGTCGAGGGTTAGGGGCAGCCCGGCCAGCCCAAGTAACTAGATCACTGTGCGTATGGGGCATCATGGTAAAGAAAAGAAAGACCGCTCGCCATCCGGCAGGATCATCTTCTAGTGGCGAAAAGATCAAAGCTTCATGGCGACTGACTTACGGTACCGTGCAAGAATCGCCGCGCACGGTGATCTATGCCCTGAGAATTGAAGGCGTCCTACTTGAGCCGCTCGAGACCGAGCATCTTGCTGCGCGTATGCGCGAACGATTGGC
>DATIWJ010000056.1:0-40602 GCA_035519415.1 Pseudolabrys sp.
CCGATACGTCGAGGGTTTTTCGAGGACTTCGCTGCGGCAGAAAAACCAGGGACTTTGGGATCGCAGGCGATATGCGCAACGCCTTGGGATTCAAACCCCAGCAGAAAGAATGAGATAGAAGTGTTGCGTCGACCGGTTGAATTCAGCGGCTTCTCCTTCTGATGCTTGGGGCCCGTAACCACGGTGACCCCGTATTCACCATCAGCCTGAAGCGCAACACCCAAAATCTTCAACTATCCACTAAAACGCTCGGCCGATTACCCCATCTTTCGGGGCTAAAGCGGACAATGACGCTTGCCTTGCAAAGGTTTTCCGGACCAGTCGGTTTAATTTGGTAGCGGGGGAGGGACTCGAACCCCCGACCTCCGGATTATGATTCCGCTGCTCTAACCAGCTGAGCTACCCCGCCATTCCGAAAACAACGTGCCGGAATGAGCGCGATATAGGGAGCGGCAGCAAACACTGTCAAGCAACCGGCGAAAAGCCGGGGCTCGGTCACTTCGGTTGAATGGATTGGTCGCCACCGGGGCTGCCAGGCGGCGGGATCACGGGCATGGCGCCCCCTGGTGGGGTCGGCTGTTTGATCTGCGGATCGACATGTTCAGGCGGACAGATAACGCCGCCAGAGCGCGCGAGCTGGTCGCTAAGATTTCCTGCTGCGTCTGTTTTTGGATCGAGCTGGCCACCTTTGCCCATCGTGGTTTGCGTGTCTGATTGCGCGCAATTTGGGCTCGGCTGTTCGGCCCTCGGCGTAACTGGCATTTTGCTTGGTGGCGGAGCCTGCGCGGCCGCGAGCGGAGGCAGCAATAGCGCCGACATCATCAAAACAAAAACGTGGATTTTGCGGACCATCGCACGTCCCTTCCGACGTGTGTGAAAACACAGTCTTCAGGCATAACGGCTTTGCCGGATCGGGAGTTCCACTCAGGGCGCTTTGTCGGCCAGTCGCTCGAAGCGGATCAATGAAAAATGGCCGAGTGGCGGCATTGGCCGATGTTCGACGAGCCGAACGCCGCCATGACGCGCGGCCCAATCGGCCAGTCGACCGAAGCGGAATTCGGGCCGCCAACCCAGTCTCCGCGCAACGGGAGCGAAACAAAGCTCAAACACGCGACGCGGTCCCTCCTCTGCACCTATATGGTTGACAAGCACGATCTCGCCGCCCGGCCGGATCACCCGCACGAATTCATTGAGAGTGGCCTCAGGCTTGGGCACCGCAGTAATGACGAATTGAGCCACCACGACATCGAATGACCGATCCGGCAAGGCCATCCGCTCAGCATCCATCACGGCCAGCACCTCGACGTTGCTGAGACGATGCTCGATGACACGTTCATGCGCCTTGCGCAGCATCGGTTCAGACAGGTCAATGCCAACCAGACGATTCTTTTTTGTGTAGTCGGGAAGCGAAATGCCAGTGCCGACGCCGACCTCGAGGATACGACCGCCTTCCGATCCGCAAGCCTGCTCCGCAGACTTGATCGCCGCACGCCGGCCGGCCTCAAACACTGCTCCGAACACCAGATCATAGACCGGTGCCCACCGCGCGTAGGCACGCTCGACACTCGATTTATCGATATCCGCCCCCATGCCGACGAACTAACCGCGCATCGTTTGGGTTGTTATTCGTTCAGCCTCGGCGCGCTGATAATCCGCAGTCGCGACCGCACTCTTGATGAAGCCTCCGCCAAGCACGCGCGCTTGACCGTCTCCGGAATCATAGAAGACGCAAGCCTGGCCGGGGGAAACCCCATGCTCGCCATCCACCAGTTCGATTTCGCATCCGTTGGCGCCATGCCGCAGCCAAGCCGCCTGCGCTGGCCGCGTTGAACGCACCTTCACGAATATCTCACGGCGGTCATCCGCAAGAGCCTCATCGAGCGAGCCTTGGCCAATCCAGTTGACGTCGCGTAGCACGATGCGACTCATGCGCAAGGCCTCACGTGGACCAACGATCACGCGGCGACGTTCGGCATCGAGGCGTACCACGTAAAGCGGAGCGCCCGTCGCAATTCCCAGGCCGCGGCGCTGACCGACCGTGAAATGAATAATGCCGGAATGTCGGCCGAGGATCCTCCCCTCGGCATCGACGATGTCGCCGGCTTCCGCCGCGCCGGGCTTCAGACGTTCGATCATGTCAGCGTAGTGCCCGGACGGTACGAAACAGATGTCCTGACTATCGTGCTTGTCCGCAACCGCAAGGCCAAAACGGCGGGCAAGCTCTCGCGTTTCGGTCTTGGTTCGTTCGCCGAGCGGGAAACGCAGAACGTCAAGCTGCTCGCGCGTGGTGCCAAAAAGGAAATAACTCTGATCGCGCTCGGCCTCCCGCGCGCGATAAAGCGCGCGTCCGCCCCCGGGCAAAGCCCGCGAAGCAACGTAGTGTCCAGTGGCCAGCACCTCGGCGCCGAGCTCGCGCGCGGTGATCAGCAGATCATGGAACTTGATTGACATATTACAATCGACACAGGGCACGGGCGTCTCGCCATGAATGTAGCTCTCGGCGAAACGGTCGATTACCGCCTGTTTGAAGCGGCTCTCGTAGTCGAGCACGTAGTGCGGAATACCGATGCGCTCTGCAACGCTGCGCGCATCGTACATATCCTGCCCCGCGCAGCAGGCACCTTTACGGTGGATCGCGGCACCGTGGTCGTAAAGTTGCAATGTCACCCCGACCACGTCGTAACCCTCCTCCTTGAGGAGGGCGGCTGTCACTGATGAATCGACGCCGCCGGACATGGCGACGACGACGCGAGTGTTCTCAGGTCGGCGGTCTAGGTCGAGACTGTTGATCATGGTGCTACTTACTACAAGTGGCGATTCAAGGCGCGCAATGCGAGTGCAAAACCCGGCAGATTTTGCCGCTTCTCTGCTACTGCTGCCAGGACATATGGCACGCGCCGCCTCCCCGGCCATCCACAACGAACTGAATAGAAACGCAAATTTGGCCTTTCGAGGGCTGGCCTGACGATTGCACGGAGAGCGGCGGATCCCGGAGGGTGTCACAGTGCCTCAAGTTGCGTTCGATCCTAAGATTCACGCCTCATTGCCGCGTCCAACCCGCCCTGCCCAGCAGGACCGCGCGCCCTCGCCATTCGAGAGCCTGCTCGATGACGGCACGCAAGCAGCCGATCAATCCGCACCTCCGACAACGGAAAAAGCCACGCCGACCGAGAGCTCTCACGCTTCGGCGAAGAGCAACGATCCAAAATCGGCAGCGGCAAATGACGACGTGCCTGCGACAAAACCCGACCGTGTTGACCCCGCTGTCAAACCGGATGGCGACGGGAACCCATCGGCGGACAACAAGCCGGACGTGAAAGTCGAGACGGCTGCAGCCGCTGGGGAAGGCATCAAGACGGCGGACAACACCGACAAACCCGGAGACGGGACGAAAAGCGAGAATTCGACGGCCGCATCGCCGACCGAAGGCGCTCAGACAGTCACCACAAACAGTACAGCCGCATTGGCGCATGTGATCGCACCGATGCCCGATCAGGCGCCTGCGCCCAACAATATTGATCAACAGGCCCAGCCTCAGGAACTTTCCGCAATTGTCGTGGGCGGCATGATCAACCTAAGCAGATTGGATCCTGCTGCATCCAAGGCCGGCGTTGGAAAACAGGTCGACGCCGGAAAAAAAGCTGAGGGCAACACGCAAGCCGAGACGGACCCATCGACTAACGAAATTACTGATGGTGTGCAGCTGACAACAAAAGGCACGCCGCAGGTGCACCCTGACAACCCGCAGCTGACCGCAAGTGATAGCGACAAAGAGCGTATCGCGCAGGCGCGCGGCGAAGCTCCGGCGAAAGACCGTCAAGTCGATGCAGACGGGCCGGCGCCGGTTTCTGCGAGTGACACCAACATCGCGGCTCAGAAAATCGCTACCGATGCCGCGCAGCCGGCCATGCCGAATACGTCACAAACTACGACGACCGCACCCGCGAACAACGCTCCGGCCACTCAACCCGCGCCGCTGGCGGTCGCAGTTCCGCTGGCCGGTTTGGCTGTGGACATCGCCGGCAAGGCGCTCGCCGGAAAGAACCGCTTTGAAATCCGCCTCGATCCGCCCGAACTTGGCCGCATCGAGGTTCGCCTCGATGTCGACCGAGACGGCAACGTAACCTCACGATTGACCGTCGACCGTGCCGATACTCTCGATCTACTACGTCGCGACGCGTCGGGCCTTGAGCGCGCATTGCAGGATGCCGGCCTGAAAACGGCCGACAACGGCCTGCAATTCTCGCTTCGCGACCAGTCCATGAATCAGCAGCAAACGAACAGCGGCTCCGACACTGCGACGCTTGTGTTGAAAGATGAAACGCAGCCGTCAATCGATGTCATCCCGCAAAACTATGGCCGTCTCGCCGGACAAGGCGTCGGTCTCGATATCCGAGTCTAAGGACCAACCATGACAACAGTTTCCCCAATTTCGACCACGGGCACGACCGGCGCCAGCTCTGTTTCGGGTGCCCTCGATAACACCGAAATTGCCAGCAACTTTACAACGTTTCTGCAATTGCTGACGACGCAGTTGCAAAACCAGGATCCACTCAGCCCGCTCGACACCAACCAGTTTACCCAGCAGCTGGTGGAATTCGCACAGGTCGAGCAGCAGATGAAGTCAAACGACCAGCTGACGAGTTTGGTCGCGCTGGAGAAGAGTGCAGTAGCGAGCACAGCGCTCGCTTATGTCGGCGCCACCGTAGTGGTCGACGGTTCAACCGCGCAGCTTACCAACGGCACCGCGAATTGGAGTATGAACGTCACCAAGCCGTCTACGGCCACCATTACGATCAAGGATTCCACCGGGCAAAACGCTTTTACCGGCACTGTCGCGGTAAATCCGGGCACACAGGCTTTCACCTGGAATGGCCGCGGCAATGATGGCCGGCTCTGGCCCGACGGCAGCTACACCCTCACCGCTACGGCCGTGGACGCCAACAATCAATCGGTCGCAATTTCAACCGAGGTGCAGGCGACGGTGGATTCGGTCGACCTCACGCAGGATCCGCCGCAGCTATCGATAAACGGACAGAACTACACACTTGACAAGATCAAACGCATCGTTCGGCAGACAACTTGATCGCAATCAGCCGAGGAACTCTCCGCTCGCGCAATTGGAAGGGTAGCCGCCCCTCCCTTATTACCGGTCGTTAACGCGCTGCCGCGCCGCGGCCCCATCCGTAACCAAAAGGTTAGCGGAAACCGGGCAACAATTGCCCGATGCATTTGTCATGCTTAGGCAAATTTTAAGCCGCGGCGAGTAGTTTTTCCGCAGTAACTGTCAGTCGAGTCCCGTTTTGTGAGTGTACCAATGACCGAAGCCCATCGCCCGAGGGTAAAGTATGTGATCGGGCCTGATGGCAGTCCGCTCACTATTGCGGATCTGCCTCCACCTACGACCAAGCGCTGGGTCATCCGTCGAAAGGCGGAAGTGGTCGCCGCGGTCCGTGGCGGTCTTTTGTCGCTTGAGGAAGCCTGTGCGCGCTATACCTTGACCGTTGAGGAATTCCTCTCCTGGCAAGCCTCGATCGACCAGCACGGCCTCGCCGGGCTGCGCACGACACGCATTCAACAGTACCGTCAGTAACTCTCTCCGGTCTCCGCAATCGTGAACGCCGGTGCGACACGCCGGCGATTTCATTTATGGCGATCATCCAGCGCCATATATTTCTTTCGTCGGACCTCCAGCCAGAATTAACCGGGTGCTAACCTTAAACTGGGCAAATCTTGCCGGGTGAGGCGCGCGCTTCGCGCCCCCTGCGGGCAGGATAAAACCGGTGCAAGGTTTCTTCGATTTCGTAAAGTCGTTGGGTGCTGCGCGGATGGCGGCGATGGCCGCGGTAACGCTGGCCCTGATCGGCTTCTTCTCCTTCCTGATGATCCGGATGACGACACCGCAAATGGTACCGTTATTCACCGACCTTTCGGCCGACGACAGTGCGTCGATTATCAAAGATCTGGAGCGGCAGGCGGTCCCCTATCAACTCAAGGCTGACGGCGCCATCGTCATGGTGCCAAAAGACAATGTCGCCCGGCTGCGCATGAAGCTTGCCGAATCCGGACTGCCCAAGGGCGGCGGCGTCGGTTACGAGATCTTCGACAAGACCGATGCGCTCGGCGCAACGACCTTTGTTCAAAACATCAACCACCTGCGGGCGCTTGAAGGCGAACTGGCCCGTTCTATTCGTGGTATCGAGCGAGTACAGGCTGCCCGTGTGCACCTCGTGCTGCCAGAACGGCCACTGTTCTCGCGTGACAAGGTCGATGCCTCGGCATCCATCGTCCTTAAAGTCCGCGGTACTCTGGAGCCGCAACAGGTACGAGCTATCCGCCACCTGATCGCGACCGCGGTCAACGGGCTGAAACCCGAACGCGTTTCCGTCATCGACGAAAGTGGAAAATTACTTGCCGATGGCGCCGCTCCGGACAACCCACTTGGCGGCGCCAGCTCGGACGAACGCAAGCTCGCTTATGAAAATCGCCTGCGCAGTGAGGTTGAAACCATTGTGTCGTCGGTCGTGGGCCCGGGCCACGCGCGCGTCCAGATCAATGCAGATTTCGACGTCAATCGTATCACCCAGACTTCGGACAAATTCGACCCAGAAGGTCGCGTGGTGCGTTCGAGCCAGACGCGCGAAGAGCAGTCCGCCACAAACGACAACAAAGAGGGTTCTGTCTCGGTTGGAACCGAGCTGCCCGGCGGCAGACAGCAGGCCGAAGGCGCAACCAAGGGCGATCAGAGCCGCAAGACCGAAGAAATCGTCAACTACGAAATTTCGCGCACCACCAAGACCGAAGTGATTGAAGCAGGGCGGGTCAACCGCATTTCGGCGGCCGTGCTGGTCGATGGCAACTATACCAAGAACGACAAGGGCGAGCTTGCGTATCAGCCACGCCCGAAGGAGGAGATCGATCGAATTGCAGCACTGGTGCGTTCGGCCATCGGCTTTGATGCCAAACGCGGCGATCAGGTCGAAGTGGTCAATCTTCGGTTCGCTGAGACCACGCCCTCACCGATCAACGAACCGACCGGCTGGATGAGCTATCTGCAGTTCACCAAGGACGACATCATGCGTGGCGCCGAACTCGGCGTGATGGTGGTGCTCGGTCTGGTGGTGATGCTGATGGTGGTGCGTCCACTGGTACGTCGGATCATCACGCCGGAAGGCTTGCAGCCAGGCCAGCTCACGGCCACCGCCGCCGTTACGCCTTCGGCCGAAGCAGCGCCTGCCGGTGGCATGGGCATTCCTGGTGTCGGCGGGAGCATCACGTCGACGGGCGGCCCGAACGTCTCAATCGTCGGCGGCGATGAAGCCGTCGCCATTTCCAATCGTACGTCCGCGATGATCGATATCGCCAAGGTGCAAGGGCAGGTCCACGCGCAATCGGTGCAGAAGGTTGGTGAACTCGCCGACAAGAATCCGCACGAGGCCGTTTCGATCATCCGCAACTGGCTCCACGAGGACGCAGCTTAAGCCATGCCGTCAGCCTACGCCGAGATCAGGAAAGACAAGGAAAAAGTGGTTCGCGAGGACATCGGTGGGCTGATGGCCGAGCTCTCGCGCCGCCCGCAGACTCCCGAGCGCACCCGCAAGCTCACGGGTCCGGAACGCGCGGCGGTGCTCATGCTCTCGCTCGGCGAACAATACGGCGCCAAGATCTTCAGCCTGCTCGACGACGACGAACTCCGTGAGATTTCCATCGTCATGTCGTCGCTTGGCACGATTGAGGCCGAATCTGTCGAGCAATTGTTGCTCGAATTCGTCGGCCGTATGTCGGCTTCGGGTGCGTTGCTTGGCAACTACGACGCCACCGAACGCCTGCTAAAGCAGTATCTGCCGGCTGAGCGCGTCGGCGGCATCATGGACGAGATCCGTGGTCCGGCCGGCCGCAATATGTGGGAGAAGCTCGCCAACGTTCAGGAAGAGGTGCTGGCCAACTACCTCAAGAACGAATATCCGCAGACCGTCGCTGTGGTTCTTTCAAAACTGCGGCCGGAACATGCCGCGCGCGTTCTTTCTATTCTTCCGGAAGATCTCTCGCTAGACTGCGTCAACCGCATGCTGAAAATGGAGGCGGTGCAGAAGGAAGTGATCGAGCGCGTCGAGCAGACGCTGCGCACAGAATTCATGTCCAACCTTTCACAGACCCGCCGCCGCGATGCTCACGAGGTGATGGCAGAAATATTCAACAACTTCGACCGGCAGACCGAGACCCGTTTCCTGACGGCGCTGGAAGAAGAAAATCGTGACGCTGCAGAACGTATCAAGGCGCTGATGTTCACCTTCGACGATCTGGTCAAGCTCGATACCGGTTCGGCGCAGACCCTGATGCGCAACATCGACAAGGACAAGCTGGGAGTAGCGCTCAAGGGCGCAAACGAGACCGTTCGGCAATTCTTCTTCACCAACATGTCCAGTCGCGCGGCCAAGATGCTGGTGGAAGACATGCAGGCAATGGGCCCTGTGCGTTTGCGTGACGTCGACGAGGCGCAAGCACTTCTTGTCAACGTCGCCAAGGACCTGGCGGCCAAGGGCGAGATCATCATTGCCAAGAGTCGCGGCGAAGACGAGTTGATCTATTGAGAGCCGAATGAAAGCGACGGCCAAATATCTCTTCGATGAAGATTTCGCCTCTGGCGAAAGACCGACCATTACATTGGTCGAACATGAGCGTCGCCGCGCGGACGCCGAATCGCAAGCCTACCGTACCGGTTTTGCCGCGGGTCAGGAGCAAGCGCAGCAGGACACTGCTCAACACATTGCAGCTTCGCTTGCGGTGATCGCCGAGGGGCTCGGCCGTCTTGACGGTGCGCTCACGGCAATCGAGACACGGCTCGAAACCGAAGCGGTCGAAGTGGCTGTCGCAGTCGCAGCCAAGCTCGCGCCCGCCTTGATTGCGCGTGAGCCATTCGCGGAGATTTCCGCACTCGCCACAGAGTCCTTTCACCACCTGGTTTCGACCCCGCACGTTGCGGTGCGCGTCGGCCCCAGCGTCTACGACGCGGTTAAGGAAAAGATCGAAGAAATCGCCCGCTCGCTCGGTTTCGAAGGCCGGCTCGCCGTCACGTCCGATGAATCTCTCGAGCCCGGCGACTGCCGCATCGAATGGGCCGATGGAGGCGTCATCCGCAATCAGGCCGCGACCGCCTCGGCCGTGGACGAAATGGTCGGCCGCTACATCTCGGCGCGCAGTGCGCCCGCCACATAGGATTTCTGGAGACTGCACCAATGAGTGACGACGACACAAAAGTACCGCTCCCCGACCTCGAAAACGGCGGCGATGTTCAAGTCGTGCCTGATGCGGGCGCACTTGCGCCGTCAGATGCCGATTCGGTCAATCGCGGTGCCGCTGATCTCGAAGCGGTTTTTGACGTGCCGGTGCAAGTCTCGGCGGTGCTCGGCCGCGCCCATATGGAAGTGGGCAACCTGCTCAAGCTCGGCCCGGGTGCCGTGCTCGAGCTCGACCGCAAGGTCGGCGAGGCAATCGACATTTACGTCAACAATCGACTGGTGGCACGCGGCGAAGTCGTGCTTGTCGAGGACAAGCTTGGCGTGACCATGACGGAAATCATCAAAGCGGACCACAACTGATCTATCGGGCCGTCCCAGAATGACTGAAACTTACGGAGCTAAGCCATGCGACTCCTGATCATCGGCACGCTCGGCGGCCAGCTCACCACGGCGACAAAGCTCGCGATGGACAAGGGCGCCAGCGTCACCCACGCCGAAAGCAACGAGCAGGCACTCGCCGTGCTCCGCTCCGGCCGCGGCGCCGACCTGCTGATGGTCGATGTCACGCTCGATATCCGTGACCTTGTGACACGACTCGATGCCGAGCGCATTCACGTTCCAATCGTCGCGTGCGGCGTTACCAACGACGCTCGCGCCGCCGTTAATGCCATCCATGCTGGCGCGAAAGAGTACATCCCGCTTCCACCAGACCCGGAACTGATCGCTGCGGTACTCGCCGCCGTGGCCGACGACACCCGCGAGATGGTTTATCGCGACGATGCGATGGCAAAAGTTGTCAAACTTGCCCAGCGGATTGCCGGTTCCGACGCCTCGGTACTGATTACCGGCGAAAGCGGAACCGGCAAGGAAGTCCTTGCGCGTTTCCTGCATGGACATAGTGCTCGTTCGAAAAGGCCGTTCATCACCGTCAATTGCGCGGCCATTCCCGAGAACCTTCTTGAATCAGAGTTGTTCGGCCATGAGAAAGGCGCTTTCACCGGCGCCCTCGCCCGCCGTATCGGCAAGTTTGAGGAGGCAAACGGCGGGACACTGCTGCTCGATGAAATCTCCGAGATGGACGTGCGGCTGCAGGCCAAATTATTGCGCGCCATTCAGGAGCGAGTTATTGACCGTGTCGGCAGCAATCGTCCGGTTCCAGTCGACATCCGCATTGTCGCGACGTCAAACCGCAACCTCACCGACGCGGTACGCGAAGGAAAATTCCGGGAAGATCTGCTGTTCCGCCTCAACGTCGTCAACCTGAAGATCCCGCCCCTACGCGAGCGGCCTGCCGACATTGGCGAACTGGCGCAATATTTCATCAAGAAATATTCGCAGATCAACGGTTTGGCTTTGCGCCCGCTCTCGGCCGATGCGCGCCGCGCCCTCAATAGCAATCGTTGGCCGGGTAACGTACGCGAACTGGAAAACACGTTGCATCGCGCGGTGCTGCTCTCAAGCGGCGCCGAAATTGGTCTTGATGGTATTCTTTCGCCGGACGGTGCGCGTCTCGACCAGGCGCGCGGCGCAGATATCGCGATACACGCGGCCATGGCAGCCGAACAGGTCACCCGCAATCTGGTCGGCCGCACGGTCGCAGAAGTCGAGCGTGATCTGATCCTTGAGACGCTCAAGCACTGCCTCGGGAACCGGACGCACGCTGCGAACATCCTGGGCATTTCAATTCGCACACTGCGCAACAAGCTCAATGAATATGCCGCCGACGGCTCGCCAATCCCGCCACCTCATGGCGGCTCGGAGCTCAAGGGCGCTGCTTAAACGACCAGTGACGGTTCTTTACAAAATTTGTCCTGCTCCTTTGTGGAGGGAAGCCGAGCTCGCTGCCGTATTTCGCGGATCGGAGGTTGATCGCCGTGAAGGCTTCATCCATTTTTCCAATGCTGCGCAAGTCGCAGAAACGGCCGCAAAACATTTCGCCGGACAAAGCGACCTGCTGCTTGTGTGCGTCGACGCCACGCGATTGGGTGATCGTCTGAAATGGGAACCGTCGCGCGGTGGCGCGCTGTTTCCGCATCTTTACGGTAACCTCGATCTTGCCGCGGTAACGCGTGTCGAGCCGTTACCGCTCGGCCCCGACGGCCGGCACGTATTCCCGCTCCTCGACGGTTGAACCGGCGGAATTGTCGCTATCCCGGCAAAGCCATAGAGTTGGTTCGACAAAACCACGGTATAAAAGCCGTCAACGATGAACCTCGATGCCAACCGCAGCCTGATCACCGCCGCCCTCGGGCGAATTCCGGGCGGCGACAGGGCGGCACTGCAAACGGTGTATCGCCTCACCTCGGCGAAGCTTTTTGGGATTTGCCTCCGTATCTTGGGTGAGCGCGGCGAAGCCGAGGACGTACTGCAGGAGGTCTACGTGACGGTGTGGCGCAAGGCCACCGATTTCGACGCCACCCGGGCAAGCCCAATGACCTGGCTGATCGCAATAGCGCGTAACCGCGCAATCGACCGGCTGCGCGCAACTCGCCAGAGTCGCAATATGGACCCAATCGATCACGCCGCCGCGGTCGCCGATCCGGCGCCCGCGGCTGACGGCACAATGGAAGCCGCGCAGGAGCATTCGCGTCTGCACGGCTGCCTTGAAGGTCTTGCTTCGCATGAGCGAGCGGCGCTGCGTGGTGCTTTTTTCGACGGCAATACCTACGAGGATCTGGCAGCGCGCATGAAGGTACCACTCGGCACGATGAAAAGCTGGATCCGGCGCGCAATGATCAAGCTGAAAGCATGCCTGGAGCAATGACTGACACGTTTGACCATAGCAGCCTGCCTGAGGACGAATTGCTCGCCGCGGAGTATGCGCTTGGTGTGCTCTCGGGTACGGTTCGCGCGACGGCTCAACAGCGCGTGGCGCGCGACCGCGCGTTTGCGCTCATGGTCGCGGAATGGGAACGCCGGCTAGCACCCTGGGCTGCTGAAATTGACGAGGTGGCGCCCCCGGCCCAGCTTTGGCAGCAAATTGCCGCCGCCCTCCCCGCCCAAACACGGGGCGGCGGATTGTGGAACAGCCTGACTTTCTGGCGCGGGTTCGCTGTCGCGACCGGCGCGCTCGCCGCAGCCTGTCTCGCGGCGTTGATCTATCTTGGCGCACTGACGCAGCAGCAGCTCCTCGTGGCCACGATCGAAGGCGGCGGCCATCGCCATTTCGTCGCCACGCTTGACGCGGGCCGTGGGACAGTTGCGGTCGTACCGGCGGCTTTCAGCGCCGACGCAACCCGCGTTCCAGAGCTGTGGCTCATTCCGCCTGATGGCAAGCCACGTCCGGTCGGCTTATTGCTAGCTGATCAGACCGTGACACTCGCATTACCCGCCGATCTTGTGGCCCTTGCCGGGAAAGACGCGGTACTGGCAGTCTCGCTTGAGCCTCCGGGCGGCTCGACAACCGGCCAGCCAACCGGGCCGGTCATCGCGACAGGAAAACTCACGTCTCTGTGATCGTGCATCCCTGAGCGCAGTGCCTCCGTAGCTTCGATGTCTCCGGCATGGGGACGTCACACAGAGCAACGGAGTTACAGCCATGAAACGCATTCTCAAGCTAGCCCTGGCCGGTGTTGCCGTAGCGGCGCTGACAGTCAGTTCGGCCGGGATTGGCCCGGCTTTCGCGCAAATGAAGGAAAAGGAAAAGACCGTCAACGTGGGCGGTGCACCGATGTATCCATCCAAGAATATCGTGCAGAACGCGGTGAATTCGAAAGATCACACGACGCTGGTCGCCGCCGTAAAGGCCGCCGGCCTCGTCGATACGCTGCAATCTCCCGGTCCGTTCACGGTGTTCGCGCCGACCAACGACGCGTTCGCCAAGTTGCCGGCCGGCACAGTCGACACTCTCCTCAAGCCCGAAAACAAGAAAACACTTACCAATGTGCTCACCTATCACGTCGTGGCCGGCCGTCTGACGGCCAATGATCTGATGGAGAAGATCAAGGCCGGCAATGGCAAAGCGATGCTCAAGACCGTCGAGGGTGCCGATCTCACCTTCGCCGAAAAGGATGGCAAGCTCTGGATTTGGGACGCCAAGGGCGATTCCGCTCAGGTCACCATCCGCAATGTGATGCAGTCGAACGGTGTTATCCACGTGATCGACACCGTACTGTTGCCGGGCTGACCGTTCGGCAAACGGCGCTAGGTCAGCGCCTCAGTGGTCCTCTCCCTGGTCCCCGGGGAGAGGACTAATTTATGGCCCGGGACCACGTTAACCCTGCGCTAACCATAAAATGGGCAAATATAGCCGGGGAATAAAATGGGCAAATATAGCGGGGTAATGCCGCACCGCGGCCCTCTACTCACCCACCGGCGACGGTGTCCGCTTCCGGTTTGACGACCTTTGTATTGCCTTCGCGTCCGCGCCGCCCGGGGAATGGCGGCCCGATGCAAGCATGAGTGACATCACTGCCGCCCCGGCGAGTGCCGTCAGCGGTATCAAGTTGCCCGGATTCGGCGACATCGGCGCGTTCCTCAAGCGCGGCGATATCGCACTGGCCATCGGCGTGCTCACCATCCTGGTGGTGCTGATCCTGCCGCTGCCGCCATTGCTGCTGGATTTCTCGCTGGCAATCTCGATTATTTTTTCGGTCCTGATCCTGATGACGGCGTTGTTCATTCATACACCGCTGGAATTCTCCGCATTCCCTACAGTGCTACTGATCGCGACCATGATGCGGCTTGCGCTCAACCTCGCGTCCACCCGCTTGATCCTGTCGCATGGGCATGAGGGCACCGATGCTGCCGGTCACGTGATCGAGGCGTTCGGCAATTTCGTTATGAGCGGCAATTTCGTGATCGGCATCATCGTCTTCACGATTCTGATCATCGTGAATTTCGTGGTGATCACCAAAGGCTCCGGCCGCATCGCCGAAGTGGCGGCTCGCTTCCACCTGGATGCAATGCCCGGCAAGCAGATGGCCATCGACGCTGATCTGTCGGCCGGTCTCATCGACGAGAAGGAGGCGCGACGGCGCCGGCAGAAACTGGAGGACGAAGGCGGTTTCTTCGGCGCCATGGACGGCGCTTCGAAGTTTGTGCGTGGCGACGCCATCGCCGGCCTGCTGGTCGTATTCATCAACGTCATCGGCGGCATGATCATCGGAATCGCCCAGCAAGGCCTGTCGTTCGCCGACGCGGCTCATTCGTACACGATCCTCACCGTCGGTGACGGCCTGGTGACGCAAGTGCCGGCGCTAATCGTCTCCACCGCCGCAGGCTTGCTTGTTTCGAAAGCCGGCGTCTCCGGCGCCGCCGACAAGGCGCTGCTCAAGCAGCTCTCCGGCTATCCCAATGCGCTTGGCATGTCGGGAGCGGTGATGCTGGTGATGTCGCTCTTGCCCGGTATCCCGATGATTCCATTTCTGGCGCTCGGCAGTGGTGCAAGTGCGCTTGCTTTCATCATCGACAAGCGCGCTAAGCTCACTGCCACAACAGAAGCCAAGAAGACCGAAACCGCGGCCAAGACCGATGGCGCGGACGAGCCCATCGCCACCGCGCTCAAGATCGACGACCTGAAAGTCGAGCTCGGCTACGCGCTGCTGCCGTTGGTCAACGCGCCCGACGGATCCGACCGCCTCACCGAGCAGATCAAAGCCCTGCGACGCTCGCTGGCGGTCGAAATGGGCTTCGTCATGCCGGCTGTCCGTATTCTCGATAACGTCCAACTCGACGCCAACGCCTACGTCATCAAAGTCAAGGAAGTTGAGGCAGGCAGTGGCAAGGTTTGGGCCGGCCAATACATGGTGATGGACCCGGCGGGCGGTCAGGTGAAGCTGCCTGGCACTCATACGACCGAACCGACCTTCGGATTGCCGGCAACCTGGATCGATGGCGTTCTGAAAGAAGAAGCTTCAATGAAAGGCTACACGGTGGTCGACGCCGCCACCGTGCTGTCAACACATCTGACTGAACTGCTCAAGAGCAACATGGCGGAGTTGCTCTCCTATGGCGAGGTGCAGAAACTTCTCAAGGAATTGCCAAAAGAACAGGCCGACCTCGTCAAAGACCTGGTGCCAAACCTGATAACCGTTTCCGGCATCCAGCGCGTGTTGCAGATCCTGCTGGGCGAACGCGTCTCGATCCGCGATCTCGCCACCATTCTCGAGGGCATCGCCGATGGCATTGCCGGTTCGCGCAATCCGGTAACGCTCACCGAACATGTGCGCGCGCGCTTGTCACGCCAACTCTGTGCCCAGTACACCAGCCAAGGCGGCTATCTGCCTTTGATCGCGCTTTCGGCCAAGTGGGAGCAAGCTTTCGCCGAATCGCTGGTCGGACAAGGCGACGAACGACAACTGGCCATGCAGCCGTCACGCCTGTCGGAATTTATTTCGCTGGTCCGGGAGCGTTTCGAGGAGGCCGCCCGTGAGGGCGAGGCGCCGGTCCTCGTTACCTCGTCGAATGTCCGGCCGTTCGTTCGCGGCATTGTCGAGCGTTTCCGCGCACAGACACCTGTTCTGTCGCAAGGCGAAATTCATCCACGCGCGCGTCTCAAGACCGTCAGCAGCATTTAGCCGGGCGGCCGCCCAGCTCGGCTAACACGGAGCTATCAGGCCATTTCAGACCATTTTGCGTTGAAAAACAGGGCTCACGCGATTTTCAATGTTCCGTGATTGGCCCTTGGGAACCGTACAGTCACACCTACGTTAAAGGAACGAGTGAACCTTTCGTCGGGACCGGGCGACCAAAGTGGAAAGAGCCCCGGAGAACGTCATGAACTGGTCTATGTACACAGCGGACCGGACAACCCACCTGAAAATCGTGGTGGTCGGTCTTGCCGCCGCGCTGATGATCGCCGTGATCGGCATCGCGGCGCGCCAACTCAATCTCGGCACGGATATCATGGCCGCCCAAACCCCGGCCGTTATCAAGGCTGGCGGCCCGGTGGTGTTTACCGACCGCAGCGGTCCGACCGTCCGTTAAGTCGTTCAGCAGATTGAACCTCTCCGATCCTGACGCGCCGTATTTGCGGCGCGTCTTTTTGTAAAGTAGTCGAATCAAGAAAAATGACCGACAACCGCCGGCCATGATGCATTGTTCGCCACGATCAGCGCTGATTTGCCTGCTCGCCGCCTGCTTGTTGCTGGCAACGCGACCTGTGCAAGCTCAGAGCCTGTCGTCCGGGCCGGCAATCGCCGATTATCAGGCCAAACTTGCGCAATATCAGGTGGCGCACGGCGCCTATGAGAACGAAGCCTCCGCCTATTGGGAGGCGGTGGCCGAGAAGCGGCGCGCGCGCAACGCAAAACGTCGGGACCATTTGCCGATCGGCCTCGACGATTATGTCCTAACCCAACCGCCGGTCTATTCGGGCCCAGCAAGACCCATTGATCCCCGTGCGCCGACGCAACCGCCGCCCGAACGGGCCGAAATTCCTGTCGTTGCCGATTTCCTCAAAAATGCCGCCGAGCAATTCGGCTTCGTGCCGAACCGTCCGGCGAGTGATCTGGATTTCAAGCGTGCCTACGCAAAGGCCGCGCTGGCTGCCGGCCTCACCCGTGATCAGATCGTCGGCGTCTATGCCTTTGAAACCGGCGGAAACGGAGCTTATGACTCGCAAGCCGGGCTCGTCCCTTATCGGCCGGGTGCGCGCGCGATTTCGCCGGCCGTCGGCTACAACCAGTTGCTCAGCACCAATACGGTGTCGCTCCTCGCCGAAGACGGCAATCGTTATGTCCTTGCGCTTCGGCAGAAGGCAAAAGGGCTGAATGGCCCGGCCAGACTCTCAATGGAGCGTAAGATCGAGGGGCTCAAGCGCATGATTGCTTATAGCCGTTCGGTACCAAACCGTTGGAGCGAGCACGACCGCATGGCGAAGACCACGTTGGGCGGGTTTGGCATTCACGCGGCCGTGCTGGACATCGATCTTGGGCCACTGTTGCAGGTGCAGAAGTTGACGGACTCGATCCGCTTCGCGCGCGCCAAGGGCTACGCGGCACCGCTCACCGCCGCTGAACTCGAATTGATGAATCTGACCGGGGATGGCAACGGCTTCGACATGGTGACGATGCCGCAAGCGTTGCGCGTACGCGTTCCAACAGCGAATTTTTTCCAGCAGCAGGGCTACGAACGCAACCCGGTGGCCCGGCGCACCGGCGTCGTGGCCAATCTCATTGCCGACATCGAAAGCAAGATGAGCCGCGGCGCGCAATCCCAGGGCGCGCGCGAACTGGCGTCAGCGTTTTAGATTTGCGCCGTCGACCGCAGGTACGATTACCGTTGTTCTCCGGCAATCTCCTCAACAAGGTCGACCACCCGCCGGCGCAGCTTCGAGTCCTTGATATTGGTGAAGGCTTTGGTCAAAGCGAGACCGTCGGAGCTCGAGAGGAAATCGGAGACGTAGTCGGCGACCGGGGCCTTTGAAGAGCCGTCCTCGGCCTGCTTGTTGCCCGTAGCCCCATCAAAAAAGAAGGACACGGGTACCTTTAAAATCTGCGAGATGTGCTGCAATCGGCTGGCACCGATGCGATTGGTCCCCTTTTCGTATTTCTGGACCTGCTGAAAAGTCAGCCCCAGCTTTTCGCCGAGCTTTTCCTGACTCATTCCGAGCATCAGCCGGCGCATCCGCACGCGGGAACCGACGTACTTGTCTGTAGGATTCGGAGATTTCTTTGCCATCATCTGAATTAGCCGCAACGTAAGGTTGGAGGAAAAGCGTTCGGGTCAGAATTGGCGAAACAAGGAGAAGTTGCGCCAAGACAAACTACATCGCAGCGTCTTCAATCTGTCATTAAAGTGGAACCGCCGTTTTATTAGATGGTATCTAACAGTAGACGAACAGGACGCGAGGCCCAAATTCAAAGAGGCGACCGGCACCAAGCCCTTCCCCCGCCTGGGTAGTCCGAAGCCGCGCCACGAGGATAGAGTGGCAACGTTTGACAAGATGGGATGAATGCCGATGGATCACACAATAGGTGTGCTGATCGCCCTCGTGTCGAGCAGCTTGGGCGGATCGGCTGCCGCCGTTACACGCTATCTCGTCGGCAACGCCGATCCGTTGACACTCGCACTTCTACGGTGGGGCATCGGATTTCTTGTCGTACTGCCCGTCACACTAATACTCCGATCGAAAACGCCACCGCGCGCCGATTGGCCCGCTGTCCTTGTTCTTGGCATCTGCTTTTTCGGGCTGTTCTTCGTATTCTACAACGTAGCTGTCGCCTACACGACCGCTGCTCGTGCAAGTCTCGCGCTTTCGACATTGCCGCTGCAAACCATGGTAGTTGCTGCCTTGCTTGGCATTGAGCAATTGACGGTGCGCAAGTCCCTCGGTGTCGCCATTGCAATGCTCGGCGTATTTACGGCACTCGCATCGGGACTTGGTGCGGCACCCGAAGGTGCCTGGCGCGGCGAGTTGATCATGACCGGTGCCGTTCTGTGCATGGCATTTTATAACGTGTGGTCGCGGAGATTTATCCAGCGTTCAAGCGCGCTCGGATTTCTGTGTGTCGGAATGGGAGCTGGAGCGGCAGTTCTGTTTGCAATCGATGCCTTGACCGGCCGTGTGTTTGTACTTGCCAATTTCGGCGCGGCCCAATGGACTGCCGCAATCTATCTGGGCGTTTTTGGAGGCGCACTGGCCTTTATCCTGTGGGTGTTGGCGCTGCAGCGCACGACGCCCACGCTTGTCGCAAATACGATGACTATTAACCCGATCGCCGCAGGATTATTGGCAACGCAGCTGGTCGGCGAGCCAATAACCCTCAATCTGGTGGGTGGCCTGATCGCGGTCTTCGCGGGTATCTGGATTGCAACGACCGGACCATCACAAAGACAAGCGGCGCCGTCGCCGGCGCCGCAATAGTCGCGAGATGAAATTTTTCGCTAGGCCGGTGCGCCACCGGTATTGAAGCGCAAGGCGGCGATGCGGTCGAGTTCGGTTTGCTCGCGCGCATTCTCCTCCGCCTTCTCACGCTGCTGGTCGCGTTCGTCCAGCATCTCGACCTTCTTGAGCTCTTCGAAGGCTTCTCCCAAGGCAGCCTTGGCATCCTCGAGCTGTACACGCAACTCGTCGGTCGAGTGCTTGAGGTTCTCCCGGCGAGACGTCGCAGCCTTGGCATAGGTCGGATAGGCGAAGTGAGCCGGATCGTGGATGCCCGCGCGGTCTTGCTCGACCTTGATTTCGCGTTCGAGCTCCCCGGCAATACGATCAAACTCGGCGATCATCGCCTCGATCTGGGCGACCTTCCGCCGCTTCTCGTCGACCTGAAATTTCTTCAGACGGATAAGAGTTTCGCGTGACTTCATCGACTAGATACTCCCCGAAGCCCCCGAATACGCGACCGCGGCTAGGCGATGCCGCCTGGGCCGCGCGCCCACGTTCTGGACCATTCCCGCCGACTCTGACCCAATAACGTTAGTTTTGTGTTTCTTCGCCGCGCAGAATTCGCTCCAGCCGCTGGTAGCCCTCTGCCATAGTCGTTGCTTCTTCCTTACTTTGGGCCAGGAAGGCCTCCAAGGGCTTGTGGAGAGCAATGGCCTCGTCCACATCGGCACTGGAGCCCGCCCGGTAGGCGCCGAGGCGGATCAATTCCTCCATGTCGGAATAGGTAGCCATGACCTGGCGGGCCCGATTAATGGCCGGCAAGTAGGCCGGGTCGGCGGCCCGCGGCATGGTGCGGGATATCGACTTGAGGATGTTGATGGCTGGATAGCGCCCGCGCTCGGCGATGGCCCGTTCCATGACGATGTGACCGTCCAGGATACCTCTGACAGCATCAGCCACCGGTTCATTGTGGTCGTCGCCGTCCACCAGCACACTGAAAATACCGGTGATAGTGCCCTGCTCGGTGCCGGGTCCGGCCCGCTCCAAAAGCCGCGGCAGCTCCGTGAATACCGTCGGCGTATAGCCTTTGGCGGTCGGCGGTTCACCGGCGGACAGTCCAATCTCGCGCTGCGCCATGGCGAAGCGTGTGACCGAATCCATCAGCACCAGCACGTCCTTTCCGAGATCGCGGAAGTACTCGGCGATAGCGAGCGTCAGATAGGCCGCCTGACGGCGCATCAGCGCGGGTTCGTCAGAGGTGGAAACGACCACCACGGAGCGTGCCAGGCCGGCGGCGCCGAGATCGTCCTGCAAGAATTCCTGCACCTCGCGGCCGCGCTCACCCACCAGGCCGATGACGGAGATGTCAGCCGACACGTTGCGGGCCAGCATCGACAAAAGGACGGACTTACCGACACCCGAACCGGAGAAAATACCCATGCGCTGGCCGCGGCAGACCGTAAGGAACGTATTGAGCGCGCGCACGCCGAGATCGAGCGGCTCACCCACGCGCATGCGGGCATGCGCCGGCGGCGGCGAATTGCGATAGGGATAAGGCGCGGGCCCTGGCGGAAGCGGCCCCTGCCCGTCAATGGGCTCCGATCGCGCATTGACGACCCGGCCGAGCCAGCGCTCCGAGGGTCGGATGGTACCGGCGGCGGTGGACACGACCGCACGACAGCCACGTCGCACGCCATCCAGCGCGGCAAATGGCATCGCGAGCGCGTGGCCGCCAGAAAAGCCGACGACCTCGCAAGGGATCGTCCTCGCCGCACCGGTCTCGATTGTCAGACGCGCGCCGACAGACATGGCGTGTATGGGTCCGGCGACCTCCACCATCAGACCCCGCACCGCCACGACGCGGCCATAGATTTCAACGCCGTCAATATCGACGATTTGTTCGGCCAGCGCCTTCATCGTTTCGATGCCGACGCGTCAGAACGATACCGCCATAAACCGGTCCTTAGGCTTACCGGTCCGACGGACCCATTAACTTGGTGTTTACCCGCGTCGTTAATCATTGGGTCATTCGTCCACGGGACTACGGCTTTAGAATCAGCATCGCCCAAGCCAGGACGGAAGGGGCGAGTCGCCAGAGTCGGTTAGAACTGACTCTTAAACTGGGACATGAGACCGGACGTGGCCAAAAAACCACTCTCAAGCAACATCTTACGCCGATTCGGGCCTTTCTGCCTACGGCACACTTGCAAGGGAGAATCAGGTTTTGTTAACCATGCGCAGTTAGTCTCGAATCGGTTCGTCCCACCGCGTTTTTTTCATACTCGCCGCGGCATTTGCGGCGTGACCTCAGGGGCCGGTTGCGGCGAGAAGGGGACTTAGATGCGCGTTCTGCTCATTGAAGACGATAGCGCGACCGCACAATCCATCGAGCTGATGCTCAAGTCCGAGAGTTTTAATGTCTATACGACGGACCTCGGCGAAGAAGGCGTCGACCTCGGCAAGCTCTATGACTACGACATCATTTTGCTAGATCTCAACCTGCCCGACATGTCGGGTTTCGAGGTCCTGCGCTCACTCCGCGTCTCGAAAGTTAAAACGCCCATCCTGATCCTGTCCGGCCTCGCTGGAATCGAAGACAAGGTCAAAGGTCTCGGCTTCGGCGCAGACGATTACATGACCAAACCGTTCCACAAGGACGAACTGATCGCCCGCATCCACGCAATCGTTCGTCGCTCCAAGGGCCACGCTCAGTCGGTCATCAACACCGGGGATCTGGTGGTCAACCTCGACACCAAGACGGTGGAAGTCGGCGGCCAGCGCGTGCACCTCACCGGCAAGGAATATCAAATGCTCGAGCTGCTCTCCCTTCGCAAAGGGACGACGCTCACCAAGGAGATGTTCCTCAATCATCTGTATGGCGGCATGGACGAGCCGGAGCTCAAGATCATCGACGTGTTCATCTGCAAGCTGCGCAAGAAACTCGCCAATGCTTCCTCCGGTAAGAATTACATCGAAACGGTGTGGGGCCGCGGCTATGTGCTGCGCGAGCCGACAGAGGCGGACGAGCGAATTCCGGCGTAGCGCCAGACTTTCCCCCGCGTTGCGTCTGCGTGACGCGAGCCTTCGGGCTCTCTCCTATCCCAACTTAACCCGGCCGAAACGCCGGGTTTTTTCTTGAGATGAGTGTTCAATAGCCCAGCCGTTACATGCCGAGATAGGCCGCCTGCACTTGCTTGTTTTCGCGAGTTCGGCGCTCGACCCGTGCATGATCACTCGGCCGCTCTCCAGCACATAAGCTCGCCGCACGAGAGTCAGCGCGCGGCACACGCTTTTTTCCTGCTAGGTCGAAGATCCTTCATGGATTTTTTGGTCGTGGAACGGAAAGCCTATTGCATTGAGGCATTCCAATCCAGCCGTGGGCAGAGCGATCTACGAGAGACGATAATGGCGTCGCCTACGCCGCGGCTTCGACACGCATGTCGATTTCGCTGCGAAGCATCCCGAAATCGATGGGCTTGGTAAAAAGTGCTTCGGCGCCGCCTTCCAATGCCTTGCGCTTGGTGTCCGCGTCGCCATAGGCAGTTATCATGATGACCGGCACGTCCGGGCGAACGGCCTTGGCCTTGGGCAGCAACTCAAGACCGGTCATCCCAGGCATGTTGATGTCGGATAGGATCAAAATGAGCGAGGTATTTTTCGCGTCGCTGATGCATTGCAGCGCATCCGGAGCCGATTGAGCAAATTCCATGGTGAAACGACCGGCCCGAAGGTCGCGCCGGAATTGCTGCCGAAACAGCATTTCCACGTCGGGTTCATCATCGACCACCAGAATAAGGACGCTCACGCTTATGCTCCTGTTTTTGCAAGGGAAGCTGCGTTCCGTGGGAGAATAATCCTGAATTCCGTGAATTCGCCGGGCCGCGTCTCTACCTCGATCGAGCCGGCGTGTTGTTTGACAATGATATCGTGACTGATGGAGAGGCCAAGCCCTGTTCCCTCCCCGGCCGGCTTGGTTGTGAAGAACGGGTTGAACATCTTGTCTTTTACGTGGGGCGGAATACCGGTGCCATTGTCACGAATTCTGATCTCAACGCGGTCACCGAGATCTCTGGTGGCCGCGGCCAGGGTAGGCTCGTAGCTGTCGGCCCCCGTCTGCCCCTTCCTTTTCGTTGCGGCGTAGAACCCATTTGAAATCAGATTGAGTAGGACCCGGGTGATTTCCTGCGGAAATACATCGACTTCGCCGGCAGCAGGGTCGAACGACCGTTCCAGCGTGATGTTGAAGCCCTGCTTTTCCGCCCTGGCACCGTGATAGGCAAGATTGAGACTTTCTTCGACGACGGCATTGATTTCGACCGCCCGGTGATCACCCGAGCCTGAGCGCGAATGCAGCAGCATGTTTTTGACGATGGAATCGGCGCGCTTCCCGTGCTGAACAACCTTCTCGAGATTGCCCCGCAGCGTGTCAGTGAGCTCGGTGATCTCGGTGCGCGTTTTCTTGTCGATTGATATAGCGCCAAGAGCCTCCTGCAATTCGTCGATCAGCTCGGCGGAGATCCCCGAAAAATTGTTCACGAAATTGAGCGGGTTCTTGATTTCATGTGCGATACCGGCCGTCAGTTGTCCGAGCGAGGCGAGCTTCTCCGTCTGCACGAGGCGGTCCTGCGCGGTACGCAAGTTCTCCAGCGATGCAGCCAGTTCTTTTGTCCGTGCCTCGACGCTGTTGAACAAGCGAACGTTCTCGATCGCAATTACCGCTTGGTCAGCGAATGTTTCGACAAGTTCGATCTGTTTGTCGGTGAAGGGCCGCACGGCCTTGCGTTGGAGGACGATCACCCCGATGGGGGTTCCTTCCCGCAACAGCGGGACACCGAGCATGGTGTGAGCACCGCCAACAGTTGCTGCCTCCGTCATCTTGTAGTTTGGATCCGCCATAACGTCAGGGATGTGGATGATCCCGCCGAGCATTACGGCACGGCCAACGACCGATCCCTCACCGGCGGGAATCGGGTGGCTACGCATGTGTGCCTGAAATTCCGGTGAAAATCCGTAACATGCGACCTGTTGAAAGGCCGCATCCTTCTCACGATTGATCGACGCCATATCCGCCTCGCATAGTCGCGCGGCTGACTCGACGAGCGTGTCGAGCACCGCCTGCAGATCGAATGTCGAGCGGCTGATGACTTTCAGGACGTCGGCGGTGGCCGTCTGCTGCTGAAGAGATTCCGCCAACTCTTCCGTACGCTTTTGCACCTCGTCAAATAACCGGACATTCTCGATAGCGATTGCTGCCTGGTCGGCAAAGGTCGTGACCAGTTCAAATTGCTTTTCGCTAAATGGACGAACGTCCTTGCGCGTCAGTGCCAGAACCCCGATTGCCACGCCCTCGCGTAACATCGGCACAGCAAGCACCGTACGAAATTCCCCCGTTTTAAGAGCTTCATTAAATGTGTAGTCCGCATCCGTCCGGACATCGGGAATATGAATGATCTTGCCCTCGACAAGAGCTCGTCCGGAGGCCGAGCCGCGCTCAATTTCGACCGGCACATCCTTTACCATTTCAAAAAATTCGGCCGAGAAGCCGTGAGTAGCCGAGCGATAGAAGGTCCCGTCAATCTGACGTGTGATCGTTCCCTGTTCCGCATCGCAAAGCCTGGCCGCCGATTCGACGAGCGTTTCCAGCACGGTCTGCAGATCAAAGGTCGAGCGGCTTATGAGCTTGAGCACGTCGGCTGTCGCCGTCTGCCGGTCAAGCGCCTCCTTCGTCTCATTGAAGAGACGCGTATTTTCAATCGCGATGACCGCCTGATCGGCAAATGTCTTGAGGAGCTGAACCTGGGCATCGGCAAAAAAGCCTGCCTGCCGCCGCGCGACAAAGATCGCCCCGATGACCTGCCCGTCGCGGATCATCGGCACGGCAAGGCAGGCACGAAAGCCACTTGCGCGCGCCGCACTCTTGCTTTGATAGAGTTGATCGCTGAGTACGTCAGGAACATGACAGACCGCAGAAGATCTTATTGCACGCGCTGTCACTGTTTCGTCGGCACGCCGCATCGGATACACGTGCCGAACCGCCTCTATACCTTCCTCTGTCATGCCGTTGATCGAAACCAGTCGGATCAGATCGCCATCAACCATCGAGATGACACTGATCTCGGCGTCACAGAGTTTCTCCGCGCGTTGCCCGATCGTCTCGAATACCGGTTTCAGGTCATTGAGCGAGCTTGAGATGACCTTTAGCACCTCCGAAGTCGCCGTCTGCTGTTCCAGCGCTTCGGAGAGATCGCTGGTCCGTTGCTGCACCTCGTCGAACAGCCGTATGTTTTCGATTGCAATCACAGCCTGGTCGGCAAAGGTCTCAACGAGCTCGACCTGCTTGCCCGTAAATGGCTTTACCTCGGTACGGCGGATAACGAGTGCACCGATCGCCTCCCCTTCCCTCAGCAGGGGCACTGCCAGAATTGTTCGGTGGCCGAGCCGCAGCGCCATTTCGGTACCATCCGGATACTCTTGCATGGACGCCTGAAGGTCATGGACGTGGATTGGCACGCGGTCGAAAAAGGCGCGCCCCGAGACCCACCCGCGCCCAATTGGAAAATCCATAAAATCTGCCGGAATTGGGCCGTAATGCGATCTGACACGGAGCAGCTCGCCGTGGCGCAGCATGATAATTGAATCATGTGCCTCGCAAAGGCGCGCTGCTGACTCAGCCAGCGTATCGAGCACAGTCTGAAGGTCGAATGTTGAACGACTGAGAACCTTAAGAACGTCGGCGGTAGCGGTCTGCTGTTGAAGCGACTCTGCCAGATCGTCTGTTCGCTCCTGTAATTCACCGAACAGGCGCGTGTTTTCGATAGCGATCACCGCCTGGTCGGCGAAGGTCGTCACCAGTTCGATCTGTTTCGCGGTAAATGGCTCTGGCACGGCTTTCGCTACAAAGATTACTCCAACGACATTCCCCTTGCGCAAAAGAGGGGCACCAAGCGCGGCGCGGTAGCCGCCAATTTTCTGGGCTTCACTCCAGGTGTATTCCGGATCCGCAAGCACATCATGAACGTGAACGACTTTACCTTCCGAAGCGGCTCGCCCAACGACGCTGCCTCGGTCCTGCGGTACGTCTCGGCCGATAAAAAACTCTTTCAGGCGTGCGTATTGGCCTGTTGCAACTCCATAGCTCGCCATCCAGTGCAAATACTTGCCGTCGCGCTGGAACAGCCAGGCCTGATCGGCGTCGCACAGCCGTGTTGCCGACTCGACAAGCGTATCGAGCACCGTCTGCAAATCGAAAGTCGAGCCGCTGATGGCTTTAAGGATTTCGGAGGTCGCCGCCTGTTGCCGAAACGCCTCGTCAAGCTCGCGCCTGAGTTGCCTTTCGTTCGCGGATTGCCGGCGCGCGGGAGTAGCCGGCGTTTTGCGCAAATTGATTGCGCCCGGCTTGCGGCGCCGTGTTGCTGTCTTTTTCGTTCCTCTACGTCGCCTCATCGCCCTCGCCCAAAGGCCATGCCGAGACAGGAGTTCATAGCCAAATCATGGTTGCGGAATGTCAGCTCTGCGGCTTGAGCTGCAGGATCTTCCAGCCGCGCTTGCCGATCTCTGCTGCAGCCATCGGTGTCACATTGCCGGTCGTGGCGAGGACAGGGACAGCACCCGGACTCGCGCGACGTATTTCGGTGTTGACGGCAACGAATGTCCGCTGCTGGATTTCGGTCCAGGCAATGTCATCGACCGTAAACGCCGCAACAATGTTGCCGTTGCGTGCAACGTTGATGGGCTGTCCGCCAAAAGTGACAAAAGATGCAATGCTGCCTAGCTCGGTGGTGCGCGCTGCAAGAAATTGTGCGCGACGGCGATGGTAGAATGCCACGTTGCGCGAGCTGGCTCCTGCGACATGATCGACAAAAGCGGCAGTGTCCCTGGCGTTGAGCTTTTTGAGCGCGAGCGCCATGATCAGCAGATCGGCCGGCGTGTAGCTCCGATTTTCATCAAGGCGGTTCACACTTTCTTCCGGGACATTGAGAGACAAAAAGGTCGTACGCGCCTCGGCAATCACCTGAGCCGCCGACTTGCTGCGCAATGTGTCTTTTGCATCCCCTACCGTTGCGACCGACGAGACGGCGATTCCGACCCCGCCCGGGACAAGAGAGAGTCCGGCCTTGATCGGCAGACCGCCGCTCGCCATGACGCTGGCCATTTCCTTAAGCCTCTGCGCCAAAGGCGGAAAATCGGTGTAGGGATCGACATCAAGCTTGACCGCAAGTTCGCGTTGCGTGTCGCTAACGCCGAGCAAACTATCCATCAGATTGTCGCGGTCCGCGCGATTGTTCGAGAGGCCAGCTCCAACGCGGTCGAATATGTTGCCGATGCCGGTGATGGATCGCTGGACGGTATCAGCCGGATTGGTGATGAGGTCGGCACCGAATTTGATAGGCCCCAAAGCCGCCCGCCCGAATGCCTGTCCGAAGGCTTCGGACTGGGACATTTTCTCCAGCGCCGCCGTGGCATCCAGTTCGTGCAGGCGCAACTTCGTGAACTCAACGCCGGCGAACGTATATTTGCCGTAGCGCGTATCGACGTCGAAAATGCGCATCACGCCGTCGCTGCGCGCGATTGGTCTCACCGTGTAGTTGGAGCCGGTCATCGCTTTGCCGAGATATTTCTCGGCAGGCTCAGGTTTTGGCACCTCGATCGCGGCCGCAATCGAAGGCAGGAGCATCAGGCCCAACGGCACCGCGACGAGCAGGCCAATAATACGTCTGGCCCGGCTTTCTCCATGCGCGATCCCCGCAGTCTGAACGCGGATGGAATAACACCCCTGCATGCCCAACTCCAAAAAACGCAACGATCAGAGCCCAAATCCTAGCATTTTTTGCGGTCAGAAAGGCAACGCGCTACCTCAACCCCAACTGGCGGGGGTCGCGCCGACTCAACTTTGTGGGCGCATCAACTGGGTGATCACGTCCTTGAGGGTCGTCAGGTTGAATGGCTTGGTCATGAAAAAATTTGCACCGGCGGCAATGGCAGCTTCGGCATGCTGCGGTTCGGAGCTCGCCGACATAATGACCACGGGTACGTTGCGGATCTTCGGATCTGCACGAATCTCGCGCGCGAGCTCAAGGCCGTTCATGCCCGGCATTTCACGATCGGTCACAACGAACAAGTATGATTTCTCGCGCAGTTTTTGCAGGGCCGTCGGCCCGTCGTGAACCTGATCGACATTAACGAAGCCGCATTTGCGCAGCATGCCATCCACGATGCGTGTCATCGTGTTCAGGTCGTCAACAACCAACACCGGATCGACATAGTCGACCAAGGTAAAATCCCCCCTTTCAGGCCATGCTCGCAATTGGCGAGCCCCCACGCGCGTCAGTTGAATCGCGCCAGCCCGACGGCTTCAATTTACACGATTCGGTCGGAGATCGAGATGGTGCCGACGGGCACGAAAGCCGTAAAATTTTCTTTATATTGGCTGAGGACCGGGTGAGCCTTACGCCTTCGCAGCCGCAAGGCGGATTACGTTGTCGGCAGTGCGGCTCTGTGTTGCGCCATTGGGCACATAAAGCCCGCGCTTGTCTGCGAGCGGTTTGAATGCCTCGGTAAGGCCGATCACCGTCTCGGCGGCCCCAAGTACCAGAAAGCCATCTTCAGGCATCTGGCGCGCGATACGATTGAGTACGGCGATCTTGTTTTCTTGATCGAAGTAAATCAGCACGTTACGACAGAACACCAGATCGAAGTTGCCGAGCACCGAGAAGTCATTGAGCAGATTTAGCGGGCGGAATTGCACCATGCTGCGCAGCTCGGGCGCGAGCTGCCAGGTTTCTCCGACCTGGTCGAAGAATTTCACCAGAAGCTGCACAGGCAATCCACGTTGAACTTCGAACTGGCTGTAAATTCCGGCCTTCGCTTTTTCCAGCACGTCTGACGAAAGATCGGTGGCAACGATGTCGATACGATAGCCGGCAACCGCCGGTCCCATAGTCTTGATCGCCATCGCCAGCGAATAGGGCTCCTGACCAGTAGAGGCAGCGGTACACCAGATACGAATCCGCTTTTCGCGCGCGCGTGCCGAAATCAAAGTCGGCACAATCGTATCGCGGAAGTGGTCGAACGGTATCTTGTCACGAAAGAAAAATGTCTCATTGGTGGTCATTGCCTCGACTACCTGCGCACCGAGCGGAGCAGGCGGCCGATTTTTCAAACGATAGATCAATTCGGCGAGTGTGCTCATGCCGTTGCTGCGAACAACAGGCAGGAGCCGACTTTCGGCGAGGTATTGTTTTTCGACTGCCAGCACCAGGCCGGAGCGCTCGCGCAAGAATTTACGCAGATAATCGAAGTCCTGCGGGGTCACGGACGCTCCCCGGTAAACAGGCGTGTGAGCTTTGCGGCGATTTCCGGCAGCGGCAGTACAGCAGAACATAAGCCGGCGTTGGTGACCTGACCCGGCATGCCCCACACCACGCTGGTCGCCTCATCCTGAGCAAACACGTGACCTCCGGCCGCAACGATTGTCCTGGCACCGGCGAGCCCGTCCGACCCCATCCCCGTGAGCACCAGTGCCAGCGTTTTATTGCCCCACACGTCGGCAGCCGAAGCAAACATCGGGTCCACCGCAGGCTTACAGAAATTCACCAATGGACCGTCCTCAATAGCGATCACCGCGGCGCCGTTGCGGCGGGTAACTTTCATGTGCTTCCCGCCCGGGGCGAGATAGACAACTCCGGCGCTGATCTCCTCGCCATCGACTGCTTCGCGCGCGGGGCGTTTGGCAATGCGGGTGAGGTGCTCGCCAAGAACGGCCGTAAAGGTCGGTGGCATATGTTGGGTGATAAGAACCGGCACGCGCTGAAGCACGCCGCCAATATCTGCGATCAGGGTGTTGAGCGCCTGCGGCCCTCCGGTGGACGAGCCGATGAGCAGTACGCGCGGGGGCGTGGTGGGCATCGGCCTTAGCGTCAGCGCCGGAGGCGCAGCGGCCTCCTCCACCTGCTGCGGTACGATTGAGGGCGCTGACTTTGTTTCCAGCGGCGCGCGTGCTGGCGGTGTGGCCGAACGCAAGCGCTTCGCGCGCAACCCAAGCTGCCGGATCTTTTCAATCAGATCGCGGCGGAATGCAGTTGAGGCACTGACTTCGCGATTGCTTCCCGGTTTTGGAATGTAGTCCGCGGCGCCGAGTGACAGGGCCCGCAAGCTGATCTCGGCATTCCGCCGCGTCAGCGTGGACGCCATAATAACTACGAGATCGCGCTTTTTCTCGAGCAGCAACGGGAGAGCTGCGATGCCGTCGAGCTCCGGCATGTCGACATCGAGGACAATAACATCGGGGTCGACACGCTCGAGTTGATCTACCGCCTCGCGGCCGGTCCGCAGCGTTGCGACGACGTCAAGATCAGGCTCGGATTCAACCCAGCGCGCGAATA
Source organism: Pseudolabrys sp. (assembly GCA_035519415.1). Classification (GTDB taxonomy): domain Bacteria; phylum Pseudomonadota; class Alphaproteobacteria; order Rhizobiales; family Xanthobacteraceae; genus Pseudolabrys. The sequence continues at coordinate 30,390 of DATIWJ010000056.1, forward strand.
GCCCGCGTATGACAACAGCGTCGTCGACGAGCATGACGCGGATACGCCGGTTGGCGGCGGTGGAAGATGGCGGAGAAACAACTAAGTTCATCGGACTCAACTGGCTTTACTGACTTTTGTATTCTCAAGCCGCGATGCGGCTATCAGATAAGCCCGACTTCCTGGAACTTGGCTTCCACGATCTCCTTGTCGAATGGCTTCATGATGTACTCGTTTGCACCGGCGTGCAGCGCGCGGGCGATATGCGCAACGTCGTTCTCGGTGGTGCAAAATACGACTTTTGGGCCATCACCGCCGGGCAGCCGGCGAAGCGAGCGCAGAAAGTCGTAACCATCCATCTTCGGCATGTTCCAGTCGAGCAGAATAGCCTCTGGTAACTGCCGCCGGCAGGCTTCGAGCGCCTGCTCACCGTCCTCGGCCTCCACGATCTGGAAGTCGAGTCCTTCTAGAATCCGCCGCGCCACCTTGCGAATGACACTGGAGTCGTCAACAACCAAACAGGTTTTCATCGTATGCCCTCGTTGTGTTCACGCGTAATTCTCATTCCATCAGCATTCAGACCGCGTCATGCCGCAGCCGCCTTAACCGCAATGTCGAGCACACGGTCGACATCGAGCACCATCAAAAGCTGTCCCTCGAGCCGATAAATCCCGGTCGAAACCCTCGCCAGGCGTGGATCGAGATTGGTTGGATTTGGCTCACACGCCATGTCGTCAAGCTTGAGCACCTCGCCCACGCTGTCGATCAGCAAGCCGTAAGATTCGCCGCGCGACTCCACGCCGACCGCCATCGCCGGATTGTTGTCCTCGCGCTGCCCAAGGCCAAGCCGACGGCGCATGTCGATCAACGTCACGATGCGGCCGCGAAGATTCAGCACCCCCGCAATTTCAGCCGGCGCAAGCGGCACCTTCGTCAGTCGCTCGGGTGCGAAAACGTCCTGCACGCGCAGAATCGGCAAGCCGAATAGTTGGCCACCTATCATCGCGGTGACGTATTCATGCAGGTTATGGTCAGTAGTTAAGCCCATGGTCCATCCGTCACGCAGCCCGACCGACGTCGGTCTGTTCCTTGAGCGCCGCGATCAATCCCTGCCGATCGAACTTGGCGACATAGTCATGAAATCCGACGCGGCGACCGCGATCGACCGCTTCCGCCGATACAACCGATGACAGCGCGATGATTGGAAGCTCGGCGCTGCGCGGGTCACCTCGAACAGCTTCAGCAAACTGGAAGCCGTCCATGTCTGGCATCTCGATGTCAGTAATGGCCACGTCGAAACGATTGCCATTGCCCAGCAATGCGAGCGCTTCTTGCGCCGAACCAACCGCAGTCACCTGATAGCCCACCGCCTGCAATACCGGGGTAAGCATATTGAGGAAGAACGGAGAGTCGTCGACAAGCAGGACCGTGGGTGTGCGATCGCGTACCGGCTGTTCCTTGCGCCGAAACCAATCCTCGAAAGCGAGGGGAAGGAAATGGCCGACGTCGATGATCTCGGTTGCATGGCCTCGCACAATGGCGGAACCGAGCACTCCCGGGTTGTCGCTACCAACCTGAATGTCCAGATTGTCATCAACGATATCGACGATCTCGTCGACAATCAGTGCCATCGAGCGACTGCCATCGGAAAACACCAGCAATGATTGTGCGCCTTCACCCTTCACACGCACGTCATCGCTCATACTGACAAGCGGCATCAAATGGCCGCGGTACTGGACCATGTGACGACCGTTAGACAGCTCGATCTTTTGCGCGTCGATCTCCTCAAGTCGCGTAATCAGCGACAACGGAACGGCCTTGGGTTGGGTTGATCCGGCACGGAATACCAGCAAGGACGTGCTCGCGGCATCCGGGGCAGCGTGGCCGCCATTGGCGCTTTCCGCGTCCGCCAGTTGGGAAGTGGCCGTGTTCCCGAACGCCTGCGCAACCCCGTTCGGATCAATGATCATGATGACCGAACCGTCGCCCAGAATGGTGTTGCCGGAAAACAGCGCGATGTGGCGCAGCTTGCTGGACATCGGCTTCACGACGATTTCTTCCGTGTGAAACACGCCATCGACGACGATACCGAAAGTCTGGCTCCCGACCTGGGTGACGACAATAAAGCTGCCATCGATATCGCCGGCGTCCTTGTCAATACCGAGCAGATGGCTCAGACCAACAAGCGGCAACAGCTTGTCCCGCAACCGCAACACCTTGGTGTCTTTTATGCGTTCGATACGGTGTTCGCCACCCTTTCGCGCGCGGACGAGCTCGACGACCGATAACTGCGGGATAGCGAAACGATGGCCGCACGCCTCGACAATCAACGCCGCAACAATTGCAAGCGTGAGGGGAATCTTGATGGTGAAGCTTAGCCCCGCGCCGGCTACCGACTTCACGTCGATAGTCCCGCCAATCTGGTCGATATTGTTGCGCACAACGTCCATGCCTACGCCGCGGCCCGAAACGTTGGTGATTTTCGTCGCGGTGGAGAATCCCGGCGCGAAAATGAATTTGTGAATCTGAGATTCTGTCAGCTTCTCTACATCGCCTTCGGAAACGAGACCTTGCGCGATGGCCTTGGCCTTGATGCGGTTGGTATCAAGACCACGGCCATCATCAGCAATTTGAATGATTATGTAGCCGCCTTCATGATAGGCCGAGAGCCGGATTTGCCCGTATTCCGGTTTTCCAACGGCGCGGCGCTGCTCGGGGGCCTCCAGTCCGTGATCCGCCGAATTGCGCACCATATGAGTCAACGGATCTTTGATGAGATCGAGCACCTGACGGTCAAGCTCGGTCTCGGCACCCTGCATTTCAAGCTCGATTTTCTTTCCGAGCTCGTTCGAAAGATCGCGCACGATGCGCGGCAGCTTCTGCCATGCATTCCCGATCGGCTGCATGCGCGTCTTCATCACGCCTTCTTGCAACTCGGCAGTTACGTTGGACAGCCGTTGCAGCGGCACCTTGAACTCGGACTCCTCATGGCGACGCACGATCTCGAGCAGCTGATTGCGGGTGAGTACCAGCTCGGACACCATCGTCATGAGCTGCTCGAGCGTATCGACCGTGACGCGGATCGATTGATTAGCGCCTTTGGCAAGATCATCATCCTTCGCAATACCGTCCGCGGATACCGGCGCAATTTTGGACTTTATGGGAAGCGGATCCGCCACCGTCTCACGAAACGCACGTTCGAGATCGTCAAGAGCGTCTTCGTCCGGGCGCAGTGGGCGTTCCAGCACCTGCGGGACCAGCGTTCCAACCGTGTGCTGGGATTCTGCGCGCGTCGCGGTTGATCCGACCCGTTCGACCATCCGCTCAAGATTGAATATCAAATCCGTGTCGGTGCCTTCCGGCTCGCGTTGCTCCCGTTCAAGAGACTCCAGAATTGTCTTAATGCGATCAATGGTGGCGAGAATGAGCGTAACAGCCTCGGTGGACGCCGGCACGCCGTCGCGAAATTTGCCCATCAATGTCTCGGCTGCATGAGCCAACGCCTCTAGGCGAGGCAAGCCGAGAAAACCGCAGGTGCCTTTGATGGTGTGGACAAGACGGAAAATATTGTCGAGGATTTTTGCGTTGTTCGGATCCTGCTCAAAACGCACGAGCTCGACGTCGACCACGTCGAGACTTTCGTTCGTCTCGGTGACAAATTCCCGCAGCAGGTCGTCCATAAAAAACGCCTTCGTCGCCGGGCATTGGCCCGTCCGCCGCTTTCCGTCGGAAGCGCGGCCAGTGTGTCGGTGAAGCGTTTAATTTTGGTTGCGTGGTAGCGATATGGCCCACGCCGTTAACCGGTCATTAACTGCCGGAATTCCCTTGACGCACGCCTATTGCGCGGTGAGCACGACCGCTTCGCCGTCCATCGTTATGGCCGCCTTAGCGCCGCAAGCCCTGGCCAATAGGCCGGCGTAAAACGGCTGAATGCGATGGGCATCCAGTCCCTCACCGCTTTCCTCGCCTGCGAGCAGTGAGGGCACCGCAGGCGGAATTTTGGCATTGATGCCGGCGGCGGTGACCTTGAATCCCATGCTGTCGCCCGACCCGATGAGTTCGACGCCAATCCTGCCGCCACGGGGGATCGCCTGGCCGGCAATAACAAGCATGTTGAGCAGTAGTTTGACCCGGTTCTTCGGCGACAGGGCTCTCGGCAGATTCCAGGCGAGCTTGGTCTTATCGTCTTCGAGAAATCCACGCGCGATGTTCTCAGCATCACCGAGATCAATCTGCGCACCGGCCGAGCCGGCGGCGCCAAAAGCAATGCGGCAGAACTGTAATTTGGCTGAAGCGGTACGGGCGCTTTTTTTGATAAGGTCGAGCGCAAACTCCTTGGTTGCTTCGTCTTTCTCTTCCTCGAGCACCTCAAGCCCGTTGACGATGGCGCCGACCGGACTGATGAGATCGTGGCAGACCCGCGAGCACAATAGGGCGGCAAGATCGAGCGCTTCGATGGAAGATTCAGACATAGACTGGTCTCCGCTGGGAATGCAGGCTGCCCCTATCGGGCGAATCGATGAGCGCGCCGGGTTGGCGAGTTGATACACCGCACCTAAACCACCGCCAAGGACTGTGGGCGGCAACAGGACATGGAATTTGACTTCAGGTTACGAAATTCTGCCGGGCAAGGCGGCGCAACTTCTGGATGACTTGACAGCAATCATCGCACGCGCTTGTGCGGAAATCAGAGCGATTTCGCCATCCACCGTGGTGCAGCGCATGAAGGCCGACAAGTCGCCGGTCACAGCTGCCGATGAAGCATCCGAAGCGGCAATCTTGCAAGGGGTTGCGCGGCTTTTACCGGCCGTTCCAGTCGTTTCGGAAGAATCCACCGACGCCAGCAAAACTCAACTCGTCGGTAGCTTCCTGATGGTGGATCCACTTGACGGCACGCGCGAGTATCTCGCCGGCCGCGACGAGTTTACCGTCAATCTCGCCATTATTACACGCGGCGTGCCGATCGCCGGTATCATTGCGGCACCAAAACGCGGACATGTTTGGCGCGGCATCGTCGGCATGAAGGCCGAGCGGCTTCGACTACGAGATGATGGCGCCGACCAGCCGCACGCGATCCACACACGTGAATGGCCACGCCAGGGAGCGGTCGCTGCCGTAAGCCGCTCACATCTCGACGCAGCTACCGAAGCTTTCATCGCTTCTCTTGGATCGGTCAGCCGGAATGCCAGTGGGTCTGCAATCAAATTTTGCCAAGTCGCGGAAGGTGCCGCGGATGTTTACCCGCGTCTGGCGACGACCTGCGAATGGGACGTGGCAGCTGGTCATGCACTTGTCGTCGCGGCAGGCGGCGTGGTGGCGAATCCGCAAGGTTTGCCCTTGGCTTATGGCCGCGCCGCTGAAAATTTTCGCGTGCCGGCTTTTATTGCATGGGGGGATCCGAACAAGGCCGCGGCGGCCGGCTTTTAAGCCGTTCGCGCCTTCATTGCCCTAGATCATGGGCGATGTCGGGCCATTTACGCTCAGCCGTATCGATGATGCGGCCCGGATCGGCGAGAAAGGCGCTCCGCGTTCGCTCGCTATAGAAGAAATAGAGTCGCTGCCCGACCACGACCCAGAAAAGAGGATGACCCGGAACAGATCGGCCTCTGCCGATAGCGACCGGATCATACCCGGCAAAGCGGGGCGCATACACTTCGGGATGCTTCTCAAAAGCGCCACGATTTCCCTCGTTTTCGAATCGCCAGACTGCACCATCCACATTCAATTCGAAGTCCGGCAGGCCAAATAACGCCTTGCCCTCTGTAAAATAGGCCACAGGGTCAAAGCCACTAATGGCGAGGCCGGTATCCGCGTTGACCGCCAACTGGTTATCGGTTGCGGCTATTGCGCCTACGGGTGTGACGATACTGCCGGCCACGGCGACGCCCAACAAGAGCCGGAACACGAAAGGCGACTTCCGTTGCTGCCGTGCTGCAGTCATAGTTCTCGACAACGCTAAATGATTCGGGGCAAGGCGTTTGTCGCCACTTTAGGGTTATTGGCGTGAGCATCCGGTTAACCGGGGCTTGAGACCTCAAAATCTAATGGAGAAGATGATGCGCGCGACTTTGCGCCTTGCCGTCCTGACACTTTCCCTTGCGGTCCTTGCCCCGGACATTGCAGGCGCCCAGAACCAGCCGCCACCTCCGCCACGCCAGCAGGGCAATACCTTCTCCCCGGGCGAACTTGTGCGGGAGGGTCATCGTTTCTTTGGCACGGTGTCACGCGGCTTAGCGCAAATTGTCGAAACTGCCGTTAGCCGCTGGGGCCAGCCGAACGGGTATGTCCTGGGACAGGAAGGCAGCGGAGCCTTCGTCGTCGGCCTGCGTTATGGCGATGGCAAACTTTACACAAAGAATGCCGGCGATCGCCGTGTGTTCTGGGAAGGCCCATCCGTTGGTTTCGATACCGGCGGCGAAGGCGCTCGCACGATGATGCTCGTTTACAATTTGCCGGCAACCGAAGCCATTTACCAGCGCTTCGCAGGCATCGATGGTTCTGCCTATTTCATAGGCGGCTTTGGCATGACGGCACTCGCTTCCGGCAATGTCATCGTAGTGCCAATCCGCTCGGGCGTCGGGTTGCGGCTGGGCGCCAATATCGGTTACCTCAAGTTCACGCCGCGGGCGACCTGGAATCCGTTCTGACCGGCTCGCATTTACTACTTTCATGGCAAAGGACGGCCGGAACCTTTTGCACCCGCGACGAAAGCCCGGCTTTAGGCTAGTGTCGGATTTGGCCGAACGAGCCGGCGCGCGCGCCACTGATCGTGCGTGAGTTGGAGGCGTATGTTCCATGATTGAACCGATCATGTATTTCGGGATCGGATTTCTGTTCGCAGCTCTGATCGGGCTCGTCGTCGTCCCTCTTGTTCATAGTCGCGCAGTACGGCTCACCATGCGCCGCCTCGAAGCTGCGGCACCCCTGTCAATGGCCGAAATTCAGGCTGACAAGGATCAGCTGCGCGCTGAATTTGCCATGTCGACGCGACGCCTGGAAATGAGCGTTGAGCAACTCAAGACCAAAAGCACCAGCCAGCTGGCCGAACTCGGCAAGAAAGGCGATGCCATCAATCGTCTGAAGGTCGAGCTCGGTGAAAAGACCGCAACAATTTTTGCGATGGAAGCGCGCGAGAAGAATCTGCGCGACCAGTTGCGTGCAACGGAAGAAGAATTTGCTGTCAAGAATAGTGCCATGCATGAAGCGCAGCGTGGCTTGTCCGACAAGCAGGCCGAGCTTGCCAAGTTGATGAGCGCATTGGATGAACGCTCCGTGGTCGCCGATTCCCAGAAGATCGAAATTATAGCGCTCAAGACTCAGGTCGACGCTTTGAAAGAGCGGCTGGATGGTGCGAGCCACGAGCTAAAGGCCGTTGAAGATCGCCGCGACTCGGAGCGCGTCGAATTGAAAGCCGCGACGCAGGAATTAGTGTCCGAGCGTGGCAGAGTCGAGAATCTCGACCGCCGCATTGCCGAACTCGAACAGCAGCTGGCGGCCCAGACCAAGGAAGCGGAAATCCTCGGCCGACGTGCGCAGGATCTCGAAAACCGGCTCGGTGAGCAGTCGCGCCTGCTTAACGAAAGCGAGTTTGAGCTCAAGCATTTGCGCCAGGAAATGCAATCGGCACGGAAAGTCGAAACCGATTTGCGAGCCGCCATCCTGGAAATTGAGGGGCGTTCGAGTTCGGCCACTCAGGACCTCAAGACAGAAAATACCCAATTGCAGGCAACGATCACGCACGTCAAAGACGAGCGCGACCGGTTCGCTCGAGAGCTGGGCGCCATGAAACGCGAGACCGAAGAGGCTTGGGCATCGGAACGGGTGGAAAATGCGCTCCTGCGCGAGCGTATTAACGACGTCGCGGCGGAAGTGGCGAGGCTTGCGTCTGCGTTGGAGGGTCCAAACTCGCCGATTGATACGCTACTCGCCGCCGAGACGTCGCGTGAGCTCAAGGGTGCAACAACAACCGCTAACGTCACTCTCGACGAGCCATCCAACGGCAACCTCGCAGATCGCATCCGTGCGCTGCAAACTCACGCGTCGCGGTTGGCGCAGAGCGACGACCCAAAAACACGCAACTGAAAAGGCCCATGACTGGCCTTCGCTTGACACGTCTTAGAGGCACTCTTTATATCGCGCGTCCGCCGATGGCCGGGCGCTTAGCTCAGCGGGAGAGCGTTCCCTTCACACGGGAGAGGTCGTAGGTTCAATCCCTACAGCGCCCACCATTAGACCCGCGCAGCCGTCAACTTAAGCTCAGATAGTGCGGGTCCGCCTGCAAGAGCGAAACAATCATCTTCCGCAACGCGGGGTCGTCCTCGACGATCGCGGTACGAATTGATTTTTTGAGTTCGGCAGTGACCACCAACAGGTCCTCGTGAGATCTACAGAACTCGGCTTAGCAGTTTGACAACGCCAGGCATTATTTGCGCCGGACCGGCGGTTCGCGTGTCAGGTTCTTGGCGGCGAGTTCATCCAGATAGTCCTGCCAATAAACCGAAAAGTTGCGCCCGAGATCAGCCAGATAGTCCCAACCGAAAATTCCCGTTGAGTGCATATCGTCGAATACGAGCCGGACGGCATAGTTGCCAACAGGAAGCACCTCGATCAGGCCAACGTCGCGCTTGCCGGGGACGGTTTTTCGTTCCTCAGCCGAATGGCCTTGTACTTCCGCGCTCGGACTTTTCACCCGCAAATACTCGGCCGGCAAATCGAAGCTCTCGCCGCTCTCGAATATGACGGTCAATGTCTTGCGGTCCTTGTGCAGGCGCAACTCGGTCGGCCAGGCTCGTGCGTTGGTCATCAATGCGGGGACCTTTGGCACTCCCTAGGGGATTGCCATGATTTAGTAAAGTCAGCAGTTTAGCTACCCGGTTAGCCATGAATGTTTCCCGCACGTTCCCGCTGCGCGTGGCGAACTAATTTTGCGGTTGAACATTCACGCACAATGACTTCGCGTAGAAGGCTGCGCCAACGAGCATAAAGGACTTATTGTTAATCACTTATTCCAAGTGGCTTTTGTTTTGTTCAATGAGCGGATCGCGATGTCGGCTTTGTGCTGCCATAAGCAGACATTCACCTAACATTTTTCCTTGTACAAAATTAATTGAGGCCGCCAGGTGTGGCTGCCTTAAAGCGCAAGATCTATTCCGACGAGCCTTCGACGGTGAAAGTCTGAAACTGGCTCAAATCAAAGTTCCGACCGCATCCAATAATGCGAACGGCACTCGTCTGATTAAAAAAGTGCTTTCAGAATTGTTTCAATTGCAGCTATCCAGCTTAAACCGCTGCAGATCTTTGTCTTCTAGATTGAGTTAAATTGGGTGCGCCTTGGTGACGTTCCCGACTAGCTAAAGGAGACCAGCCATGCGCGTCCTGTTAGAAATCGCCATTGCAGCCTTTGTGTTAATTGCAGTCTGGTCGACAAATTCCGCTGTTACCAAGCATACAGCTGTTCCAACGGACCCGGCCAGTATGATGATGACCACGACCAATCTGCCCAGTGAACAATTCGACGCGTTCTAGTTCGGAAGTCGCAAATGTAACGTGCCGGTCAATCGGACATCTTTATGAGGCAGGGCGCCATGAATGCAGTCACAGAAAAAAGGAGGCATTTTCGTAAGCGCGTGTTCAGACCTGCGCACATTGTTCTCAGTGAGATGGCTCCAAAGCTCGAATGCGCAGCATTCGACCTCACAGTTCAAGGCGTCCGTCTTCGCGTTTCAACAACATACGGTATTCCTCATGAATTCGATGTCATTATTGATGGCAAGCGGACGCCCGGTCGTTCTGTTTGGAGGACCTATACAGAAATCGGCGTGATGTTCTCGGAAGCATCGCAATCCACTGATTTTATGGAGCACGAAAGAGACATCGCTCCGCTGATAGAGTTACTGGAAATGGCTGCCAAAAAATGGCCGAGCTCGGGAAGTGACGATGTTTCCGAAACCGAACTATTTTGTCGTGATCAAACTTTACTCGAAATGTGGCCGGAAGCCTGCCGGCGCACAGGCGTCGGAGTGCGTGAATTTCCCCCCGGTGTAATCGAACTCTGGAAACAAAGGATGGGTCGGGCCAATTGAGACGGTCTGCCGAGACAGTACTTTCCGAAGGGAGCTGACCTGTCGGTATACTCGCAAGCTCACCTGAACAAGGTGGCACGCCAGCTCAACGAGCGGCCACGCAAGACCCTGGGGTTCGAAACCCCGGCAGAGAGATTTAACGCATGTGTTGC
>DATIWJ010000057.1:0-7308 GCA_035519415.1 Pseudolabrys sp.
TCGGCAAAAGAACAAAAGGGGATTAGCCATGAAGAACGACAAGGATATCGCTGCGCTATTGGAGTTACTGAGAATGGCAGCCGAACAGTGGCCACTTTCCGGAACCGGCGAGGTCTCGCAAGGGGATCTGTTCCGGCGCGATCAATCCTTGCTTCAAATGTGGCCGGAAGCTTGCCGACGTACCGGAGTCGGAGGCCGCGAGTTTCCGCCTGGAGTCATCAAGCTTTGGAAACAGAGGCTGGGTCGAGTCAACTGAGAGCGTCAAATTAATGGGAGTTGTGGCATGAATACACTTAAAATTGGAGCAATTTCGACAAGCAGATTTAAATCTGACGCGCCCATTCCTTCCTCGCGATACCAGGATCGACCAGACGAAGTTGATGGGCCGATGAAATCGACAGTGGTGAAACGATCCATCGTCATTGGTGGACACAAAACCAGCGTCAGCCTCGAGGATGCCTTCTGGGATCACCTGAAGGAAATCGCGCACGCGCAAAAGTGGACGTTGTCGAAATTGGTTGCGGAGATCGACGAGGGGCGCCAGAACGGCAATCTGTCCTCGGCCATCCGCCTATACGTACTTGAAGCAATGGTGCGCGAGCGCAAACCGCAAACGGCAATCCGGCCACCGGGTTCTTGAGGTCAACGGGCGCTGATGCTCTGTCTGCCTTTTTGACGGGTCTTTGATCCGCTCTGGACCTATAGTTCAGGCCGAGCGGAGCGGGTTGGCTGAGTGAATCATGTCCGGCGTTTCCTTTACGCTGACCAGCATCACCTTGCCTTCGCCGCTCCGGCCACCGACAAAGCAAACGGCCGTGTGATCTTTAAACGGATGGAGATACGCCACAACATCCATGTTTACGTCGATTGGATAGCCGTCGGTGCCGGTTAGCCGTTTCCAATGTGCCATGTCGAACCTCTCGAACCCTCATAGGGTCATAGCTCCTAACGAATTAGCATTATTAGTCTACGGTCTGGCAGAGGTTTCTCTATTGCTTGCAGGCGCATTGTTGCGCCGCGTTACTAGATCAGCTCGAACGAATATCGCAAAATTGTGCGATCAATGCGGCCTGCCGAGCCGACCCCCAATACCCTATTTTTTTACGAGCGCTCAGCGATTGCCTTAGCTCGGCTTCCCGGTGTGGCTCTTGCGGTGGCGCCCTAAGCGATGGCTGTGCTAAATCCGCTAAACGAAAAGCGTCATTATTGAGGGGAGGGAAACTTTATGGTCAACGACGATCAGAATGAGCAGCACCCTTTCCACGCAGTAGCGGGATTTCGCATGTCCGTTCCCCCGGATCGCCCCGATCTTTTGCTGCTCGAACTAAAGACAATAGACGCAGGTATAATACGTCTTTCGATGACAAAAGAGTCGGCAGTTCTGTTCGGCCAAGAAGTAGGGAATGCCGCAGCCAGGTAGCAGTCCGCCTGGCCCGGGTTGGCCATCATGCTTTTATGGCGCCTCGGTGGATCAGGTTTGCTGGGTTGGCGAAGTAAACGAAAGGCTTCAATGCGATGAGCGACACCATCGGACTTGAACAATCAGACGATATTTTGGGCTGCGACGTATCTGACGAAGTGCTTGAAGCTGCAGCTGGTACGAGGAGTGAGATAGCGGTCCGATACACGCTTTATGCGTGCACGTCCGTAGATTGTGCTCTGCTGCCTCAGTAAAAGCCTTCAGGATGCGGCGCCAGCATCATGCTATCCAAGAGCGCGTCCTCGCTCTATGAGCAGCAGGATCCCACATTTTGGCGCCGCCAAAACGGACATGACTTTTTGCACTGCACATGTCGGCTCCTGACCCAAAGAAGCGGACATTTGTAGCCGCTCTTATTAGGACGGCGGACCCTCTACGACCGTAGCGGTATGTCGCGGACATGCCCCGTTGCCATGCATGTCGGGATGCGTCAGACTTTTGCATCAATTCATTTCTGCTCATTTCTGCGCGCCTTCAATAATCCGCGGCATCGACCGCGACCGCTTCGTCTACGGAGCAATGATTGGAAACAGCGAATAGTGGAGAGGAAACATGACCATTCGTCCAGATCCGACCTTCCACGCCACTGCAAAGCTAGCGATGGAAGCTCCTGTCGAGAGATATGCCTTCTGCCTTATGCTGAGCCCTGATTTCTCGCAGCCCGACGGCCTGGGTGTCGTTGATGTTGATCCAAAGTCTTCTCGTTACGGCAAGATCGTCCACACCGTGATGATGCCGAACAAGGGTGACGAATTTCATCACTTCGGCTGGAACGCCTGTTCGTCGGCGCTGTCGCCGCTTACCGGCCACGCGTTCCTTGAACGCCGGTATTTAATCATTCCAGGTCTTCGGTCCTCGCGGATTTACGTGATCGACACCAAGCCGGACCCCACAAAGGCAAAGATCCACAAAATCATCGAGCCGAAAGAGGTGTTCCGCAAGACGGGCTATTCCCGGCCCCACACGATCCATTGCGGGCCGGAAGGCATCTATGTTTCCACGCTCGGCGGCGGTGGGCCAGACGGGACCGACGGCCCGCCCGGAATCTTCATCATGGATTGCGAGACATTCGATGTTCTCGGTCGCTGGGAGATGGACCGAGGGCCGCAGGACAAGCACTACGACTTCTGGTGGAACCTGCCGCGCGACTACATGGTATCAAGCGAATGGGGACTACCACCGCAGTTCGAGAAAGGCATCGTCCCCGAAGATCTGCTCGGCAATAAATATGGCCACAGGATTCACTTCTGGAATCTGCGAGCGCGACGCAACGTCCAAACAATCGATCTAGGCGCGAACCACCAGATGGCTCTGGAGGTCCGGCCGGCGCACGACCCGTTTAAGGAATACGGTTTTGTCGGGGTTGTGGTGGACACGACTAACCTCGAGGGCTCGATTTGGACGTGGTGGCGCGAGGGCGGCAAATTCCATTGTAAAAAGACCGCGGTCATTCCACCTGAGCCGGCGGAGAAGAAGCAGCTTCCACCGCTGCTTCAGGGGTTCGGTGCCGTGCCGCCACTGATCACCGACATTGACCTCTCGCTCGACGACCGGTTCCTCTATGTGTCTTGCTGGGGCACCGGCGAGATGCGTCAATACGACGTCAGCGATCCCCACGCGCCCAAGCTGGCCGGGTCGGTGCATATTGGCGGCATCGCGCGACGAGCCGCTCACCCAAACGGCCAGGCATTCGGCGGGGGACCGCAGATGGTTGAGATCAGCCGCGATGGCAAGCGGGTCTATTGGACTAATTCGCTGTATTCGACCTGGGACGATCAGTTCTATCCGGATGGTGTGCCTGGCGCGATGGTAAAGGCGGACATTGGCGCCGGCGGTGGCATCAGCTTGGACAAGAATTTCTGGGTCGAGTTCCCCAAGGGATACAGGTCGCATCAGATCCGGCTTGAGGGCGGCGACTGCTCGACGGACTCCTTCTGCTATCCGTCCGTGTGAAGGTGGACGACATTCAATGGACTACGGCCGGTCTTTGGCTGGCCGTGGTCGCCAGCGGCTTCTATCACGGCGTCAATCCAGGCATGGGATGGCCATTGGCCGTTTCCACCGGCTTGATGGGCCGTGGGCGACGGGACGTAGTGGCGGCAATGGCGGCGCTTGCGGTGGGGCACTTAGTGTCCATGCTTGTCATTCTACTGCCCTTCGCTCTGATGACTGCATTGCTGAACTGGCAGCGCGAAATTCGGATCAGTGCGAGCGCCGCCGTAATCGCCTTCGGGGTCTTTCGCCTCGTCAACCGACGACACCCGCGTGCGCTCGCCCGGATCAGGCCCACGCAGCTTGCGCTCTGGTCCTTCGCAATTGCGACCGCCCACGGCGCAGGTCTAATGCTGCTGCCGATCTATCTTGGCCTCTGTTCCAGTGAAAAGCTTGATATAGCCCATCAGGCGTCATCCATCTTGATAGCGCAGAACTCGGCGACCGCGGTTTTCGTCTCGCTTGCGCATACGTTTTCGATGGTGACTGCTGGAGGCGTGATAGCGCTTCTTGTCTATGGTTGGTTCGGTTTGAAATTTATCTCCGCAAGCTGGTTCAATCTCGACTTCGTGTGGGCAGTCAGCCTTATACTCATCGGCGCCATCGGGCTCCTGACCGCCTGAACTGCTCGAATTGTGCGCTGGTGTCACCGGGACGGTAGCGTCGGAGCAACAAGCATGGAAAAAGCGTTGCTACAAAATCTGATGGCCGGAGCTGGATCGAGCAGCCAGTTCATCGGTGGTTTAATCGTGGCTCTGTTGTATGCAGTCATCGGTCTGCTCAGCGCGATTGGAAGCATTCTTATTTTTCGACGAATCTTCCAAGGACGATGGGAACAGATATTCTGGGCCTCTTTCCTTATCGTGATTGCCGCCTTTTACCTAAGTTTCGCTGCCTATTTCGGGGCCTCGACTCGTGCTTGGCAGACTGAAGTATTGGGCGTTGTCGTTTTCATTTCCTGCGCTGTGATTGGGCTGTTTTACCGACCTGCTATCGCAGTTGGCTATGTCATGCATGGGCTCTGGGATTTATCCCATAGCCTGTCAGGCACTTCACTTGCGGGCCTGTCAATAACAGAAATTCCACTCGGTTACGGTATCTTTTGCTTAATGTACGATTTTACGGTCGCATGTTATCTGATAATAAGTGACACCGCGTGGCAAGAGTCGGGCAAGTTCGACCTTTACTTCTGGCGACATCGTCCGTGATCCCGCAGTCATGGTCGGCACGCTCTACGGCAACTCGAAAACTCGCCCTTTTCCGCATTTGGCCCCGTTCGCGGCTTTTGACGGTACGGCCGTTCTGACCCGCCGATGCATCGCCCACGTCTGCTTTCACGGGGATAAACGGACATCGCTCCCAAGTCGGTCGATCAATTTCGTTTTTTGTATTCTTCTTCCGCTTTGCGCAGTGCCACTTCCTCTTCTGCCAGCAGCTTTTCGATCTTTTCACGCTGTTTCGGATCGGTGATGGTTTTGAGCATTTCCCGATAGTGCTCAACATTTTGTCGGTGGACAAAGCGTTCCATGAACTAGCTTCCCGGTCAGCTTTTTGTCTCGCCCGCTTGCGCTAGATCAAGGCGGGTTTGCCTACATCTTCTTACTTGATCGGATGCTTGAATGGAAACCAATTGCGACCGCCCCGGCAAATGTCGAGCTGGAGCTCGGTGTTTATGATAAGGGCGAATACCACGCGCTGGTGTTCCCTTGTCGGCGTGATGGCTCAGCCTGGCTCGACATCCGAGCCAATCGGCGCTTTCTGTTTCAGCCTACGCATTGGCGGCCGTGGAACGACGAGCATGAGAGCTTCGCAAACGCGTCAGTCCGCTTTGGCCCTTAGACGACATGAGCTGATGCGTTCCATATGTTTGCTTTTGGCCCTAAGCAGAAATGGCCTGGTGCTCCGCACAGGTCCGCTTTCGCCGGTAAAGCGGACCGCCCGATCACGGTGGAAGTCGTGTGGCGTGACGATAGAAATACTGTGAGCGTCAAGGAAGCTTACTGTCGCTTCAGGCTCAGGATATAGGCGATTATGTCATCTGCATCTGATTTTGAGACTATGAAGTTCGGCATGATTGTATGGTTGGATTGGAGAAACACTTTCAGTGAAAGACGTGTGGTGGATGGAAGTTTAGCGATTTCCTCAAAGGTTGGAGGATAGCGATAAAATAACGGGAATGGCGGGCGAACTTGATGGCATTCGCCGCAAAGCTCTGTTGCTAATCGACGCCCCGCAGCCCTTTCGCCAGGCTGGGCGAGTGCCGCAACTGATAACGTTAGCGTCACTGCAACGGGGAGACTAAGGAATACGCGCTGGCGCATGGGCTTAACCGCAAGGGAGTGCGTGCAACTCAGATCAGCATCACACGAAAATAACATACGTCAATTAGAAGCGCATATTTCTGTTTGCGTTGTCAGTGTCCGTTTTTGGCGGTGGATTCAACCGGTCGACGCAACACTTCTATCTCATTCTTTCTGCTGGGGTTTGAATCCCAAGGCGTTGCGCACATTGCCTGCGATCCCAAAGTCCCTGGTTTTTCTGCCGCAGCGAAGTCCTCGAAAAACCCTCGACGTATCGGCATACACTCCGTCTTTCTCCTTCAAGACAAGAAGTCTTAACGAGGCTGATTTGAACCGCTACGATGCCTTGGCCTGAGCTTCGGGGGAGGCAATGAGGCGGCGCGATTTCATAACGTTTGTTGGCGGTGCGGTGGCGACGCCACTTGTGGCTCGCGCGCAGCAGGCCGGAAAGGTGCACCAGATCGCAGTCGTTCACCCGTCGCACCCTATCTCCGATTTGCGTGAAACGGGGTCGATCATATTTTTCCGGGCGCTCTTCACTGAGCTGCGCCGGCTGGGTTATGTCGAGGACAAAAATATGATTATCGCACGCTACTCGGCGGAAGGTCGAAATGAACGTCACGCCGAGATCGTGCGCGACGTGGTGAAAAGCAGACCTGACCTGATCTTTACGGTCACGCCTGAGTTCGTGCGACTGTTCAAGGCGGCCACGACTGCAATTCCAATTGTTGCACTGACACAGGATCCGATCGCATTCGGGCTTGTCGCCAGCATCGCGCGACCGGGCGGCAACATTACGGGAGTAACCGTCGACGCCGGGCTGGAGGAGTTATGGAGCAAGCGACTTCAAATCTTGAAAGAGCTGGCTCCGAAGGTATCCAAGGTGGCCTTGCTCTGTACGCAGGCACGATGGGCTGTTTACGAGCAGGAAATACCCAGGTTGGCGCAGAAGATCGGGGTCTCAATTTTCGGCGCAACAGTTGGCGTCCCGGTCCAGGCGACGGAATTTCGGCGGGCTTTCGCCGAGATATCCCAGGGAAAAGCGGACGGACTCCTTGTTGACGGATCGGCCGAGAATCTCACCAACCGGCGGCTCATCATCGAATTGTGTGAACAGGCCTCGCTGCCGGCGATTTATCCATATCGTGAATATGCGGAAATTGGCGGGCTAATGGTCTACGCCGTTGACCTTGTGAGCCAGGGCCGACGCGCGGCCGCCCAGGTTGACGAAATCCTTAAGGGAGCGAATCCGGGCGAGATTCCCTTCTCTCTAGTCACCAAGTACGACTTCATCATCAACCTCAAGACGGCGAAGGCGCTCGGCCTCACCGTTCCGCCGCACCTGACAGTTGCGGCCGACGAGGTGATCGAGTGAGTGACGGCATGTCTGCTTTTGGCGGTGGATTCAACCGGTCGACGCAACACTTCTATCTCATTCTTTCTGCTGGGGTTTGAATCCCAAGGCGTTGCGCACATCGCCTGCGATCCCAAAGTCCCTGGTTTTTCTGCCGCAGCGAAGTCCTCGAAAAACCCTCG
>DATIWJ010000058.1:0-11252 GCA_035519415.1 Pseudolabrys sp.
GTTCAGGTCATTGACGATGGATTGCTGGTTGCCGGAATAGACGCCGCCAATGAGCTTGGTCATGGAATCGTTGAAGACGAGCCCGGCAACGTTCACCGTGTCGATGTTGTGGGGAATGCCACCATTAGCTGCAGCCACAAAGGGCTGTCCATCGGGGCCAAGCCCATTCGCAAGCATATTTCCGCGAACGTCATTGGCATTCGCCATCAGAACAGCTGCTGCGCCATTTGCGAGATCTGCATTCCCCGTTTTGAGGAAGGTTTCGAGGCCGGTGACCAGTTCACGCGACGCTGTCCCTTGAACACCATCAAGGGTGAATTCGTTGTTGAAGCGGGCCGAAAACACTCCGCCCTGTGCCGTCGAATACTGATCGGCACCGACCGAAAAATTATGAATATCGGTTTCGAGCTGTGCAATCGCTGCTTTGGTGTCGGCCCCGTTGGGATCTTGGCGCACGAGATCCTGAGCCGTCTTGGCGAGCGAGTTCGAGTCTGAGATGAATTGCAACAGGGTAGCCGTTTGCAGGGGGGTATCAGGGAAAGGCGTGGGTGGCGTGAGGAGAAAGGAGAACTGCTCAAAACCGGCGTGATTGCCCTGATGGGCGAGCGCGGTCAGTTGCGGATCACTGGCGACGATATCTTGGACATCCCTAACCACATCGTTGATGAATTTAGGGGGGACATTGGCCGCTGTTCCGAACGCCGCGATCTCGGTCTTCAAGAAATTCAATTGATCAGCGATATTCTGGGCATGGACGAGACTTACGGCCGGATTTCCCGCACCGTCCAGATTGTTCAAGGCGCCGCTGTCAATCAGGCTTTGAAGTTGCGTTTGGACCGTGATGACTTGGCTGAAGAGCAACACCTGGTTTTGAGGGGTCACACCGCCCATTACTTCGTTGTTTATCGTATTGTAGAGCGTGCCGATTTCCGCGAATGTCATTTGCGGCGCAGCGGGTGGTGTCTGCGGCGCAGCGGGTGGTGTCGGAGTATGTGTGTGGCCGTGATGCCGGTC
The DNA here is from genome assembly GCA_035519415.1 of Pseudolabrys sp. GTDB lineage: Bacteria > Pseudomonadota > Alphaproteobacteria > Rhizobiales > Xanthobacteraceae > Pseudolabrys. Next base: position 1,015 of record DATIWJ010000058.1, read on the forward strand.
AAAACCGTGTGCCATAGGTCGCCTCCCATTGTCAGCAGAATGAGTGAGAAGGAATTTGCGATGTGGAATTCGAAGAGCCCGCAAGCACTGTTGGCTGCCTTCGTGACCACGGTCCGACTGAAATGAGAATTTCGCGGACAAACACTGTGATCATTCGTTGACGATTTGAAGGCACGCGCGCTTTTTCGCCAGCGGGCTACCACAAGCAGTAAATTTTTTTGATCGCGTGCAATAATCTCATTCCCGTCGAACTTTCGTCGCGATCAGTACGCAACGTTCGTGTCGCCACACCTGACTGCGGCGGACACGCCGCTGGCAGCCGCTGCAAAAACGAAAACATCAATGGGGGAGCATGCTGTCGCTCGACGGGGACGACCCGGTTGCGATTCAGTTGCGCGCAAGCGGACGAAGATTGACGGGCGTGGCGGTATTCAGCGGAGTGGTCAATCTGCTCACGCTGTCCGGCTCGCTTTATATGCTGCAAGTTTATGATCGTGTGATCCCGAGCCGAAACGTTGCAACATTGTTCGGGCTGTCGGCGATCGTGGTGATCGCTTACCTGCTGCAAGGTTATTTCGACGCGCTCCGCAGCCGCATGCTGGCGCGGATTGGCGCCCTGTTCGACGTTGAACTTCAGCCTTTAATTCACCTGGCGCTCGTCACCCTGCCACTGCGCGGGACAAAACCAATTCTCGCCCAGCAGCCCTTGCGTGATCTCGACCAGGTGCGCGCGTTCCTGTCGGGCGCCGGCCCGACGGCGTTTCTCGACATGCCATGGATTCCGCTTTTCTTGGTTGCGTTATTCCTCTTCCACCCCGCGATCGGCGTCATTGCGACCTGCGGGGCGCTAGCCATCATCGCCATGACACTACTGACCGAATGGCAATCGCGAAGCGCAGCAAAGATATCGATGGATGGCAACGCGCAGCGGCAAGTCCTGGCAGACGCGCTGCGCCAGAATGCGGACGTTATCCGCGCCCTGGGCATGACAGGCCGTCTGGCGGCGCGGTGGTCGCTCACCAACGAGCACTACATTCATCACAACACTCGACTGGCTGACGTCCATGCGAATCTGAGTGCCGCGGCCAAGGTGTTGCGCTTCATTCTGCAATCGGCAGTGCTTGGGGTCGGCGCCTATCTGGTCGTGATCGAGCAGGCTTCCGGAGGCATCATGATCGCGTCCTCGATCATGATGGGTCGCGCTCTGGCGCCCGTCGAAGTCGCACTGGCGAACTGGAAACAACTGGTTGCTGCGCGGGAGGGAATCGGCCGTCTACGCGCCGTCCTTAAAGTCACCGCAGCGCCCGCGGCACCTGCGGTCATCTTGCAGCGGCCTCAGCACACCCTGACAGTTGAGGGCCTCAGTGTTGTTGTGCCCGGCACACAAAAGACGGTTGTCTCTCAATTGTCTTTTGGCTTGAAGGCAGGAACGGGACTCGCGCTTCTTGGTGCCAGCGCCGCCGGAAAATCTTCGCTGGCGAAGGCTCTTGTCGGTATCTGGCCGGCGGCGGAGGGCGTGGTGCGCCTCGACGGTGCCGCAATCGAACGCTGGAATCCCGACGATCTTGGACGCCACATCGGCTACCTGCCCCAGGACGTGTCCTTATTCGACGGTACGGTCGCGATGAACATCTCGCGTTTCGACGATACGTCGACATCGGAGGCCATTCTGGAGGCTGCTCAAGTGGCCGGCGCTCACGAGATGATCTTGCGCCTGCCCGATGGCTATGACACCCGGGTCGGAGAACGCGGCACCTCGTTGTCAGCCGGACAGCGTCAACGCATTGGTCTGGCGCGGGCCGTATTTGGCCGTCCATTTCTGGTCGTACTCGACGAGCCAAATGCCAATCTCGACGCCGATGGCGAAAATGCACTTGCCAACGCAATCGAAACGCTGCGGAGCGAGCAGAGTATTGTCATCGTCGTTTCGCATCGGCCCAATGCGTTGGCAGCGTTGAACATGACAATGGTCATTTATAATGGGCGTTCAATCGCGTTCGGGCCGCGTGAAGAAGTTTTTGCACGCGTTGCACAATCAAACGTCCGCACACCGGGCGCAGTGAGGCAACGCAGAGGCCCGCACTTGGCCGCAGGTGCCGCACCATGACCTGGTCTCAAGTTCGCGATCGCGTTCCTGGATTTGACGACGTCGACAATGTGGCGGACGGGCCGGCCGGTCCGCAGGGGGCTGCGCTCATTTGCGAGCTGCGGCGACTGCAAAAGTTTCTTGACCAGGAACGATTCCAGGAACGCTACCAGGAGCGTCATCAGGAACGCGAACAATTTCCGCACGCAATTGATGTCCGGCCGGCCGATCGTCTTACCGACCATTCGCGCGGCACCAGAAACTGCAAGTCTCCCGGGGCCGTTCACCGTTTCCTCCATATGCTCGGCCTTAATCGGAGCAAACCGATTGATCGCGGGCACAGGTCGAATTTGCGGGGCAAAACACCGGCGGCCGCAAGGCGACCGGTGCGGCAAGACGCAAATGTGATTTTCCGTCATTGGCCGGATCGAAAGGTTGGACGGGTGGCTCCTCCGCGAACCACAGCCGATATCGACAGCGGTTACGCGCGTCAGCGAGGCACGCATCATGTCCCTGAAAGGTCATCACGCATTGAATTACTCGATCGCACCACGATCCCGTTGCCGGCAGAAACCAAAACCAGACTACGCTCGCTCTCCGTGCCCGGCCTCGAATTTATACAGTCTGGCCGGGCGTCCCAGCTTCTGAATTCCGCCTGTGCATTCTTGATCAGCCGTACGCACGCTGCCGGACTGGACGCGAGGTCCGAGCCGGAGCTCACAAAACGGCTGACGCACAACTTCGAGGACGAACTCAAAATAGGGCTTCGCGTCCTGATCGTGGGTGTGGGAATTCTCGGTGGTTGGGCGACCCTGGTGCCGCTATCCGGGGCTGTCGTGGTGCCGGGCACCCTGGTCGTTGCATCGGATGTGAAGAAGATTCAACATCTCGCCGGTGGTGTGGTGGCAAATATTCCCGTGCGTGACGGGATGCGTGTACACGCAGGTGATCTGCTGCTTCGCCTCGACGAGACGCAACTGCGAGCCAATTCCCAGGTTCTGACGCAGCAGCTCGATCAGATCCGGGTGAGACTGGCGCGCCTGATCGCCGAGCGCGACGGCATGGATCACCCACAGATGCCACACGAGATGGCCAGCCGGTCGGAAGACGATGCTGTGCGCCAGCTATGGGCATCGGAAATTACACTGTTCAACAGTCGCGCGGCGGCACGACGCAATGCCAAGGAGCTCTTGCGCAGCCATGTTGGACAGCTTGGTGAGCAGATTTCAGGCCTCGATGCGCAAGTAAAATCGAAGGCGGCACAGCATGATCTGATCTCAGGCGAACTCGAGGGCGTGGACAGCCTGTACCAGAAAGGACTGGTGCCTTTGACGCGCAAGACGTCGCTGCAGCGCGAGGCCGCCCGCCTCGATGGCGATCGTGGGCAGACGGCGGCAGCGATCGCGGAGGCAAAATCAAAGATCAGTGAGGCGGAGCTGCAGGCCGTAAGGGTCGATCAGGATTTTCGTACTGAAGTCATGAAGGATTTGCGCGAGGCCCAGGATAAAGAGGCCGAGCTTATCGAGAAGACTACAGCCGCAAGTGATTTGCTCAGGCGGGTCGATCTGCGCGCGCCGACTGACGGGATCGTTCACCAGCTTTCCGTTCACACCGTCGGCGGTGTGATCACTCCTGGCGAGGTCGTCATGGAAATCGTGCCGGAATCCGACGAATTGCAGATCGAAGCCAAGCTTCCACCCCAGGATATCGATCACGTGCACACCGGGCAGCGAAGCTACGTGCGCTTTTCGGCATTCAATCAGCGCACGACGCCACAGCTCGAAGGCATCGTGTCGTATGTCTCGGCCGATCTGAGCCATGACCGGCAAGCCAACGCCAATGCAGCCTACTACACCGTTCGCGTGACGCTGCCGCCCGCGGAGCGGCATCGGCTGGGCAGCCTGCAACTGGTTTCCGGGATGCCGGCCGAGGTTTTCCTGCAGACCGGCAGTCGCACGATGATGAGCTATCTGCTCAAGCCGATCAGCGACCAGCTCCTGCGCACATTCAATTGATTGGCGAGGCTTGCGGAGCGCGATTCCAAGGTCGCGCAAACAGGCCGGCCCGAATAATATGAACAACGATGACCCTGTTTCGCCTTGTCATGAGCATCGCGCTCATACTGGTGCTGGCCGATGTCTTTGCGCAGGCCGGCAATAGCCTGTCGCCAGATACGGCGACGGCACTTTTAAAGGCATATCCCAATTTCCTCGACAGAATTGACGGGAACGACCTTGTCTGGAGGGACGGCACGCGCATGCGCATTGACGATGGCAAGGGCGCCAGGTCCTTCGACGCAATGCTCAATGCCCCGGACATCAAAGATATGTTCTTGATGATGTATCCAGTTGGCGACAAGGGCCTCGCGCCTGAGGTCAATTTCGACCCGGGTCGGGTGCGATACATGCCATTGTTCCAGAAGATGTACGGCGATTGCCGGACGGCCGGTTTCGCTACCAAGCTCGTCAACGTCGTGTGGCTGCCGAGCAAGGACGGCACCAAGTTCAAGTTCACCAGGATCAACGGGGCGGCGGAGGCGCTGCAAAAGGTATCGAATGAACTCGACAAGTTGCCGGACCGCTTCCTTGCGTATTTGCGGCCAAGCCAGGGGACCTACAATTGCCGTCTCATTGCTCGGACAAACCGCAGGAGTCCACATGGTTTCGGCATCGCGATCGATATCGCCGCCGCACATTCCGACTACTGGTTACGGTCAAAGGCCGGTGTCGGCGGTCGCATTGCTTACAAAAACGAGATTCCCTGGGAGATCGTTCGCATCTTCGAAGCGCACGGCTTCATCTGGGGTGGCAAGTGGTATCACTACGATACGATGCACTTCGAGTATCGACCTGAAATCATTGCGGCCGCGAAGTAGCGCGATCGCATCTTCATCGCCAATGCCTCCCTCGCGCGGCCAAAGGGCTCGCTGCGGAGATTTCTTCATCTTCTTGAGGAGGTTCAGGGAGTTCACTAACCCATTGAGCGGTCTGGTAGAACCTGTGTTCAGAGTGCCTGACCTGCACGAGCTGTTGTTCACAGAGCGCCGCGCGCCCGCTTGAGGTCAGCCGTTTCGGCTCCTTCGTTGAACCAACGGCAGATTGGTTCCAGTAGCGCGCGTGCCTCATCTGGCCTTCCCTGCGCCCGCCAGAGTTCCGCAAGATTTGTGGCGGCGCGCAATTCCAACGACTTGGCGCTTTGACCCCGCGCCACCTCGATAGACTTCTTGAGATGAGACTCAGCCTCTATGACCTTCGATGGGTAGAGTGTCAGAAGAATTTGCGCTCTCTGGCGATGCAATTCCGCTTCCCATGATCGCCCTGTGACGTCACCGATATCGGTCAGGGCTCGTTCGACGATCGCTAGCGCGCGTTCATTTTCGCCAGTCTTGGCGTGTACCTCTGCCAACCAGCTATCCATCATTGGAAGCATGAAGCCCACGCCACTGCGTCGTGCTTCGTCGATTCCCAGTTCTATTTCGGTGCGGGCTTCTTCAAGCCGACCCAGTTCGCCGATTGCCTTGCCTCGCGAGATTCTCGACAAAATCGCATACAGCGAAAACCGTTGTTCTTGTGACATCTCGAAGCTTCTTTCGGCGCTCTCCAGGGCACGAGCGGCGTCCCCACGCAGGAGGTGCACAACGGAAGTCATGTAATGAGCGAACGCTACGGTATAGGGGTGGCCAAGATCTTGACCCAAGGCAAGTGCTTCCGAAACGCGCGAAAGGGCCTGATCCGGATGGCCCAGGAACCACAAGTCCCAGGATAGGAGCAGCAACGAAGCCGCTCGGGGCCCCACCATGTAAAGGTTGTATAATGGCCGTTCTTCTTTGCCCGTCGAAAGCCTGATTGTCTCCTCGAAATGGTTCGCTGACGATTGGAAGTCGCCGACGGTCAATAACGTGCTGCCCATCACTCTATGAGCCACCTTTAGCAGCACGGGGTCGGATAACGCTCGTGACCGCGATAGAAATTCATCGGCCATGTGGAGCGCTTCATCATTCTTCCCGCGCATCCAGCAGTTCCCCCATACGCCAAACAGGGCTTGGAAATATTCAGGAATGTTGCCGAGTCGCAGGCACAAGGTGAGAGCCCGGGAAAACGCTTCGCGGGTTTCCGCGGCGGCATAACCTCGAACAGCGATAAGCGGTATTCCCAGCGCCAACTGAATGTCGATCTCTTGTTTGATGCGTCCAGGTGTTTCCGGCAAGGCGTTGAGAAGCTGAAGGGCCTTTCGAAGATTTGCGATCGCTTCGATGTTCGCGGAATGCGCGAGCGCGCGTTGCCCAGACTCGAACCAGTAACGGATAGCCATTTGATGATTGCCCGCTTCTTGATAGTGAAACGCCAGAACTTCGGGCTGATTTTCAACCAGCTTCGGAAAGTCATGCTCCAGGATTGTTGCGATGTCGGCATGGATCTGTTGCCTCTTACTCTTAAGCAAAGAGTCGTAGATCACGTCACGCAACAACACATGCTTGAAAGAGAAACGAACGAAAGGCGAAATACCGACGCGATAGATGATGTCTGCCCGTTCGAGTCCGGAGAGGGCCGACCGCATATCTTCTTCGTCAATGCGCGCTGCAGCCGACAAGAGGTCATGGGAGAACTCGCGCCCTATCACAGCCGCTATCTGCGCAACCCTCCGGCTGGGCGCAACGCGGTCGAGTCGCTCCATCAACGCGTCGCTCAGTGTCTCCGGGACCCTGAGCAACGCTGGTTGTTCCGTGTGCCCGAGAGTCTCTTGTAAAGGCGCGCTTAATGTACTGTTTGTCAGTTCCTCTATGAACAGCGGGACGCCATCGGCCTTTTCGATAATCTGGTCGACCAGCTCTTGGGGGATTCTCCCGCCCCTCAAGAGGTCTCGAATCATTGTCTTCACTTCGGCCTGCGACAATCGCGTGAGCGAGTGTATGGAAACATTAGCGTGAGCCAGCCACGTAGGACGGAACTCGGGCCGGCACGACACAATGAGCAACACACGAGCATGGCCGATCCGGCTGATAATCAGTTCAAGCAGTTCCAGCGTCGATGGATCTAACCAGTGCGCATCCTCGAAGATGCAGAGCGTAGGATGTTGCAAAGAAAATGCCAGGAGAATGTCGACAAGCGTGCTGATTGTTCTATTCTTTATTTGTTGCGGGGTGAGCTCCGACAGTTCGCGATGATTCTCGGTCGGAATCGATAGCAGGTTGGCAATCAGCAGAAGCGGCTCTATCGAACTACTGGTCGAGCGCGGAAGATATGCCTGTAGCTTTGCAATCTTGTCTGCATCGGCCTCACGAGCGATTAGGTGAGCCGCCTGTTCGATCTGCTCGATCACCGGATGGAACGCGCTCTGACTATGATACGGCGAACACTGATGGTGCAACAGGAAGTGCGGTTCCTTCTCAATATGCGACTTCAATTCGTGGAGAAGCCGTGATTTCCCAACTCCCGGAATCCCCGAAAGCAGAATCACTTGACCATCACCTTCTTTGACTTTCTCCCACCTATCGAGCAGCAAGCGCAGTTCGCTTGAACGTCCAACGAGCGGTGTGAGAGATCCGGCATGCGCAGCTTCGAACCGGCTGCCGGCACTTTTGGCCGCGAGTACGCGGTACACATGAACAGGTTCGGTTACGCCCTTGAGTTCCTGAAGCCCGAGGTCGTGCAAATCGAAAGCTGCCGATGCGAGACGTTTTGTTGATTCCGAAATGAGCACCGTATTGGGAGTGGCAAGGGTCTGCAGGCGCGCGGCAATATTGGGCGTTTCCCCTACCGCATCCATCGACCAAGAGGTGGTGCTGTTTCCTGTTTCACCGACAACAACTGGCCCTGAGCAAACGCCTACCCGGCAAGCCAGGGTGGCTGGCCCTGAAATCTTCATAACGCCGGAAACAATTTCCAGGGCCGCATGAACTGCGCGAATGGCGTCATCCTCATGTGCGTAGGGCCAACCGAAAAATGCCATCACGCCATCGCCGAAATAGCGGGCGACCTCGCCTCCATAGCGCCTAATGGCCGTGCTGCACTCCCGCCGATACGCGTCAATGAGCTTGTGGAGATCCTCAGGGTCTAGCTTCTCCGAGAGTTGCGTAGACCCCACCAAATCACAGAACATTACCGTGATCTGACGAAATTCGGCTTCGCGATGTTGTGCAGGAGCGACTACGTTCGTATCGATATTTGAAATCTCGGTTGTGCCGCTCGGTTGACTCCTCAATGCGTGGATGGCCCGGAGCAATATCTTCCGGTGACCCAATGAGACTCCGAGTTTTTCGAGATCATCCTCGGTCAAATCTTTAAGGACGGAATATTCGATATTATGTTCTGCGAACGTCTGGACGTACTGGCCCAGGCCGTGTCCAGCCAGCCACTCGGCTAAGTCAGTGGTCGGCCTCGGCATTGCACAGACCTAATTCATAAGAGGAAGTCAGCCGATAGCGCGACAGGTTACGCGGGGCCTCGTCGTAAATCAAAAAAATGCACCCGAGACGCGCGCCCGCGCCTCACACCATGCCAGACTGAGATGACGACAGCGCTAACCGGTCACGCCACAGGTCGAGCCACGTGCTCTTCAATGTTCGAGAGAACTGAACCACGACCATACGGGAGCGCCTCTCCGATTGCCTTCCGAATCTCCTCGAGCATCTCCGCCTCGGATTTGAGGAGTTCGTGATTGTATCCCTCCGCGAGGACTAGCGACGATTCATACGTCTCCTGAACGACCTTGATACGGTCATTCGCAGGAAGTGAGGCGACAAACTCGATTGTTTCTGCGACGTGGCTCGCCTCGCTGCCGAGGGAGCTGTGACTTCGCAGGAAGCGGGTAGCATCGACGCCTTCCGGGCAAATCGCCCGAACCCTCGCGATATCGGCCTCCTGCTTGAGCGCCGCGATGCGCTCCAGACAATACGAATAACCGATACATCCTATTGGATAGTCCTCGGCACAGAGGTCATCGAAGCGCTTGCAGAGCGGCTTGATGCCCTCCGGGATGAAGTTGGCAACGAGCCGCTCGCCCGGCACGCCCAGCGCACGTAAATCCTTGAGCGCGAGCCGGTCGTGACCGGTCTCCTCGCGCGCACGCTCTTCAAGGTATGCCGCGACCTCGGGCCTCCCCAGCTCGTTGAAACGGCTGGCGGCGCGGCGGAGATTTCGCGGCGTGTCGACAGACGTGTGATAGGCACCGACCAGGGCGACGATATAACCAGCGACCGTCGGCTCCGGGCGCGCCAGGCGCTTTTCAATGCCAGCAAACCCGAGATTTATCGCGCCGTCGAGAAGTCCGACCGTGCTCCCCGCCGCGCCAACGCCCGTCATCGGCGTTGCGAACAGATCTATTTTTTCTTCAGTGTCGCTCGGGGTATGAAACCAAACCTCTCCCGACTCGCGAGCGATGATAGAAATATTGCCTCTAACGTTCACCCACTCCGTGACCAACTGTGCCATTCGAATTCTCCCACTTTTGGGTGCTCACCCGCGATCGTTGACCGCAACAGCGAACTAACTCGCTTAAAGCCAGAGACAAACCGACTCGCCCAGAACCGAAGCGCAACCGCACTAGATTCCGTTCGGCACACAGGCCATCAGCATTTTTGCCGTCTCGAGAAGTGACGCCGAGGTGTCCGCCGCTGTCTTCTTCACGCGCGAGACGTCCGGCAGCACAAAGATGACTTCATCGTCGCCTACCATCTGCCAGCCGTCATTGTACTCATCTTCCGTAAGCACAACGGGGTTTTTCAGCTTGATCCCCGCCCGATTCTCGAGCTCTGTTTTTGCGAAATTTGTGGTGTGATCGGTTAGTTGTCCCGCGTAGTTACCATTATTGATCCATGCCAAAGTAATTATTTCTGCGAGTTTGTCACTTTGGTACGAAAAATCAGCCACCTTCACGTCGGGGTCGTCAGTGGTCGCCTTGGGTTTCCAAATTCCTCGCTGCCCGTGCGCCTTCCTCTTTTTCCCCATGAGCAATCTCCCTTTTGACGCAGGCCAGCATGTTGCCGTCCCGCGCTAGTAATTTGTTACTCTAGTTGTGGAACTTTGTGCTTGCAAGCAAGGATGGTGGTATCAGGTTGCCGCAACCTTAAGATTATCGATGAAAATTTTAGCCTCATAAGCACTTCCGGTACATTTAGAGCCTTCTCGAAAAACTACTGATCGCCTCGGCAAAA
>DATIWJ010000059.1:0-167368 GCA_035519415.1 Pseudolabrys sp.
ATCTACCAGTGCTGGACGCGGGCAAGGTCGTGGGCGTGATCTCGATCGGAGACGTCGTCAAGGACATCATCCGAAATTTGGAGCACAACGTGGGCGACCTGATGGGCTACATCATGACGGACGGCCCCGGGGGCTGACAGACGAACCGCGGTGCTGTCGCCGGGTGATAGGTCACGTCCGCAACTGCCAACTTTTTCAACACAATCGGCCCGAAGCGGACACGCGCGGCTTGATTCGCGCGATTACTTGCCCGCAGGACCTCTTTGTGGCGGCGTAATAACGCCCTTGCTGGTTATCGGGTCCGTGCGCTTATTTAACGTTTTTTGCGGTGGAGTGATAACACCATGCGTTGTCTTCGGGTCAGCTTGCTTATTTAGCGTTGTCGATGATTTATTGGAGCCCGATGCAGCGTTAGCAGCATTTCCGAAATTTAAGATCGCGACCGCGGCAACGAAAATTGCAAAAATCAAATTCTTCTTTGCACTCAGGATCATGTTCGCCCCCAAACCGTTCGAGCCTCGTGGAAACGATGAACGGTATCTATCATTCACACAGCGAGCAACTCCGCTTTGGTTGCGGGGTCAACCGGTCGACGCAACACCGGCGGCTGGGTGCTCCTAAAGTCTTACGTGGCCGCTTGTTTTGCTGACGCGCCGCTTTATTCGGATGACCTCGCGAATACCCCGACAAGTCGGCGCCTTTCGGAAAATAGTGTCGCAGTAGACCATTGGCGTTCTCATTGGAACCGTGCTGCCGCGAGCTTTGCGTATCGCAGACTGTTGCGTCGACCGATTGATTCCACCCGATTTAACGGTGCTTAGAGGCGTCTTTAGTTAACGCCACATTAAACGCCCGTCCTTAGGCTGCTGCGACCGGCAGGTTCGCCGGCTGGAACGGCCTTATGACGGCTTTGCCACTCAGGCTGAAGTGGATGTTTGCGCGCGACCCGATGCGCTCGCGACTTAAGTCCGTATGGCATGGTGTCCTTGCATTTGTGACGGCCCTTGCGCTGCTCGCGCTCGGGCCTGCCAGTGCAGCCCGCGCTGACGACCCCATTAAAGGTGAAGTCAAAGCCGTCTTGGACGGTGGCTACTTGCGTCTGATGTTCCAGTTCGACGAGGCGGTGGAGGCAACGACCCGAGTCTCTGGAGCGATCATCGTCATCAGCTTCAATAAGCCGGTGGCAGTTGCTGTCGAACGACTCAATGTCAACGCGCCTGAATATGTCAGCGCGGCGCGCCGCGATCCGGACGGCAGCGCGATCCGGATCGCACTAACGCGCAAGGTCAAGTTGAACACGATTACTGCGGCCGAGCGGCTCTATGTCGACATCCTGCCCGAAAATTGGAAAGGCCCGATGCCGGGCCTGCCACAGGAAGTGATCGATGAACTTGTGCGACGGGCACGCGACGCGGAACGTCAATTGCATCAACAGCGGGCGGCCGACAGACAAAAGAAGCCGGCGGTGGTCCGCGTGAAGGTTGCCAACCAGCCGACCTTCGTCCGTTACGTGTTCACGATGCCGGGCACGGTCAATGTCGTGCCCGAACGCGCCGATGGCAGACTGACGCTCAATTTTGATCAGCAGGTTGCCTGGGATCTCGCCGATGCCAAGGCATCGCTACCGCCGACGCTCAAAGCGATAGAAGCCGAGGTGGATTTCGATTCAGTTGCTGTTGTCTTTACTCTGAACGGTTCGCCGGACGTGCGCGCCTTCCGCGAAGACCGGAACATCGTGGTCGATATCGGCGTCGATGGTGCCAAGCCAAAACAGTCGGGGGAGGGCGGCGCTGCAAAGCAAACGGCAAAATCCGACAGCGCGCCTGCGGTCTCGCCACCCGAAACCATGCCGCCGAAAAATTCGCCGGCGGACATGCTGCCCAAAATTTCTGCATCATCGAAAACCGAATCTGCCGCGGCACCTTCGGCTCCCGCGCCAACGCCGGCAAAAGAAGCTGAACAACCAAAGGCGGCGCCCGAGCCGGCGCCGCAGATCGCGCCCACGCCGCCCAAGAAGACCGAGCAATCGCAACCTCCATCATCGCCGCCAAAGGAGGCCGAACAGCCACAGCCCAAGCCAACCATGGCGGCGGCTGCGCCTGAGAAGCCTCAACCGGCGCCCGCAGCCGCAACAGCGCCCGCCGCGGCCGCGACTTCCGACCCGCCGGCGCCTGTTGTGGAGACGCTGCCATCAGCCGTCCCACCGGCACCTTCTTCGGCTCCGCCAAGTCCAAAGAAAATTTTTTCCGGCTCCACTCCTAGCGACGATTCCCTGCGGCCGAAAGCCAATCCAAATGCAGTCGTGGTTGCCCGCGCACAACAGTCGGGCGACAAGCTGCGTGTCGAATTGCCGTTCGCGGCGCCGACCCCGGCCGCGGCCTTTCAACGCGCCGAGACGCTTTGGCTTGTATTCGATAGCGCCGCTCAGATCGATCTGACGGCGCTTCAGGCCGACGGTGACAATGGCGTGCGGGAGATTTTGTCCGAGCGCAGCGACGATGGCGCCGTCATCGTACGTATCAAGCTTGCACGGCCGCGCATGGTGAGCCTTGAAGCCGATGGGCCCGGCTGGATCGCCAACATCGCCGACACGGCGACAGCGCAAACGCGTCCGCTTGCGATCGCGCGCAGCATCGTCGGAAAGAATCGCGCGAGCATCGCTGTTCCCTTCGAAGGCGCGAGCGCCATTCACAACGTCAAGGATCCGGATATCGATGACCGTCTGATGGTGATCACGGCGCTTGGGCCGGCGCGCGGATTTCTCAAGGTGCAGGATTTTGTCGAACTGCGTGCGCTACCGTCGGCGCATGGTGTAGTTATTCAGCCGATCGCCGACGACATCACAGCAGAACTTGGCTCCGACAAAATCACCATTGGCCGGCCGGCAGGCCTGACATTGTCGGCGACAGCACTCGGACAGCAACAGGTTGCAGTCAGCTTTCGTGCCTTCACCTTCGATACACAGGTCTGGGGCTTCGATCGCGACGCTCCATTCAATGCCCGCCAATCCGAACTGATCGGACTTGCCGCGTCCGCCCCGGTGAGCAAGCGACGGCAGGCGCGACTGAATCTCGCGCGCTTTTACCTGGCAAAGGACATGGCGCCGGAGGCCAAGGCAGTTCTGAATGTTGCGCTGGCCGATCAGCGTGCATCTGACGATGTCACCGGCAGCGTGCTTACAGCCGTCGCTGACGTGATGCTTGATCGCCCGGAGGATGCGCTGAAGGAGCTATCCAAGCCGCAGGTTGGCAATCAACAGGATGCGCCGATCTGGCGTGCGATCGCTCTGGCGCGTCAGGGCCGATGGGCGGAAGCGCAAGACATATTCAGGAACGTTACCGCCGCCATCGGCGCGCTGCCGATCGAATTGCAGCGAATGGCGATGAAGGAGGCGCTGCGCTCGTCCATTGAGTTGCGCGACTTCAACAATGCCACCCGTCTCGTGAATGATTTCGAAACAGTTGGTGTGACACCGGATCTTGAGCCCACCATCAATGTGTTGCTTGGGCGCCTTTACGAAGGCCTGGGCCGTACCGAAGATGCGCTCGCAAGCTATCGCGCCGCGGCCATGTCGAGTGATCGTCGCGCCGCCGCACAGGGCCGCTTGCGTGAGATCGTTCTCGCCTTTGCGACAGGCGGCATGGGGCGCAAGGACGTCATCAACGACATCGAAACGCTGACCACCGTGTGGCGGGGCGACGAAACCGAGACCGAAGGTCTCAAGGTGCTCGCGCATCTCTATACCGAGGATAGCCGTTATCGCGATGCCTTCCATACGATGCGGACGGCGCTGCTCGCCCATCCCAATTCCGACATGACGCGCAAGATCCAGGATGAGGCTGCAATCACCTTCGAAAATCTCTTCCTTGGTGGCAAAGGCGATGCCCTGGCGCCGGTCGAGGCGCTTGGCCTGTTTTATGATTTCCGCGAATTAACGCCGATCGGACGCCGTGGCGATGAGATGATACGCCGGCTCTCCGATCGCCTCGTCGGGGTCGATCTGCTCGATCAGGCAGCGGATTTGCTTCAACATCAGGTCGACCATCGCCTGCAAGGTGCCGCGCGTGCGCAGGTCGCAGCGCGACTCGCGGTGGTCTATCTGATGAACCGCAAGCCTGACCGGGCGCTCGCTATCCTACAGTCGACCCGGGTCTCCGATTTGTCGAACGACTTGCGCGACCAGCGTCTGCTGCTTGAAGCGCGCGCCATGTCCAATCTTGGCCGGCATGATCTGGCTCTTGAATTGATCGCCAATATCAACAGCCGCGAAGCGTCGCGGCTGCGATCAGATGTCTTGTGGGCGGCGAAGCGCTGGCGGGAGTCGGGCGAGCAGATCGAACTGCTTTACGGAGACCGTTGGCGGCAATTCGCGCCTCTGGACGATAACGAGAGATCCGACATCCTGCGCGCCGCGATCGGCTACGCGATCGGCGAAGAATCGATCGGTCTGGTGCGTCTGCGCGAAAAATACGAAGCCAAGTTCGCAGACGGTCCGGATCGTCGCGCGTTCAATGTGGTGACCGCGCCAACCGGCCCCAACGGGGTCGAGTTCCAGGATATCGCCAAAAAAGTTGCGAGCGTCGATACGCTTGACGCTTTCCTGCGAGACCTGCGCACGCGTTATCCGGACGCGGCCGCGGTGTCACCCGGTGGTGCAGCGGGTGACGGTGCCGTCGCGGCGCCGGCGGCGCCAGCGGCGAATGCCACGCCCGATACGGCCGGCAAAGCCGGGTCTGCGACGTCAGATGCGGCTTCATCGCCGCGACCGCCCAAACCGGCTACTGGTCCGGCCGACAAGGAGCCGACCGGCTCGATCACACCTCTGCCAAAGGCACGCGCCCGTGCGCGCTGAACGCGGCCAAACGAGGACGATCCGCATGCGCCTCGCGCTCATGTTTGCAGGGCTCGCAAGCCTGCTGGTTGTCGGCTGTGCCGGGAACTCCTTCGATTGCGCCATTGGCGAAGCCCACAGCGATTGCGCTCCGGGTACTCCAGGGGCCGAAAAAAGGGTGCAGCTGGAACAAGAGGCAAAGACCTTTAGCGCGATCGATGATGCGCGATGTCGTTCGATCGCGAACGATTCACAAGGCTATTACGAATGCCGCCACAAGGCAGAAGAAAGACGCAAATCGTTCTAGTGCCGCACTCGGCTAGCGCAAATTGCCCCAAGGGTCGGTCTTCTTTGTGGAATCCGGAATCGATTTGAGGGCCGCGTCATAGGCTTTCTCATCGACCTTCTTTTTTGGCTTTTCGACCTGCTTCTGTGCACCGCGTTGATGCTTGACGGCTTCCGTCATCATGTCTTGTGCGCTGGCCGGTGTGCCCAAAGCGACAATTGCTGCCGCTATCAGCAATGTTCTGAACCTGGTCATAGCGCCTTCCATCAGTAGCCGTGCCCTCTTGGCGCGGCTTCGTAGCCGGAATTTCGGACTTTGCTGTGGCAAACGGAACCGATCGCCTAGTTGCCGCCGGGCACCGGCTGCATGGGTATCATCTCCTTGAGCAACTTGTTGATTTCTTCCGTCGACAGATTTTTCGCGGGCGCGCGGCTTATGTCACTCGGCTTGTCGCCGAAATGCAGAAGGCCGGGCACAAACAAAACCACCAGAAGCAGAAGCCATTGCGCCGCCAGAAACGGAGCCAGTGCGCGGACGAACGGACGGAAAGGGACGGGGTCTTTGGCGGCGCCACGGACCATCATCAGCACATAACCGAAAGGCGGCAGCAGGAAGCTCGATTGCAATGTCAGCAGGAGCAACACCGAGACCCAACGAGCGTCCGCCACGCGCACAAGCAGTGATGGAACCACAGTTGGCACGATCACAAAAATGATTTCGAAGGCATCGAGCACGAAGGCGCAAAGGCCGATCACACCCAGAACGATGGCGACAACAAAAACATCATTGCCGGGGATAGCGCTGACGAGGTTGTTCACCAGCCGATCGGTACCGAGCAGCCGCAGCACCAGTGTGAAAGTGGTTGCCGCGAGCAGCAAGGAAAACAACGCGCCGGTAATGGCAATCGCGTCGTGGAACAGGTCGCGGAGAATGCGTCCACTTAGCCGGCCAGTGAGCAGCCCGGCTGCAAGCAACCAGAAGCCACCCACGGCCGCAGCTTCCACCGCATAAAAATATCCGGTCGCAACACCGCCAAGCAGCAGCACAAGCGCGGCCAGCGAGAGGGCGGCCATCACCGCCTGACCGCCCGTCAATTTGTCGGGCTTGATCGTTTTGATTGCCTTCCGGCCGACGAACCATGCCAGCACGATGCACAGCGCCAGAAAGATTCCCGCCGGCAGCAACGCTGCATGGAAAACGTCCTGCGTGTTGATGACGCGGTCGGTGCGGCCGGTTTGCGTTACTGCGATGGTATGGGCTGAAAGCATGGCATCGCTGAGCAAGATCAGCACCAGCAATGGGGGAATAAGCACGCCGAGCGTGCTGGCAACCGCAATCACGGTGTCACGTGTCGCTGCCGGTATGCCTTCGGCGCTCAACCGCGGGGAGATCACTCGCGATAATCCCAGCACGCTGGCCCCCACCGAACCGTTCATTGGGCCGAGCAGGGCGCCCAGCAGCATTCCTGATACGAGCGGCGCGGAAGGGCTCCGCGGCAAGATTGCACTGCTTGCTCGATAGAGCGCATCGGCGAGGGGCAATTGATTGAGCAGCAAACCCATCGTGACATAGAGGGGCAGCGCTTGCAGAAGGTCGTTTTCGAACAGATTGATGAGCCGTCCCGGCAACGCCCCGAGCAGGGGAGCCGGTATGGTGCCGGTCATCAGGCCGAAAACGGCGCCAATCGCGGGGAGGCCGGTGCCAATGATACCGGCGCCGACTAGCAGGAGCAGCACAAGACCGCTCCATTCCATCAAGCGCTGTCCCGCGGTGGGGGGCGGGCAATATCTAGGAGCGTTGCGCAAGGATCAACAGCGCCATCACCCACAACGCCAGTTTGATGACAAAGTAGCCCCGGTTGGCGGTGTCGGGGAATGTCTCGTGCATTTGCAACGACGAGATCACGCTCGATTTGCTTGCGATCAGGATGAATAGCGCCCACGGAATGAGCCCGATCAGCGCGGCGATTTTCTTGATGCAATGTCGGACCTTCAGTGAATAACGCCGCGCCACAGCATCCGCAGCCAAATGCGTGCCGGCGCGAGTTGCCGCCGTCACACTGACCGCCACAAACAGCGCGAAGAGAATTTGCCCGAGATCATTGGCTTTACGGGAATAAGCGCGAAAAAAATCGCGCAGCGGCCATTACAGGAACAGCAGCACGACGAGCGGCAGCGCCAGCCATTGCGCCCCTGCAATGACTCCCGCGACGAGTTGATCGAGCCGGCCCAGCCAGCGCATGTCTCGTCCCCTGTCTCGCCTTAGTCCGCCATGCTGGCAACGTCGTTCAGCTGACGGCTTTGATCAAGTCTCGCGTAAAATATTCTCGATGCGACGATCTGGAATGAGCCAGATAACGGCAACCAAAACGTAGGCGAGGATGGATAGCCACGGACTGACAAAGGCAAGCGCAATCCCGGCAATGTAAAGCACGGGTGATAATTTGCCTTTCACGTCGTTGCCGAGAGCGCTGGCGAGCACTGAATGGGTACCCTGTCTCCGTACGATCGCTTTCTGCAACAGATAGTAGGCGATAGCCGGCATCAATAGCACCATGCCATACACCGCGGTCGGTACCGGGGCCAAAAGGTTTTCTCCCATCCATGCCGTGGCGGCAGGGATGAGAGAGAGCCAGAACAGTAAATGGGAATTTGCCCAGAGAATAACGCCGTCGACTCGCGTGACGGTGTGAAGAAGATGGTGATGATTGTTCCAATAAATCGCCAGGTAAATGAAGCTCAATACGTAACTGATGAAATTCGGAAGTACGCCAACAAGGGTCGACCAACTCGCCCCGTGCGGCACTTTCAGCTCGAGGACCATGATTGTGATGATGATGGCGATGACACCATCACTGAATGCGGCGAGACGATCTTTTCCCATTCCGTAACTCCGCGGCAAAATGCGCTCGAACAAACATTTTATTACAAAAAAACACCTGTCGCCGGAATGGCGCTCTGGCCGTCGGCGAGTTGATTGGGTGGTCCAGGAAAGCGGCTTCGTTGCGAGTGAGGGGTGCGGCCTTGGTTAACCCTTACCCTCGAACTTGAACGACACCTTCACCTTTGCTCGATACGCTTCGACTTTTCCATTCTTGAGCTGCATGTCCTGCTGCACGACCTCGGCAACGCGGAGATCCCGCAAAGATTTAGCAGCCCTGTCGACCGCAGCCTTGGCGGCCTTCTCCCATGACTCCGTACTGGTGCCGACCAGTTCAATGACCTTGTAGACGGACTCAGCCATTTCTTCCTCCTTGCATCGTGCGGTGCTGGATCGTTTGGTCGCTTGGTAAGCCTACTGCGAAGCCGCTGCGCGTAGGTTGTGTCGATCATACAAATTCTTGTGACCTTTGCGCTGCGGCCGGCGCGCGTTCCTACCAAGATTGACTATTGAGAACCGAGGATTTTCCGCCATGGCACGAAACATTCGCTGCAGGCCTCTACTTTTGGATGGGTTTCTGGAGCCTGGTGATGTCAGTCAATTCAGTGCCCCACAACCAGTGCAGGCAGCCACAGCGACAGCGCCGGTATGTAAGTGACCAGCATCAGCACCGCGAACATCACGGCGTAGAATGGCCAGATTTTTCGCATGACGTCTTCGATAGTCACCTTTCCGACTGCGCAGCCGACAAAAAGGATCGCTCCAACCGGCGGGTGGCACAAACCGATGCCGAGATTGAGCATCATGATCATGCCGAAATGCACCGGATCGACGCCGAAGTTGATCATCACTGGCAAAAGGATCGGCGTGCAGATCAGAATCGATGGCGCCATGTCCACGAGGGTGCCGAGGATGAGCAGCAATATGTTGATCAGAAACAGGATGACGTATTTGTTGTCCGAGATGGTCAGGAAGAACGCCGTGATCTTCGCCGGCATCTGCGTGAGTGCCATCACGTAGCCGACACTCGACGCGCAGGCGATAAGGGTCATCACCATGGCGACAGTGCGTAAAGTGCGATGGACCAGCGCAGGCAGGTCGCGCCATTTGTAATCGCGATAGATGAACATGGTGACAAAGAAGGCCCACACGCAGGCCACCGCGCCGGCCTCGATCGCCGTAAACACGCCGCCGAGAATGCCGCCGAGGATGATGGCGAGCGTGATGAGGCCCCACGCCGCGTCGATGGTGATCTTGACCGCGTCGCGCAGGGGAACTGCGGTGCCTTTCGGGTGTCCGTCGCGATAGGCGATCACCAGACAGAGCACCATGATCGCGAAGCCAAGCAGCAGGCCTGGAACCACGCCTGCCATGAACAGGCTGATGATCGAAATCGTGCCACCCGTCGCCAGCGAATAGATCACCGCATTGTGGCTCGGCGGCACCAGCAACGCCTGGACCGACGCCGTGATCGTCACATTGGTCGCAAACACACGCGGGAAGCCGCTCTTTTCCATCTGCGGGATCATGACCGAGCCAATCGCCGAGGTGTCGGCGACAGCCGAACCGGAAATGCCGCTCAGGAACGTGGTGGCAAGTACGTTTACGAGCGATAGTCCGCCACGGACGCGCGTGAAGCCCACCAGCACGTCGGCGAAAGCGACCATGCGCCGCGCCATGCCGCCTTCCGCCATGATCGCGCCGGCAAGGACGAAAAATGGAATCGTCAGCATCGCGACTTTGCTCACGCCATCGGAGATTTTCAGCATTACCGCCTCGAGCGGGATGCCGATCCACAGACAGCCGGCGATAGCTGCGAGCGCCAGCGAATAGGCAATCGGTACGCCGATGAAAAAGCAGGAGAACATCGTGAACAGAAGAACTGCGATGTCCATTGCGGTTTTCCCGGGACTTTCCGATCAGTGATGACTCGCCGGCGCCGGTGGGGCTCCGCAAAGAATTCGCTCAACGACGAATAGAAAAAGGATCACACCGCCAAGCGGGATCGGCAGATAGGTGACACCGACCGACAATTCCGGAAAGTCCGCAATGGAGTTGTGCCAGGTGGCGATAACGAGCTTCGCGCCCCACACCGTCATGAAGAACGACATCGCCACCATGGCGAGTTCAGCGAGCGCATCGAAGAAGCGCTGCCAGAATGGAGGCATGAGCTTGACGAAGAACGACACGTTCATGTGGAAGCGCAGCCGATAACAGGCCGCCGCTCCGAAAAAGGTCAACCATATTGTGAGCAAAACGGCCGTCGGCTCAGGCCATGATGCGGCACTGTTGAGAACGTAACGCGTGTAGACGCCCCAGGGGATCACGGCCGAAATCAGTACCAGCGCCGTGCCGGCGATCAGGACGCAGGCGAGGTAAAGCGCGTCCATCGCCTTGCGGAAATGATGCGCCATGATCCCCCCAATTCCAGCGGACGACAGCTCGACTACTTCACCTCCTGGATGCGCTTCACGGTCGCTTCGTATTTGGGACCGTATTTGTCCCATACCGGCTTGACCGCATCCTGGAAGGCTTTCTTGTCAACGTCCGAGACCTGGATGATCTGGATGCCGGACGCCTTGGCCTTGTCCATCGCCTGTTGCTCGTAGACCTCCCAAAGCTTGCGCTCGTCCAGCTGCGCTTCCCTGGAAAATTTCATCAGCAGCGCCTGATCCTCCTTCGACATCGCATCCCAGGCTTTCTTCGAGAAGACCAGTATTTCCGGCACGATCAGGTGCTCGTCGATGGTGTAGTACCTGGCGACCTGGTAGTGGTTGTCGAAAACGAAGCTCGGCGGATTGTTCTCGGCGCCGTCGACCACGCCGGTTTGCAGCGCGCTGAACACCTGGTCGTAGCCCATGGCGACGCCGTTGCCGCCCATCGAGTTCGCCATTTCGACAAACATGGGGTTGCCCATGACGCGGACCTTCATGCCTTTCAGGTCAGCCATGGTCTTGATCGGCTTTTTGGTGTTGTAGAAGTTGCGGGCGCCGGCATCCATCCAGCACAGGCCGACGAGACCCTTGCCGCTATTGGTTACCTTGTCGAGCAATTCCTGACCGATCGGCCCGTCGATCACGTGCTGCATGTGGGTCGTGTTGCGAAACACGTAGGGCAGATTGAACACATTGAGATCGTCGATCACGGGGCCGAGCGCGCCAACCGAAACACGGGCAAAAGCGATGGCACCGATCTGGGCCTGCTCGATCGCTTCCTTTTCGCCGCCGAGCTGCATCGACGGATACATCTGCACGCTGTAGCGGCCGTTGGTGGCCGCATCGAGTTTTTTGCCAAGGTTCTCAACCGCCACCACGGTCGGATAGCCCGCCGGGTGCACGTCTGATGCCTTGAATACCGTTTTTTGTTGCCCGGCGGCGGGTCCGCCCGCAAGCGTCGTGATGGCCAGGATCGTGGTGGCGAGGACGGAAACGAAAATCTTCATATTGGCGGCCCTCCCGGTTTATGATTGTTGAGCGCACTATAACCGGGAAATTTTAAATGCATATCCTGATCACCGGCGCGGCCGGCGACATCGGAACTCGACTGCGCAAATTGCTCAAAGGCGCCTATCCGCGCATCCGCCTGAGCGACGTCCGCAGCCCCAAAGACCTGCGTTCGGATGAGGAATTCATCGCCGCCGATCTCGCCGACTACGAGAAGGTGAAGAAGATCACCGAGGGTATCGACGCCATCGTTCACCTTGGTGGTCATTCGGTCGAAGGCTCATGGGATACGATCCACAAGTCCAATATCGTCGGCTGCTACAATCTGTTCGAGGCCGCGTATCGCTCCGGCGTCAAGCGCGTGGTGTTTGCATCGTCCAACCACGCGGTCGGCTTCTATCCGCGCGAGCGGAAAATTGGCGTGGATGTGACCGTGCGTCCCGATAGCCGTTATGGGGTCAGCAAGGCTTTCGGCGAGGCGGTGGGCGCGCTCTATGCCGACAAGCACGGACTTCGTGTTACTTGCATCCGCATCGGCAACGTAAACGACAAACCGATCGACCAGCGGCGACTCTCGATCTGGGTCAAGCCGGAAGACCTGGCCCAGCTCGTCCGCATCGGTCTCGAGCATCCCGATATCCGTTTCGAGATCTTCTACGGATCGTCCAACAACGAGGCCGGGTGGTGGGACAACAGCAATGCCCGGCGCTTCGGTTACCACCCGCAATTCCGCTCGGAAGACTTCCGCGCCGAGGCAATGGCGGCGCAGGCAAAGCTTGCCCCCGATGCGATTGGCGACCGTTTTCAGGGTGGATCGTTCTGCTCGGACGAATATGACGCCCATCGCGGGCAGTGAGGGCGTTTCAGACGACGTAAGTCAGCATCGGAGACCCTTGGCCGGGTGGGCGTCCTCCCGTATCTTCCGACGTAACAAGAATACGCCCACGACATCAGGCGAATAACCTCGGGAGGACGTCCATGGCCCTTTTCCTTCGCGCCCTTGCCTGCGCCTTGGCTCTGTCAGCCGCTTTTGCAGGCGGTGCCAAAGCCGAAGTCAGCGAGATCACAGTCGCGCAACAGTACGGCGTGAGTTTCCTCCCGCTGATGATGATGGAGAAGAACAACCTCATCGAAAAACACGCAGCATCGGCGGGCCTCCCTGGACTCAAGGTCTCGTGGGCCAAAGTCGCGGGTCCATCCGCCATGAACGATGGGCTCATCTCGGGTTCTCTGCATTTCGCTTCACAGGGCGCGCCTTCGTTGATCACGCTGTGGGACAAGACCAACGGGCAAATCAAGGGCGTCTCGGCGATGACGACCTATCCGCTCTATCTCCTTACACGTAATCCGGCGGTAAAGAGCGTCAAGGACTTCAGCGACAAGGACAAAATCGCCGTGCCCTCGGTAAAGATTTCGACGCAGGCGATCATGCTGCAAATGGCAGCAAGCGCGGCATTCGGCCAGGACAACTACACGAAACTCGATCCGCTCACAGTCTCGTTGTCGCATCCCGATGCCACGCTCGCTTTCATCAACAATACCGCAGGCGTGAACGCGCACTTTTCGTCCTCGCCATTCTACGAGCAGGAAAAAAAGGTGCCCGGTGCGCATCTCATCACCACGAGCTATGACATTCTCGGAGGGCCCGCGACGGCGTTGGTGATTACGACCAGCAGCAAATTCCGCGAGGCCAATCCGAAGGCTTACCATGCCTTCATCGATGCGACGAAAGAAGCAATCGACACAATCAATAAGGACAAGGTTGCCGCGTCGAAGCTCTACCTCGAAGCAGCGCATGACACCAAGAATTCCGTCGACGACATCAACGCCATGATCAGCGACAAGGATTACGCGTTCACGCTTGAGCCACAAAAAGTATTTGCCACTGCGCAGTTCATGGCGAAGATCGGCTCAATCAAGAAGGCGCCGGCTTCGATCAACGATCTGTTCTTCGGCGATATTCCAGGAATGAAGGGCGACTGACCCTTCGCAAGCCGCCCTATGGCCAAAGGAAACGGTACATTCCGGATAGGGACGGGCGCGGGTTTCTCAGCGGACCGGCTCGATCCGGCCGTGGACCTAGCGAAGCGTGGCGACCTCAACGTGATGGTGCTCGAATGCCTTGGCGAGCGCACCGTCGCCTTCGCGCATCGCGACCGCATGGCCGACCCGCGCCGCGGCTACAACACTCTTCTTGAACGCCGCATGCGCGCCCTGCTGCCGGCGTGCTGCCAAGCGGGAGCGGTGATCGTCACAAATATGGGCGCCGCCAATCCGCGCGCGGCTGCCGAGCGCACCCGCGACATTGCGCGCGCGCTTGGCCTGTCCGGGCTGAAGGTCGCTTGCATCGAAGGCGACGACGTCAGCGGACGTCTTGGCGGCAATCAGCCATTCATGGACGAACCGGGGACGTTGGCCGACATCGGTCTTCCGGTGGTCGGGATGAATGCCTATCTCGGCGCCGATGCTATCATCCCCGCGCTCGAAGCGGGTGCCAATGTGGTGATCGGCGGGCGGTTGGCCGACCCGTCAATGTTCCTCGCGCCGCTGATGCATCATTACGGCTGGCAGATTTCCAATCTGGCGGCGCTCGGCGCCGGCACTTTGGTCGGCCATCTGATGGAATGCGGAATGCAGATCACGGGCGGCTATTACGCCGATCCCGGCGCCAAGGAAGTGCCTGATCTCGCGCAGTGCGGGTATCCGATTGCGGAGGTCGCCACCGACGGCAGCGCCGTCATCACCAAATTGCCCGGCACCGGCGGATGCGTAAATGAGGCCACCGTGAAGGAGCAACTTCTCTATGAGGTTCACGATCCGGCGGCCTACCTGACGCCGGACGTCACCGCCGATTTTAGCCGCGTGAAACTCAAGGATCTGGGCCACGATCGTGTCCGCGTTAGCGATGCCGGCGGCCGCGCGCGGCCGGAAAAGCTTAAAGTCACCGTTGGTTTTGATGCGGGCGTTCTTGCCGAAGCGGGCGTGAGCTATGCCGGCCCCGCAGCCGGCGCCCGCGGCCGTCTCGCCGCCGACATCGTCGGCGCGCGCCTGAAGGAAACCCACAAGATCAAGTCGCCGCTTCGGGTCGATCTGATCGGAGTAGGCTCGCTTTTCGCGACAGCGGGGAAAACACGCGGCGATAGCGAGGACGTGAGACTGCATGTCGCGTTGCGCACGACCAGCCGCGACGAGGCGGAACTGATGCTTTGGGAAGTCGAATCGCTTTTGTGCTGTGGTCCGGCCGGCGGCGGCGGTTATCGGGGTGTGATTGCGCCTGCGGTCGAAACTAAATCTGTCCTGATTGACCGCGACCTGGTGAAGCCCACAGTCGAGATTTTCGTGACGTGACTGTCCACGGACACAACGAACGGCTTCTTGTTCGCGACATCGCGCACGCCCGCGCCGGCGACAAAGGCAATACGTCGAACGTCAACATCTGGGTCTATGACCCGGAGGACTTCGAGCTGCTCAAGCGCACCGTGACGCCGGAACGCATCAAGAGGGAATTCCCAAAACTCATCCGGGGAAAGGTGAAGCGCTACGTAATTGAGCACCTGCACGGGCTCAATCTGGTCATGTCGGAGGCGCTGGAAGGCGGCGTGAACGCTTCGCTCAACCTCGACTCGCACGGGAAATCCTGGAGCTACCTCATTCTCGGATTGACTCTCGATGCCAGCGACAACCGCGCGGAACGCTGACCATGACGCACGGCACAAATACGTCACCGGTCGTCGAGGTCCGTGGTGTCACGCTTCAGTATAAAACCAGCGACCATCTGGTCACTGCGACCTACCGGGTGGATTTCAACGTGCTCCGTTCGGATCGCTTCGTGCTGCTGGGGCCGTCCGGTTGCGGAAAGTCGACACTCCTCAAGGCGATTGGCGGCTACATGCTTCCAACCGAAGGCAGCATTCGCCTTAACGGCCGTGAGGTTACGAGGCCAGGCCCCGACCGCATGATGGTGTTCCAGGAATTCGACCAGCTGCTGCCGTGGAAAACGGTGCTGCAAAACGTGTTGTTCCCGCTTGTTACCAGCGGCAAATACGAACGGGCGGCGGCACGCGAAAAAGCGCTCAGCCTCATCGAAAAGGTCAATCTCGCCAACTTTGCGGACAGCTATCCACACACTTTGTCCGGTGGCATGAAACAGCGCGTCGCCATCGCGCGCGGAATGGCGATGGAGCCTGACGTTCTGCTGATGGACGAGCCGTTCGCGGCGCTTGACGCGCTGACACGCGTGCGCATGCAGGACGAGTTACTGGCGCTGTGGGACGAGATCAAGTTCACGGTGATCTTCGTGACGCATTCCATTCCCGAGGCGGTGAAGATCGGAAACCGCATTCTGCTGCTCACGCCGCATCCCGGCCAGGTCAAGGCCGAGATCAACAGCGCGCCGAGAGGCAAGGGAGAGACTGCGGCAAGCATCGAGCTCGGCCAGAAGATTCACGCCATACTCTTTGCCGACAAGATTGAGGACATGAGCCATGACTGATGCGACGAACCGGCCCGATATTTATCGCGAACCGATGAGCCAAGAAGAATTCGGGATCGTGGAGAAGCCGCTTACGCCATTCGAGCGTCTCTATAATCAAAACTGGCTGCGCAAGCTGTTTGTGCTTGTGGTCATCGCCGCGTGCTGGGAACTTTACGCTCGCTGGCTCGACAATGAATTGTTGGTGCCCACCTTCAGCGCGACGGTGGGCGCGCTTGCGCATGGCGTCGCCTCGGGCGTGATATTGGCGCGCGCGGCCCTCTCGATCAAAGTATTACTGATGGGATTTACGGCCGGCGTTTTCATTGCTGCGGTGCTCACTTTTCTTGCCATCAACACCAGGCTTGGAAACGACTTCCTCGAAACGATGACGGCAATGTTCAATCCACTGCCTGCGATTGCGCTGCTGCCTCTCGCGCTGATCTGGTTTGGTCTCGGAACAGGAAGCCTGATTTTCGTGCTGGTTCATTCCGTGCTGTGGGCCGTCGCACTCAACACGCATGCAGGTTTCCGCAGCGTATCGGCCACGCACCGCATGGTCGGACAGAATTACGGCCTGCGCGGCATCGGCTTTGTGACGAAGATTCTCATTCCCGCAGCATTTCCGAGCATCCTGGCCGGTCTCAAGATCGGCTGGGCCTTTGCCTGGCGTACATTGATCGCGGCGGAGCTGGTCTTCGGCACCACGTCGGGGCAGGGCGGATTGGGCTGGTACATCTTCGAGGCGAAAAATCTTCTCAACATTCCGGACGTTTTTGCGGGATTGCTCTCGATCATTCTCATCGGACTTTTAATCGAGAATGTCGTGTTCCGGTTGATCGAGATCAGGACGATCGGCCGCTGGGGCATGCAGAATTAGCGTGTTCAGCATCATTTAGCCTTGGAAGCAGAACAATTTCGCTTCGCCAAAAAAGAAGGCTAAGCTGCCGGCAACAACCAACAGAGCGGGCCGCCGCGATGGCAACCGCAAGGGGGAACAACCATGGCACGGCTTGTCAGCGTTATTGCACGCGCGTTTGTTGCGCTCGTTTTGAGCGGTGGCCTCATTGGCACGTTGCGCGCACAGGATTGTCCGCGCGGCGACCTCGACAAGACCTATTGCGACCGCGACGGCGACCTGGTGGCCGATACGCCGGGCGATCCCAAACAGCTGGTCAGTCCGTCGACGCTGATCTTCGCCTATACGCCGGTCGAAGACCCTGCGGTCTACACCAAGGTGTGGGACGGCTTCATCAAGCACATGGAAAAGGTCACCGGCAAAAAGGTCGTGTTCTTCCCCGTGCAGTCGAACGCAGCCGAGATCGAGGCGATGCGCTCCGGCCGTCTGCATATCGCCGGCTTTAATACCGGCTCCAATCCGATCGCCGTGAATTGCGCGGGGTTCGTGCCCTTCGCCATCATGGCGGGCAAGGACGGCACCTTCGGCTACGAAATGGAAATCATCGTGCCCGCCGACAGCACGATCAAGACACCCGCCGATATCAAAGGCAAGAAGCTCGCCTTTACCGCGCCAACCTCGAATTCCGGATTCAAGGCGCCGTCGGCGCTGCTTGAATCAGAATTCAATCTGATTGCAAAGCGTGACTACGAGCCGGTGTTCTCCGGCAAGCACGACAACTCGGTGCTCGGCGTCGCCAACAAAGACTACGACGCGGCCGCGATCGCCAATGAAGTGATGTTCCGCATGTTTGAGCGCAACGTCGTGGATAAAACCAAAATCCGGACGATCTACAAGTCCGAGACCTTCCCGACCACCGGCTATGGCCTGGCGCACAATCTCGATCCGGCGCTCCAGACAAAGATCAAAGAAGCCTTCTTCACGTTTCCGTGGGAAGGCTCCTCGCTCCAGGCCGAGTTCAAGGGTCAGGACAAGTTCGTTCCCATCACCTACAAAAAGGACTGGAGCGTCATCCGCAAGATCGACGCGGCGAGCGGCGTAAAATATTCCTGCAAGTAGCGGTGCGCGGCCAAAAGGGGGCTTGAATGCTGCGCATCAAAGGTCTGACCAAGCGCTATCGCACGGGCGATCTTGCGCTCAAGGGCATCGATATCGATGTGCCCGACGGGCAGGTCATGGCGCTGATCGGTCCTTCGGGCGCCGGGAAATCCACGGTCATCCGTTGCATCAACCGGCTGGTCGAACCGACGGCGGGTTCGATCACACTAAACGACGTCGACATTGCCAGGCTTGGCAGCGCCGAGCTGCGGCGCATGCGCCGGCGCATGGGCATGATCTTTCAGGAATATGCGCTGGTCGAACGGCTCTCGGTCATGGAGAACGTGCTCACCGGCCGGCTCGGCTATGTCGGTTTTTGGCAAAGCTGGCTCCGGCGTTTTCCGCAATCCGATATTGATGAGGCTTTCCGTCTGCTCGAGCGTGTCGGCCTCGATCACATGGCGGACAAACGCGCAGATGAACTCTCCGGCGGGCAGCGCCAGCGT
Source organism: Pseudolabrys sp. (assembly GCA_035519415.1). Classification (GTDB taxonomy): domain Bacteria; phylum Pseudomonadota; class Alphaproteobacteria; order Rhizobiales; family Xanthobacteraceae; genus Pseudolabrys. The sequence goes on from DATIWJ010000059.1 coordinate 18,375, forward strand.
GTCGGCATCTGCCGCGCATTGATTCAGAATCCCGAACTGCTGCTGGTGGATGAGCCGACCGCTTCGCTTGACCCGAAAACGTCGCGGCAGATCATGCGGCTGATCAAGGAGCTTTGCAGCGAGCGCAAGCTGTCTGCGATCATCAATATTCACGACGTCATGCTGGCGCAGATGTTCGCCGAGCGCATTGTGGGCCTGCGCCTCGGCGAGATCGTCTATGACGGCCCCCCCGACAAGTTGACGCCCGCGGTGCTCACCTCGATCTACGGCGAGGAGGACTGGTCAGCCACGATTCGCAAGGTGGACGAGGAAGCGCGCGATGATGAAGCCGACAACGTCGTGCCATTCGAGGTGCCACGTCCTGATCGCGACCGCCTGGCAGGGCTGACATGATGTGGGAAGAATTAGCCATTTTCCGCTCGTCCCCGCGAAAGCGGGGACCCACGACCACTTGGGAAGGAGCCTGGATTCCCGCTTTCGCGGGAATGAGCGGAGTAGGTCGCCGCTAATGACCATAGCCGTCACCGCCCCGCGTCGCTGGAAAAAGCCGCCGCTGATCAAATCGGCCTGGCTGCGCTGGACGCTGGCGATTGGCGCTGCGGTCTATCTGGTCCTGGTGTTTCAGACGACGCCGGTGAACTGGACGCGCGTATGGGAAGGGTTGCCGCGCGGGGCCGCGTTTCTGTCGGCGTTTTTCCCGCCCGATTTCGTCAGCCGCTGGGATGAAATTGCCGAAGGCATCGCGGAAAGTATGTGGATGACGGTCGTATCGACCGTGGTCGGCATCGCTCTCTCAATTCCAGTCGGCATTGGCGCGGCGAAAAACATAGCACCGGCGCCGGTCTATTATTTCTGCCGTGCCGTGCTCGCGGTGTCGCGCAGCTTCCAGGAAATCATCCTGGCGATCTTTTTCGTCAAGCTGTTCGGTTTCGGCCCATTTGCCGGCTTTGTGACGCTTTCCTTCGCCACCATCGGCTTCTACGGCAAGCTGCTCGCCGAGGACATCGAGGACATGGACGCGGGGCAGGCGGAAGCGGTGCGGGCATCGGGTGCGAGCTGGCTGCAATGGATCAACTACGGTGTGCAGCCGCAGGTGATGCCACGAATGATCGGGCTCGGCCTCTACCGTTTCGACATCAATTTCCGTGAATCCGCGGTGATCGGGATTGTCGGCGGCGGCGGCATCGGCGCAACGCTCAACACGGCATTCGATCGTTATGAATTCGATTCCGCCGCCGCCATCATTATCGTGATCATCGCGATCGTTATGCTTTGCGAATACGGTTCCGGTTACCTGCGGCGGTGGGTGCAGTGATGACCACGATCCCGGCGCGCGGACGGACCTGGCGCCGCCGCGACCGGCGCGCCGAACTGCTGATCTGGGTAGCCTGGCTCCTCGCCGTTGCCTTGTTCGTTGGCTGCTTCCAGCTCATTTCGGACAAGACCATCTGGGCCTTCGTCTGGGACGCGCCAACTCAGGCCGGCGATCTCGCCCTGCGCATGGTGCCGCCCGATTGGCTTTATATCCGCGCGCTTGGCCGGCCGATCTGGGATACCATCAACATCGCCACCATCGGCACGCTGATCGCCGTGCTGTTCGCGATTCCGGTTGCCTATTGCGCCGCGCGCAACACCACGCCAAGCGTGAGCTTTGTGCGGCCTGTCGCGCTGTTCATCATTGTATCGTCGCGCTCGATCAATGCGCTGATCTGGGCGTTGATGTTGGTGACCATTATCGGCCCAGGCGTCTTCTCGGGGATTATTGCGATCGCGCTGCGATCCATCGGTTTCTGTGCCAAGCTGCTCTACGAGGCGATCGAGGAGATCGACAAAGGGCAGGTCGAGGCCGTACGCGCGACCGGCGCCTCAGGAGCGCAGGTGACGACCTACGGCATCGTGCCGCAGGTGCTGCCCGCGTTTGCCGGCATCTCGGTGTTCCGCTGGGACATCAATATCCGCGAGTCGACCGTTCTGGGCCTTGTTGGTGCCGGCGGCATCGGGCTCGAGCTCAACGCCGCGATCACGCAGCTCTACTGGACGCAGGTCTCGCTGATCCTGCTCGTCATCATCGGCACCGTGATCGTCAGTGAATGGGTGTCGGCGAAGATCCGCCACGCGATTATTTGATCGCTACGCGAGGGTCTAACCCCCGTAGCTCTGGATCAGTGAGCCCGCGACCAGGCTCCAGCCGTCCACCAGCACGAAGAAAATCAGCTTGAACGGCAGCGATACCACGACCGGTGGCAGCATCATCATGCCCATCGACATCAGCACCGAAGCGACGACGAGATCGATGATGAGGAAAGGCAAAAACAGCAGGAAGCCGATTTCGAAGGCGCGCTTGAGCTCGGAAATCATGAAAGCCGGCACCAATACGCGCAGTGACAGATCCTCAGGCTTGGCCGGCTCGGCTTCCTTGGCCATGTCCGAGAACAGCTTGAGGTCCTTCTCGCGCACATTCTTCTGCATGAAGGCGCGCAACGGCTGCGAGCCGCGCTCGAAGGCCTGCTCGGCGGTGATTTCATTGGCGACGAGCGGTTTGATGCCAGTGTCGTAGGCGCGTTGCAGCGCAGGGCCCATGACAAATGCGGTCAAGAACAGGGCCAGCGACACGATAACGGTATTGGGCGGGGCTGTTGCGGTGCCAAGCGCGGTGCGCAGCAGCGAGAGCACCACCACGATGCGTGTGAACGACGTCATCATGACAAGGATCGACGGCGCCAGCGACAGCACCGTGAGCAGCGCGATCATCTGGATCACGCGCTCGGTCAGCCCGTTACCCTGTCCGAAGTTGACGCTGATATCCTGAGCGGCGGCTGGCGCCGTTGCGAGGAGGATCCCTGCTACCCCGACCACCACCGTCACAAGACGGACACGGCGGCCGGAAGCGGCTATCAGGATTTTGCTGCTGGACGGCCTAACAAGCTGGCCATCTCCTCTTCAAGACTTTCGTAGAGCTGCTTGCCGGGTGTCGCCGCCGGTTCGCGCGGTTCGGGCTTCGCGTCGAATTTTGGCTCAGCCTTGGCCTCGAACTTCGGCTCAGGTTTTGTTTCGAACTTTGGCTCGACACGTGCCTTGAATTCGCGCACTTGCGCGCGTGCCGTCACGTTGGCCGCCGGTCCGTTGATGTGTCCTGCCAGCGGTTCGACAACCGGCGGCCGAATCTCGGGGGCCGGTGCGGGCGCAGGCGCGCGGCGCAATGCGGCTTCGAGCTGTTGCGCCATCTCGGCAAGATTGTGATCGGCCTGCGTTGGTGAAGGTGGCTCCACTGGTGTCGGAATGCGCGCAGCCGTTTCGCTTCGCGCGATCGGCGATGGAGCATGGTCGGGAGTGCCGAGGCGCGACGACAACTCGGCGGCAAGGCCGGTGAAGTTGTCGGCCGGACGTGGGCGCGCGCCCGGTTCTGGCGGAAGCCAAGGCTCTTCTGTTGCGGTAGAACGGTAGGGGCGGGGTGCCGGTACGGCAGCCTGCTCAGTCGCAGGCTGCAACGGCCAGCCATTATCAATTGTAGGGGATGGGCGCACAGCGACGGCCGGTTCGGCGGGAGTCGTGGCGCGCGCAGGTTCGCGGGCAACTTCACGCGCAGCGAGCGCACGCACGATGTTTGGTTCCACCACAAGATCGGTGGGGCCGCCGATCATCAAAAGATGCTCGATGTTGTCGCGGCGGATCAACACCAGGCGGCGGCGTCCGTCGACCGTCGCCGCATCGATGACGGCCAGTCGTGGCTGACGCCCGCGCGCGGCAGTTCCAAGACGGTTTGCGCCAAAGCGCCGCACCAGCCACGCGGTCAGCCCGATCAGCGCGAGCACGATCAAGAACGCGATAAAGAACCGGGCAGCCAGCGGCATCTCCGAGCCGAACAGGGTCTCGAACATTAATGGGCTCCGTTCTGCATGCTGTTACTCACCGGATTAAGAATCGCCCGAATGGTTAATTCGGATAGGTACAATTTGCCGCCCTCAATACTAACAGAGCATTAACAAATAAAGTGGCATTTTGCAGTCGAGCCCGAATTTCGCGCCATTTACGCTAGTATTGCCGGCTGGGCAACGCGTTCCCTCCCTATTTTTTACCGGCCATTAACCATACGCCCGGCAAAGTCTGCCTACCGGCGGGGCGCATTGGGGGAGCTGGCTATGGCCATTGGTGACATTCCGATCTTGTCGATGCTCCGAACGCGCCTCGATTGGGCTCAGGCACGGCAGCGGGTTCTGGCAGAAAACGTAGCGAATTCCGACACACCCAAATTTCGTGCGCACGATCTTGCGCCGCTTAAATTGGATGAAGCGCCCCTTGCTGCGCCGGGCGGTGTGTCCACCGTTTCGCTCACGCGAACGGCGGAAGGACACATCGAGGGCGTCGGTTTGAGCCAATCTCCTTACCGAAACAGCAATTCGCGCACCTTCGAGGTCCGCCCGACCGGCAATGCCGTGAGCCTCGAGGAAGAGATGATGAAGGTTGCTGCCAACCAGATGGATTTTCAGACCGCGACAGCGCTCTACACGCGCAGTGTCAATCTCATCAAAACCGCGCTCGGCAAGCGCTGAGCGGCAAGGAGATCAGATCCGGGGCGATCGCGAGGAGGGCAACGGTGGATTTCATCAAGACACTGACGATCGCGGCCTCCGGCTTGCGCGCACAGGCCGGGCGCATGCGTATCATTTCGGAAAATATCGCCAATGCCGATTCAACCCCGAAGAGTCCCGGCGCCGATCCTTACCGGCGCAAGATCCCGACTTTTCGCAACGAACTTGATCGTACGATCGATACTCAACTGGTGGGGCTCGGCAAGGTGCAGACCGACAGCTCCGCCTTCCGCCTGAAATATGAACCGGGCCATCCCGCGGCGGACGCCACCGGCAACGTCAAATACCCCAACGTCAATCCATTGATCGAAATGACCGATATGCGCGACGCGCAGCGATCTTACGAAGCCAACATCAACGTGATCAGCGCCACGCGGCGCATGATCCAACGCACCATCGACATCCTCAAAGCCTGAAAGGTGTAAATTATCATGCCCACACCGCTCGCCGCCGCCAGCGCCTATGCCAATGTTGCGCGCATTGCATCCGATGTCAGTTCGCTCGCGCTTGGCCGCCAGCCGGCAGGCGAGGCCACCGGCGACACAAGTTTTGCTTCCGTGCTCAAGGAGGCGATCGGCTCGGTCGCCGAAATGGGCCGCAAGTCCGATGCGCAAACGCGCGCGGCAGCCAACGGAAAAGCCAATATCGTCGACGTTGTCACTGCGGTCTCTGAAACCGAGGTTGCCATCGATGCCGTCGTTGCCGTGCGCGACCGTGTGATCGCCGCCTACGAAGACATCATGAAGATGCCGATCTAGCCGCGCTGCCAGCGGAGAAAGTTGAAGTTATGACCGGCCCCGAGGTTCTCGATGTTTCCCGCGACGCGATCTTTACACTGATCGTCGTCTCCAGCCCGGTGATGCTGGTCGGGCTTGCCGTCGGGGTCGCGATTTCGCTTCTTCAGGCTCTGACGCAAATCCAGGAAATGACAATCGCCTTCGTGCCAAAGATTTTGGCGATCTTCCTATCATTGCTGATTACGTTGCCATTCATGGCCGAGAGAATGCACGCCGAAATGTTGCGGATCGTGGCACGCATCGTCAGCGGCTAGGCGTGGGGCAATGAGGGTCGATATCTCATTTCTGCCGGCGCTGGCGACGGCATTTCTGCTCACTTTTGCCCGTGTGGGCACCATGGTCATGCTGCTGCCGGGGGTAGGCGAGCTGAGCGTGCCGACACGCGTGCGCCTCACCATCGCGTTGGTACTGACGGCAATCCTACTGCCTGCGCACCAGAAGGCCTATGTCGTCGACCTCAAGACCTTCGCGCCGGTGGTGGTGCTGCTGTTCCAGGAGCTGATTATCGGCGCGGTCCTGGGTCTGACCGCGCGATTGGCGATTTCCGCGCTCCAGGTCACCGGATCCGTCGTCGCCCAGCAGCTCGGCCTCGGGTTTGTAACGGCTGTCGATCCGACCCAGAACCAGCAGGGCCTTCTGGTGGGGAATTTCCTGACGGTGCTTGGCGTCGCGCTGGTGTTTGCCACCGACCTGCATCATCTGGTGATTGTGGCAATGAACGACAGCTACACAATCTTCCAGCCAGGAGAACTGCCTTTGCTGGGAGATGCCGCTCAACATGTGACGCGCATCATCGCCACCGCCTTCCGCATCGGCATTCAGCTTTCCGCTCCGTTCCTCGTGTTCGGATTGCTTTTCAATCTCGGGCTCGGCATTTTGTCGCGGCTGATGCCGCAAATGCAGGTCTTCTTCATTGGCCTGCCGCTGTCGATCCTGCTCGGATTGCTCCTCCTGCTCCTGGTGATTGGCGCGATGATGGGCACTTTTGTCGATTATCTCCAAGGCGTTCTGGCCGATCTTGCACACAGCGGTTGAACCGGGACGCACATGGCTGACGACTTCAACGACGCCGATAAAACAGAAGAACCGACGCAAAAGCGTCTTGAAGAGGCCCTCAAACGCGGCGACGTGGTCAAGAGCCAGGAGGTCAATACCTGGTTCGTGATTGCGGGCGCCGCGCTTGTGTTGATGGCCTTCTCGGGTGCAATGAGCAGAGACCTGACGACGACCATGCGCGGGCTCATTGCCAATTCATATGACATCAGCGTTGACGGTCCGGCTCTGCCGCGTCTTTTTCAGAAGATCGGCAGCGAGATGATCGCGGCCGTGGCTCTTCCCTTCGTCGTGCTGATAATCGCTGCGCTGGGCGGCAATATCATCCAGCACCGCCTGGTGTGGTCGTACGAAGCGCTGATGCCCAAGCTGTCCAGGATTTCGCCGGCGGCCGGTCTCAAGCGGATATTTTCCAAACAGGCGCTCGCCAATTTGGCCAAGGGGCTGGTCAAGCTGGTGCTGATCGGCAGCGTGCTCACTGCGCTGATGTGGCCGGAGCGCGGGCGACTCGAGGCGCTGACGCATAGCGATGCGTCGCTGATTGTCCCGCTATCGCAAACACTGGCGCTCAAGCTCATGGGAGCGGTGGTCGCCATCCTCGCGGTGATGGCCGCAGCCGATTACCTCTTCCAATACAGGCAGTGGTACGACCGGCAGAAAATGTCGCTTCGCGAGATGAAAGAGGAATTCAGACAGACTGAAGGCGATCCGGCGATCAAGGGCAGGATGAAACAGGTGCGGCAGTTCCGCATGCGTCGCCGCATGATCGCCGCGGTCCCGAAAGCCGCCGTGGTCATCACCAACCCGACGCATTACGCGATCGCCCTGGAGTACGAGCGGGGGATGGATGCGCCGGTCTGCGTCGCCAAGGGTGTCGATGCCCTTGCCCTGAAAATCAGGGAGGTCGCGGGCGAACATTCGGTTCCTATCGTGGAAAATCCGCCACTCGCGCGGGCTCTGCATGCTACCGTCGAGATCGATCAGCCAATTCCACCCGAACACTACAAGGCGGTCGCCGAGGTGATCGGCTACGTCATGCGGCTGCGCCGGATGGCGTCGCCCAGGCGCTGACAGGGTAATTATCCAGAGGCCGCGATTCCGCCAAGGCTGGCCCTTGCGCCAATAGGGCGCCTTAAGGCACTCAAGGGCTATGGCAAGTCAGGATCCGGCAGCGCTGACCCGGGTGCGGTACGAGCGCAAGGCTTTCGACAAAAGCCAAAACGCGCCCCGCGGCGGCTCAATCACTCTCGTGCTGGTGGTTGCGGCGGTCCTGATCGCCGCCGCCGGCGGCCTGGTCTATATCGGCCATGAGTATGTGGAAGCCTATCTCCTGACCTTGTTGGCGGTGCTTGGAACCGTCGGCGTATTCGCGCTGTTTGCGGCGGCTTCCGGCATCATGAGATTTGCCGGCAAGGATCAAGGCAATCCGCTGCTCAAGGCGGTGGTCGACGGAGCCTTCGACGGCATCGTGGTGACCGACCACGCGGGCCGCGTGTTTTATGCCAACGCCACCTATCTCGACCTGATCGGCGCAACGGGCACCAACGATGTCAGGCCCATTGAGCGCGTATTCATCGGCGACCCCGACGTTTCCGAGTCAATCTACCGGTTGCTCAAGGCCGCGCGGGAAGGCCGCCGGCTACAGGAAGAAGTGCGGATCACGGGCGCGGCCGGCGAGGGCGCCCGCTGGTTGCGGCTGCGCGTGCGCGCCCTCGGCGAGAGCCGGCGTGATGCGCGCATGACCGTGTGGTCGATCGCCGACGTCACGCGCGATCGCGAGCGTCAGGAGAATGTATTTCAGGAATTGCAATACGCCATCGATTATCTTGACCACGCGCCGGCCGGTTTCTTTTCCGTCGATGCCAGCGGCGACATTATCTACCTGAATGCGACGCTCGCGGCCTGGCTCGATCACGATCTCGCTCAAGTCGGCGCGGGTTCGCTGAAGCTTGGCGACATCATCGCGGGCGAGGGGGCGGCATTGCTCACGACGTTGAATGCCGCGCCGGGCGAGGTGAAGACCGAAGTCTTCGACCTTGATCTCAAGAACCGCGGCGGCAAGCCAGTGCCGGTGCGTCTGTTCCATAAAATTGCGTTTGGCGCGGACGGTACGCCGGGCGCTTCGCGGACACTCGTGCTCAATCGCGCAAAAGGCGAGGGCAGCGATCCGCAGCGCGCCGCTGAAGTACGCTTCATGCGGTTTTTCCAGAACACGCCGATGGCAATCGCCACGGTGGACAGGGCCGGCGGGATCGCTCGGAGCAATGCGCGATTTGCCGCCATGTTCGAGGGGCTACTCAAAAACGAGGACCGCTCGATTCTGTCGGTGGTGATGGACCGCGACAAGCCAGTGCTTGAAGCCGCGATCCGCAAAGCGGCGGAAGGGCAAAGCGACATCGCGCCGGTTGAAGCTGCGTTGAACGGAAACGCCGAACGCTGGGCTAATTTTTTCGTACTGGCAGTCGAGGAAGAGGATCGCGACGGCGAAGCCGCAATCGTCTATGCGCTTGAAACGACAGCGCAGCGGACACTTGAAAATCGCGTTCAACAACAGCAGAAGATGGAGTCGGTCGGCCAGCTCGCCGGCGGCATTGCACACGATTTCAATAACGTGCTCTCCGCCATCATGATGGCAACCGATTTCCTGCTCAACGCGCACAAGCCAACCGACCCATCCTTCCGCGACATCATGCAGATCAAGCAGAACGCCAACCGTGCGGCGGCGCTTGTGCGGCAACTGCTGGCATTCTCGCGCAAGCAGACCCTGCGGCCGCAGGTCCTCGATCTTGGCGAAACGCTGAGCGATCTGGGAATGCTGCTCAAACGGCTCATCGGCGAAAACGTGACGCTTGAAACCGTTCACGGGCGAGACCTATGGCCGGTGAAAGTCGACATTTCGCAATTCGAGCAGGTGATCGTGAATTTGGCGGTCAACGCTCGCGATGCCATGCCGGATGGCGGCAAGCTGACCTTGCGCACGGCCAACGTTTCGGCCGAGGAGTGCGCGAAATTTGCCTATAAAGGCATGCCTAATGCCGACTATGTGCTGGTTGAGGTGAGCGACACCGGGAGCGGCATCCCGCCCGAGATTATCGAGAAGATATTCGAGCCGTTTTTCACCACAAAAGAAGTCGGCAAGGGCACGGGTCTCGGCCTTTCGACGGTTTACGGGATCGTGAAGCAGACCGGCGGATTTGTTTACGCCGACTCCCAGCCGGGCCGGACGTCGTTCCGTATCTTCCTGCCACGCCACATCCCGGGGGCAGATGAAGCCCTTGCGAATATTCCGGCAATGGAAGCGCCGGCAATCGCGAGCGCGCTGGCGGCAGCGGACACAATGGCGCGCGCCGCCACTGCCGATCTGACTGGACAGGGCACGATCCTGCTCGTTGAAGATGAGGAAGGCTTGCGCGCGCTCAATGCCCGCGGGCTGTCTTCACGCGGATACACCGTGCTGGAAGCGGGCAACGGCGTCGAAGCGATCGAGGCTTTCGACAAGCATGGTCATGTCGATCTCGTCGTGTCGGATGTGGTGATGCCGGAAATGGACGGACCGACGTTGCTCAAGGAGTTGCGTGAGCGCGATCCGAATGTGAAAATTATTTTCGTGTCCGGCTATGCCGAGGAAGCCTTCAGCAAGAACCTGCCCAGCCAGGAACAATACGCGTTCCTGGCCAAGCCGTTTACGCTTAAGCAACTTGTTGCCGAAGTGAAGAAAACTCTGGTGCAGTAGTCGCGCCTAGACGCGACCGGTCAGCGCCAGGATCAACACGACGATCAACACCACACCGAGGATGCCGGACGGGCCGTAACCCCAGCCGGAGCTGTAGCCCCAGCGCGGGAACGCGCCGACCAGGGCGAGGATCAGCAGAATGACAAGAATAGTACCGAGCATTTTTGCGCCCCATCAGTCGCTGCTGCGGCGGGATGCCGCCATTTGCAGAGTTCCCCGCAACAACGATTTTATCGCTGCTTGGTTCCACGCGCTCAGTTGCACGACTGGGCAAGGCGCGTCTTGTCGAAGACGCTTGGTTGCAATCGGCACGAAACATTGCCGGTATTGAACTGCGATCGGGGTGCTTGAAAATAATCCCGCTCGCGCGTCGTAGATGGGCTGATATAGATATCGACGTCGTTGCTGGCGAGCGCCCCTGTTCGATCGGCCGATCGAACGAAATCAACGACCGGCGCGAGCTTCGCGGTCGCCGCCGCTGTCAGGGCCAGAAATATTGCAACAGCGAAAACGCTCTTCATAGGCCAGCCTCCATACAGAGGTGGCAATTACCGGCGAAGCGGCCTGTTCCACGTCATCTATGATATTTCCGTGATGTTTGGGGTGCGTCACCGCGACCTTGTGGCGCTGGCTCGACCCCTTACAAATCGCCCGCCGCATACATACTCTCCTCCCGCTGATTTGCCCGGGGGAACGTCATGAAACGCCAACGCTTTTTGCTAGCCATTGCTGCGATCGCAGCGGCGCTTGTGTTTGTGACCGCCGATGCGCATGCCCGCGCCGGTGGCGGCTTCTCCAGTGGCAGCCGGGGAATGCGCACGTTCTCGGCGCCGCCAGCCACGCAAACCGCGCCGAATGCGGCCACGCCGATGCAGCGTACGCTGACGCAACCCGGAGCTGGCGGCACCCTGGGACAAGCTGCAGCGCGTCCTGGTCTGTTTGGCGGTGGTCTGCTCGGCGGTCTTGCCGGCGGGTTCCTTGGCGCCGGTTTGTTCGGCCTGTTGTTCGGACATGGGCTCTTCGGCGGCATGGGCGGCTTCGCCTCGATGCTCGGCCTAATCCTGCAAATCGCTTTGATTGTGATTGTGGGGCGGATGCTATTCGCCTGGTGGCAACGCCGGCACGAGCCCGCCTACGCAGCTGCACATCCGGCGACCGGGCATTCCTTCAGCGGTCTCGGTGGAATGTTTGCTGCCAATGCACCCGCCGGCGAGCCGCTCACCATCGGCAAGCCTGACTACGACGCGTTCGAGCACTTGCTCGGGGAAGTCCAGGCAGCCTACTCGGCCGAGGATCTCAATGCGTTGCGCACGAAAGTGACACCGGAGATGTTGTCTTATTTCTCCGAACAGCTCGCCGAGAACGCAAGCCGCGGTCTTGTCAACAAAGTCACCAATGTAAGACTCGAGCAGGGCGATTTGGCTGAAGCCTGGCGCGAGCGCGGAGTTGACTATGCGACTGTCGCGATGCGCTTTGCGCTCACCGACAGCATGATCGAGCGCGCAAGCGGCCGCACCGCTGAAGGTGGCGAGCCAAGTGAGGTCGTCGAATTGTGGACCTTCATGCGCGCGGGCGGCGGCAACTGGATACTCTCTGCGATTCAGCAGACATAAGACGCGATCAGGCCTTGATTTCGGCGGGCTCGGCTTCTTCCGATGCGACGGCGGTGCCTGATTTCGGTGCCTTCATTGCTTTGATTCGATTGTCGAGCCAGGTCTCGAATTTCACGCCGAGTTCACGCGGTTTGCGCCATATCACGCGGCAATGGCGCCGCGCCGCGCCGTTTTCGGCGAGGAATAAGACGAAGTTGTCGGGGATTGCCTCGGAATCGGGAATGTTGATGCGTGCGCCGATATGCGAAATATCGAACACGGCACAGTCGCAACGTTCGCCATTCTCAAACGCCAGCCATGCTTCGAATCGCATGCGGTGACGTCTGGCTTTTCGCTTATCTCCGCGCATTTCGCCCTATCATGGCCACATTTGATTGGCGCGGTCTCGTTTTCACGATCTGTTAAGACTGGGAAGCCCGTACGATCCTAGCGAGCTGCCATTACGAATTCATAAAACGTTATCTGAGAGCGGCGATCGGCCGCTGAACCGTTGACGTTCCAGCGAAATTTGTCTATGTCGCCGCCCGCAACCTGGTTTTCGGCCTAACTTGCTGCCACGCTCCCGGTTTTGGGCTGCGCCTCAAGTGAACTCCCAAAAACTTGGCTTGTGACCGCCAACGCGATGGACGCGCGGGCGTTCAACAGGAAGCGTGAAAGGAAACACTTGATGCCTGTCGGAACTGTGAAATTTTTCAATACGCAAAAGGGCTTCGGCTTCATTCAGCCGGACGATGGCTCGAAGGATGTGTTCGTGCACATCACTGCGGTAGAGCGTGCGGGTATGCGCTCTCTGATGGAGGGCCAGAAGGTCAGCTTCGAAATCGTAACTGAGCGGGGCAAGCAGGCCGCCGGCAATTTGCAGCCGGTCTGATCTTCCTCAATCATATGCCTTGAGTTGAAGCCCGGCGGCGACGCCGGGTTTTTTTTGCATGCGTTACTTTTGAAGTATTGCTTTTAAAGTATTGCATTCGACAGGGCGCTCGCAGGACACTGTCGCGACAGGGGAGAAACCATATGGATATCATCGCTTGTGGATCGCGGCCCTCGCGCCGGATGGGCGCGCCGAGCTTCACCGGAACGGTATGGCAGGATCCAGTTATCCAGGCGCCGGATCCGGCTCGCATTCGATCGGCTTGGGTGCGGTTCGAGCCAGGTGCGCGGACCGCCTGGCATACGCATCCGCTCGGTCAGACGCTTTTCATCACCTCGGGCATCGGACGGGTGCAAACGTGGGGCGGGCCGGTGCGTGACGTTCGCGCCGGGGATACCGTCTGGATTCCTCCGGACGAAAAACACTGGCATGGCGCGACCGCGGAACACGGTATGGAACATATCGCCATGCAGGAAGCTCAGGCCGGCGAACACGTGACTTGGCTCGAACCGGTGACCGACGCACAATATTCCGGCAAGTCGGCCTGAGCCGGGCTGAGCCATCAACCAAGCGTGACCGCCGGAATAGCGGCACACATTTGGTGTTCTGCTTTCCCGATGGCGGGCAACAAGCCTTCGCCATTGTCGGGAGGTAGTAAAAAGACAGTCGTTCGGATTGGCGCACCGCTGGCGGCATGCCTTGCATTTTTGTGTGTCGCCCCCGCGCATGCGCAACAAGCAAGTATGAGTTTCTTCGTCACAAGCACCGGCCCCGGCAAAGGCGCCGACCTCGGTGGAATTGCAGGGTCAGACCAGCACTGTCAGCAGCTGGCGTCGTCCGCCGGCGCGGGATCAATGACCTGGCACGCTTAATCTGTCCAGCCAAGGCGCGGGCGCCGTGGATGCCCGCGACCGCATCGGCAAAGGCCACTGGACTAATGCCGAAGGCGTTGTCGTTGCCACCGGCGTCGATGATTTGCACAGCGCCAATAACAAGCTCAACAAACAAAACAATCTTTCTGAAAAAGGCGACGTGATCAACGGGCGCGGTGACACGCCGAACCGGCACGACATTCTGACCGGCTCGACAACGGACGGCAAAGCCTTTCCGGACGACAAGGACATGACCTGCAAGAACTACACGAGCAGCACGCAGGGTTCGGTGATGCTCCGCCACAACGACCGCCAGGGTCTGCGTGACGATGGCGCATCAAAATCGTGGAACTCCTCACACCCGTCGCGCGGGCCTGATGGCGACTGCTCGCAGGCCGATCTGTGTTCGACCGGCGGCGATGGGCTGCTGTACTGCTTTGCAGTGAACTAGCCAGTCAAAAGGACCCCCTTGAAGTCGCTCCGGGGCGCGAGCCAAGCTCGCGCCCTTCGCATTTGTGCTGGCAGTGGAGGTGATCCCATGCGGTATGAACTGTTTTACTGGCCGGAAATCCAGGGACGCGGCGAATTTGTGCGGCTCGCGCTTGAAGATGCCGGCGCCGCCTATGACGATGTGGCGCGCAAGTCTGGCGGCATGGACCGCATGATCTCAATAATGAATGGCGCGCGCGACAAACACCCCCCTTTCGCGCCGCCGTTCCTGAAGGCCGGCAAACTGGTGATCGCGCAGGTCGCAAATATATTATTTTATCTGGGTCCGCGGCTGAAGCTCGGACCGCGAGAGGAGGCGGGTCGTCTCTGGTTGCACCAGCTCCAGCTTACGGTCACCGATTTCGTCAAGGAGATCCATGACACCCATCATCCCGTCGGCTCAGATCTTTACTATGAAGACCAAAAGCCGGAGGCGAAACGCTACTCCGACAATTTTGTCAACGAGCGTGCGCCCAAATATCTGGGGTACTTCGAAACGGTGTTGAAGAAGAGTGGGGGCCCATATTTGGCCGGCCGCAAGGCAACTTATGTCGATCTGTCGATGTTCCAGTTGATCGAGGGCCTTCGCTACGCCTTTCCTCGGGCGATGAAAGACGTTGAGCGGAAGGTGCCGGGCCTTGTCGCCGTGCGTGACAAGGTTGCGGCGCGGCCAGCCATCATGGCCTATCTCGCATCGCCGCGGCGGATTGCGTTCAACGAAATGGGAATTTTCCGGCATTATCCGGAACTGGACCGATAAACAATTGCATGACCGGACGGCCAGCGGTCTTGAAATGACGTACAGCCTCTCGTCGTTATTGCCGGGCTTGACCCGGCAATCCATGACGCTGTTCCCAAGAGAACAGCAGTACCGATGCTATCCGTTGCACTTCACCATGGATGCGCGGGTCAAGCCCGCGCATGACGATGCAGTTTTCATCGTTTGACCTCCGACCAGGCACGCTAGCCGCGCGCTTCGAGGGTCTTTCCTCCCGCGGTCACCGGCTTTGCCGACACGAGCGTGAACGCGATGATGCAAGGCGCGGTGCCCGTGTTCACCCAGTTATGAATGGTGCCGCGCTGGACCAGCACATCACCAGCCTTTAGGTGCACTTTGCCGATGTCGAGCTCCATGTCGATCTCGCCCGACATGACAACGGCATAGTCGATCGAGTCGGTGCGGTGATTGCGCGGCGCCACGCCCGGGCCGAAACTTACAATGCGGAATACCGTCCCGTTGGAAACCGTTGTGCCGATTTTCTTGCCTGAAGGGTCCGCGTCGTCATCGTTGTTGACCGGGAAGTCTTCAGTCGACCAGATCACGCTATAGAGGGCGCCGGGCCGTTGCGTCGCTACATTCTTGACGGTTTCGTCGATCATGACCTTGGCACGGCCCTGATCGTCATGCCCGGTAATGACGCGGCGGATATTCAGACTCATCGAATTTGCTCCCTTGAATTTAATCGGCTGCGACAGGCTTTTTGGACGTTTCGTGCCAGAGCAGGAACAGGCCGGAACCGACGACAATCGCGGAGCCGGCAAGCAGTGCAAGCGTCGGCACATCGCCCCAGAATATAAAGCCAAGCGCAGCCGACCAGACCAGCATGAAATAGTAGAACGGCCCGACGGCGGAGGGCGGCGCCAGCGACAATGCCCGCGTCCACCAATATTGTCCGATCGCATTGATGACGCCATTGCCGAGCATCGCGGTCGCATCAGTCGACGTCGGCCAGGCAAAAAAGAATGGCAAGGCCAGCCCAAAAAAGAGTGTCAGAAAGATCATCTGATACATGGTCAGCGTTTCGGCCGATTCAGTTGTCGTCATGCCGCGCACGGCGGCCGTGACACTGCCGAACAGCACAGCATTGGCCAACGCGTACATCGCACCGAGCCGGAAACTGTCGGCGCCCGGTGCGGCCACCAGCAACACGCCGATAAATCCCGTGGCAAGAGCGCCGGCGCGAGCCAGCCCGACCTTTTCGCCCAGCCACAGAGCGGCAAACAATGTCGCGAAGAGTGGCGAGGAAAAATTGATGGCGACAGCGCCGGCCAGTGGCATCAATCCGAACGCGACGATGATCAGGCTCTGTGCGGTGGCCTGCGTCATACTGCGTCCGAAATGGTCGCGCAGCCGACGCGTGCGTAAAACCATGAGGCCGGTGCGCGGCAAGATCAGTACAGCGCAGGTGACCAGCGATGCGATGGCGCGAAAGAACAGGACCTCGACGAAGGAATATTCGGCAACCTGCCATTTCGATAGCGCGCTGGAGACCGCGAACAGGACGGTCGCGCCGAGCATGAACAAGATGCCAAGCGGGATCCGGTCGGCGCGCAAGCTCGCTCGCTGGTCAAGGCTGTCGGAGGTCAAGGGAAGCCCCGGCGGAATTGCGGCACTTGCTAACACGGTCGAAAGGGGGCGGGCAGGGGCAGAAAGGAATGGCGGGCTTGCGCTTTCGCTAGCGCCGCCGCATGCGTGCAAGCCGGGCGGCCCGCCTTTTCTTCAGTGCGCGCGCCTCCCGCTGTTTGCGCGCCCGGCGCCGGCGGCAGCGGCGGCATTGGCAGTGTGACCGGCCAATGACGTATTTGAGATAGTCATTGCCGTAATCGTAGGTGATTTCCTCGTCCGGCTTGATATTGCGCAGCGCGCGGATGAATACCCGGCCGCCATAGGTGTAGGTTTCTGCATTCGGATTGCAGGAATGGTTGGCATAGCGCGCGATATTGTTGCGCGGCGAGCCATCGATGGTGATCTGCTTGTTGATTTCATAGAGATAGCGGTTGCCGCGCCGCTCGAGGCGGCCGGCTTCTTCGGCGTCGACGCGCGGACCTCTATATTCGGCGATTTTTGCACGCTTCTTGATCGGCCTGGTGGCAAACAGGCCAAGGCCGGTGATTGAACGGCCAATACGGAACGATCTTGGGGGCATTGCAAAAACTGGAGGCAAGAACTGAAGGAATGACCAGAGGAGGCGTTGCGGATGACAGATGGAACGCCGCTCGTCAATCGCCCGTTTGCTTCCGGTCGCGACCCAGGGCTATCGGCAGGTCCAGATTTCTAATGAACGTATTGGCCGGCCCAGGAGAGAAGCGCGCTGAATTGGTCCGGGTAGACAACGAAGTAGATGATGAGCGCCACCGGTGCCAGCATGAACATTAGATCTCGCATGGGTTTCCCCTCGCGCTGACATGTCGCCGAACGTTCTTTC
The DNA here is from genome assembly GCA_035519415.1 of Pseudolabrys sp. GTDB lineage: Bacteria > Pseudomonadota > Alphaproteobacteria > Rhizobiales > Xanthobacteraceae > Pseudolabrys. The sequence continues at coordinate 35,598 of DATIWJ010000059.1, forward strand.
CAAATGAGTCACCAGACCCGTCTATAACGTAGGTATAAAAAAAATAGCGTAAGCACATAAAATGTTTTTAATTTCAAATTGTAGCGAAGTTCCAAAGCGGCCAGGGTAATTAGATGCCGGGCTTCAGATGATCGGTCCGATAATACCGGGGATGGTCTGGAACCTGTGTTTTCTAGGTCACGGTCGCGAAGATTCAAGCGCGCAGAGCGACAAAGCTGTTGCGCGACACCTGCACGGGCGTATCCCTGAATCCGAGTTTGGGGACGGACCGACGGTGACGGCGAGAACGGCGTTCTCAGTGGCTCTCGTGGCAAGCTGACTGACAACGTTGTGCGCGTCGGATCAACGACAAATCTACCAGCTCCGAACGGTCGCTGGGGCATAACTGAGGCCGCCCGGGGTTGGCGGCCTCTCTGTTTCCAGGCGGGCGAAAGCTCAAAAACCGTACATCATGATTGCAACGGTGAACGCAACGACACCGGCCCAGTTGAGCAGCGTCGGCACACTGACGAGCAGGCCGGCGAGTCCAAGGCGCTGGTCCTTGAGCGCGAGCGCCGCTCCCGCGAGCGCTGAGGCGGGAAAGAGGAAGTAGTGTGAGAATTCCTCCAGGCCACCGAAGTTGAAGGCCAGGGTGAGGCCGTGAATCGCGATGGACGGCAGACCGTCGAGCAACCAGCCCACAAGTACGAGCAAAGCCAGCGCCAGGATGGCGCGGCGAAGATTGCCCATTCCGGCAAACATCAGGGCCGCGCCTGCGATCAGCGGCGCCAGTGCGAGCTTGATGCTGGTGAGCGTTTGCGCAAAGCGCAGAAGCGCGGTGGGGTGCTGATAGTCGGTGAAGATATTTTCCACGCCTGACAGCGCGTCCAGAAATTCAAGTGCGGCAATAAGAACAAGGCCCGCGCGCAGCCAGCGATGCAACGGCGGCGCGGTGTCCGTGGTCGCGATGGTGGTCATAGATGCCCCTGGGCTCCACGGACACTATACGCCAAACCATTCAATCGTTGGCGACGAATTGGACCGCAATACCGCGTTTGATCGAATTGCTGACAGCGGAGACTTCCTGAGCACGGCGGATGACGCCGCTGACATCCGCGCCTTTGTCGGTGGCGTTCACTGCAACGCGCAGGGTCGCGCTTTTGGCGATGAGCGGATTTCCCTCAAAGGCGACCGTAACGTCCACCGCGATTGACGCGAGACGGATGCCCATGTCGTGAGCAACGTAGTGCAGATCGTTACAAAAGCAGCCGCCGATTGCCAGGCCGAGCAATTGTCCTCCGTTGAAACCCAGACCCATGCCGCCGGCTTTGCCGTCGGGGCGGTCGACAACGATGGTGTGCCCGTCCGCCCAGCCAATCGCGGCTTGCGTATCCGGGATACTGCGAAGTTGAACCGACATTGTGGTCATTGGCGTGTATCCCCTTGAGGAAAGGATAGTATAGGGAAGTCGAGGCTGGCACGGCGAAATGGAGTAACGAGCCGTCATGACATCATCACCGGTTGCGAAGCGCTGGCCCGAACTGACTTATGCGGCGTGGAAGGACACGCGTGAAACACTGCATCTGTGGACGCAGGTGGTCGGCAAGGTTCGGCTGGCGCTGACGCCATGGCTCAATCACTCATGGCATGTCGCGCTCTACGTCACCACGCGCGGCCTCACCACATCGCCGATCCCGTGGCACGGCGGAAGTTTCCAGATTGATTTCGACTTCATCGATCACGTGCTGTGGCTGCGTACGAGCGAAGGGCATTTCCGTCAGATCATGCTCAAGCCGACGAGCGTGGCGGAGTTCTACGAAGACATGATGATCTCGCTGCGCGAACTGGGCGTCGATGTTCGCATATCGACCATGCCGAATGAGATCGCCGATTGCATTCCTTTTGATCAGGACATGCTGCACGCAGCCTATGACGCCGACTATGCCAACCGTTTCTGGCGCGTGCTGCTCTCCGCGAGCGAAGTCTTCGCTCATTTCCGCACCGGATTTCTCGGCAAGACCAGCCCCGTGCATTTCTTCTGGGGCAGCTTCGATCTGGCGGTGACGCGATTTTCCGGCCGCCTGGCGCCGCGCCATCCCGGCGGCGTGCCGCATTTGCCGAATTCTGTCGCGCAGGAGGCCTATTCGCACGAGGTGTCGAGCGCCGGTTTCTGGCCGGGCGGCGGCGGCCCAATCAACTATGCCGCGTTCTACTCGTACGCCTATCCGGTGCCTGACGGCTTCGGCGCCGCGATCGTTAAGCCGAAGGACGCGTCCTTCAGCAAGGAGCTGGGCGAGTTTCTGCTGCCCTACGACGCCGTCCGCACGGCGCGCGATCCGGCTGCGGCGTTGATGGAGTTCTTGCAGAGCACCTACGTCGCGGCGGCTCATCTGGCGAAATGGGATCGCGCGACGCTCGAGTGCGGGTTAGGCGAGAAGGGCAGGGTGAGGCCGGTGTAGGCCTATCTTCCGTCATTGTCGGGCTTGACCGGCAATCCATGATGCACGTCCGTAAAACTATCGTAGAAATTTTTCCGTGCACCTCATTATGGATGCGCGGGTCAAGCCCGCGCATGACACAGAGTATGTGTCTTATTTGCTGGCCTCCACCGTCACCAGCCCGACCTGGTTGGTCAGGCTGTTGGCGGTGACCGGATTGCCATCCGGCGTTACATCCATGTTGCGCACGATGTCGCCGCCGCCGGGGATTGCCCAGCTCTGGAATTTTTCGCTTGCCGGATCGAAGCGCACGATAGTGTTCGGCTTGGCACCAGACTCGTTGTACCAGAGCGCACCCTTGGTGAAGACGATGCCGTAGGGCTCCGACTTCGGTCCACTGGGCGATTCCCACTCCTTTACAGTCCCCGTCTTCAGATCGAGACGTCCCAGCATGCCGCGCGGGTAATCGGTGTACCAGATGGTGTCGTCATCGGAGAACGCCAGCCGGCGCGGCCGTGCGCCGGCGTTTGGCAGCGGATACTCCTTGATCGCCATGGTCTCCGGATTGATGCTGGCGATCTTCGGCGCGCCGAATTCGACAACATAGGGCACGCCCTTTGAATTAATCATCAGTCCGTAGGGCCGCGACTTCTCGGTCGGCGACGTGACCAGCTTGATGTCGCCGCTCTTCGGGTCGAGCCGGCCGATCATGTTGGCGCCCTGCACGGTGAACCACACCATGCCATCGGGTGCGATGTTAATGGTGTGTGGGTCCTTTGCCGCCTTGTCGGGCAGCGGATATTCGGTGGTGAGTCCGGTCCTGGGATCGAGCTTGCCGATCAGGCCGAGATTGTTGCCGGTGAACCAGATGTTCCCGTCCTTGTCCTCGGCGAGCCCGTGCGGGCCGGTATGCGGTGACTTCAAAGTGTATTCGCGGATCGCGCCGGTCTTCGGATCGATGCGGCCGAGCTTGTTGGCGAGCTGGCCGGTCCACCAGATTGCGCCGTCCTTCGCCACGCGCGGATCGTGCGGCCGCGAGCCCTGCGTCGGCACGTCCCACAAATCGATACGCGCCTTGATCGGGCCGGACACGATCACCGCGGACGGTCGCTGCCGCTCGGGGAAATTTTTCATCAGGTATTCGGTCATCGCCGGCCATTCCTCGGCGGGGATAGGCGCATCGAAGTTCTGCATCATGCGCGCGACCGTGAGCCATCCTTCCGGCGTGTAGCCGACACGGACGCGGTTGATGTCGTGGCACGCGCCGCAGGTATCCGTGAAGCGCTGCTTCATCGCGCCTTCAGGCCATTCCTTGGCGGTGTATTGCGCCCGCGCCGCGCCGGTTTGCGCCAACGCGACCGCGAGCAGAGCGCAGAACCCGAGCGACGAGGCGAGCTTGATCGACATAGGTGTTCTCCCGGAAAGCGGCGTCTTGTTTTGCGTGCGTCTCATTATTGGCGATAGCTTGGCGCAAAATAGCCAAAAGCGCCATTGCAGGTGCCGCTATCGCTCTACATAGATTCTTCTGGTAATTCTCTCTTGCACGAAAACGAGTTCCACACCCATGAACGCCCCCGTCACGCCTCCCGCCACACCGCCGTATCACCATACGCCGCTATTTCCACTGGGTCCGGACAAGACGCCCTATCGCAAGCTGGAGATCGGCGGCGTCAAGGTCGAGAAGATGATGGGCAAGGACATGCTGGTGATCAGCCACGAGGCGCTGCGCGCGCTCAGCGAGGCGGCGTTCACCGACATCAATCACCTGCTGCGCCCGGCGCACCTGAAGCAACTCCGCAAGATCCTCGATGACCCCGAGGCTTCCGAGAACGACAAGTTCGTCGCCTACGATTTCCTCAAGAACGCGAACATAGCGGCCGGCGGCGTGCTGCCGATGTGCCAGGACACGGGCACCGCCATCATCATGGGCAAGAAGGGCCGCATGGTGTTCACCGACGGCTCCGACGAGGCCGCCCTCGCAGAGGGCGCGCGCGATGCGTATCTCAAACGCAATTTGCGCTATTCGCAGCTGGCGCCGATATCCATGTTCGAAGAGAAGAACACCAAGTCGAACATGCCGGCGCAGGTCGAGATCTACGCCGAGGGCGAGGACGCCTACAAACTTCTGTTCATCGCGAAAGGTGGCGGCTCGGCCAACAAGGCGTTCCTGTTCCAGGCGACGCCGTCGATTTTGACGCACGACCGCATGCTGGCGTTTCTGAAGGAAAAGGTGCTCACGCTCGGCACCGCAGCGTGCCCGCCTTATCACCTGGCGATTGTCATTGGCGGCACGAGCGCCGAGCTGACGATGAAAACAGTGAAGCTAGCCTCGACAAAGTATCTTGACGAATTGCCGACCAAGGGCAGCGAAGACGGCCATGCCTTCCGCGATCTCGAAATGGAGAAGGAAGTGCTGGCGATGACGCAGTCGACCGGAGTCGGCGCGCAATTCGGCGGCAAATATTTCTGCCACGACGTGCGTGTGATCCGCCTCCCGCGCCATGGCGCGTCGCTGCCGATCGGGCTGGGTGTCTCCTGCGCCGCCGACCGGCAGGCGCTTGGCAAGATAACCCGCGATGGCGTGTTCCTCGAAGAGCTTGAGCATCATCCGGCGCAATATCTGCCGGAGATCGATCAGGAGAAACTGGGCGGGCAGGTGGTGAAGGTGGATCTGCGCCGTCCAATGAAGGAGATTCTGGCGCAGCTTTCCAGGTATCCGGTGAAGACGCGGCTCTCGCTCACCGGCCCCATGATCGTCGCGCGCGATCTTGCGCACGCGAAATTGCGCGAGCGGCTCGAAAGCGGGAAGGGGCTGCCCGACTATTTCAAAAACCATCCGATCTACTACGCAGGACCGGCAAAGACGCCCGCGGGCTACGCGTCCGGGTCGTTCGGCCCGACCACAGCCGGGCGGATGGATAGTTACATCGACCAGTTCCAGGCCGCGGGCGCATCGATGATCTCGCTGGCCAAGGGCAACCGTTCCGCGCAGGTGCGCGACGCATGCAAAAAGCATGGTGGATTTTATCTGGCCTCGATCGGCGGCAGCGCGGCGAACCTCGCCGAGCACTGCATCAAGAAAGTCGAGGTGCACGAATATCCCGAGCTCGGCATGGAAGCGATCTGGAAGATCGAGGTAGAGAATTTCCCCGCCTTCATCGTTATCGATGACAAGGGCAATGACTTCTTCAAGGAATTGAACCTGGGCTGATGCGCACCGCGTGAGAGTTGCGGGCGCAAAAAAGAAGCGGCGGCCTTTTCAAGCCGCCGCAGTGTTTTCCAGTGACAACGACTTACTGGAAAAGCTTCATTGCGTTGATCAATGTCTGCAACACGCCGAGCGTGAGCGGGATGCCGACGAAGCCCCACGCCAGTGCTAGCTGCAAGCCCGTGGTGCCTTGCTGATTTGCGTTTGCCATGTGCGTTCCTCCCTAGGCCCGTGCACCGGCTGGCGCGACTCCCGGCTCGTTGGCGCGGGCGTCGCTCGCCTTCATGTGGAAGCGGGCGTCCACGGCCTTGACCAGGAAGTTGCAGATGAATCCGATCACCAGCAGGCCCGCCATGATGTACATAGTGGTGTTGTAGGCCTGGGCTTTCGGCACGCCGTGAGTGACGTTGTACTCGCGGATGTAGTTCACCAGCACCGGACCGAAGATGCCCGCCGCCGACCATGCGGTCAGCAACATGCCGTGAATTGCGCCGACGTAACGCGTGCCGAACATGTCTTTTAGATAAGCCGGCACGGTCGAGAAGCCGCCGCCATACATGCTGATGATGACGAGGAAGCAGCAAACGAACCCGATGACGCTGCCGATCGACCCGGTGTAGGGCACGGTGCAGTACAGGCAGAAACCGAGCACCATGAACACGAAGTAAGTGTTCCTGCGCCCGATATAGTCCGACGTGGAAGCCCAGAAAAAGCGGCCACCCATGTTGAACAGGCTCATCAGGCCGACGAAGCCTGCCGCCGCGACTGGCGTGATGTGTCCCGGAAACATCTCCTGACTCATCGCCGAGGCCTGGCCAAGCACGCCGATGCCGGCGGTCACGTTGAGGCAGAGCACCCACCAGATCAGCCAGAACTGCGGCGTCTTCAGTGCGTCGTAGACGAAGACGTCGTTCTTGGTGATCAGTTTCGCCGCGGTCGCCGGTGCGACATAGCCTTCCGGTTTCCAGCCCGGTGTCGGCACACGCACGATGATCGAGCCGACGATCATGAAAAAGAAATAGATGCAGCCCATCACGATGAATGTCTCTGCAACACCGACGTGGGTCGCAGTGGTGAACTTGCTGAGCAACCAGACCGATAGCGGCGAGGCGATGAAGGCACCGCCGCCAAAGCCCATGATCGCCATGCCGGTTGCCATGCCTGGCCGATCCGGGAACCATTTGATCAACGTCGACACCGGCGAAATGTAGCCGATGCCTAGGCCGCAGCCGCCGAGTACACCGTAACCGATGTAGATAAGCCACAGCGTGTGGGTGTAGACGCCGATCGCGGAAAGAAAGAATCCGCCGGCCCAGCAGAGAGCAGCAGTGAACATCGCGCGGCGCGGCCCGCCGTCCTCAACCCAGCGGCCGAACACCGCGGCTGAGCCGCCAAGGAACACCATCGCAATCGAGAAGATCCACCCGAGCTCGGTGAGCTTCCAGTCGCCTGGCGCCGATTGCGTGATGCCGATAAGTTTTGTCATCGGCAAATTGAAGACGCTGAGAGCGTAGGCCTGGCCGATGCACAGGTGAACGCACAGCGCTGCCGGCGGCACCATCCAGCGGCTATAGCCAGGTTTTGCGACCGTGTGCGCACGGTCAAGGAATGACAGAAATGCCATTGCTGCGAATCCTCCGTTGAATTTTTTTGCGCGCTGAAACCTTGCGCTGGCCAAGAAGAAATTGTGGCGGCCGCTGCATCAAGCAGGCGAACGCAATCACTTCATTGCCATTGGCAATGAAGTGCCGGAGGGAAGTGAACTGTGTAGGCGGGCGCTGAACTAGGCGGCGGGCAGCAGTCCGTGCGGCGCGCGCGTCCGGGCTTCCTCAATCAAGGAAGTAACCGCCGGTTGCTGCGGATGCCGATCGGAGACGACAATGCCGATGGTGTGGAACACCTCCGGCTCGACGATTGGAACAGCGCGCCAAGTATCGTTCAATTCAACGGATTCCAAGGCCGTATTGGGCACGATGCTGGCCCATTGTCCGAGGCGGACATGAGCCATGAGCGCATTCAAGGAGTCTGTTTCCATGAGTGGTGTCGGCTCAACTCCAATACGGCGGAGGATGCTGTCGACAATCCGCCGGCTCTGCATGTCGCGCGCGAGCAGGCATAGCGGAACTCCGCCCGCTTGCGACCATGTGACGCGATCAGCGTGGCCAAGGGGGCCCTCCGATGTGGTGAGCAACAGGTATTCCTCGCGGTAAATCGGCACGGCGCTCACATCGCCGATAGGTTCATTGCTCAAATATGTGACGCCAGCGTCGATCTCACGTTGCCGCAGCATGTTCAGAAGCGCCGTCGAGGTGCGCCCGAGCACCGTGAAACGCACATTTGGATAACGCTTGTGCAATGGAACCGTAAGCTTGGCGACGAGCGGCATCGCTGAGGGAATCGCGGCAATGCGCAAATGCGAATCCACGCCGGTCTTGAGTCCGAGCAGATCCTGCCGCATCGCGCGCGCATCGCCGACCAATCGATGCGCCCACACCAGGAGTCGTTCGCCTTCCGGCGTGAAGCCCTGAAAGCGCGACGCGCGCTTCACCAGGGGCGTATTGAGCATCTGTTCAAGACTTTGGATACCGAGCGACAGCGTCGGTTGTGCCACACCGCAGCTCTCTGCGGCCCGGCCGAAATGCCGTTCGCGTGATAACGCGATCATAAATTCGAGCTTTTCAAGCATGGCCAGCTCCGATGTTTGATTAGGGATCTTTCAGCAACAGCCTAGTATCGGCGCCTCCCGGGGTAAAGGCGTGCGAAAATAGCGAATAACAAACGGTTCCTTGCATCGCGTCCGCTGAACACGATTGCCGTCGGCAATCGTTTCAACAATTTAGGACAGCAATTGTTCGATTTAAAAAATTAATTCAGCGTATTCACACAGACGAAAGTGGCATTGACGAAGTGGCGATTGCAGATGGCAATGGTCACATGACGCGTTGTGAATCTCATTCGGTTTTTTGAGATCGCAACACGGACGGTGGAGTCAAAAAAGAAACGGCCGCACGAATTTCGGAGCGGGTCGAAGTTTTCAATCAATGGGAGGAAATAAAATGTCACGCATTCAAAAAAGCGGCGCGCTCTCGCGTCGCATGCTGTTGCAAGCCAGTGCCGGCCTCGCGGGCGGCGCTTTGTTGCCGCAGGCCTTTACACTGCCGGCCTTCGCTGTCGGCGTCGACGAAAAGGCGCCGCTCGGCACCTGGCCGGATGGCTCGAACGGCGACACAGTCAATGTCGGTGCCGCCGTACCGCGCACCGGCACCTACGCCGTGCAGGGCGAAGATGAGCTCAAGGGTTGGCAACTCGCGGTCGAGCACATCAATAGTGGCGATGCGTTGCTCAAGAAGATCGCGCCCAAGGTCACCAAGGGTCTGCTCGGCAAGAAAGTGAACCTTGTTGCCGCCGACAGTGCCGCCAAACCAAACCAGGCGGTGCAGGAGATCCAGACCTTTATCAACCAGAACAAGATCATTCTGATGACCGGCTCGACCTCGAGCGCGGTTGCCGTCGCACTCAACAAATTCGCGCAGCGCGAGAAGGTGCTCTATGTCACCGGCATCTCCGGCTCGAACGACACGACAGGCAAGGACTGCGTCCGCTACGGCTTCCGCCAGAACTTCTACGGCGAAACCGCGGCCAACGCGATCGGCCCGGTGCTGGTGAAGGCTTACGGCAAGAACAAGAAGGCGGCGTTCATGACGCCGGACTACACCTACGGCCACACCGTGACCAAGTCGGTCAACGAGTATCTGACCAAGAACGGCGGCTGGACGCAGGTGACCAACCAGATTTCGCCGCTCGGCACGCAGGACTTCAGCCAGTACATCACCAACATCGCCAACTCCGGCGCCGACGTCATCATCAACGTCAACTGGGGCCGCGATGCGGTGCTGTCAGTGCAGCAGTGCAAGCAGTTCGGCGTGACCCCGAAGATGCAGATGGTGATCCCGTACCAGATCCCGTTCCTTGCCAAGGAAACGGGTCCCGAGCTCACCGCCAACGTCTACGCCGCGACCGACTTCTGGTGGACGCTCGAAGACAAGTATCCGCTCGCCAGGATGTTCGTCGAAGCCTTCGACAAGAAGTACGGCTACAAGCCGGAGTGGGGCGCCAACAACGCCTACATGTCATTTGCCATCTGGGCGCGCATGGTGTCGGAGGCAGGCTCGTTCTATCCGCCGGACATCATCAAGCAGTACGAGACGGGCGAGAGGTTCGACTCGACGGTTGGCCAGGTCTATTTCCGCAAGGAAGACCACCAGCTCGTTCGCCCCGTGATCATCGTCAAAGGCAAAGAGCCCAAGGCGATGAAGAACAAGGAGGACTACTGGGAGATTCTCGAGGTGGTCGACGGCGCACCGCTGATGCAGAAGCCGGACGCCTTCGGATGCAACCTTGGCGACTACACCTGAGTTGATCTGACGCATTCGCGCCGCGGGCGAAGCATTGCCTGCGGCGCGAACCCAATTCACCCGGGCCGTGGGCGGCGACCGGTTGGGGCGACTTTAAGCAATGATCAACTGGGCCAATTTCATATCGCAATGCTTCAATGGGCTGGTGCTTGGCGCTTTGCTCGCGCTGATCTCGTCGGGGCTGACGATCATTTACGGCACGCTTGGCGTGCTGAATCTGGCACATGGCGCGATGTTCATGCTCGGCGGCTACGCCGGCTGGCTCGCCTATAGCTACACAGAGTCGTTCATTGTTGCGGTCATCGCCGGCTCGCTATTCGTGATGCTCGTTGGCGTGATCGTGGAGCGGGTCATCATCCGCTCCTTCTATAGCCGTCCGCATGAAGACCAGCTGCTGGTGACCTTCGGGCTGGGCATCGTTTTTGTGGAAGCAGTGCGCTTCTTTTTCGGCAGTCTGTCGAAAGCGGTGCCGCCGCCCTCGGCGCTGGTCGGCATCACACCGCTCGGCTTCATGTTCTATCCGACTTATCGCCTCGCCTTGCTCGGCATCGTCGCGGTCGCGTTGTTCGTGCTTTACGTCGTGCTCTATCGCACCCGCATCGGCATGATCGTGCGCGCCGGTATCGAGGATTCCGTGATGGTCGATTCGCTCGGCATCGACGTCTACAAAGTCTTCATGCTGGTGTTTGGAATCGGCGCTATGGCGGCGGGGTTTGCCGGCATCGTCAATGCACCGGTGGTCTCGATTGCGCCCGACGTCGGCGAGGCCATCCTGGTACAGACCTTCGTCGTTGTTGTGATCGGCGGCGTCGGCTCTTTTCCAGGCGCTATTCTCGGCGGTCTCATCGCCGGAGAAATCATCAGCATCACCTCGATGTTCAACCCAGGCTATTCCTACGTCATGCTGTTCGTCGCGATGACGTTGGTGCTCGTGCTGCGCCCCTACGGGTTGCTCGGCACGATCGGCCGCGAATAGTCGCGGGCCGTGTGATGCTCAGGCCGCGTCCCTTTCTCGTTGAGGTGCTCACGGCTGTGGGGCTGATCGTGGTCCCATTCGTCCTGCCTCACCTTGGATTCACGCCGACGACGATCAATCGCATTCTGGTCTGGGGCATCTTCGGCATCGGCTTCGACATTCTGTTCGGCTTCACCGGCCTGCTGTCATTCGGTCAATCCGCCTTCTTCGGCACCGGCGGCATGGTCGCAGCCTATCTGCTTACAATATTGAATTTCCCTTTCGTTATGGTCGCGGTGATCGTCGGCACCATCGTCGCTGGCATCGTTGGTTATCTGGTGGGTCTCATCGCGCTCAGGCGCACCGGAATCTACTTCGCGATGATCACGGTGGCGATCGCGGAGGTGTTCTACTTCGTGGAATTCAATCCGCTTTCGGAGTGGACCGGCGGTGAAAACGGGCTGCCCGGGGTGCCGACACCGAGTATTCATCTTGGTTTCACGATAGTTCAATTCAACACGGACTGGTTGGTCTACACTTTCCTTTCATTCTGGTACTTCGTCGGCATTGTGATCGCGTTGCGTATCGTGCGCTCGCCGGTCGGCGCAATTCTGCGCGCCATTCGCGACAACCCGCTGCGCGCCGCCGCCGTCGGCCATAACATCCATGGCTACAAACTCACCGCCTTCGTCATCGCGGCCGTCTATGCAGGATTTGCTGGCGGGCTACTGGGGTTGATGCAGGGATTCATGCCGCCGGACGCCTTCATGTTCGACACCTCCGGCCAGCTCGTGATGCAGACCGCAATCGGCGGTGCCGGTACGCTGTTCGGGCCGCTGTTTGGAGCTGTCCTGTGGCTCTACCTCCAGGACTTCCTGCAAACCACGCTGAACCTTGGCGCGTCCTGGAAGCTTGTTCTGGGGGTCGTCTTCGTGCTGCTCGTATGCTTTCTGCGGCGCGGCCTGATCGGCGGCATCAAGGATTTGTACAGGCTTGCACTCGACAGGAAGCCGCGCGCTGCAGCGCCGGAGACGGACGTGCCAGTTGTCGGTATGACCGCAGAGGACGAGCAAAAGGCAGCGCAGGCATTACTCGCCCGCGAACCGTTGGCGACTCTGATGCCGGCGCGAGACCACACGGTGGGCAGTTATTCCGGTCCCATTCTTCAGGCGAGCGGCCTGACAAAGCGCTACGGCGGCCTTGTTGCCAACAACGACATTGATTTCACCGTCTACAATGGCGAGCTACGCGGTGTGATCGGCCCAAACGGGGCGGGCAAGACGACGTTCTTCAAGATGCTCACCTGCGAGATCCAGCCCACCTCCGGTACTATCGTGTTTGACAGCCGTGACATTACTGGCATGGATGTCACGGATGTTTGTCAGCTGGGCCTGACCAAAAGCTACCAGGTCAATCAACTGTTCACGCGGCTGACGGTGCGAGAGAACCTGACGATTGCCACATTGGCCGAATTGCGCGGCAAGTTTCGTATCGACATGCTGCGCGACCAATCCTCAATTGCGGGATTGAAAGAGCAGGTGGAACACACGCTCGACCTGGTGAACCTCGCCGGGCGCCCCGACACGCCGGTTTCGCAGCTTGCCTATGGCGAGAAGCGGCGGCTCGAGATTGGACTTGCGCTCGCGACAAGTCCTAGCCTGTTGCTGCTCGACGAGCCGCTCGCCGGAATGAGTCCGCGCGAACGCGTAGAAACCGTCAAGCTCCTGAAGTCAATCGGTCGCGGCCGCACCATGATCATTATCGACCACGATATGGATTCATTGTTCGAACTGGTCGGGCGCGTGACCGTCCTGCAGGAAGGGCGCGTGCTGGTTGAGGGCACGCCGGGAGAAATCAAGAGCAATGCGGCGGTACAAGAAGCTTACCTGGGCGGGATAATGGCGGCATGAGTCTCCTCGAAGTCACTGGACTTAACAGTTATTACGGGGACTCCCACATCCTCTTTGATGTCTCGCTGCGCGTGGAACGCAACGAAGTGGTGGCACTGCTCGGCCGCAACGGCGCCGGCAAAAGCACGACCTTGAAAAGCCTGATGGGCGTTGTGCAGCCACGCTCCGGCTCGGTGATGTTCGACAGTGTCGATGTCGCCGGTAAAAAGAGTCACGCGATCGCGCAAGCGGGAATGCAGCTGGTGCACGAGGACCGCCGCATTTTCGGCAGTTTGAACGTTGAGGAAAATCTCGTGCTCGCCGGACTGACCGCGAGCAACAAATGGCCACTGCAACGGATTTATGAAATGTTTCCACGGCTGGAAGCGCGCCGCGCCAGCCGTGGCACCGACCTGTCCGGCGGTGAACAGCAGATGCTCGCAATTGCTCGCGCGCTCATCCGCGATCCCAAGATTATTCTTTTAGACGAGCCTTTCGAGGGCTTGGCGCCAGTGATCGTGCGCGACCTGGTCGAAGCCTGCCGTAAACTGGCGGCGGCGGGCCAGACGATCGTGCTTGTGGAGCAGAATCTGGCAGCGACCCTGGCGCTCGCCGATCGCGCCTATATCATCAACAACGGCCATATTGTGCACGAAGGCCCCGCGCAGGAGATCAGGGCGCGGCCAGAAGTTTTGCAACGACATCTCGGCGTCTAGCCGACCGCGAGCGATCAGGCGATCGCTGCGACTGTCACCATCAGCAGAGAGATGCCGACATATTTCGCGGTTTGCGTGACGTCGGGCAGTTGATCGGCAAAACCGACCATCCACAGCAACGCCGCGACTGCGATCAGGGAATATCTCACCGCCGGAATCGCGGTGCACTTCTTCAACTGTGCCAAGGCCTTGCGCATAACACGCTCCGTTCACCGCGTCCCCGGCCCCGCGGTCATACGCCACTGTACTGCAATGCACTATATAGCCTATTGCGACGCAAAAAGGCAAATCCGACGAACGCCCGGATTACACGGACAACGCGCGAGATGGGCTTGGTTTCCGTGCGCGCAGCGAAAGGCTGGCGATTTATGTTGGCACGGTGCTCAGCAATGCGCGCACCAGCAACGGCCGCAGGCAAAGACGCGACGATGCCACGGCCCGCACCAGCGACCGGCGCAGGGCCGGGAAACCTGAACCCGCATCACCTTTTTGTTCGTGTTGGCCGCGGCTTGCGTTTGATCGGGATGATCGTTGCGCTTTCGCCGGCACTTCGGCGCAGCGCTTCCTTGAGACTGCCCGGGCGGCCGTGCTTTCTCAGGAGGTCGTTGAACGCTTCATCAGCGAGCTCCTGGAATGACTTCATGCTTTCGGACCCGAGCAATCGAAGCTGTTGCCAGGTCTCCTCGTGAAGCTGTACGCGCTTGCCGATCATGGTTGCTTCCCAAATGAATTCAGTCGCGCTCAAACCGCGCGATAGAGTGGGCATACCCCGGCGAGAACTCAAACACTCCTTCCCGGAGGCAGCCGGTCGCGTCCGGACAAGGAGTGTTGCCGGTATCAAATTACCTGACAGAACATATTGCGAACAGAGAACAAATAGTGTACATTGTTTGCCTTCAGTCGATTCCGACGGTGCGGGGGGGCGCGTTGTCGGGGGGTCGAATCCCGGCCATAAGGAGCGCGACATCATGAGTCAGCCTGCACTGCGTCTCGTTGAAGGATCTTCCATGGATAAGTCGAAAGCCCTGTCTGCTGCGCTGAGCCAGATCGAACGCCAGTTCGGCAAGGGCTCGGTCATGAAGCTCGGCAAGAACGACAAAGCCATGGATATCGAAGCCATTTCCTCGGGCTCGCTTGGGCTCGATATCGCGCTCGGTATCGGTGGTTTGCCACGCGGCCGGGTGGTGGAGATCTACGGGCCGGAATCCTCCGGCAAGACCACCCTGGCACTGCACACCATCGCGGAAGCCCAGAAAAAGGGCGGCATCTGTGCCTTTGTCGATGCCGAACACGCGCTCGATCCAATTTATGCCCGCAAGCTTGGCGTGAATGTCGATGAGCTGCTGATCTCCCAGCCGGATGCCGGCGAGCAGGCGCTGGAAATCGCCGATACGTTGGTCCGCTCCGGCGCGATCGACGTGCTGGTGGTCGACTCGGTGGCCGCGCTCGTTCCGCGCTCCGAACTCGAAGGCGAGATGGGCGATGTGCAGCCGGGTTCGCAGGCGCGGCTGATGAGCCAGGCGCTGCGCAAGCTCACCGCCTCGATCTCGCGCTCGCGCACGATGGTGGTTTTCATCAACCAGATCCGCATGAAAATTGGCGTTATGTATGGCTCGCCGGAGACCACCTCGGGCGGAAACGCGCTGAAGTTCTATGCCTCGGTGCGCCTCGACATCCGCCGCATCGGCGCCATCAAGGAACGCGACGAGGTGATCGGCAATCAGACCCGCGTGAAGGTGGTCAAGAACAAGCTGGCGCCGCCGTTCAAGCAGGTCGAGTTCGACATCATGTATGGCGAAGGCGTCTCCAAGACCGGCGAATTGATCGACCTCGGCGTCAAGGCCAATGTCGTCGAGAAGTCCGGCGCCTGGTTCTCCTATGACAGCCAGCGCATCGGGCAGGGCCGTGAGAACGCCAAGCAGTTTCTCAAGGAAAACCCCGACGTTGCCGCCAAGATCGAAGCCGCCGTGCGCCAGAATGCAGGCCTGATCGCGGAAGCAATCATGGCAGGTGAAAGCGAAGACAAGGATGACGACGAGGACGCGGCGGAGGCTTGAAAGGATGACGGGCTGCCGGACGGCGTTGTTGCGACGCTGCCGTCCGGAGCCGGTTTTTGCGAGGAAGGCGTAGCCTTCAAGAGCGAAGAGCCGGCGCAGGAGCGGCCAGAACCGCTACCTGTCCTGCCCACGCCGACCAAATCTGTCGAAGTCAAAGACCTTGCCGAGCCGATCGCCGAGCCAAAGGCCGCTAAACGAAGGAAGGCCGGAGCTGCGAAAGGCAAAGCCAAGAGCGCCAGCAAGACAGCGATAGAAACTGCGGACGCCAAGAGCAACAGCAAGAGCAACAACAAGAGCAAAGAACCGAAGGCCGCGGCCGCGAGGGCCAAGGAATCGAAGGGATCAAAGGGATCAAAGGTGAAGAGCTCAAAGCGCAAAGACAAGAAAGTCCGTAGTGGCTTGAAAGTTAGTAAGGCGAGGCGGCGGCGCCCAAGTTCTCCGCTGCACCATCAGGTGACGCGTATCACTCAGTGATGCGTCAGGCATTCGCCCCCGTCGGCACCCGGCTGCGTAAAGCGGCCGCAACCGAGGACGGGGGCGAAGGCGTTCCGGCGACGATCTGTCGGACGCGGCCTTCCTAGACTTACGCGACCCCCGCCGCTAAAAGCTGACTTGAAAACATCAAGCCAAAATGGGGATTTAGACCCCGTCGGGCAGGGGATCGAACGGCATTTCAAGATGAGCGGCGTCAACGATATCCGCAAAGGCTTCCTCGATTTCTTCGCCCGCAACGACCACCAGGTTGTGGCGTCCTCGCCGCTGGTTCCGCGCAACGACCCCACTTTGATGTTCACTAATGCCGGCATGGTGCAGTTCAAGAACGTGTTCACCGGCCTGGAGAAGCGGCCCTATTCTCGCGCCGTGACCGCGCAAAAATGCGTGCGCGCCGGCGGCAAACACAACGACCTCGATAATGTCGGCTACACCACGCGTCACCACACCTTCTTCGAGATGCTCGGCAATTTCTCCTTCGGGGATTACTTCAAGGAGCGTGCGATTGAACTGGCCTGGACGCTGGTCACCAAGGAATACGCGCTCCCCAGGGACAAGCTTTTGATCACCGTCTATGTCGACGATGACGACGCGTTCAAGCTTTGGAAAAAGATAGCCGGGCTCCCCGACAGCAAGATCCTGCGGATTGCCGGGTCGGACAATTTCTGGGCCATGGGCGACACCGGCCCATGCGGCCCGTGCTCGGAAATCTTCTACGACCACGGCTCGCACATTCCCGGCGGGCCGCCCGGTTCGGCTGACGCCGAGGGCGATCGTTTCGTCGAGATCTGGAACCTCGTGTTCATGCAATACGAGCAGCTCGAGGGAGGAAAGCGGGTCGATCTGCCACGGCCGTCGATTGACACCGGCATGGGGCTCGAGCGCATCGCCGCGGTATTGCAGGGCACCCACGACAATTACGCGATCGATCTTTTCGCCACGCTCATCCGCGTCATCGCGGATTTGACCGGCGTCGATGCCGAGGGGCCACAAAAGGCCTCGCATCGCGTGATCGCCGACCATCTCCGCGCGTCCGCATTTCTGATTGCCGATGGCGTTCTGCCATCGAATGAAGGCCGCGGCTACGTGCTCCGCCGCATCATGCGCAGAGCCATGCGCCACGCTGAATTGCTGGGCGCGAAAGATCCACTGATGTGGCGCCTCGTGCCGGCGCTCACCCGCGAAATGGGCCAGGCCTACCCCGAACTTTTGCGTGCCGAGGCGCTCATCACCGAAACGCTCAAACTCGAGGAAACGCGCTTTCGCCGGACACTGGAGCGCGGGCTCGCCATCCTCGATGAAAAGAGCAAAAGCCTCAAGAAAGGCGCGATGTTCGACGGCGAAACCGCCTTTACGCTTTACGACACTTACGGCTTTCCTCTGGATCTTACGCAGGACGCGCTGCGCACACGTGGCATCAGTGTTGATCTCGCCAGTTTCGAAGACGCCATGGAGCGCCAGCGCGAAAAGGCGCGCGCCTCCTGGGCGGGCTCGGGCGATGCCGCGCAGGAGACAGTCTGGTTTTCGCTGCGCGAGAAAGTCGGCGCGACGGAATTCCTCGGTTACGAAACGGAAAGCGCCGAAGGGGTGGTTGCGGCTCTCGTGAAGGACGGCAAGGACGTTTCCGAACTGAAAAAAGGCGAAAGCGGCGTGGTGATCATGAATCAGACCCCGTTTTATGCCGAGAGCGGCGGACAGGTCGGAGACACCGGCGAGATGCGTCGCGAGGGCGTGCGACTGACGGTCAGCGATACGCAGAAAAAGGCCGGCGATCTGTTCGCGCATCTCGTCAAGGTGGAACAGGGTACCGTCAAAATCGGCGATCCGCTGCTACTTGATGTGGAACACACACGCCGCGGTGCTATCCGCCAGAACCATTCGGCCACTCATCTGCTGCACGAGGCGCTTCGGCAAGTGCTGGGCGATCACGTTGCACAGAAGGGCTCGCTGGTCGCGCCCGAGCGGCTGCGATTTGACTTCTCGCACCCCAAGCCCATGACGGCCGAGGAGATCGAGCGGGTCGAAGACATCGCCAACGACATTGTCCTTCAGAACGCGCCGGTCACCACCCGGCTCATGGCGGTCGACGATGCGATCGCTTCCGGTGCCCGCGCATTGTTCGGCGAAAAATACGGTGACGAGGTGCGCGTCGTCTCCATGGGGCGCGGCTCGGGCAACACGATGGGATGGTCCGTGGAGCTCTGCGGCGGGACCCATGTGCGCCGGACAGGCGACATTGGGGTAATTTCGCTGGTGGGCGAATCGGGCGTAGCGGCGGGTGTCCGCCGGATCGAGGCCTTGACCGGAAAAGCCGCCCGCAAGGCCGCTAACAAACAGCTTCAAGTCGTTAAAGCGGCAGCAGCAGAACTTAAAGTTCCACTTGAAGAGATGCCTGGACGCGTCGTTGCGCTCCTGGACGAACGCAAGAAGCTCGAGCGCGATCTTTCGGACGCCAAAAAGAAGCTGGCGATGGGTGGAGGTACGGGCGCGCGGACTGCCGGGGAAGCCGGCGACGTGCGCCAGGTCAACGGGGTCAAGCTCCTCGCGCGGTCCGTTTCCGGCATCGATCTGAAGGACCTGCGCAGTCTTGCCGACGAGGGCAAACGTCAGGTCGGCTCCGGTGTCGTTGCCATTGTCGCAACGGCCGAGGACGGCAAGGCGGGCATCGTTGTCGGAGTCACTGACGATCTGACCAAGCGCTTCAACGCGGTGGATCTCGTGAAGAAAGGCGCCGAAGCCCTTGGCGGAAAAGGCGGCGGCGGCCGCCCCGACATGGCGCAGGCCGGCGGACCCGATGGCTCCAAGGCAGAAGACGCACTCAAGGCGATCGAGGCAGCGCTCGGCGGCTGACACGCGAGGAGTACTGCGGCATGGCACGCTATCGCGTCAAAGACCTGCGCCGTCGCGTCTACCAGGTGCTCGAACGGGGCCCGGTTGGCGACTATCTGAGCGCGTGGGTCACCCGGCTCCTGGTTGCGCTCATCATCGTCAATCTGATCGCGGTAGCGTTGGAATCGGTACCGGCCGTTGAGGCGAAGTACGGTCATCTTTTCACGCTCATCGAATACGTCTCGCTCGTGGTGTTCACAGTCGAATACGGCCTGCGGCTGTGGTCGGCGGTCGAGCACGGCCCGCATCAGCATCTGCAATCCTCGCATGCTCGCCTGAAATATGCGCTCAGCCCGGCCGGCATCATCGATCTCATCGCCGTGTTGCCGTTCTGGTTCGCTATGCTGGTTCCCGGCGAACTGCGTGTTGTACTGGTGTTCCGCGTGGTGCGCTTTCTCAAATTCGCGCGGTATTCGCCGGCGATGCGCTCGCTGCTTGATGTGCTGTATCGCGAGCGCCGCGCGCTGTTCGGTTCTTTTTCCATTTTACTCGGCACATCACTGGTCGCCGCCACGCTGATGTACCTGGCCGAGCGGCATGTGCAACCGGACAAGCTCGGCACCATCCCCGATGCGATATGGTGGGCGATCGTGACACTGAGCACTATCGGCTATGGCGATGTCGTACCGGTCACTGTGCTCGGCAAGTTCATCGCAATCATCAGTGTCTTTCTTGGGATGATCATGATCGCGTTGCCGGTTGGCATTGTCGCTACCGCCTTTGCTGCCCAAATTCACCGGCGCGAGTTCATCGTGACCTGGGGGATGGTGGCGCGCGTGCCGCTGTTTACCGAGCTCGACGCCGAGGAAATTTCTGACGTCACGGATCTGTTGCAGGCACAGATGGCGCAAGCGGGTGATGTCATAGCAAGGGCCGGCGAACCGGCGCATTCGATGTATTTCATCGCGCAGGGTGAGGTCGAAATCGTGATCAAAGGCAAGGAAGAGGTGCTTCGCGTGGGCAGCGGTCAATTCTTCGGCGAGGTTGCGGTGCTGCGCCGCGCGCGGCGCACCGGCACCGCCACCGCCGTCATGCGCACCAATCTGCTGGTGCTGGACGCGCAGGATCTGCACGCCCTGATGCGACGTAATCCGCGTATTGCCGCGCGTATTAAGGATGTCGCCACCAAGCGCGTAGGCCGCGAGCTTATGTCGCGGAAGGGCGATATCGTGACGGAAGAGTTCGGCGATCTCTCGCCGCAGTCGAGGAGGCGAGGCGACTGAAGCGCGGGGAGCCTTGCTTGCCCGCGCCGGCTATGCCATCGCTTTCTTCAGGTTCGCGTCAACCTTGTCGAGGAAGCTGGTGGTTGACAGCCACTTCTGGTCGGCGCCGACCAAAAGCGCGAGATCCTTGGTCATGAATCCTGCCTCGACCGTGTCGACGCAAACCTTCTCCAGCGTCTTTGAGAATTTCGCCAGCGCGTCGTTCTTGTCGAGCTTGGCGCGGTGGGCGAGGCCACGGGTCCAGGCAAAGATCGACGCAATAGAATTGGTCGAAGTTTCGCGACCCTTCTGATGTTCGCGGAAATGGCGCGTGACGGTGCCATGGGCGGCTTCCGACTCGACGATTTTGCCGTCCGGGGTCATCAAAACCGATGTCATCAGGCCGAGCGAACCGAAACCCTGCGCCACGATGTCAGACTGCACGTCGCCATCGTAGTTCTTGCAGGCCCAGACATAGCCGCCCGACCATTTGAGCGCGGCGGCGACCATGTCGTCGATCAAACGGTGCTCGTAGGTGATTTTCTTCTTGTCGAACTCGGCCTTGAATTCCTTGTCGAAGATCTCCTGGAAGATGTCCTTGAAGCGGCCGTCGTACACCTTGAGGATCGTGTTCTTGGTCGACAGGTAAACCGGATAGCCACGGGACAGGCCGTAATTAAACGAGGCGCGCGCGAAATCGCGGATCGAGTCGTCGATGTTGTACATCGCCAGCGCCACGCCTGAGCCGGGGAATTCGAACACCTCGTGTTCAACCTTCTTGCCGTCAGGGGTAACGTAACTCAGCGTCAGCTTGGCCTTTTCGGGCACGCGGATGTCGGTCGCGCGGTACTGGTCGCCATAGGCATGACGGCCGATCACGATCGGTTGTGTCCAGCCCGGCACCAGGCGCGGCACGTTCTTGCAAATGATTGGCTCACGGAAGATCACGCCACCAATGATGTTGCGGATCGTTCCGTTGGGCGAACGCCACATTTTCTTGAGGTTGAATTCCTTCACGCGAGCTTCGTCCGGCGTGATGGTGGCGCATTTCACTGCGACGCCGACCTCTTTTGTCTTGTTGGCGGCATCGACGGTGATCTGATCGTCGGTCTCGTCGCGTTTCTGGACGCTGAGGTCGTAATAAAGAAGATTGATGTCGAGATAAGGATGGATCAGCTTGTCCTTGATCAGCTCCCAGATAATGCGCGTCATCTCATCGCCGTCCATTTCGACGACGGGATTTGCCACCTTGATCTTCGCCATTGCGGGTAGAACCTTTTGAAAGTAGCGCGGACGGGGAGGAAATGCTTCCGGCACGCGCCCTATAGCACCCAAAATCGGGCGGTGAAAGCCGACAATTCCGGCATTCTTTCCTACAGCGAACGGGGCGGCTATACCGCGCACGGAGGATTGCATGCCCGGTGCCGGCACGGACAAAACCAAGCGCTGGATCGAAACACCAGCGCCAATCGTCGTTCTCGTCGAGCCGCAACTTGGCGAGAACATCGGTGCGGCGGCGCGCGCCATGGCCAATTTCGGGCTGTCTCGCCTGCGGCTGGTCAAGCCGCAGCAAGGCTGGCCCAACGAAAAGGCGCGCGTCATGGCGGCAGGCGCCGACCGGGTTCTCGAAAACGCGGCGCTTTACGACAGCCTCAATGACGCGATCGACGATTGCAACTTCGTTCTCGCCACCACTGCGCGCAATCACGATCAGGCAAAGCCGGTGGTATCCGCGGCAGCGGCGGCATCAGAAATGCTGACGCGGATAGCGGCGGGCGAAAGCGTCGCCCTTGTCTTCGGCCGCGAGCGCATCGGGCTTGAAAATCATGAGGTGGCGCTCGCCGACCGTATCCTGACTTTGCCGGTCAACCCGGCTTTCGCGTCGCTCAATCTGGCGCAGGCGGTGGTGATTATTGCCTATGAATGGTTCAAGCGTGCGGGCGGCGGCGAATTGCCGTTCGCCATGCCGGAAAAATCGCCGCCGGCGGCCAAGCAGCAACTCGATGCGTTCTTCTCCGACCTCGAGCGCGAACTGGAGCGGGTTGAGTTCTTCCGGCCCGAGGAAAAGCGCGGCACCATGAGTGTGAACTTGCGCAATATCTTCCAGCGCATGGCTCCGACGCAGCAGGATATCCGCACATTGCACGGCGTCATCAACGCGATCGTGCAGGGGCGCAAGGGCCCGGCGCGCGGCGGGATCCTCGACTCAGCGCAATCCCAGAAACTGCGCGATCTGCTGGCAGAGCACGGCAGCGGCCGCGTGCCGCGCGAACGAGGGCCGGTGCGGGGTTTGGCGCGCCTTCTGCGCCGGAACCCCACCGAGGCCGAACGCGCGTTATGGCAGGCGCTGGTGAACGATCGCCGTTTTGCCGGGCGCGGTTTCAAGCGGCAGGTGCCGATCGGGCCGCATATTACCGACTTCGTGTCGTTCCCGCTGAAATGCGTCATCGACCTCGTGCCGGTGCAGGAAACGGCCGAGGTGGCGCACACGCGCTCCGAACGACGCAAATATCTCACGGAGCGGGGTTATCGCGTATGCGAGGTAAAGGTGGCTGAGGTGGAGGGGGATGTCGCGGCAGCACTGGATAAATTGGCCGGTATATTCTGAGTGCGCGGCAGCAGCCTCTCCACAGTCATTGCCGGACTCGACCCGGCAATCCAGGATGAATCTCGACCGCGAAGAGTTCAAAGGTTTGCACATGATGCGTCCCATCATGGAGGCCCGGGTCAAGCCCGGGCATGACTGCTGGGAGGCTAAATGTGCGTGAATAGCGGAGTAGGGGCTACGCTTTACCCTGCAACGCTCTGAGCTGCGCCACGGTCGCTTCGCGCAAAGTCGTCTGGTCATTGCCGGCGATGATGAAACGAAAGCCGCTTTTGGCCATGACCAACGCGCTCTTGGTATCGCGGCAATAGATGGCGGGGATTTTGCCGGCCTTCTTTGCGGCAGCGCAGATCCTTTCGATCGCCTGTTCGACCTGTGGCGCCGCCACGTCCTGTGCCGACCCGCCGCTGAGCGCAATGGCGAGGTCATAGGGGCCGATGAACAGCGCATCGATGCCAGGTGTCGCCGCAATCGCGTCGACATTGCCAAGCGCGGCGGCGGTTTCGATCATCGCGAAAGTAAGCGTTCCCTCGTTCGCCTCACGCATATAATCGGCCGCTGCGGCGCCGGGACTTTGCAGCGCGATAGCGCGCAGCGGACCCCAGCTGCGCTCGCCGAGCGGCGGATATTTCGCGGCGGCTGCGAATTGGCGGGCATCGGCAGCGCTGTTGACCATCGGCGCGATGATCGCCTCGGCACCAAAATCGAGCGCGCGCGAAACCAATGCGAAATCATTAACCGGCACCCGCACCACTGGCGTCGATCCGGCATGATTGAGCGATCCGACGCCAACGATGAGTGAGGCGGTATCCCACAGTCCGTGCTGGGCATCGAGCACGACGACGGTAAAACCTTCGCGCGCAATGGTCTCGGCGACGAGAGGGGAGTTGAGCATGCACCAGGAGCCGTAGACCGTTTCGCCCGCGCGCAAGCGCCTGGCGAGAGCGAAAGCAGGCACCTCAGCCGCTCTTCTTGATCTGCGCGACGGCTTCCGCCAGCAGCTCAGTCATCCGTGACCGGATTTGCTGTTCGGTGACGCCTTTTGGCTGCAAATCCTTGATCACCTTGTGCACAACGTCCTTGTCGACGGTTTCCTCGAAGTCGGCGAGCACGACTTCCTTGGCATAAGCTTCCGCCTCGGCGCCGCTTTTGCCGAGAATCCCGGCCGCCCACAGCCCGAGCATCTTGTTGCGGCGGGCCATTGCCTTGAAGCGGAGTTCCTCGTCATGCGCGAATTGCTTCTCGAAGCCTTCTTCGCGCTTGTCGAATGTTGTGGTCATACCGCCCTCGCTACCGGCGATCTTTACATCGCACAGACGCTATTTATTGCCGCCTTGCATATCGCCGCACCAGCGTCAAGGCAACATCGGGCGGCCCTTTTGCGGCGAAATTACGGAGTGGAAAACGTGCCGCAGGCGCGATTGTGCTGCCCCTACCGATCGGCTAGGTTGAATCGGTGCCCGGCCCGCTGGCGCGGCCAGCGCTTTCAGTCCGGTCCCGCAGCCGCGGATCTTGCAAAGTTGTTCAAATAGGAGCCACGGCAACCCGATGGACTTTCACAAACCACGGTATACGCCCATGAGCCGCCGTCGCCGCATTTACGAGGGCAAGGCGAAAGTCCTCTATGAAGGCCCCGAGCCAGGAACGCTGATTCAGCATTTCAAGGACGACGCGACCGCCTTCAACGCCAAGAAGCACGAAGTGATCGAGGGTAAGGGCGTCCTCAACAACCGAATCTCGGAATATGTGTTCCAGCACCTCAATGATATCGGGGTGCCGACGCACTTCATCCGTCGGCTCAACATGCGCGAGCAGTTGATTCGCGAGGTGGAGATCATTCCGCTTGAAGTCGTGGTGCGCAATGTCGCTGCAGGCTCATTGGCGCAGCGCCTCGGCATTGAGGAGGGCACGCAGCTGCCGCGCTCGATCATCGAATTCTATTACAAGAACGATAAACTCAATGATCCGATGGTGTCGGAAGAGCACATCACCGCTTTCGGCTGGGCTTCTCCACAGGAGATCGACGACATCATGGCGCTTGCCATTCGCGTCAACGATTTCCTCTCCGGCCTTTTCCTCGGCGTCGGAATTCGTCTGGTCGACTTCAAGATGGAAACCGGCCGGCTGTGGGAAAACGATGTCATGCGCATCGTCGTTGCCGACGAGATTTCGCCCGACAGCTGCCGGCTATGGGACATCAAGACCAACGACAAGCTCGACAAGGACCGCTTCCGCCGCGATCTCGGTGGACTGGTTGAAGCCTATACCGAGGTGGCCAAGCGCCTTGGCATCATGAGCGAGGGCGAGCGCCCGCAGGGCACAGGACCCGTGCTGGTGAAGGGCTGACAACCTCTCGGCTACGACGAGTTGTTAATGGCCGGACCAAGTCCGGCCATTTTATTTTTGCCTTGCGCACTCCACCTCCGCTTGTTCCCCTCCCCGCTTCGCAAGGACGGGCTCCAGCAGGAAATCGGGAACCGCGAACCTCGAATCCGTTGCCACAGCCCCGCTTTCGCAAGGACGAATGGTGCATTTCCGTAGCCAACCGGCCTTCTTGAAAAGAAGCGTAGATGCGATGACCTGTGTAGTGCTCGCTCGCACGGTTGAGGCGGCCTGTCGCGGGTGCTAGGTCAGGTCGTCGAGACCGGAATCGCCTGAAAAACCAAATGAAAGCGCGCGTCACTGTCACATTGAAATCCGGCATCCTCGACCCCCAGGGCAAGGCAATTGAGGGCGCGCTGCGCTCGCTCGGGATTGTCGGGGTATCCGCCGTTCGCCAAGGCAAGGTCTTCGATATCGAGATCGATGGCTCCGACCGTGCCAAGGCCGAGGCGCTGCTCAAGCATGCGGCCGACAAGCTCTTGGCCAATACAGTGATCGAGAATTACCGAGTGGAAATTTTGGGATGAAAGCCGCCGTCCTCGTCTTCCCCGGCATCAATCGCGAGCACGACATGGCGCGCACGCTTCGGATGATGTCGGGGCGTGACCCCGCCATTGTCTGGCACGCCGAAACGGAACTTCCCTCCGGCACCGATCTGGTCGTGATTCCGGGCGGGTTCTCCTACGGCGATTATCTGCGTTGCGGCGCAATCGCGGCGCGCAGCCCTATCATGGACGCGGTGCGGGCTTACGCCGCCAGGGGCGGGCTGGTGCTCGCCGTGTGCAATGGTTTTCAGATCGCCTGCGAGGCGGGGCTTCTTCCCGGCGTGCTCATGCGCAATGCGCGGCTCAAGTTCATATGCCGGGACATTTTCCTCAAGGTCGAACGTTCCGACACGCCGTTCACCCGCGGCTACAACGCGGGCCAGGTGATCCGCGTACCGACTGCGCATGGTGAAGGCAATTACACGGCGGACGCCGAGACCATCGCGCGGCTGGAAGGCGAGGGGCGGGTGATCTTTCGTTATGTCGGGCCCGACGGGGCGCGCGACCCGGCATTCAATGTCAACGGTTCGACCAACGCGATCGCCGGCATCATCAACGATCGTGGCAATGTTCTTGGCATGATGCCTCACCCCGAAAACCACGTTGAAGCCGCAATCGGCCCGACCGACGGACGCGGCTTGTTTGCGGGGCTGGTCGAGGCGCTCGACCGGGCGGCATAATCTGTGATCCGCAACGAACCTCGCATGACGCCCGAGCTGATCGCCGAGCACGGCCTCAAGGCGGACGAATACGACCGCATCCTGAAGCTGATCGGCCGCGAGCCCTCGCTCACCGAACTCGGCATATTTTCCGCGATGTGGAACGAGCATTGCTCGTACAAATCCTCCAAGGTCCATCTCCGCACGCTGCCGACCAAAGGCCCCTGGGTGATCCAGGGCCCGGGCGAGAATGCCGGCGTCATCGATATCGGTGATGAACTCGCTTGCGTATTCAAGATGGAAAGCCACAATCACCCGAGCTACATCGAGCCCTATCAGGGCGCGGCGACCGGCGTCGGCGGCATCCTGCGTGATGTTTTTACGATGGGCGCCCGGCCCATTGCGTGTCTGAACGCGCTGTCGTTTGGCGCGCCTTCGCATCCGAAGACGCGGCACCTGGTGTCAGGCGTCGTGGCCGGAATCGGCGGGTACGGCAATTCGTTCGGCGTGCCGACGGTCGGCGGATCGGTGCGGTTCCATTCGCGCTACGATGGTAATTGTCTGGTCAACGCGATGGCAGTTGGCATCGTGCGCAAGGACCAGATCTTCTATGCGGCGGCTTCGGGCGTTGGCATGCCGATCGTCTATCTCGGCTCCAAGACCGGGCGCGACGGCATCCACGGTGCCTCAATGGCGTCCGCGGAATTTGGTGAAGACTCGGAAGGCAAGCGGCCAACCGTGCAGGTCGGCGATCCGTTTTCGGAGAAACTGCTGCTCGAGGCGTGCCTCGAGATCATGCAGACAGGCTGCGTTATCGCCATCCAGGATATGGGTGCTGCCGGCCTGACCTGTTCGGCGGTGGAGATGGGGGCCAAGGGCGATCTCGGTGTCACGCTCGATCTCGATAAGGTGCCTTGTCGCGAGGACGGCATGAGCGCTTACGAGATGATGCTGTCGGAAAGCCAGGAGCGCATGCTCATGGTGCTCAAGCCCGACAAGGAAAAGGAAGCTGAAGCCATCTTCCGCAAATGGGGGCTCGATTTCGCGGTGGTGGGCGAGACCACGCCGTCGAAACGTTTCGTTGTGCGCCATGGCGGCAATGTGATGGCCGATTTGCCGATCAAGGAGCTCGGCGATCAAGCGCCGGAATACAAACGGCCTTTCGTTCACGGCGTAAAACCGAAAGAGATCGATGCCGAGAGCGTGCAGGCGCCAGTCGGTATTGTTGCGGCGCTGGAAAAGCTGCTTGCAACGCCGGATCTCTGTTCCAAACGATGGGTGTGGGAGCAGTACGACCACGTCATTCTCGGCAATACGGTGCAAAGGCCGGGCGGCGATTCCGCAGTGGTGCGCATCGAGGACGGCCCGAAGGGTCTTGCGCTGGCCACCGATGTGACGCCGCGCTACTGCGAGGCTGATCCGTTTGAGGGCGGCAAGCAGGCCGTAGCTGAGTGCTGGCGCAATCTCACGGCGGTCGGCGCCAGGCCGCTCGCCATCACGGACAATTTGAATTTCGGCAATCCGGAACGGCCGGAGATTATGGGTCAGTTCGTGGGCTGCATCCGCGGCATTGCGGAAGCCTGCAAGGCGCTCGATTTTCCGGTCGTATCCGGCAACGTGTCGCTCTACAACGAGACCAATGGCCGTGCGATTTTACCGACACCATCGATTGGAGGTGTCGGCCTGATCGATGATTTCAAAAAATCGGCAACGCTTGCGTTTAAGCACGCGGGTGAAGCCATTCTCTTAGTCGGGGAAACGACAGGCTGGCTCGGCCAGTCGATGTACTTGCGCGAAGTGTGCGGTCGCGAGGAGGGCGCTCCACCGCCCGTCGATCTCACGGAGGAGCGCGAGAACGGTGATTTCGTGCGCGCGCTCATTCTCGATGGCGTGGTGACCGCGGCGCATGACCTGTCCGATGGCGGCCTGTTGGTGGGTCTTGCCGAAATGGCATTGGCTTCAGGGATTGGTGCGGATCTGTCCGCGGCCCCGTCCGATATCCCCGCGCACGCACACTGGTTTGGCGAGGACCAGGCGCGTTACCTCGTCACCGTGCAGGCGCTGCACGTGGACGCTGTGCTCGCCCGCGCCAAGGCCGCGAACGTGCCGGTTTGGACAATCGGCAAGACCGGCGGCGACACATTGACGCTTGCTGGCGAGAGTCCCATCCTAGTCACGATTCTGCGCGAGCGTTTCGAGGCGTGGCTGCCGGCCTATATGGCCGGCGAGCTGTGAGCGATCTGCTAGGGTCCGTCCGATGGCTATGGACGCCGGTGAAATCGAGCGGCTGATCAAAGCGCACATCCCGGATGCGCGGGTGACGATCCGCGACCTTGCCGGTGATGGCGACCATTACGCCGCGACAGTCATCTCGGCTTCGTTCAAGGGCAAATCGAGGGTGCAACAGCATCAGCTCGTGTACGATGCGCTCAAGGGCCAGATGGGCGGGGTGCTGCATGCGCTTGCCCTGCAAACCGGCACGCCTTGATGAATTCCGGACGTGGCGTTCGCGTTCTCTCACCCAAGGGCGCAATCGCGCCGACCGGAACATGGAGTGTCGGTGCGCGCGCGGGCGACTTTGTATTCGTCGCAGGCATGCGGGGCATCAATCCGGTGAATAACCGTCTGGTCGAAGGCGATGAAGCGCGCATCCGGCAAGGTTTTATGAACATGAAACTGATTGCGGAATCCGAGGGCGCCGGTCTTCCGGACTGCGTTCGTCTGACCGTCTTTGTGACCGA
Source organism: Pseudolabrys sp. (assembly GCA_035519415.1). GTDB lineage: Bacteria > Pseudomonadota > Alphaproteobacteria > Rhizobiales > Xanthobacteraceae > Pseudolabrys. Next base: position 64,770 of record DATIWJ010000059.1, read on the forward strand.
TATGATTCGGTTTCGTCCACTCGTAAACAAGGTGCAGGAAGAGCTTTGGGCCGGCGCTCCTTACCCGCCACGCACCATTGTCGAGGTCGCCAAACTCAATCAGGACGACGTTTTTGAGGTGGAAGGCACGTTTTACTCACCAAAAAGTCAATGAATCCTGTATTGGGTCTTGGGTTGGCGCGGTCTTCTGCGATACATATATCGGCGACGAGGCGGCGGCGCCGCCAAACAGGATGAGACTCATGGGCATCGAGCAATTCATCGACAATGAAGTGAAGGCAAACGATGTGGTGCTGTTCATGAAGGGCACACCGCAATTTCCGCAATGTGGGTTCTCGGGCCAAGTCGTGCAGATCCTCGACCATCTCGGGGTCGCCTACAAAGGCATCAACGTGCTCGAGTCCGACGAAATCCGGAACGGCATCAAGACCTATTCCAACTGGCCGACGATTCCGCAGCTCTATGTGAAAGGCGAGTTCGTCGGTGGCTGCGACATCATCCGCGAGATGTTCCAGGCTGGCGAATTACAACAGACTCTGAAAGATAAAGGCGTCGCCGTTCAGCAAACCGCCTGACGCGGCCCGCGCGTGGCGAAATTCCTTCTCGTTCTTGCGACGACTGCCGACCTTGCGCTCGCGGCACTGCTCGTAGGCGTGTCCGGATTTTTGTTCGGCGGTGGTCCCGAAAGCATGCATGCCAAAACGTTGGCGATGGCGGGTTATATCGCCGCCATCATTGGCTGTCTGGTGGCGCCCATCGCCGGATTTATTTTCCTTAAACGGGGCAAAGCCGGCCTTGGTTTGGCGGCAGCTTGGGTGCCGATCTTTGGCGCACTGGTCGCGCTCGCAATACCCGCGCCCTATTAGGCTACCGGAATAAAGCGGTAAGCTCCATCCTTGCGCTCGACCGTTCCGAGGCCCGGGTAGGGCAGGTGAAACCCGATCAGCTTTGAACGGTCGGTCGCGAGCCGGTCCAGCAACGAGCGGCGGGTGGCTATCGCCTGATCCGGCACATGATCCGCGACCGGCTTCCATTCCGGATGCTGAAAGGAGATCAGCGGATGGGTGAGGGCGTCGCCGGCTATGATCAGTCCGTCGCTGCCGGCGAGTTCGAGCGATACATGACCCTGCGTGTGGCCGGGCGTATTGATAATCCGTAGGCCGGAAACAACTTCGTCCCCGGCTTTCACCATTTTGAGCTTGTTCTTGATCGCCGCGTAAATGCGACGCGCGCCGGTGACAAACCCGGCCCGTTCGGCAGGTAGTCCGCGCGTCGCATTGTCGCCGGTCCAGAAATCCCACTCCGCGCCGGCTACATAAAAAGTGGCATCCGGCATCACCAGTTCGTCGAGTTCATCGACCGCGCCCCAGAGGTGATCGGGATGTCCGTGCGTGAAAATGACCTTGCTGATCTTGGCCCTGTCGATACCGGCCGCCTTGAGATTCTCCCACAATTTACCGGCAGTCGGCATGAACCGGTCACCGGAGCCCATATCGACGAGGATGAGATCGCTGGCCGAGCGGACCAGAGTCACATTGGTCGGCGAGTCGTATTGCTCTCCGGTTTGGCCCGCCGCCTCGAGCAACGCGTCACGCTCGGCAGTCGGCGCGTCGGGTGCCAGAAAACTTGTCGGCAATACCAGATGACCGTCGCTGACGATCGTCAGTTCGAAGGCCACATGCTTGAGCGCATAAGGCGCTGCTGCAAAAGCGGGCAGGGTGCGCGCGAGAACACTCGCAGCGGAAGCGGCAAGAAGCCCGCGACGGTTAAGGTTTAACATCGATGAAGCCGGCGTGTTAGAGGCTCACTTGCCTTCTACGCCAATGCCGCGCGCGCGGCTACTTACGGCGAGTGCCGTTTGCCCCGCTGAAGTTTTCGACTAACGCGAGCGGTTCAGCCGGTTCATGATCAGGTAGATGACGCCGAGAACCAGCGCCAGTCCGATCAAGCTTTGCGTGGGTACCCCACTCGCGAACTTCGTAACGTTGTCGGCCACCGACACCACGAACACCCCGGAGCCTTGTCCGAGGATGAGGTAGATCAACATGATCGCGAGGATAGCGACGAAACCAAGCTCGACGCATTCCCACAGGATCTGTTTTGCGGCGGCCATGTTGGCCATGAATTTTCGCATGGCAGAACCTCTTGATGACACACTACCTGTAGGTGGGGGGCCTGGCCCCCCACCCTGATTGCGTCAGCAAAAGCTGATCAGGCTAGCGCACGCGGGCGTCAGGCCATTTTCCGGTTCGAGAACAGCCAGAGGACGATCCCGAGAGTGATCAGACCGACGAGACCATTCCCGCCCATGTCTTTCACCCAGCCCATGATGTTCGCTGTCACAGCGCCGAAGAACGGCAGATTGGCGCCGACTAGTAGCGAGAGCACAATCGCCAATGCCAGCAGCATCAGAGCTAATTCCGTCAACGCCCCGACCCACTCTTTGATCGTATCGATCCCTTTCATTGCGGAGTCTCCCTAGGCATGTCCTCCTGATTCGAGGACAGCGTTTGTTCTTAGCGCTTTTCGCCTACTAAATGTAGAGAATTGTCGTAATGCAGCCACAAAATAAGCTGTGCACGATCCTTTTAGTCGGGGATAACTCCTCAGACGTACCCGATTTGGCACGGACCAAAGAGGCGAGTTTTTGCGTTTTCTAACCCCGTGCCCGGCGCGATTGCGCCGGCCAGCGCAGGCGACCCCGCTGCGCGTCAGCGGGAGTAATATTCGACCACCAGATGCGGCTCCATCTGGACCGCATAAGGCACATCCGTGATCACAGGAATGCGCGTCAGCTTGGCGGTTAGCTTCGATGCATCGACGTCGATGTAATCCGGCACATCGCGCTCGGCCAAAGCCTGCGCTTCCATTACCAGCGCCAGCTGCTTGGACTTTTCCTTGACCTCGACGACGTCGCCAACCTTCACACGGAAGCTCGCGACCGTCACGCGCTTGCCATTCACGCGGATATGGCCGTGGCTGATGAACTGCCGTGCGGCAAACACCGTCGGTACGAACTTGGCGCGGAAGATAAGCGCGTCCAGCCGGCGCTCCAGCAGGCCGATCATATGGGCACCGCTGTCGCCTTTCAGGCGACGGGCTTCCTGGTAAATTCCGCGGAATTGACGCTCGGAAATATTGCCATAGTAGCCGCGCAGTTTTTGCTTGGCTTTGAGCTGAACGCCGTAGTCGGACAGCTTGCTTTTCCGACGTTGGCCATGCTGGCCAGGCCCATATTCGCGCCGGTTCACCGGGCTCTTTGGGCGGCCCCAGATGTTTTCGCCCATCCGGCGGTCGATCTTGTACTTGGATTCCATGCGCTTGGTCATTCGCGTCCTCGATTGTGTTGCTGTTGCTGAGGATCGCGCCTTCCTCTGTCCCGGCAGGGCCGGAACCGACAGGCAAAGCCTCGTAAGCGCAAGGCCTTGCCGCAGGTCGCGAAACGCCCGGCAGACCTTGAAATCCGCCGGGCGCGCGGGTTTTAGGGGCGAACCGGGCGGGTGTCAAATCCAATGCAAATATAAGAAGTTAAGCCTGAGATCGTTGGTCGCATGAGTTCGCCTTGCCGAACCGCCGCAGTGACACCACGTTAGTGGCGTCAGGCCGGGCCCCTCTGGCAGCCAGATGGCTGCGATGTCGGACTGATCAAGATCGGGGCCCAAATGAGCCGAATATTCCCGCCAGACCCAGTTGATATGTGCCGTCGTCTGCGGCTTGTCTCCGTGATTGCCCCGGAGCGATGCCGATGAGCGATCTGTTCGTATTTTCCTATGACGCGATGGCCGCGCTCCTCCAGGTGATCATGATCGACCTGGTGCTAGCCGGCGACAACGCGGTGGTGATCGGACTAGCGGCCGCGGGTCTGCCGCCCGAACGCAGAGGGCAGGCAATTCTCGTCGGTATCGCGGCCGCGACCGTGCTTCGACTGGCGTTCGCGGCCGTCGCCGTGGAATTGCTGGAGATCGTCGGCCTGCTGCTTGCCGGCGGTATATTGCTCCTTTGGGTATGCTGGAAAATGTGGCGGGAACTGCGCGGGCCCGGCGCAGAAGACACCGAAGCGGCGCTGACCAAAGGGGATGCGCGCGTGCCGCGCAAGACTTTCGCGCAGGCCGCCCGACAGATCGTGGTGGCCGACATCTCCATGTCGCTTGATAACGTGCTCGCGGTGGCGGGCGCCGCGCGTGACCATCCCGCGGCATTGGTTTTCGGACTGGGACTTTCAATTGTACTGATGGGTGTCGCCGCGGGGTTTATTGCCCGGTTGCTCAATCGCCACCGCTGGATCGCCTATGTGGGCCTGGCAATCATTCTTTACGTCGCAATCGACATGATCTGGCGAGGATTCTGGGAAGTGCAGCCGCATTTGTTCGGCTAAAATCCGTAGGCCTTCAACGCTGCGCCGAGTTTGGTCGAAGGCTTGCGTCCCGACGTGAATGCGATTTGCGGTGGCGGGGGTGCATCAGCCGATCCGCGCTCACGCATCAAATCAACAACACGGCGCGCGATTGCAGGCGCTGGATCGAGCCAGGTGACAGGCCAGGGTGCACCGGCGCGAAACCGCTCAAGCAGCAGCGGGTAGTGCGTGCATGCAAGCACGATCGTGTCGGTACGCCGTCCGTCCTTTTCAACAAAACAACTGGCGATCTCTGTCGTTATCGCGCCGTCGGGGGAGGATGGGCCCGCGAGTTCAGCCTCCGCATAGGCGGCAAGCCTCGGCGAACCAACAAGATGCACATCGCAACCGGATGCAAACTCGCGGATGAGCGCGCGCGTGTACTCGCGCCCCACCGTTGCCTGTGTGCCGAGGACAGAAACCAGTTTCGACACTGACTGTGCGCAGGCTGGTTTTATCGCCGGCACCGTGCCGACAAAGGGCACCGAAAAGCGCGTGCGCAGCTGGTCGAGAGCCAGCGTGGACGCCGTGTTGCAGGCCACCACCACGAGATCGGGTCTGTGTTCGGCGATCGCCTGACCGAGCACATCGATGACCCGTGTAACCAGCTTTTCCTCAACCAGATTCCCGTAGGGGAATCCTGCATCGTCGGCCAGATAAAGGAGGCGTGCGTCCGGGCGTGCCGCTTTCACCTCACGGAAGACCGTGAGGCCGCCGAGCCCTGAATCAAAAACGAGAATGGTGGGAGCTTCCGGCATCGGGTGACGGCGGCTTAGTTGCTCCCAAAAACCCGCTTAAAGATGGTGTCGACGTGCTTAAAGTGATGGTCGAGATTGAAGTTAGCCTCGAGCTCTTTGTCTGAAAGCTTTGCGCACACATCCTTATCTGCCTTGAGCAACGACAGGAAATCGCCTTCGCCACCCCACACCTTCATGGCGCTACGCTGCACCAGCCGATAGGCGTCGTCGCGTGCCATGCCCTTTTGCGTCAACGCTATCAGCACGCGTTGCGAGTGGATGAGCCCGCCAAGCCGGTCGAGGTTCTTCTGCATGGCTGCCGGATACACGATCAGCTTATCGATGATAGATGCGAGTCTCGCCAGGGCAAAATCCAGCGTGACAGTGGCGTCTGGCCCCATGATGCGCTCCACCGAAGAATGCGAAATGTCGCGCTCGTGCCAGAGCACGACATCCTCCATCGCGGGCAGGGCATAGGCGCGCACCATGCGTGCGAGACCAGTAACGTTTTCCGACAGCACCGGATTGCGCTTGTGGGGCATTGCCGAGGAGCCTTTTTGCTTCTCGGAGAAGAATTCTTCCGCTTCCAGCACTTCCGTGCGTTGGAGATGGCGAATTTCGGTGGCGAGCCGCTCAATTGAAGAGGCAATCACGCCAAGCGTTGCGAAATACATGGCGTGGCGGTCGCGGGGGATGATCTGGGTCGATATGGGCTCGACGCTTAGACCCATCGCCTTGGCCACGTGCGCTTCGACACGGGGATCGACCTGCGCGAAGGTGCCGACCGCGCCGGAAATCGCGCAGGTGGCGACCTCCTTGCGAGCGGCTACCAGCCGTTCGCGCGCGCGCGCGAACTCCGCATAGGCATAAGCGAGCTTGAGACCAAATGTCGTCGGTTCAGCGTGTATACCGTGCGAGCGGCCAACCGTCGGCGTCATCTTGTATTCGAACGCGCGGCGCTTGAGAGCGGCAAGCAGCGCATCGACGTCGGCGATAAGGATATCGGCGGCGTGCACCAGCTGGACATTGAGGCACGTGTCCAGCACATCCGATGAGGTCATACCGGCATGGACGTAGCGAGCTTCCGGTCCCACGATTTCGGAGAGATGAGTGAGAAATGCAATGACGTCGTGTTTGACCTCGGCCTCGATCGCGTCGATGCGAGCGACATCAAATTTGGCTGCCTTGCCCTTGTCCCAGATCTTTTTTACCGCATCTTTCGGGATAATCCCAAGCTCGGCCATGGCGTCGGCCGCATGAGCCTCGATCTCGAACCAGATGCGAAATTTCATTTCCGGGGACCAGATCGCCGTCATTTCGGGGCGGGAATAGCGCGCGATTGTCACGCCGCTTCCCCACGCGCCAGTGCCGCCGCATTGCGGATCGCGGCGATATTGCCTTTGTAGTTGCCACCCTTGAACACGGCGGAGCCGGCGACCAGCACATTGGCGCCGGCCTGCACGACACGGGCGGTATTTTCCGGCGTGATGCCGCCGTCGATTTCGATGTCGACCGGCCGTGCACCGGCTAGGGTGCGGACCTCGCGCAATTTGTCGAGCGCTGCCGGGATGAATGCCTGACCGCCGAAGCCGGGATTGACTGACATGACAAGAATGAGATCGACCATGTCAATTACATGTTCGATGCTTGAGACCGGTGTAGCGGGGTTCATTGTGACACCCGCCTTCTTGCCGAGCGCCCGGATGGCCTGCAGCGATCGATGCACGTGCGGGCCGGCCTCCACGTGGACGGTGATGATGTCAGAGCCAGCCTTGGCGAAGGCCTCGAGATAGGGGTCGCAGGGCGCGATCATCAAGTGGACATCGAGGGTCTTCTTGGTGAGCGGTCGAAGCGCCTGCACCACCGCGGGGCCGATCGAAATGTTGGGGACGAAGTGGCCATCCATTACGTCGACATGGATCCAGTCGGCGCCGGCAGCCTCGATCGCACGGATTTCGTCGCCCAACTTGGCGAAGTCAGCCGACAAAATGGATGGCGCGATCAAGAGCGGACGGGGCATTCCTGGCCTCCAGATGCGTTCGGGTAACACGGAGCAGGCCGGGGGGCAACGCGTGGCGCGCACGCCGGCGGTCGGCAATTAACTTCAATCGTGTCGGCAAAATTTGCCCTGCACGGCGCCACATTAACCAGATCCGAAATCGGGAAGTTGTGGACAATCGCACGGGCGACGCAGGCTTTTTAGTTCGCCGGGTTCTGGCGCGGCTCTTGCGTTCAGCCGCTCGGGTGCGACGACCCGCCGTTGTAAGCGGCGTGTTGAGGAGTAACGTGTCATGTCCATGTCAATAAGCGCTTCCTCGAATGCGTTGTCCTATCTTCAGCGATTGTTGCAGTACGGTACCGGTGGATTGGGAGCTACGAGTAACGATCCGCTCCTAACGCTGGATCCGACGATCACGGGATCGGATAGTCCGAGCCAGCAGTCGGGTACGTCTCCCATCTGGTCCGGTTCCGCATCAACTTTCGAACCCGGCACTTTGGCGGCTCTCATCTCGTTGCAAGGCCGATCAGCCAACGGTGTCGTGGGACAATCACCGTCCGACCTTTTCTCCAAACTCGATACGGACAGCGACGGGCAGATCAGCAAAACGGAATTCGAACAGGCACTCGGCACGGTTGGAGTCGATACGCAAAGCGCCGACGCCTTGTTCGGAAAGCTGGATGCCAACAGCGATGGCAGCATAACCCCGAGCGAGATCAGAAAAGCGCATGGTCGCGGCCATCATCACCATCCCCATGCCGATAGTTCGGCGAAGGGCAGTGACCCGCAACAGGGCGGTCTGTTCTCGCTGCTCGGTTCGTCCGACATCACCGGTGCCACAAGCCAAACGGCTACAAATCCGGACGGGTCGACCACCACGACTATTTCGTATGCCGACGGCACCTCGGTGAGCATGACGACGCCGGCCACGCCGCAGAATGGTGCGCCATCGAATAGCGACCTGGCAAACAATGGATCGGGTGGGACCGGCGGTTCAGGCAATAATAACAACCTGATCGGGCAGTTGATCCAGCTACAGTCGCAACTGGTAACGCAGGCCGCGTCGGCGCTCTCGACGTTCGCCTGAAACTACGCGCTTTGCTGAAGCCGTTTCGCCAGCGGCTTGAGCAAATGCGGCAACAAATAAATGGGAAATTGCGCGACCGCGAAATAGAGCCACGCAATATCGGGCACCGCAAAGCCGGTAGCCGCCAGCATCAAGCCGATATTGCGGTTCCCGGCAATCAGGCCAATTGCGAACGCGCGGGCTCGCCCAACTCGCAAGAACACCAAAGCCGTAAGCGCGATCATGCCTAGTGCAAGCGCGATGGCGAGCGCGGTCAGTTCAATCACAAGCAATGGGCTGGCGCGGAAATGATCGGTGACACCGTCCATCGCGGCGACGGCAAACATGAACATCGCAAGCACGCTCAGACCATCGATGCGCTCGCGCTGCGCTTCGATAAAGGATCGTCCGGTCACGAACCGGATGATGGTCGCGGCAATGGCGCAACCCGCGATGATCAAAAACAGCCTGACGCCGAAGCCAAGCGGCGAGGGAAGAGCGGTGCCGAGAAAGATATAGGTAAATAGGCTCGCTGTCAGCGGTGTGATTGCGGTCGACACGATCAGAGTTGCAAGTGTGAGGGCAACATCCAGCCCCAACAGCGCCGCGAGCGCCGGCGACGACATAAGACCGGGCGCGGACATCTGGAGCACCAGCATGAAGTAAAGGCCAGGCATGCTTTGGTTGAGACCGAAGGTCATGAACGCAAGTCCAAGGGTGACCGGGACCACCAGCATTGCCCACGCACTCGCCGCACCAATCAGTCCAGGCCGGGTAAAATGATGGAACAATTCGTTAGGATCGACTCGCAGAAAAGCCAATGTGAGCATCACCACGATCGCTTCGCCGAGATAAGGCTTGCAGAGCGCGGCGAGACCGGGGACGGAGAGTCCGACGAAGACCGATGCTGCCGCCACCAGGGTGCCGTGACGGCCAACAAGAGAGAGTGCGGCCGCGAGGGCGCCAGCCAACTTCATTGCTGAAAACTCCGGCCGCGGGTGGGTGCCCTGGCTTGATAGCCCCATTGACCGCCGCGATCCATATATAAGGGTTCATGCGGGCAGGAGATGGAACGTGGCACGTACCGACGCGATGGTTCTAGGCGCCGGCATTGTCGGCACATCAGTGGCGCTGCATCTCGTCAAACGCGGGATGAGCGTTGCAATGGTCGACCGTGCCGGCGTCGGCGAACAGACCTCTTATGGAAACGCCGGCGTCATTGAAGGCAACACAATATTCCCGCCGGCGTTTCCCTCCGACGCTGGCCGGCTACTGCGTGTGGCGTTTAAACACGCGACCGAGGCGAACTATCACCTGTCATTTTTGCCCCGCATATTGCCGTGGCTGTTGGCGTTCCGTGCCGCCTCGCAGCCCGAGCGACTGGCCGAGACCGCGCATTTGATCCGTCCACTTTTTTCCCGCGCGGTCACCGAACACGAAGTGCTGATGACAGAAGCCGGGGCGACCCGTTACCTGCGCAAGACCGGCTGGCTCAAGGTTTACCGCGGCGACAAAAGCTTCAGAGCCTTGACGCCTGAATTCGACCTCGCCGTGAAATTTGGTTTGCCGCTCCAGACGCTCGATCTGGCCGCCGCGCGGGCACTGGAACCATCGCTCAATCCGGTGTTCGCGCACGGTGTGTTCTGGCCCGAGGCAGCGAGTGTGAGCGATCCGCTCGGCGTAACACGCGCCTATGCCGCGCACTTCACCACACTCGGCGGTATCATTCTCTCAGGCGATGCGCGATCGCTGCACCGGAATGGCAATCGTTGGCGGGTGGAGACTAACGAAGGTGCTCTCGACGCAATGGAATGCGTGATTGCGCTGGGGCCATGGTCGTCAGATATGCTCAAAATTCTGGGACTGACCCTGCCGCTCGCGGTCAAGCGCGGTTACCACCGCCATTTCCGTGCAGAGGGCAACGCCGGCCTGTCACGGCCAGTTCTGGACGCCGATGTCGGCTATTTGGTCACGCCCATGGAACAAGGCATACGCATGACCACCGGTGTCGAATTCGCCGCGCGCGATGCGCCGCCGTCACCGGTCCAATTCGACCGGATCATGCCAAGGGCACGCGAACTGTTTCCGCTTGGCGAGACTGTGGATGGAAACACTTGGCTGGGTAGCCGCCCCTGTTTTGCAGATTCGCGTCCGGTGATCGGTCGTGCGCCCCAACGCCCCGGATTGTGGCTGACGATCGGTCACGCGCATTGGGGCCTCACGCTTGGACCCGCCACGGGACGCATGATTGCCGAGATGATGGTGGGCGAGCAGCCGTTTTGCGATCCAGCTCCCTATCGTGCTGAACGATTTAGTTAAGATACCGCCGTAAGCTATTGAAAATCATAGCGGTCGCTTTGTCATATTCGATGTCCGTAATCGATGGCATGCTATGACAACGCGCAGGCCAGCCATTGAGTTCAACTTCGGCCGAATCGATCACGCCAACTTGGCAGAGCACCGGGAAACGGGAGAGCGGTCGCTTCATAGACACCGCGTGCGATGGCGCGTGCCATCACATTGGCGGCCACCATGCCCAGTCCAGCCAGACCATAATGTGGATCTTCGAGCGGCTTGGAACCCGTCGCCGCTGCGAAGATGACATCACCGTCAAGTGGGGTGTGAACCGGATAGATTGCGCGCGCAAAACCATCCTGCGCCATAACAGCGAGGCGGTTGCACTGCGCCTTGGTTAGTTTCGCGTCCGTCGCGATTACGGCGATCGTCGTATTCTCGGCTGGGCCGCCTTTTGCGCGTAGCGCAAGATCGCCGGGCGAAATTTTCGTGGGCCATTTGCGTCCACCGAATTCGTTGTTTTGTTCGAATGGGGCCGCCCAGAAATGCGGGCCGTCACCAATCACCGTTGTGCCGACGGCATTGACCACCACCAGCGCGCCGACGGTGATTCCATCAGGTGTCAGTGCGGAGGCAGAGCCAATGCCAGCTTTCAGTGTGGCCGTCGTTGCGCCAAGGCCAGCGCCAAAGCTGCCGAGCGTGAAGTCGACGGAGGCGCTTTTTGCCGCCTTGTAGCCGAGTTCGCGATAGGGCGGGTAGCGCCCCCAGTTCTTGTCGCCGCCGTTGAGCAAATCGAACATGATCGCGGCAGGAATGATCGGCACCACCGCATCCCGAATGTGGAAACCGCGGCCCTGCTCGCGCATATAGGCTTGCGCCCCGGACGCTGCATCGAGGCCGAAGGCGGATCCGCCCGAAAGGGTGATGGCGTCGATTCCCTCCACCGTCTGTGCCGGATCCAGAAGCGCGGTCTCACGCGTGCCGGGTCCGCCACCGCGTACGTCCACGCTGGCGGTCACGGCAGTGTCGAAAACGACCGCTGTGACGCCGGAACCAAGGTTGGCATCTCCAGCATGGCCCACGCGAATGCCGACAATGTCGGTGATCAGATTGCGCGCCATATTGTCTCCCAGCGACAACCTTATCACGTCCGTTCACGTTCCGGCGAAACCGTCGTATGGCGCTTGCAAGCGAACGCATTGCATCGCATCTAGAGGCCCCATGAATGGCGAAGTAACCTACCTGGCCGCTTTAATCGCGGGTCTTGTCAGTTTCCTGTCTCCCTGCGTGCTGCCTTTGGTGCCGCCGTATCTCATATTTTTGGCGGGCACTTCGCTCGAACGCTTTGCAGATCAGGAGCCTGAGCCGCGGGTCAAGCGTGAAACGGTAGCCGCAGCGGCGCTGTTTGTACTTGGCTTTTCCACCGTCTTCGTGGCGCTTGGTGCAAGCGCGAGCGTTATCGGCGCGCTCATCCGCGCGTATTCAAGTCCGCTCGCGACGATCGCGGGTATCATTATTATCATCATGGGCCTGCATTTCCTTGGTGTGACACCCATTGCTTTTTTGCATCGGCAGAAACGGCTCGAGGTTGCCAAGCCAGTCGGCCTTTGGGGTGCCTATGTGATCGGCCTTGCATTTGCTTTCGGCTGGACGCCGTGCATCGGGCCGATCCTCGCCGCCATTCTCGCGGTGGCTGCGTCCGAGCAGACCGTGGCCAAGGGAGCAAGCCTGCTTGCGGTCTATTCGCTCGGCCTCGGGATTCCTTTCATTGTCGCGGCCTTCGCGATCGAACCCTTCGCGGCGTTTCTGTCGCGCTTCCGCAACTATCTCCACCGCGTCGAGCAGGCCATGGGGGCCTTGCTGGTGTTGACCGGGGTCGCCTTTCTGACCGGCAGCGTCAATCAGATGAGCGTGTGGCTGCTCGAAACGTTTCCCGCGCTTGGCAAGATCGGCTGAAAAAGAAAGCCCGCCACGAAGGCGGGCTTTCGACTTGCGGATGTGACATTTTACTTGACTTTGCTGCAATCAGAGCCAGGACATTCAACGTAAGTGATCTTCCCGCTCGGATCCTTCTTCCAGATGTACATTACATAATCGAGCTTCGTGATATCGCCCTTCTTGTCGTAGGAGATATCGCCCAGCACGGTCTTGAACTGCATCCCGGAATGCATTTTCTCCGCGACCTTCTTGGGGTCGAGCGATTTGGCAGCTTCCGCGGCCTGCTTGACGATTTGCACGCCGGCATAGCTATATAAAGTGTAGGCTTCCGGTTCGAACTTCTTGGCCCGGAATTCTTCCACGACCTTCTTGGCGTCTGGTTTGTTGCGCGGATCCGGGCCGTAGGTCATCAACGTGCCTTCAACTCCCGGTCCGCCGACCGAGGCGAATTCGTCGGAGGTGATGCCGTCACCGCCCATCAGCGGCGCCTTGACGCCCTGGTCGCGCATCTGCCGTACGATCAAGCCACCTTCGGTGTAGAGCCCGCCCCAATAAATGAGGTCGGCGCCGGACTGCTTTATCTTGGACACCAGCGCCGAAAAATCCTTCTCACCGGTGTTCACGCCCTCATAGAGGACTTCCTTCATTCCGGTTTTATTGATCGTCTTCTTGGTTTCATCGGCGAGACCTTTGCCATAGGTCGTCTTGTCATGAACGATGGCGATTTTCTTGTTCTTGAAATGCTTCACAATGTATTCGCCGGCAACCTGTCCTTGCTGGTCGTCACGGCCGCAGACGCGAAAGATGTTCCACATCTTGCGCTCGGTGACGGTCGGATTGGTCGAGGCCGGTGTGATCTGGAGGATGCCGTTTTCCTGATAGACTTCTGACGACGGGATCGTGACGCCTGAATTGTAGTGACCAATGACGAATTTCACGCCGTCGGCGGCAAATTTATTGGCGACGGAAACACCTTGTTTAGGATCGGACACGTCGTCTCCGTAAGAGACGCTGATTTTCTGGCCGAGGATGCCCCCGGCCGCGTTAATGTCGGCCGCCGCCTGGTCGACACCGTTTTTCATTTGCGCACCGGTCGCTGCACTTGGGCCTGTAATTGGCCCGCCCACGCCGAATTTGACCTGAGCCGCGGCAGTGCCTGCGGTCACCATCGCAACGCTCAAGGCGAAGCCAAGTGTCGTGATCGTTTTCATTTCTCGTTCCCCTCCAACTGGCGCCGGTATTTTTTATTCGCGACAATACTACGTCAGGGCATTTTGCGACGCCAGCGCATGGGGCCGTCGCGCTCGTTGAGCCAGCGATACTGCGTGATCATTTGCGATGCGCGCGCGGCCCGAAACCCCAGAAAGCCAAAGGCGACGCAAAATGCGCTGTCAACCAGATAATAGTGGAGCGACAAAAGGGTGCCGCCGTACAGACTGAAGTGAATAAAACGAACCGCGCCGCCCAGGATGAAGCCATATGCGACAACCTGCCACCATGGTCGCCAGGTCGCTGCTATAGCGCGGCCGGCCAGCGCCGCCGCGCCGCCTCCCAGGATAATGGTAACCAGCAGAAATACGCCGAATGAGCCTTCCTCATAAAGGAGTTCGGGGATCGAGAAAGCGGTTGAAATTTGGCTCAATGCCGGCCTCCCTCGAGATAGGCCGACTTGATTTCTGAATGCTCCAGTAGTTCGCGCCCGGTGCCTGAAAGCGTGATCCGGCCATTGACCATGACATAGCCGCGATGGGCGAGCTTAAGCGCGTGATAGGCATTTTGCTCGACGAGAAAAACCGTAAGGCCACTTTCCGCATTGAGAGCTTTGATGGCATCGAAGATCTGCCGCACGATCAGCGGCGCAAGACCCAGCGACGGCTCATCAAGCAGCAGCAGGCGTGGCTGCGCCATCAAAGCTCGGGCGATTGCCAGCATTTGCTGTTCGCCACCCGACAGCGTTCCGCCGCGCTGGCTGATGCGCTGGCTTAACCGCGGGAACAGCGCAAGCACGCGATCGAGGTCGCGGGCGAACTCAGAGGGCTCCGCGGTGATCGAACCCATTTGCAGGTTTTCGAGTACGGTCATGCGAGAGAAGATACGGCGGCCTTCGGGCGCCTGCGCAAGCTTGAGCCGCGCTATTTCATGCGTGGGCATCCGGGTGATATCGTGACCGGCAAATTCAATCGTACCCTCGCGCGCGCGTGGATTGCCGCAGACAGTCATCATCAGTGTAGATTTGCCGGCGCCGTTTGCGCCGATCAACGTGACGATTTCTCCCTCATTGACCTCGAGGTCAACGCCCTTCAACGCCATCACACGGCCGTAGAAGGTATTGACACCGCGCACGGTGAGGAGTCGCGTGCTCACAGTCCGACCTCTGCTTCGACGTTGGCGACGTCTTTGTCAGGCACTCCAAGATAAGCCGCGACGACTTTTGGGTTGTCGCGGATTGTCGCTGGCGCTCCGTCGGCAATCTTCACGCCGTAGTCCAGCACGACCACGTGATCGGAAATCTCCATCACCACCGACATGTCATGCTCGATCAACAGGATCGATGTGCCCTGCTGCTCGCGGATGGCGAGAAGAAGCTCGTTAAGCTCGGCGCTTTCGCGCGGATTGAGGCCGGCTGCCGGTTCATCGAGGCAGAGCAGTACGGGCTCGGTGCACATGGCACGCGCAATTTCAAGGCGGCGCTGCGCGCCGTAAGGCAGGTCACCGGCGGCATCGTCAGCGCGTGCCGTCAGCCCGATGCGATCAAGCCATGTTCTCGCGCGTTCGATCGCTGCGCGTTCGGCGGCCGCATAGGAGGGAAATCCGAGAACACCAAGAAGCGTGTAGCCGGATGCGAGCATGAGCCGGTTGTGCTGGGCGACCAGCAGGTTCTCCAGAACTGTCATGCCCGGAAACAGACGGATGTTCTGGAAGGTTCGCGCAACACGCGCCTGTTGCGTGACGAGGTATTCCGGCATCCGCTCGAGCAAGTAGAGCGCACCGGCGCTGCGCGTAAGGTTGCGCTCGCCACCATTGGTGAGGGTTTCGAGCCAGTCCCACGCCAGAGCATTGCCGTGACGAAGTGCGATTCGGCCCTCGCTTGGCCTGTAAAAACCGGTGATGCAGTTGAAGACCGTGGTCTTGCCGGCCCCGTTCGGCCCAATCAGCGCGGTGATGTCGCCTTGTCGGGCGGTAAATGACAGGTCATCGACCGCGACGAGCCCGCCGAAGCGCATGGTCAGATGCTCGACCTGCAAAAGGATGTCATCGCCGACCGCCATCAGCCGTGACCTTCCTTGACAAGGTCGGCGCCAATGACTTTGCGCTCTTTCAGGACGACCGACGGTTCGCGCGTCGCAATCAGGCCGCGCGGGCGCCAGATCATGATCAACACCATCGCAAGCCCGAACAGGAGCATTCGGTACTGGGTCGGATCGAAAGTGGATCCGAAAATCAGTTTGAGAAAATCGAGCTCGCGCATGATTTCGGTGCCGCCGATCATTGCAATAGCGGCGATAGCGACACCGATCTGACTGCCCATGCCGCCAAGCACGACGATCGAAAGAATCGTGGCGGACTCCAGGAACGTAAATGATTCCGGTGAGATAAAGCCTTGCCGTGCTGCGAAGAACGAACCGGCAAAACCCGCGAACATTGCCCCCATCGCGAAGGCGGTCAGTTTGGTGTTGGTGGTGTTGATGCCGAGCGAGCGGCAGGCGATTTCATCCTCACGCAATGCTTCCCAGGCCCGGCCGACCGGCAAGCGACGCAGGCGCACGGTGACGAAAGCCGTGAGCAAGGCAAGCGCGAGAATGAGGTAATAGAGAAAAATGGTGCGGTAGATCGGGGAAAATTCAAGCCCGAATACGGCAGCGAAACCGTTGTCATCGGCACTAAACGGGATACCGAAAAAGGTTGGACGCGGGATTCCCGTAATGCCGGCATAGCCGTTGGTCAGATCGACCCAGTTTATAAGCACGATGCGGACTATTTCGCCAAAGGCGAGCGTGACGATAGCAAGATAGTCGCCGCGCAGACGCAGCACCGGAAAGCCGAGCAGAATTCCCCAGAATGAAGCAAGGACGCCGGCGAGCGGCAGCAACAGCCAAAAAGAAAAGCCAAACGTCTTGGCGAGCAGAGCATAGGAGTAGGCCCCGACTGCGTAAAAGGCGACATAGCCGAGGTCGAGCAATCCCGCGAGACCGACAACGATATTCAGGCCCCAGCCGAGCATGACGTAAATCAGGACCTGGATCCCGAAATTATCGATCCACTTCACGGCGCGGCCAAATCCAGCAGTCGCGATCACGATCGCCGGATAGGCAACAACGAATCCGATTGCAAATGGGATGAACCATTTGCCTACTTGCTTCCGCCAGGCGGCAGCCGGGGTTGCGGGCCGAAGTGCTCGCTGTTTGAGCCGGGGTTCGACTGCAAGCGCATAGGCGAGGCGGCCGAGGCCAACAATGGCAACGATGGCAAACAACAGGGGCCAACGCGTGACCAGGATGAGGTCATTGCGAACATTGGTTACAGTCTGGAAGCCGATCAGGGGCAGAAACAGACCGAAAGCGAGCAGTGCCGTAACGCTCGCGTCCCTTAACGCGCGTGCCGTGTCGGCGCGCATGCCCGGGACATCAGCGCCCATATCAGACCTTTTCGACATCCGGGCGGCCAAACAGGCCTTGCGGCAAGAAGATCAAAGTGATCGCGAGAACAGAAAAGGCCGCAACATCCTTGTAGTCGATCGAAAAATATGCGGACCACATTGTCTCGATAAGTCCGATCAATATGCCGCCGATCACCGCGCCGGGCAGCGAACCGATTCCGCCCAGCACGGCGGCAGTGAACGCCTTGACGCCGGGAATGAAGCCGTCGGAGAAACTCACGACGCCGTAGTACATGAGGTACATCGTCCCGGCGACAGCCGCGAGCGCGGCCGCAATGACGAATGTTATCGAGATAGTACGGTCGACATCGACGCCGACCAGCGCCGCCATCTTTTGATCCTGCTCGCAGGCGCGCTGTGCGCGGCCGAGCCTGGTCTTGCTGACCAAATACCAGAAACAAACGAGCAGCACCGCGGTGACGGCCCAAATGATGAGCTGTTTGAACGAGAGCGTCACGGGGTAGTTGTTTTTCGTGAACAATACGAAGTCGCCTTGTACCATCGGAGGAATTGATTTGTTGCGCGGGCCTTGCGCTACCTGCACGAAGTTCGACAGGAAGATTGACATGCCGATTGCGGAAATCAGTGGCGCCAGCCGGAATGAGCCGCGCAATGGCCGGTAAGCGAGCCGTTCAATCGTCCAGTTGACGAGGGAGGTAAATAGCATCGCAACGATCAGCACGAGGAAAAGCGCGAGTGCAATCGAGGAAATCCCGAGAAAACTTGTCAGCAGGAGGAAGGCGACCAGGGCTATGAACGCCGACACCATGAACACATCGCCATGGGCGAAGTTCACCATGCCGATAATGCCGAACACCATGGTGTAGCCGATAGCGATCAAACCGTAGATCGAGCCGAGCGTGATGCCGTTAATGAGCTGTTGGAGGAAGACTTCCATCGCGTCCCCTGCGCCTTCCCAAGGTCGTCCGGCCGACGACCAATTGCCCCGATACCTAGAGGCTTAACAGGGCATAGCGGGAGCGGCAACGCCGTGCCAACGGCGTGTTAGTAAGTGGAATTGTCGTAAGAGGGACGGCTGCCGTCCAGGACTTCGGCTGGCGCAGGGCATGGATGATCGCCATGCGGAATTTGCACTGCGCGACGAGTACGCGGCGCCGGGGGTGCTCGGACTCGTCGCGTTGTGCTGCGTCAGTGCAAGCCACCGAATATCCAGATCAACACCAGAATAGGAATCGGGATTCCAAGCAGCCACAGTAATAGATAGCGTCCCATCGTCGGTTCCTCCTTTTCAGTAGGGAACACGGCGAGCGCACATCGGGTTCCAGGGACATTTTGCTACAAGGTTGAACATGTTGCCGAACGGAACCAATACGGCGGGCGAGCATTGTTACTCGGGGCGCAAGCGATCGATAAGGCGCTTCGAACCAATGTTGGAGAGGAAAGTAAAATGAACCAGAATCCGAACCAGAAGCCCGGCCAGCAGCAGCAAGGTGGTCAACAGCAGGGTGGCCAGCAGGGTGGCGGGCAGCAGAAGCCCGGCCAGCAGCAACAGGGCGGTCATCAAGGCGGCCAGCAGAACCAGCAGAACCGCTGAATGCGTCGGAAGCAAGATCAGGAAAAGCCTCGCCTAGCGGCGAGGCTTTTCATTTGGGCGGCACGGGCGGGATTGGCATTCGGAAGCCAGCTCTAATATGCTTGACGCATGGGCACCGTGTCGGCGTTGCCGCTATTTCATCTGTACGGCGATCCGCCGGATGATTCCGCTTTTGATTTCATCCATATTGAAACTATCGCATCGCGCTCTTCAATCCACGATTGGACAATCCGCGCGCACCGCCACCGTAATCTTTTTCAGGTGTTGCTTATCGAGAAGGGCGGCGGCGAGCTGAGCTTCGAAGCTTCGACAGCACGCTTTTCCGCGCCGGCCATGATCCTTGTGCCCGCGACGACCGCGCACGGCTTTCGCTTTACGCCCAAGGTCACCGACGGCTGGGTCCTAAGCTTCACCGAGGATGTCGCCGACGCGCTGGGCGATCAGTCAGGCGAGGCGTTGGCGCGGCTGAAAGCAGTGGCGGCCGAACCGCTGCTTCCACTCGCCAACGCTGGCGAGGCCAGACGCCTGTCTGCGCTGTGCGCTGATTTATACGAAGAGGGATCGCTTGCGCGCGAAGGCTATCGTTTGGCGATGCGCGGGCTGCTCGCCCTGATCGCGATCGAAGTGGTGCGGCTTGGAGCCAGTCGGGCGCGCAGCGGCACTGTAACGCTGTCGCGCGCCGATGCGCGTGTCGACGAATTACGGCGGCTCGTCGATGAACACTTCCGCAAGGAACGCGTGATCAGTTTTTACGCCGGGAAGTTGGCGATGACGCCGGACCGGCTCAACGATCACGTTAAGCGGGCAACCGGAGTAACAGCGGGCCATCTCATCCGCCAGCGTGTCCTGACTGAAGCAAAACGCCAGCTCGTATTTACGAACCAGGCGATCCACGAGATCGCCTACGATCTTGCCTTTTCGGATCCATCACACTTCACCCGGTTTTTCCGCAAGCAGACCGGGATGACGCCGCAGGCATTTCGAGACGGGCGCGGCGGCTAGTTTTTTCACTGCGGGCCGTTCTTGTGCTGGTTTTGCCTGTTTCGGCGAGCTTTGCCGCGCCGCGTGGTTAATCGGCCAAGGTTAAGAGGCCCGCGGGTAAGGTAAAATTTCGGTTTCTTTTGAACTTCGTATTTGGAGGGCCTACGCACGTTTAAGCGAGTGAGGAGGAGGAGGACGCCGTGCAAAAACTTTCCAATGCCACAGGGGCTTTGATTATCGCGATTGCCCTCTACTTTACGATTTTCTGGGGATACGACGGGCTGCGCACTCTTACCTCGCCGAGCTATGGCCTCGACGAAGTCTGGCGCGCACAATTCATATTCGCGATTGGCAGCATATTCGGTCTTGGACCGACGGGGCTGATCAAGCTTGCTGCGTTTTTCGGGATGCTCAAACTCGCAGTCGCCTGTATCTGCGGCATCCACATTGTGGACCGGATCATGTCCATGATGAAACATGGCCGGGCAAATTCGGACGTTCTGGAAGGCGCGCTTATTCTTGTGGTGGTTATCAGCATAGCTTCGGTTGGTCCGGCCTCCTGGGCAAACAGCACCGATCTTCTGCGCGAGCATACGCTCCAGCTTCTGTTCGCCGCCTTCGCAGCCGGGCTTTGCATTTTTGAACGCCACCATGCGCGGCGTACCGAAAATGCCGAGGCCAAGCCTGCGGTCGCATCACCGGAGAAAAACTGAACGCTGTCGTTCGCGCTCGGCCGCTTTGGCAACTCGCCGCGTCTTTATTTTGGCCGTGCTTCGTGCAGGCCGCGATCCGGCGGCTCCAGTTTGCCCGAACGTCTATCTTTGACGGCTTGCACGAGCGCGCGCGCGGCATTGCGGACATCATCTTGAAAGTCGGTATCTCGATCGAGGTCGTCATGGCTGGTGGCGTATGGTGTGAGATATCCGACATATCGATCAATCAGCGCCAAATGGCCTGACGGAATCATTCCGATATCACTCATCCAGTCAGTGAGGATGCGTCGCAAGTTCTCGACTCCGGCGGCGTCGCCGTGCACGACGACTGAGAACACGCGCCCTGCCAGGTGTCGCGGATAGGGCCAACCTTTGAGCTCAAGCTCTTTGGCCTCGCGGGCGTTTTTGCCGTGCGTCGAGGTCGGATCCGGGTTGCCGCCGTCGGCGCAGACCAGGCGGTCGATCATCAACTTGAGCGAAGAGGGCGTTTGATACCAATTTACCGGACACACGATCATCACACCGTGGGCCGCAACCCATTTGGGGTAAATGTCGGCCATCCAGTCGCCGGTCTGTCCGAGCGCATGATTGGGATAACAGCTGCATGGCCAGTGACAGAGTGGCTGCGCGGTGGAGACACAGGCTTTGCAGGGGTAGATAACCCGGCCGTATTCCGACGTCAGGCGCGATAGATCGAGGACTTCGGCCTCGAACCCGCGCGTCTTCTCGACGATCTCTTTGGCCATCATAACCAGCCGGTACGTCTTCGACATTTCCCCGGGGCAGGTCTGATCGCTGCGCGATGAACCGTTGACGATCAGAATGCGCGAGGCCGACTTTCGGTTTTTCTGGCGGCGTTCGGCGGTCTGGATGTCGGTGCGGGTGACGAGCCACTCGACGGAAATTTCATAATTTGGATCGGCAAAGCCGGGTCCGGCTTTTTTTACATGCGGGCTCTTGTGGTATTCGTCGTAGGTGATCCACGCGGTTTCAGCGATCTTGTCGATCTCACTCTTGAGCGGTTCGAAATCGGGATCGTAAAATCGTGCAGAAAATCGTCGTTTGAACTCCGCCTTGTCGAGCTGAACGCTCGGCATTCCCTTGCGTACTTTTATCGCGGCCATGGATCACCCCGTTTAATAGGCCATGGCCAGCATTGAAGCCTGTTCAGCCTGAAATGACGAGGGTGTCAGCCACTCGTGATATGGCTATTTGGCCTTCGCAACCTCGGCGATCACTTCGGCGGCTTCCTTGAACGCATGATTGGCGGCTGGCACGCCGCAATAGATGGCCTGCTGCAATATGATCTCCTTGATGTCGTCCGGCGTGAATCCGCCCTCGGCGAGCGCCGCGCGCACATGCATCCGAAACTCCTCCCATTTGTCGAGAGCGAGCATGGTGCCGATCACCAGAATGCGTCGCGTGCGCTCATCATAATGCGGCCGCGTCCAGATTTCGCCCCACGCGGTGCGGGTGATGAAATCCTGGAATTCCTCGTTGAACGGCGTCTTTTTCGCATTGGCGCGGTCGACCCATGCATTGCCCAATACCTTGCGGCGCCGGGCCATGCCGCGTTCGTGGCGTTCCTTGTCGTCCATGTCCGGTGCTCCCTCAGTCGCGGTCTATGCCAAGAAATCAAGCACTGTCTCGGCGTATGCCTTCGGCTGCTCGATGTTGGCGATATGAGCCGCGTCAAGACTTGCGAGCTTGGCACCCTTGATCTGTTTTTGAATTGCCTTGCCGGCGGACGGCGGGGTTGCCGGATCGTGTTTGCCGACGATGACGAGAGTGGGTGACGCGATGCGCGAATTGGATGCCGTAAAATCCATGTCGCGAATGGCCTCGCAGCACGCGACGTAGCCCGTCGGATTTGTAGCGAGAAAAATGTCCTTCATCCGGGTAATCGGCTGCGGGGCGCGTGCGCGAAAATCCTTGGTGAACCATCGCTCCATGTTCGGCTCGACAAGGTCGCGCAGTCCCTTTTCCCGCACCAGTTTGATGCGATCGTTCCAGGGAGTCTTGTCGGCGTAATGATAGTTTGTGTTGGAGAGGACAAGCTTCTCGATACGATCGGGGGCGTTGGCTCCGAGCCATTGCCCGACCATGCCGCCCATCGAGAGCCCGCACCAGTTGATTTTTTCTATGTTGAGCGCGTCGATCACCGAAAGCACGTCACGCCCGAAGCGCTCCATGGAATAGGGACCCTTCGGCACGCCCGACTGGCCATGGCCGCGGCGGTCGTAGCGCACCAGCCGGAAGTGCTTCGTGAATTCCGGAACCTGGTCATCCCACATGTGCAGATTGGTGCCGAGCGAGTTTGACAGCATCAGCACGGGCGCGCCGTCGCGGCCCTCAACCTCCACATGAATGGGGCAGCCGTCATCGGCGTTGATCATCGGCATAAAAGTTCTCCCTGGCCATATTCTGATTATTGGACGCGGCGTGGCCGACACCCATAATGCGCCACGCACCCTCTGCAAAGCCCTTTTCAGGCAGGGCGCAAGGGATTAAAGCCGGATTGCCCAGCGTCGCAGGCCGGGCCGTTCGTGAAGGAGATGCCGCGATGGCGATGACGATGACGGGAGAAGTTCAGCTTTCGGCAAGCCGCGAAGTGGTGTGGGCGAAACTCAACGATACGGACGTGCTCAAAGCCTGCATCCCCGGTTGTGAAGAGCTCAACAAGACTTCGGACACCGAATTTCAGGCGGTCGCCACCACCAAGATTGGTCCTGTGAAGGCGCGCTTCAAAGGCAAAGTCCACCTGACCGATCTCGACCCGCCCAACGGCTACAAAATTTCCGGCGAAGGGGATGGCGGCGTGGCCGGCTTTGCCAAAGGCGGCGCGACGGTCGCGCTGACCGAAAAGGATGGTGGCACGCTGCTCACTTACAACGTAGAGGCGCAGATCGGCGGCAAGCTCGCCCAGCTCGGTCAGCGCCTGGTCAATGGCGCCGCCAAGAAGGTCGCCGATGATTTTTTTCAGAAATTTGCCGCAACCGTCGCGGCCCCTTAAGGCCTACCATTCCAGTTTGAAATCATTTTCGCCTTTTGAATCCCTTGACCCGGCCCTCAATCGGGGTTCAGACTTATTCACGTTCCAAAGTGAAATCGGGCAAAAATCGGCCCGATTCCGCGGGCGAACCACCGGCGTCCGGGGGGACGACGGTGAAAAGAGGGCCTTTGGCCCCAGATTGGGAGGAAGGACATGCCTGCCGTGTCCATGACGGTGAACGGCAAACCCGTCACCGGTGATGTTGAAGCTCGCACACTGCTGGTGCAATTCTTGCGCGAAAATCTGCGGCTGACCGGTACCCATGTCGGCTGCGACACCTCGCAGTGCGGCGCCTGTGTCGTTCATATCGATGGCATTGCGGCCAAGTCTTGCACCACGCTGGCTTTGCAGTGCGAGGGCGCCAAAATCACCACCATCGAGGGACTGGCCGAACCGAACGGGCCTCTCCATCCGATGCAAGAGGCGTTCCGCGAGAACCATGGTCTACAGTGCGGCTTCTGCACGCCGGGAATGATCATGGCGGCGCTCGACATCGTGCGCCGGCACGGCAACGATCTCGACGAGCACACCATTCGTGAGCAGCTCGACGGCAATATCTGCCGCTGCACCGGCTACCACAATATTGTCAAAGCCATTGCAGCGGGAGCGAAGGCTATGGCCAAAGGCGGCGCGCGGCAGGCCGCCGAGTAACGTCACAAAAACGGGAGGAGACCGCATGAGCGCGACGGGTATCGGCGCCGCGGTGCGCCGGAAAGAAGACCTCCGCTTCGTTACGGGCAAGGGCCAATACACCGATGACGTCGTTCGGCCGGGCGAAACCCGCGCGGTATTCGTCCGCTCGCCGCAAGCACACGCAAAAATCAAAAGCATCGATGTTTCCGCCGCCAGGAAAATGCCGGGCGTGGTCGATGTGCTCACCGGCAAAGAACTCGCCGCAGACAAGATCGGCAATTTGATCTGCGGCTGGATGATTCACTCCAAAGATGGCACGCCGATGAAAATGGCACCGCATCCGGCGCTGGCGGCCGACAAAGTGTGCCATGTCGGCGATGCGGTCGCTATCGTGATCGCAGAGACCCAGGCGCAGGCGCGTGACGCCGCCGAGAAGGTGAAGGTGGAGTATGAGGCACTGCCGGCAGTCACTGATCCGGGCAAGGCGAAATCGGGTCCGCAAATTCACGAGGTGGCGCCAAAGAATACCATCTACGAATGGTCGCTCGGCGACGCCAAGGCAGTAGACGCCGCATTTGCCGCTGCCAAACACGTTACTCAACTCGATATCGTGAACAACCGCCTGGCGCCGAATGCGATTGAGCCTCGCGTTGCGCTTGCGGAATATGATTCCGGCACTGATCAGCTCACGCTCTGGAACACCACACAGAATCCGCACGTCTCGCGGTTGGTGATCGCCGCATTCGTTGGCATGGCGCCTGAACACAAATTGCGCGTCATTGCCCCCGACGTCGGTGGCGGGTTTGGATCGAAGATTTTCATTTATCCGGAGGAGGTCGTCTGTCTGTGGGCCGCGCGTAAAGTTGGCCGGCCGGTAAAGTGGACAGCGGACCGGTCAGAGTCTTTCGTCACTGATGCGCACGGTCGTGACCATGTCACGCACGCAGAACTGGCGCTTGATGCCAACGGCAAGATCATGGCCATGCGCGTCAAGACGATCGCCAATCTCGGTGCCTATATGTCGACCTTCTCGTCGTCGGTGCCGACCTATCTCTACGCCACGCTGCTATCTGGCCAATACGATATCCCGCAGATTTATTGCGAGGTTGACGCGGTTTATACGAACACCGTGCCGGTCGACGCCTATCGCGGCGCCGGAAGGCCGGAAGCAACCTTCGTGGTCGAGCGGCTGATCGAGGTGGCGGCGCGGCAGATGGATATTGACCCTGCCGATCTGCGCAAACGCAATTTTATCAAGTCGTTCCCGCACCAGACGCCAGTGATCATGGCTTACGATGCGGGTGACTATAATGCCTCGCTCAAAAAAGCGCTCGAGCTTGCCGACGTGAGGGGCTTCAACAAACGCAAGCGTGAGGCCGCGCGGAACGGCAAATTGCGCGGGCTCGGTTACTCAACTTACATCGAGGCTTGCGGGATCGCGCCGTCTCAAGCGGTCGGATCGCTCGGCTGCGGCGTGGGACTGTGGGAGAGCGCCGAAGTACGCGTCAACCCAACCGGCAGTGTGGAAGTGCTTACCGGCACGCACGCGCATGGGCAGGGGCACGAGACGACCTTCGCCCAGCTTGTTTCGGAGCGGCTTGGCATCCCGTTCGAGAACGTTTCAATCGTGCACGGCGACACCGACAAAGTGCAGTTCGGCATGGGTACCTACGGCTCACGCTCGGGTGCCGTCGGCATGTCCGCCATCGTTAAAGCTCTCGACAAGATCGAAGCCAAAGCGAAGAAAGTCGCCGCGCACATGCTGGAGGCGGCAGAGGGTGACATTGAATTCAAGGACGGAAAATTTACCGTCGCCGGCACCGACAAGTCGGCGGCTTGGGGCGATGTTTCGCTCAACGCCTACATTGCCCACAAGTTTGCCGGCCAGGAACTCGAGCCGGGATTGAAGGAGACGAGTTTCTACGATCCGACCAACTTCACGTTTCCGGCCGGTTGCCACATCTGCGAGGTCGAGGTCGACCGCGACACTGGCAAAACCGAGATCGTCAATTGGACCGCTATCGATGACTTCGGCACGGTCATCAATCCTATGATCGTCGAGGGCCAGGTGCACGGCGGTATCGCGCAGGGCATCGGCCAGGCGCTGCTGGAGGGCGTGGTCTACGACAAGGATGGCCAGCTCGTGACCGGGTCGCTTATGGACTACTGCATGCCGCACGCTCACGATCTGCCATCGTTTCAGGTCGGATTGACCGAGACGAAGTCACCATCCAACCCACTCGGCATCAAGGGCTGCGGTGAGGCCGGGGCGATCGCCGCTCCCGCGGCAGTGATCAATGCAATTACCGATGCAATTGGCACGGAAGAATTGGCCATGCCCGCCACCGCTCAGACAGTCTGGGCAGCACTCAAGCGCGGGCAACCGCGTCAGGCCGCGTAATCAGGGGAGACGCCGATGTACAATTTCACCTTCCATCGTCCGACAACTGTCCGCCAGGCGGCTGGCCTGCTGGCGCGCAATCCCGAGGCCAAGCTATTGGCCGGAGGGCACTCACTTCTGCCGGTTATGAAATTGCGCCTGGCGAGCCCTTCGGCTCTGGTCGATCTCTCGCTGGTTGAGGGACTGAGCGGCGTCGAACAGAAGGGACGCTCGATCGTAATCGGCGCCATGACGCGTCACGCCGATGCGGCTAAGTCGCCGGTGCTGCAACAGGTCCTGCCAGGACTTGCATCGGTGCCGGCCTCGGTTGGTGATCCGCAAGTTCGTAACCGTGGCACGATCGGGGGCTCGATCGCCAATAACGATCCGAATGCCGATTATCCTGCGGCGTGCCTCGGTCTCGGCGCGACCATCATTACCAACAAGCGGCGCATCGCGGCAGATGATTTTTTCACCGGCATGTTTTCAACCGTACTCGAAGATGGGGAGATCATTACCAAGATCAGCTTCCCGATCGCCAAGAAGGCAGCGTATGAGAAATTCAAGCATCCAGCTTCAGGCTTTGCTTTGGTCGGCGTATTCGTGTCCAAGCGCGGCTCTGACATTCGCGTGGCCGTGACTGGCGCGGGCTCCAATGGCGTATTCCGGGTCAAGTCCTTCGAAGAGGCACTGAAGAAGCGTTTCGCGGCCAAGTCACTTGAAGGCATGTCCATCCCCGCAACAGGCATGAACAGCGATATTCACGCAAGTCCCGAATATCGCGCGCATCTTGTGGGCGTTTTGGCGCGTCGCGCACTGGCGAAAGCGACGGCATAATTTTGGCGGGAACAATCAAGGCGGCAACCGCGTTTTCGAACGAAGGTTTCAATCCGCCCGGAAGGTTGCCGTGCAGCAATTCATGCCACTGCTCATTGTCGTATTGATCGCGGCCTCTTTGGCCTACGTGCGCCTGACCATCTAGTCGCGCCGCAACCAAACGTCACTCAAGCCGGCGCGCGATCGAGCTCGGCAAGGAGATCATGCAGATCGAGCGGGTGGGTGAACATCTGCAAAGAACCGTCCGGCTTCTTTGGCCATTTCTCCTTCGGACGATCCCAATAGAGCTCGACGCCGTTGTCGTCGGGGTCGCGTAAATAGAGCGCTTCGGAGACGCCGTGATCGCTGGCGCCTTCGAGGGGAATCTTGGCAACGATCAGCCGGCGCAATGCGTCAGCGAGAAGCCGGCGCGTCGGATAAAGAATGGCGGTATGGTAAAGACCGGTGGTGCCGGGAGCCGGCGGCGAGCCGCCGCGGCTCTCCCAGGTGTTCAAGCCCAGATGGTGATGATAGCCGCCAGCCGAAATGAAGGCTGCGCCCGGCCGGCTTGTGGTGAGTGTAAAACCCAGCACCCCGCAATAGAAATCAAGCGCCCGCTGCAGGTCCGCTACCTTCAGGTGGACATGGCCGATACGGACCCCTGGATCGATCGTGGGCATCCGCAGGGCGTCTTTCTCAAGGATTTCGGGCTTCGTCATTGGTTTATCCTGGCTGTCGGGACCTTCGATCCCCACATGTAAGACAGGCGCGTGGTAGGATAAAGTCCCCACATGGCAGATAAGACCCTTCCGAATTCGATCGATTCAACCCTCGATCTGCTGGCCAAGGCCGACTACATCGCCGATCGCTCGCTGGCGACGGTGCTTTATCTTGCATTGCGCATGGGCCGCCCGCTGTTCGTCGAGGGCGAGGCGGGGGTCGGCAAGACCGAAATCGCGAAGGTGCTCGCGGCGACGCTCGGACGCCGGCTGATCCGGTTGCAATGTTACGAAGGGCTGGACGTTTCCGCGGCGGTTTATGAGTGGAACTACGGCGCCCAAATGATTGCCATTCGTCTGGCGGAGGCCGAAGGCGAGGGCGATCGTGCGCGGATCGAGCACGACGTGTTCTCCGAGCGTTTCCTGATCAAACGTCCGCTATTGCAGGCACTCGAACCCGATCCATCCGGGCCGCCGGTTCTGTTGATCGACGAAATCGACCGCACTGACGAAGCATTCGAGGCGTTTCTTTTGGAAGTGCTCGCCGACTTCCAGGTTACCATCCCGGAACTCGGCACTGTGAAGGCGCCGCATCCGCCGATCGTTGTCGTCACGTCCAATCGCACTCGCGAAGTGCATGACGCGCTCAAACGGCGTTGCCTCTATCACTGGGTCGGCTATCCGAATGCCGAGCGCGAACTCAAGATTCTTCGTGCCAAGGTACCCGGCATCGCGAAGAAACTGTCGGAGCAAATCGTCGCTTTCGTGCAGGCCTTGCGCAAGGAAGATCTCTTCAAATCGCCGGGCGTGGCTGAAACGCTCGATTGGGCGGGCGCGCTGACCGAGCTTGATGCGATCGCGCTCGATCCGGCGACGGTATCTGACACACTCGGTGTGCTTCTGAAATATCAAGATGACATTGCCCGGATCGACGGCACCAAGATAAAGGCGTTGCTCGACGAGGTGAAGTCGGAGCTAAGGGCGGCGGAGTGACGTCATGGCCACGTCCCAAGGCCACCTCGCCGAAAATATCCTGTACTTTGCGCGCGCGTTGCGGGCGGCCGGAATACCTGTGGGTCCCGGCGCGGTACTTGATGCACTTGAGGCCCTCAGTGTCGCTCGCGTCGGCACGCGCGATGATTTTTACTGGACGCTCCACGCGGTGTTCGTAAAGCGACATGAACATACGGTTTTGTTCGATCAGGCGTTTCGAATTTTCTTTCGCAAGCGTGGCTACATCGAAAAATTGATTGCGTCGATGTTGCCGGAGACTTTGCCCCACGCACCGAAAGCACCGCCGCCAGGCGCGCAGCGTATCCAGGAGGCGTTATTCTCGGGGCTCGACGAACGCAAGCAAGACAAGTCCGAGGTGGAAATCGACGCAAGGTTGACCGTTTCAGATCAAGAGGTCCTGCAGAGGAAGGACTTCGCTCAGATGACTGCGGCAGAAATTGCCGCAGCGAAGGAAGCCATCGCACGGCTGACGTTGCCGCTCGATAAGGTCCGCACGCGTCGGCTTGCGCCCAACCGACATGGCCATCTTATCGACATACGCCGAACGTTGCGCGCCAGCATGAAGGCGGGCGGCGCGGTGATTGATCTGAAATATCTTGGTCCGCATGTGAAAGAACCACCCATCGTGGCACTTTTGGATATTTCCGGTTCAATGAACGAGTATACCCGGCTGTTTTTGCATTTCCTGCACGCGGTCACCGACGCGCGCAAGCGCGTGACCACTTTTCTATTTGGCACAAGGCTGACCAATGTCACGCGTGCCATCCGCCAACGCGACCCAGACGAGGCACTTGCCGCCTGTTCGGCCAATGTGACGGATTGGTCAGGTGGCACGCGCATCGCTTCCTCGCTGCGTGCTTTCAATAAGCAATGGGCACGCCGTGTGCTCACGCAGGGCGCAGTCGTATTGCTGATTACGGACGGACTTGAACGCGATGCCGACGATACGCTCGCCTTCGAGATCGATCGCCTTCATCGATCATGCCGGCGCCTGATATGGCTCAATCCGCTGCTTCGTTTTCATGGCTTTGAAGCTCGCGCCAAAGGCGTGCAAACGATCCTGGGCCATGTTGACGAACTGCGGCCAATACACAATCTGGAATCCATGGCCGAGCTTGTGCGTGCGCTGTCAGGCGCACCGGCCAAGGGTTACGATCCCAAAGATATGCTAAGGCAAGTGGCCTGAAGGAGAATCCATGCTGGCTCGGGACGAAGATATTCTCAAAGCCGCCGAAGAGTGGCGAAAATCCGGACGCGGCGTAGCACTGGCGACTGTCGTCGAGACGTGGGGATCGGCGCCGCGGCCGGTCGGTTCCAATCTGGTGATCGACAATGAAGGCAATTTCCTCGGGTCGGTTTCGGGCGGCTGCGTCGAGGGCGCTGTTGTCACCGAAGCGATTGATGTGATCGATAGTGGCAAGCCGAAGATGCTGGAATTTGGCGTTGCCGATGAAACGGCGTGGAAAGTGGGTCTATCCTGCGGCGGGACCATCCGTGTCTACCTTGAGAAGGTGAGCTAAGTGAATCTCGACATCCTCCATGCGCTGAACGCCGAACGCGCCGCGCGCCGCGCGGCAGTGCTTATCACGGATATGACCAGTGGCGCACAACGGCTCGTGAAAGCGGCTGATGCGGCCAAAGATCCCTTGAAAGATATTTTGGCAAAACGCTTGCGTATGGCCAAAAGCGGCATGGAGGACACACCGCAAGGTCGCTTTTTTCTTACCGTCCATGTGCCGTCGCCGCGGCTTGTCATCACCGGCGCGGTGCATATCAGCCAGACGCTGGCGCCAATCGGACAGCTGCTTGGCTATGATGTGATCATTGTCGACCCGCGGACGGCCTTCGCCTCGATTGAACGATTTCCCGATGTGAAAGTCATCGCAGAGTGGCCCGATGTGGCGTTACCACCGCTCGGCATCGACCATTATACGGCGTTCGTTGCACTCACACACGATCCGAAGATCGACGATCCTGCCCTCAAGCACGCCTTGGCCCGCGATTGTTTTTATATCGGAGCGCTCGGCTCCAAAAAAACCCATGCCAAGCGCGTCGAAAGATTGAAGCAGGCGGGCTTGAGCGATTCAGATATTGCCCGCATCCACGCGCCGATCGGGCTCGACATCAGCGCCGTGTCGCCGGCGGAGATTGCGGTCGCTATCATGGGTGAGATTACCGCGCGGCTGCGGCAAAGCGACGAGAGGAAATCAGTAGCGGCATGAAATTTGGTCCAGTTTCGCCCGACGAGGCGCTCGGCTCGACTGCCGTGCATTCGATCCGCAAGGGTGATCTTGTTCTCAAGAAAGGCACGGTGATTGGTCCTGCCGAGGTCGCCGCGCTCAAGGGCGCCGGTGTCTCCGAAGTTGTTGTATCTCGACTTGAGCCTGGCGATGTGACCGAAGATGAAGCGGCCGCCGAGATCGCCCGGGCGGTCGCGGGCAAGGGCGTGCGGTTCGATCGCGCCTTCACGGGCCGCTGCAATCTGTTCGCGGAGACAGCCGGAGTTCTGATTGTCGATAAAGGAGCTGTCGACCGGCTCAATCGCATCGACGAAGCTGTGACGCTTGCCACGCTTTCAGAATTCAAACCAGTCGTTGAGGGCGAAATGATCGCCACGGTAAAGATCATTCCGTTTGCCGTAGCGTCCGCGCAGCGTGATGCCGCACTCGCGGAAGCGGCGAAGGCAAAGCCGGTCATTCGTATAGCGCCTTACAAGATCCGCAAGATCGGCATCGTCTCGACATTGCTGCCGGGTCTTGCGCCAAAGGTGGTTGAGAAAACCCTCAAGGTCATGGCGGACCGCATTGCGCCTACCGGCGCATCGATTATCGCGGAACGCCGCGTGCTGCATGATCAGACATCACTCGCGAAGGCTGTTGACGAATTGCTCAACAGCGGCGCGGAACTTTTGGTGGTGTTCGGTGCGTCTGCGATTGCCGACCGCCGCGACGTTATTCCGGCGGCGCTCGAATCGGTCGGCGGCGAGATCGAGCATTTCGGCATGCCGGTCGATCCAGGCAATCTGATGCTCGTTGGCAAGGCGCGTGGTGTTGCAGTGTTGGGTGCGCCGGGCTGCGCGCGGAGTCCCAAGGAAAACGGTTTTGACTGGGTGCTGATGCGACTTCTCGCCGGTCTTCCGGTTGGCCGTGAGGATATCACCGGCATGGGCGTTGGTGGCTTGCTGATGGAAATTGTTACGCGCCCGCAACCGAGGGCAAAGCCTGTCGAAGAGGAGGGCAAGCGCGTTGCGGCAATCGTGCTCGCGGCCGGCCGCTCGACCCGAATGGGTGCGATTAACAAACTGATCGTGCAAATTGGCGGTAGACCGCTCGTTCGCATCGCGGCAGAACAGGCTCTGGCCTCGCAGGCGGGACCGGTGATCGTCGTGACCGGTCATCAGCGGGAGAAGGTTGAGGGTGCGCTCAAGGGTCTCAACGTGCGTTTAGTGCACAACCCGGATTATGCCGAGGGTCTCGGTACGTCGTTGCGCGTCGGCATTGGCGCGGTACCGGAAGGCGCCGACGGCGCGATTGTTTGTCTCGGCGACATGCCGCAGGTCGATGCGGCGCTGATTAACACCTTGCTTGATGCGTTCGATCCGGAGAGCGGCGCCTTTATTGTGGTACCGACGATCGACGGACACCGCGGCAATCCGGTGGTGTGGGCGCGACGCTTCTTCCCCGACCTCATGGCGATCGGCGGCGATTTCGGCGCGCGTTACTTGATCGGCAATTATGCCGAGGCGGTTGTCGAAGTGCCAGTTGCCGGCGGGGCCGCGCTGACCGACATCGATACCCCCGAGTCGCTTTCCGCCGTCAAGGCCGAAATCGAGCGTGCCTGAGATTCGAATCATTGATCGCGCGACCCGACTCGCGCCTATCTGGCGAGAACGCTGGGGTAGGGAAGGGTGATGGCGAACATCTATGCGCCTATCATGCGTGCGCTTGTGGTCGTGGCCTTGGTTCTGGCGACCGCGACGTTGATGTTCGTTGCTGTCAGTACCGTCCGGGCGGCCACCCTGCCAATCGCGGCATTCCACTTAAACGCCTGAAATATCTTCAGAAATTATGGGCTTGCAGCACAGTTGGTTTTGCGCTAAAAAATGACTGACCAGTCAGTCATATTGGTGCAAAATGCTGCAACGACCGAGATCCCGCAAATCAACCACGCACCGGGCCACGCGACGTAAACGCGCGGTGGCAGCCGCCCGTGCGGCGGGAGTGCCGGCAAGCGCCTCCCGCAAGGTTCGCAGCGCCGAACGCCGCGATGCGATTTTATTTGCCGCACTCGACGAGTTCTCGACGCGCGGATTCGAGGCCGCCCGTCTCGATGACGTTGCGCGGCGCGCGGGCATCGCGAAAGGAACGATCTATCTCTACTTCCGAGACAAGGAGAGCCTGTTCCAGGAACTGATCCGCACCATGCTGACGCCACTCGTTGGCACGATTGAAGCCCTGGGCCAGGCCGAACTGCCGCTTCCCGTGCTAGCCGACCGTATCGCCGAATTGTTCGTGCGCGAGGTCTACGAGACGAAGCGCAAGGACGTCATCCGCCTTATGATTACCGAAGGCAGGCGATTTCCGAAGCTTGCCGAATTCTATTACCGCGAGGTGCTAACGCACATCATATCGGCGATGCGCGCGCTCCTGCGGCGCGCTGCCGCACGCGGGGAAATCCCGGAGGGGCTGGCGGAGTTCCCGCAGATTATTGCTGGCCCCGGCTTGCTTGCAATCGTTTGGAGCGGATTGTTCGAACGTTTCGAACCGCTCGACGTTCGTAAAATGATGAAAACTCACGTCGAGTTGCTGTTTGAGCCGAGGAGAGCAACATGAAAACTCGGCTCTTTGGCCCGTCGGTATTGGCGTTGGCAGCGCTTACGCTCGCTGGCTGCGACAACAGCAACGATCACGTATTGCAAGGTTGGGTCGAAGCCGAACTGATTTTCGTTTCACCTGACGAGCAGGGACGGGTCGAGACGCTGAAAGTGCGGGAGGGCGATCGCGTGCAGAAAGGCGATATTTTGTTCACGGTCGATGACGATTTACAAAAGGCCGACGTGGTTGTGAGGAACACTGCCGTCGTGAACGCGCAGCAGAGCTTCGATCGCGCCAAAGAACTATTGAAATCTGCGGCAGGTACTCAAAAAACCTTTGATGACGCCGAGGCTTCATTGCGCCAGGCGAAAGCCAACCTGGAATGGTCGCAGACGCGGCTCGCGCGCCGCAACGCCTACAGCCCTGGCGAAGCCACGGTTGAGCAGATCTATTATCGTCCGGGCGAGACCGTGCCGGCCGGCCGGCCCGTCGTGGCGTTGCTACCGCCGGGCAATCTCAAGATCCGGTTTTTCGCACCGCAGTCGGTCCTGCCTGAAATTAAATATGGCGAAACCGTGGGCGTCAGCTGCGACGGCTGCGAGAAAGGCTTGACTGCCAAAGTCAGCTTTATTGCGCGCAGCGCCGAATTCACTCCGCCGGTAATCTACAGTCTGGAGGAACGTGCCAAGCTGGTATTCCTGATTGAGGCGCGGCCGGAACAACCGGAGAAGTTCCGCGTCGGACAACCGGTCACTGTGACGCTACCCCAAGAGCCGCGCAAATGAACGCGCATGACGTCGTTATCGATGTCCACGGCCTTACCAAAAAGTTCGACGGTCGTGCGGTGGTGCGTAATTTGTCCATGCAGGTGAAGCGCGGCACAATCTACGGCTTTCTTGGCCCGAACGGTTCTGGCAAAACGACCACCATTCGCATGCTGTGCGGTCTGCTCACTCCGGACGAGGGCACGGGTACCTGTCTTGGTTACGATATCCGGACCGAAACCGACAAGATCAAAAACCAAGTCGGGTATATGACGCAGCATTTCAGTCTCTATCAGGATCTTTCGGTGCGAGAGAACCTGGAATTCATTGGCCGGGTCTATGGCATTGATCGTCCCGTCGCTGCCGCACGCGCCGCGATCGAGCGACTTGGCCTTACGGGCCGCGAGGAACAGCTCGCGGCCGAACTCTCAGGCGGATGGAAACAGCGACTGGCGCTGGGCGCTTGCACGCTGCCCAGTCCTCAATTGCTGCTGCTCGACGAGCCGACCGCGGGCGTCGATCCGAAGGCGCGGCGCGAATTCTGGAATGAAATTCATGCGCTCGCCGCCGAGGGACTGACAGTGCTGGTGTCCACGCATTACATGGATGAGGCCGAGCGTTGTCACGAGATCGCCTATATCGCCTTCGGTGAGTTGCTCGCGCATGGCACCGTCGATGAAGTGATCGCATCATCGCATTTGACCACTTACGTGGTTAGCTCCCCGAATGGTGATGGGCTCGCTGATCTGTCGGCTGAGCTTACCGACAAGCCAGGCATAGACATGGTGGCCCCGTTTGGCACCAGTCTGCATGTGTCCGGCCGCGACGCCGGTGCCCTCGAAACCGCTATCGCTCCTTATAAAACCCGCAAGGGATTCAACTGGAAGCGATCCGAGCCTTCGCTTGAGGATGTGTTCATCGATCTGATGGGCAAAGCGCGGGACAATTTCCAATGACGCATCTGCTTCCTCCCGATGCGGCGCGCCGCCTTCCTGGCAACGGGTTTTGGCGCAAGACCTGGGCGATGCTGGTCAAGGAATTCATCCAGCTCAGGCGCGACCGCGTATCGTTCGCCATGATCATCATGATTCCGCTCGTGCAGCTGATGTTGTTCGGCTATGCGATCAACACCACGCCGCGCAATTTGCCGACGGCGGTGTTGATTCAGGAACGTACGGATCTGTCGCGCTCGATTCTGGCTGCGCTTGAAAACACAAAATATTTCCGCGTCACCCAGTTGCCGCATACCGAGGCCGAAGTCGACGAATTGCTGGCGTCCGGCAAGGTGCTGTTCGCGGTTGAGATGCCAGCAAATTTCGAACGCTCGGTGCGTCGTGGCGACAAGCCTGCCATGCTGGTGATTGCGGATGCCACTGATCCGGTCGCCTCGGGAACTGCGCTTGCCGCTCTAAACGAGGTGTTACAGACGGCCCTATCGCATGACCGCGACGTTCCGGATCAGCCCACAATGCCGTTCGAGATTCGCACTCACGCCCGTTACAATCCGGCGGCGGTCACCCAGCTCAACATCGTTCCTGGGCTCGTCGGCACCATCCTCACCATGACCATGTTGATTTTCACTGCCTTGTCTGTGACTCGCGAAATTGAGCGCGGCACAATGGAAAGCCTGTTGTCGATGCCGATTACGCCGATCGAAATCATGCTGGGCAAAATCGTGCCCTACATCCTGGTCGGTTTTGTACAGGCGTCTTTGATCATTGGGATCGGCATCACTTTGTTTGGCATTCCGGTTGTCGGCAATCTCGCCGTTCTTGCCGCGCTGAGCACATTGTTTATCGCGACCAATTTGTCGATCGGCTACACGTTTTCAACGGTGGCGCAGAATCAATTGCAAGCAATGCAGATGTCGATGATGTTTTTCTTGCCGAACATTTTGTTGTCCGGGTTCATGTTCCCATTTGCCGGGATGCCGATCTGGGCGCAATATATTGGCGAGGCGCTGCCGCTGACGCATTTTCTGCGCATCGTGCGCGCGATCATGCTCAAAGGCTCGAACATCTCCGATCTGCGGTACGATGCGATTGCCATGTTTGTTTTGATGCTGGTCGCCATGGCAATTGCCGTGACAAGATTCCGGCGCACTCTCGACTAGAGTCGCTTTAGAACGCTGAGCCGCAGATAGGGACTAACGCGGCCGCGCGAGTCGTCAGCCCAGCCAGCCGCGGCCGACCATTCGACATCGTCGGTTTTCATGCTGGTGATGTGCGCACCCAGGCGCAATTGGCGGTAACCGATAGAGCCGAAATATTGCACTTCCGGACCGACATAGACGCCGCCAAGCATGTCTTCGAATACGCGCCAGCCGAAGCCGATGCGTGCCGAATTGCTTGTTGCAATCGTAGAGAGCGAGACATCGGCGACGACCATGGTGTCAGGCGTCGATTCGTACCAAAGTTCGGCTGCGGCCCTAAGGCCAAAAGAATGTCCGCGCATCCGGTTGGCGGGGTCATCCGGCGAGAGGTGGTGGTTTTGCAACTCGGGCCCGAGAAAAAACTTGAATTCCGCGTCGCCATGTTTGATCCGCCATCCGGGCAGCACTTGCGCGAGCCACTCCACGCCGATGATGCGCTCGCCGAGATTTTCTGCGTCGTAGCGATAGACGCCACCCGAAAGCAAAACTTTCAGAAGCAGGCCGTCTTGCTCAAGCCCACCCGGTGCAACCACAAAGCCGCTAAAGGCGAAGGCGCCATTGCGCCAGAGATCCCGACCGGAGAACAATATGGCGCGCGCGTCCTCGTCGTCACCAGCCTGCGCCCGGCCGGTCACTCCCCAAACACAATAAAGGACGAAGGCCGCGGCGGTTATTACCGTCGCGCAAACGCGCCTCCCAGAACCCATCCAGGCTCAGCCCTTGAACAACCCCTGAAAATTGCAGGACGACGATTTCACAACTCAAGCGCGATCGCGTCCCCCAAGCGGGGGAGGGTTGCGGCAGCCGGCGAGGACATGGGCTAACAATGGGTATATGCATCTCCTGACTCGCCCCCATGGCCAATGGAAATCCGATGACTGCCGCGCCCGCCAGCCGCACCGCTGAGGAAAAAGCCCGCCAGCGATCGATCGCCTTTCTGAATTGGGCGCACGCGCTCGATCATTTCGTGCTGCTGATTTACCCGACCGTCGTGATCGGGCTTCAGGTTATCTACCAGCGCTCCTACAGCGAATTGATCGCGCTATCGAGCACGGCATTCGTTGCCTTTGGCGTGTTTTCGCTGCCGGCTGGCTGGCTTGCCGACCGCTGGAGCCGCCGCAACATGATGGCGGCCTTCTACATTGGCTGCGGTCTGTCGCTCGCCGGCGCGGGCTTTGCACCCAATCTTACCGCGCTCGCCGTGGCCATGTTTGCGCTTGGCATGTTTGCGTCGATTTATCATCCAGTCGGCATGGCGATGTTGATCGAGGCATCCAATGCACGCGGCCGTACGCTGGCATTCAATGGCGTATGCGGGAACCTCGGTGTTTCGCTCGCTGCCGGGATCAGTGCGGCGCTTGCCACGTGGTTTGGCTGGCGCGCTGCGTTCCTTGCGCCGGCCGCAGTTCTGGTCGTCACAGGAATAGTCTATCTCTGGCTCACGCCAGACGACCGTCACCACGCCAAGATGCGCAAGTCTGCACCCGCCGTCCGGTTGACGCCGCGCCTGGCCGTAATCCTGTTCGGACTGTTTATCGTGATCGCCCTGAGCGCGGGGCTGACCTTCAACGTGCTCACCATCGCGTTGCCGAAGATCGTGGACGAACGTCTGTCACGCGACCTGCCGCTCGTTCTCGTCGGCAGCATCGCGACTGCAGTGCTGGTTTGCGGCGCGCTTGCCCAGCTCACGGTCGGACGTGTGGTGGAACGGGTTCCGCCGCACGTGATATTCGCCATCGTTACCGGCATCGGCTTCCTCGGCAATTTGTGGGCGGCCTATGCCAGCGGTATTGCGCTTTTGATTGCACTGGCTATCGCGATTGCCGCGATCTATGGCCAGGTCACGGTCAACGATATGATCATGGCCCGTTACACCGCCGACGCATGGCGCGGCCGCGTGTACGCGGTGCGGTATTTCCTGTTGTTCGTCAGCGCCGGCGCGGCGATCGGCATGATATCGCTGCTGCATGAGAGTGGCGGCTTTGCGCTTGTCCTTGGCGTCAACGCAATTATCGCGTTGCTGCTGTTCATCACCACAGTGGCATTGGTAGTGATGATTATCAGCGTTGAGGGCAAGCAACGCGCGCCGCAGCCTGCCGAGTAGTGTTCTTAATATAGCGGCGGGATAAGATCATCGACTTTGACCTGTGTGCGTTTTTTCACGTTGGCCACGATGCGGCTTCGGTGGCATGTCTTCGGATTTCGGCAATAGCAGAGCAGGGCGACGCGCTTGCCTGTTTTGATCAGCGCGATCAGTTCATCGAGCTCGGCCTGTGCTTCGCGCGTCTTGATGTGCTTGTCGTAGATGCGCCAGAGCAAATCGGTGTCGCCGCCGCGCGCTGCCGCGCGGCCCTCGGCCGGCGTGCCGAGCTTCTGTAAATGGATGTAGCCAATACAGGCTTCACCGAGTGAGGCTGCAAGCTGATGCTTGGAAAATCCCGGCCGGCGCGAGGCAGCAACCGCGCGGGTATCGACCACTACTTCGATTTTCGCACGCTCGAGTTCACCGAGAACAGCGGCCGGCTTTGCCTGCTCATAGCCGATTGTGTA
Source organism: Pseudolabrys sp. (assembly GCA_035519415.1). Classification (GTDB taxonomy): domain Bacteria; phylum Pseudomonadota; class Alphaproteobacteria; order Rhizobiales; family Xanthobacteraceae; genus Pseudolabrys. The sequence continues at coordinate 103,998 of DATIWJ010000059.1, forward strand.
AAGCTGGCGCGATTTCGCAGTCTTCGATCCAGCCTTGGGATTGGCTTTCGACGGAGCCTTCATTTCACTCTTTCGATCAGCGCCATGGCTGCGGCCGGCGCGCGTATCTTTGCCTCGTGAATAAAATAAACAAAGACGTCGCGGGGCTGTTTTTTCGCCGAAGTCTTGGCGACGCGCGGCAGATCCTTCGGCTCACCGCCTTGTGCCCAGGTTTTGCTGCGCGCGGCCCAGCCATCGAGCGCCTTCGGCGGATAGCCCGCCTTGAGGTTCTCGTCGCCCTTCTGCAGCCGCGCATAGACAAAATCGCCGGTAACGTCTGCGATAGCGGGATAAGTGTCATGTTCGGCAAAGACCACCGGCACCTCGAACTTTCGCAGAAGCGCTATGAACCCTTCCGTCTTGAAGCTGTCGTGACGGACCTCGACCACGTGGCGTAACGTGTGCCCGTTGAAAATCTTCGGCAGCAATTCGAGAAAGCCGCCGAAATCCGCTTCGTCGAACTTCTTGTACGGCGTGAACTGCCAGAGCAGGGGGCCGAGGCGGGGTCCCAGTTCCGTCACGCCCGAGTCGAGGAAGCGTTTGATCGAATCCCCGGCTTCCTTGAGCACGCGCCGGTTGACTGCGTAACGCGGACCCTTGAGCGAAAAAACAAACTGTTCCGGCACCTCGGACGCCCATTTGCGAAACGTCGCCGGCGTTTGTGTGCGGTAGAAGGTGCCGTTGACCTCGATCGAGGTCAGGTGCTCGCCGGCGTACTCAAGCTCGCGCGCATGCGGCAGCCCTTTCGGATAGAAGACGCCGCGCCATGGCTCGTAGGTCCAGCCGCCAATTCCGACGTAAATGCTGCTCTGCCGTCTTGTCATGCTCATGTCATGTCAGACGTATAATAAGGTCTGCAAGTGGCGACGCGTAGCGTTTGTCGCCGCGACGGCCACTAACGACGAGGCGACGCCGGATGAACGCGCGCCTTTTCGTGTGTGGTCGTTACTTTTTCAGTTGCGCCGCTGTTTAAGCAAAAGGCCCGGGATTTCTCCCGGGCCTTTGCGTTTTTGTAATGCGTGGACCGATCAGAAGTCCATGCCGCCCATGCCGCCGCCGCCCGGCATTGCCGGAGCTGCGTTCTGCTTCTTCGGCACTTCAGCGACCATTGCCTCGGTGGTGATCAGGAGGCCGGCCACGGAGGCTGCGCCCTGGATCGCCGAGCGCACGACTTTGGTTGGGTCGATCACGCCCTTGGTGACGAGGTTGCCGTATTCGCCGGCCTGCGCATCGTAGCCATACGAATACTGGTCCTTCTCCATGATTTTGCCGACGACGACCGAGCCGTCAGCACCGGCATTGGTCGCGATCTGGCGAGCCGGAGCCTGGATCGCCTTGCGCACGATCTCGACGCCGTGCTTCTGGTCCTCGTTTTCCGGACGAAGGCGCTTGAGTGCCTCGACCGAACGCAGCAGGGCGACACCGCCGCCCGGCAGGATGCCTTCCTCGACCGCGGCGCGGGTCGCATGCAGCGCGTCATCGACGCGATCCTTGCGCTCCTTCACCTCGACCTCGGTGGCGCCGCCGACGCGGATCACCGCAACGCCGCCCGCAAGCTTTGCAAGCCGTTCTTGCAACTTCTCGCGGTCGTAATCGGAAGTGGTCTCCTCGATCTGCGCCTTGATCTGCGCCACGCGCGCCTCGATGTCGGCTTTCTTGCCGGCGCCGTGCACGATGGTGGTGTTCTCCTTGTCGATCATCACCTTCTTGGCGCGGCCGAGCATGGAGATCGTGACGTTCTCGAGCTTGATGCCGAGATCTTCGCTGATCGCCTGACCACCGGTCAGGATGGCGATATCCTGCAGCATGGCCTTGCGGCGATCGCCGAAGCCCGGCGCCTTCACCGCGGCTACTTTCAGGCCGCCGCGCAGCTTGTTGACGACGAGAGTAGCAAGCGCCTCGCCCTCGACGTCCTCGGCCACGATAAGCAGCGGCTTGCCGGTCTGCACCACTGACTCGAGCAGCGGCAGCAACTCCTGCAGGCCCGACAGCTTCTTTTCGTAAATGAGGATGTAGGGATCCTCCATCTCCGTCCGCATCTTGTCGGCGTTGGTGATGAAGTAGGGCGAGATATAGCCGCGATCGAACTGCATGCCTTCGACCACGTCGAGTTCGGTCTCGAGAGATTTTGCCTCTTCGACCGTAATCACACCCTCGTTGCCGACCTTTTGCATGGCCTTGGCGAGGAAGTCGCCGATCTCGCGATCGCCATTGGCAGAAATGGTGCCGACCTGGGCGATCTCTTCGTTGGAGGTGACCTTCTTGGTATTCTTCTGGAGGTCAGCCACAATGGATTCGACCGCTAGGTCGACGCCGCGCTTAAGGTCCATTGGGTTCATGCCCGCGGCCACAGCCTTGGAACCTTCGCGCACGATTGCCGCGGCCAACACGGTCGCGGTGGTGGTGCCGTCGCCGGCAGTATCGGAGGTCCGGGACGCCACTTCGCGCACCATCTGTGCGCCCATGTTCTCGAACTTGTCTTCCAGCTCGATCTCCTTCGCGACCGTCACACCATCTTTGGTGATACGCGGGGCGCCGAATGATTTATCGAGCACGACGTTGCGGCCCTTGGGGCCGAGCGTCACCCTCACCGCATTGGCAAGGATATCGACGCCGCGCAGCATACGGTCGCGGGCATCGACAGAAAATTTGACGTCTTTAGCAGCCATTGTTCATTTTCCTTTGATCTGGATTTGGGATCGGCAGCCTTAGGCGGCCTTCTTCTTGGCGGCGCTGCCGCCTTCGATCACGCCCATGATGTCGGATTCCTTCATGATCAAGAGATCCTGGCCGTCGATCTTCACTTCTGTGCCCGACCACTTGCCGAACAGCACGGTGTCGCCGACCTTCAGATCGATCGGGATCAACTTGCCGTTCTCGTCGCGGCCACCCGGGCCTACGGCGATGATTTCGCCCTGCGAGGGCTTCTCTTTGGCGGTGTCGGGAATGATGATGCCACCGGCGGTCTTTTCCTCGGCATCGATGCGCTTGACGACGACGCGGTCGTGAAGCGGACGGAACTTCATGGCAGTCCTCCTAAATTATTGAACGATCTAGATTTTTGGTAGCTGGCTGGTCCCCCTGCCAGCTCCTTCCCGCCACATGGGTGGCGAGTTTTTTGCCCGCAAGGGGCCACGGAAAATTTTTTAGCACTCATTTCCGGCGAGTGCCAACACTTCCGGAAACGCCTGTAGCGCCAATGGTTAACGGCCATGTGATGGGAACGCCGTCCAGACCGATCACGTTATCTTGGCGGCCGGCATGAGGCATGCCGTTGGGGCTGTTAGCAGGCAAATTCCTGTGCTGCTAATGCCTTGATTTTAAACACCTTGTTTACCTTTTCGGCTTGCAATGGAGAGTGCCGGAAATGGAAACTTTGAGTCCGACTCGACGGAGGACCAGAATGGTTTCAGAGGATTTCCGTAGACAAGTCAGTGGTTATGGCCTGACGACCGCGCATATTCTGTATCGGCGCCCCGACCATCGCTGGTTGCTCCAATCGTACGTCTGGCAAAATTACGATCTCTTCCCCGAATTCCCCGAACTGCAACGCTTCCTCGCCTTCTGGCGAGAAAAGTTGGAAGGCCCGCTGCATTCAGTGCGCGTCGCGCATTGCAAATTGATCAAGCCGGCGGAGCTCAAGACGATCGACGGGGAATTCCGGCTGCACTGAGACACTAAACCGCGAGTGTTCGGCAGCCAGTTCGTATTCGACGAGCGAGTTTTTTGGATGACCTAGCGGCCGGCAGCATAGCCCTGCATGCCGCGTGGATTGGCGGCGGCGCGCCGCCGCGGACCCACACGCGAGGCCGCGGTCAGCCGGCCTTCCGACCAGGGCGGTCCGACCTCGATTTCATGACCACGCGCACGCAGCTCTGTGATCGTATCGGTTGGCAACCGCTTTTCGACGACCAGCACACCAGGCCGCGCCGTGCGCGGCCAGAAGGAGATCGGGAAATGCTCGGAGTGCCACGCAGGCGCATCAATCGATTCCTGCATGTTCATGCCGGCGTGAACGTGACGCAAAAAGAACTGTGTCGTCCACTGATCCTGCTGATCACCCCCGGGCGAACCCCAGGCGAGGTACGGCTCGCCGTCGCGCAGCGACAAGGTCGGCGACAACGTGGTGCGCGGGCGCTTGCCCGGTGCGAGCGCGGCGGGATGACTTTCGTCGAGCCAGAACATTTGCGCGCGGGTGCCGAGCCCGAAACCGAGCTCGGGGATAACCGGCGATGATTGCAGCCAGCCGCCGGATGGCGTTGATGACACCATGTTGCCGACAGCGTCGACGATGTCGAAATGCACGGTGTCGCCAATCACCTCGCCGAGCCGGCCGACTGTCGGCTCGCCGGCACCCAGGGCACCGACGGCCGCGCGCGCGCCTTCGGCACGGCGCATCGCGACTACCGCTCCAAAACCCTCAACCGAGCCTGGCCGCAATTCGAGCGAAGCCTGCTTGCCGATCAGTTTGCGACGATGGGCGTTGTAACGATCGGATAGCAAAGTCTCGATCGGGACACGTACAAAATTGGGATCGCCGTAAAAACTTTCCCGGTCCGCATAAGCAAGCTTGGCGCACTCGACTTGCAAATGGACGAAATCCGGTCCTGTCGGGTCGAGGCCGTCGAGGTCGAAGCCTTTGAGCAATGCGAGCTGTTGCAGCATCACCGGTCCCTGGCTCCAGACGCCAGGCTTGCAGACCGTGTAGCGGCCATAGTCGTAGGTAAGGGGCGGTTCGACGTGCGCCTGCCAGGCCGCCATGTCGGCGCCGGTCAACACGCCGGAATGACACTCACCACTAACGTCCATTACCTTTTGCGTCCGGCAGAACCTGTCGATCGCCTCGGCGACGAAACCATGTGACCATACTTTGCGCCCGCGCTCGATCTGCGCGACGCGGTCACCACCTGCACTGTCGGCTTCGCGCAATATCCGCGTGTAGGTGTCGGCAAGCGCGCGGTTTGTGAACAGCACACCGGGCTCCGGCACCCCGCCATTCGGCAGGTAGACTGCCGCTGAACTCGGCCAATGCTCGCGGAACAATTGCGCGACCATGGCGATGGTGGCGCTCGCGCGTTCGACCAGCGGATAACCGTTATGCGCGTAGGAAATCGCAGGCGTCAGCACATCGGCCGGACGCATGGTGCCGTAGTCTCGCAACAGCAGCATCCAGGTGTCGAACATGCCCGGAACACAAGCGGCGAGCAGACCGGTGCCGGGGACCATATCCAGTCCGAGACTATGGAAGTGCGCGATGGTCGCGCCTGCTGGCGCGGGACCCTGTCCGCAGATCACCTCTGGCCGATTGCGTTTCACATCATAGAGGACAACGGGCACATCGCCGCCCGGCCCGTTGAGATGCGGTTCGACCACCTGAAGGGTGAAGGCGGTCGCCACCGCGGCGTCGAAGGCGTTGCCGCCTTTCTCCAATATCGACATGCCGACAGCTGTCGCGATCCAATGCGTGGATGCAACAACCCCGAAGGTTCCTTCGATCTCGGGCCGGGTCGTGAATGGATTGGGATTGATCTTGGAGACGTCAATTTTCATGCGTGGGCAATGTAGTTGAGATTGATAAGGGTCGCCACCTTGTTTCGTCTCTCTGTTCGCGGCAACCTGAGACGCGCCAAATCGACTGAGGGGACAAAATGTCGACAACTGCCGTAGCGGCCGCAGTGCCGCATCGAACCAGTACGTTTAAGGTTCTTGCCGCCGCCTCGATTGGCAACGCGCTCGAATGGTATGACATCCTCGTCTACGGCTACTTCGCCGTCACGATTTCCAAGCTGTTTTTTCCGACAGCCGACCCGACAACGGCGCTGCTTTTGACCTTTGGCACGTTCGGCGTGTCGTATCTGGTGCGTCCGCTTGGCGCGATCGTGCTCGGCGCCTATGCGGACCGAAACGGACGCAGAGCCGCGATGCTGTTGTCGATCGTTATCATGACGATCGGGACCGGCCTGATGGCAATCATGCCGACGTACAAGACGATCGGGATTTTGGCGCCAATCGCTGTGCTTATTGCGCGGCTGCTGCAAGGCTTTGCGGTGGCCGGCGAGTTCGGCAGTGCCACTGCCTTTCTGGTGGAGCACTCCAAGGAGCGCAAAGGTTTTTTTGCGAGCTTTCAGTGGTTCGGCCAGGGGCTCGCCGCCGTACTAGCCTCATTTTTCGGCGTCGTTTTGTTCAGCTGGCTAAGCGCAGACCAGCTCGAAAGCTGGGGCTGGCGCGTCCCGTTCTTCTTCGGGATGCTGATCGGCCCGATCGGACTCTACATTCGCAAACATGTCGGCGAGACGCCAGAATTTCGCGATCAAGGGCCCGCCAAGGCGCCTGTACGCCAGATGTTCGCCCGGCATTGGGATCGCCTGCTGATGTGCATCGGCATCGTTATTCTTTCCACCAGTTCGAACTATATCATTCTTTACATGCCGACTTTCGCCATCAAGCAGTTGAACTTGCCCCAATCGCTCGGCTTCACCGCAACTTTGCTTGGCGGCATCTTGCTGACGTTTGGCGCCCCATTTTTCGGTCATCTGTCGGATCGCATCGGCCGCGTACGAATGATGGTGATTGTCTCTCTGCTGTTTGCGATCTCTGCCTATCCGGCCTTCGTGCAGCTGGTCGCCAATCCTTCGCTTGCGGGGATCGTCGGCATCGTGTGCTGGCTGAGCCTGCTCAAGGCGGCCTACAGCGGGACCCTTCCGGCCTTGATGGCGGAACTGTTCCCGACTGCAACGCGAAGCACGGGCATCGCTGTGGCCTACAATACCAGCGTGCCGATCTTCGGCGGCTTCGCGCCTTTCATTGCCGCCTGGCTGGTCGCGGCGACTGGTTCGCCAGTGGCGCCAAGTTTTTATCTAATTGCGACGTCACTACTCAGCCTGCTGGTTCTTGTCATCATCAACATACGAGTGAAAACCACCTAACCGAGACGAATACACCGATGGCCCGGATCCGCTTCAATTTCGGCGCATTGAAACTCGACGCCGAATTGCTCGACACGCCCACGGCCAAGGCTATCGTGGCGGCGCTGCCGATTTCCTCGGCCGTACTCACCTGGGGCGAAGAGGTCTATTTCGATGTACCGGTGGACGTCGTGCGAGAGCCTGATGCACGTGCCGTAATTACGCCCGGTGAAATTGCGTACTGGCCGCAGGGCCCGGCGATCGCGATCGGTTTCGGCCGCACACCGATTTCCAAGGGCGACGAGACGCGGCTCGCCAGCCCCTGCAACGTCTTTGCCAAGGCCATTGGCAGCGTGAAGGTGTTGGCGAAGGTCAAAACGGGAATCGAAGTTACAGTGACTAAACTCGACTAGTTCGATGGTCGTTCGCCTGCGTGGCGGCGTACCATCGACAAAGTGAGATCCCAGGCATTGCGGATGTTAACGATCGCAAGCAGCAGCATTCCGCCGGCCAATACTTCAAGCGCATTAGCGTGCCCGGTGTAAATCATGATACTTGCAGCCAGTAACGCGAGATAGGCGCCAACTGGCAGCAGTCCGTAAGCGAGATAGTCCGGCAGATATTGCGTCAGCTCGGTACGCAGGACCCACACGGTAATGATGATGGATACGGCGACGCCGATGATGCCCGTTGCTCCAATCAAGACCGCAAAGAAAACTGGCCCGTGCGAAGGCACCAGGCACACCGCAGAGAGAAAAAACACGCTGGTGAAATGGATCACCACAGGGCTCATAAAGGTGCGAGTCCCACGTTGATCCTTATTGCTAAGAAAGCCGGTGCCAAGCGAGACGGCGACGAACAACAGCGCGAGCAGCGTGGCGCCGGCAGTGCCGAGCAGGATGTAGAACTCATGCCATGCGTGCAACGCTTCCATGGATCAACCACGTCCCACGAACGGCATCTTGTTCGCCATGACCGTCATGAACAGAACATTGGTATCGAGCGGCAGGCCCGCCATATAAACTACCGCGTTGCCGACATGGTCCGCTTCCATGCGCGGCTCGATCATCTTGCGGCCATCGGGCTGCAGCACACCCTCGCCAGTCGCCATGCGTTCGGTGAGCGGCGTGATCGCATTGCCGATATCTATCTGACCGCAGCAGATGTCGTATTGCCGGCAATCGAGCGACGTGGATTTGGTCAGCCCCGTCACCGCGTGTTTGGTGGATGTGTAAGCGACCGAATAAGGGCGTGGCGCATGCGCGGAGATCGATCCATTGTTGATGATGCGGCCGCCGCGCGGCGACTGGCTCTTCATGATTTTGATCGCTTCCTGCGTGCACAGGAACATGCCGGTAAAATTGGTCGCGACAACGTTCTGCCAGGTCTCGAACGGCAAATCTTCGAGAGGGACGGGAGGCGCACCAATACCCGCGTTATTGAACAAGACGTCGAGGCGACCAAAGGTCGATTTTACAGTCGCGAACAACGAGACGATTGAATCGCGTTTCGAAACATCCGTCGGAACGGCCAGCGCCTGCGCTCCGACAGCGTTGATCTCGCCGGCAACCTTGTCGATCATCTCCTTGCGGCGGCCGGCGAGCACGAGATTGTATCCTGCCTTCGCGAGCGCAATGGCTACTGCGCGACCCACGCCGGTTCCGGCTCCAGTTACAAGTGCTATTTTTGCGGCAGTGGCCATCAGATTTCCTTTCCCGGCGGGAATTGTCGCCCGCATAGTGTGAAAACGCGCGCACGCTACCACTGGCAGCGGAGCACGTCAGCCAGGTGGAAAACAGAAGGCGGTCAGCTTGCGAGAGCTTCGATGGGCCGGAAAGCTCTTGGCGATTGCAGGCGCACGGTGATCTCGGCGACACTCACCGGCCGGCCGAAGCGATAGCCCTGCATGGAATGCACACCAGCCGCGCGCAGGAATAGTTGCTGGTCGGCGGTCTCCACGCCCTCGGCGGTGACTTTCATGCCGAGACCGCGGCCGAGACTGACGATCGCGTGGACGATGGCCGCGGCGTCGGCCGCCTTTTCGATCGAGCGTACGAAGCTGCGGTCGATCTTGAGCTTGTCGAACGGAAACCGGCGGAGATAGAGCAAGCTGGAATAGCCGGTACCGAAATCGTCCAGTGCGAGCCGGACGCCGAGGGCCTTGAGCCGCAGCATTGCGTCTTCTGCAGTGTCGACATTCCCGAGCAGCACGCTTTCGGTGAGTTCGAGTTCGAGCCGCGTTGGGTCGAAACGCGTCTCTGTCAGGATGCGCTGGACCACTTCGACAAAATCGATGCGGCGGAATTGCAGCGACGATACGTTCACTGCGATGGTCAGATCCGGCCAGGCCTTACCATCGGTGCACGCGCGGCGCAGCACCCAGTTGCCGAGGTCGATGATCAAGCCGCTGTGCTCGGCAATGGCGATGAATTCACTTGGTGGTATCTCACCGCGGGTCGGGTGCGTCCAGCGGCAGAGCGCCTCGACACCAACGACGGTTTCGCCGCTCTTGTTGACGACCGGCTGGTACAGCAATTGCAGCTGGTCGTTTTCGATTGCCGCGCGCAAATCAGCCTCAAGCAGCTTGCGGCTAGAAAGATCGGCGTCCATTGCCGCGTCATAGACGCACGCGCGATTCCTCCCCTCGTTCTTGGCGCGGTATAGCGCCATGTCGGCATAGCGCATGATGTCGGCGGCGGTTCCGCACTTGCCATCGATCACGGCAATACCGATTGATGCGCCGATAATGATATTTTGTGCGTTGATAGCGTAGGGCGCGCATATGGCCGCGATAATGCGTTGCGCAAGACCCAGCATTTCTTCACTTTCGCCTGCGATGGATGAGATCACAGCGAATTCATCACCGCCGAGTCGCGCCACCAAATCACCACCGCGCAGCGTATGTGAGAGCCGCAGCGTGACATTGCGGATTAGCTCGTCGCCGACGTGGTGACCGAGCGTGTCGTTCACATCCTTGAAGTGATCAAGATCGATATAAAAGACGGCGGCGGGTGCGCAGCCGTCGCGAACTTCCTCAATGACCGCTTCCAATCGTTCGCCGAAGAATATGCGATTGGGCAAACCGCAAAGGGGATCGTGCATGGCAAGATGGCGAAGCCGCGATTCGCCGGCCGCAATTGCCGCCGCGGTGCGGCGCATGTAGCGCAACACGAAGGCGGCGAGGAGTGCGAAGCCGAGGAATGCCACCGCGACGAACGGCACGACGTTGTGTACGATCTCCGCGCCAGGCTGTTTCGGTGTCCAGGCGAAAGTTGCAATCGTGGTTCCATCGGTGCCATTGAGGTCATAGGCGAGGTCGCCATTCGGCGGCAAATTCTGTTCGATCTTGCGCAGATTGGTCAGCCGCAGTTGCGTAGCGATGGTCGATAGCGCGTTGTCATCAATAAATTTCACCGACACGATGATAGGTGCAGCGCCGTCGGGCGAGACGGGGATTCCGTCTTCCGGGCCGACCGCGACCGCTGCGATCACCGCGGGACGACCCGAGAGGCGCTGGATAACCGCGGTTTGCTGATGTGTGTCGGTCAGGGCCTTTTGATTTAAGCGGATCGCGCCGCGCATATCTGGATTACGGCCGCGCATGTAATCGAGCACCGAGGCAAGGCCGGGGCGCGCGTTGTCAAACCACTTCATATCGGACGGCCGGTGACCGACCATCGAATAGATCAAGTCGTCGTTGCGATCGAAAATGAAGATGGCGTCGTGATCGAAATATGTTTCCAACCACGTTCCGACGCGTTGCGCGGCCCAGTCCTGATTGAACGAGCGGCGAATGTTCTGAATTGCTCCGTCGGCGGAGGCGACACTGTCCACCTCGCGCAGGACGCGTTCGCCGTAGTCGGTAAGTGCGCGCGAGAACAGTTGCCTTTCATGATCGACGGCAACCACGTCAGCGCGCTGCGCGGATGACAGGACGGCGATTACGATGCAAACAATCGCGACTGCGACGATCACGCCGATGGGAACCACTACGCTGAGGCGAGCGCGATCCCAACTGGTGTATTGCCGTACATCAGAAGCACGCGGGCGAGCCACAGCCGGCACGATTGAGGTCCCTTAAAGCGTCCTGCCATCAGGCTTTTCGGGCCGGACGCTAGGTGACAAAGCTTGCTATTGGCTTTCCTTTTACCGAACCTGTTAGGGGTCCTTTGGTTGGAAAATTGCAATTCGGCTGGTTCTGTTAACTGGCGGTAAAAGTATCGTCCGCGTCCCGGGTTGCTTAATTAATGAATTGGAAATTGCGATCCTCGTTTCGTTCGAGGTCCGCCGCAAAATCGATCAACTGGCGCTGCGATACGGCGGTCGAGGGATCGCGATATGCGCGGCACGTAACGCCGCCGACCAACGCTCGCGCAAATCCTGGAAATAAGGCTCTCCGGGCTCGATCCGGTAATTCACTTCGGATGTGCAGGAGTCCCTGCGCACGACCAGGATGTCGATTGGCAGTCCGACGCCGAGATTGGAGCGCATCGTGGAGTCCATTGAGATCAAGCCGATTTTGAGCGCGTCGTAGAGGTCAGTCTCGAACCCGATTGCGCGATCAAGCACCGGCTTTCCATATTTGTGTTCGCCGATCTGCAGATAGGGCGTATCGGTCGTGCATTCGATGAAATTGCCGGCTGAGTAGATCATGAACAGTTGCAGGCGGCCGCCTTTGATTTGCCCGCCGAACAAAAATGCGACATCGTGATCAACTTCGGCCGCGTCCAGCGCTTTGCCTTCGGCAATCTGCAAATTACGGATGGTGCGGCCGATGCGCTGCGCCGCCTGAAACATGGTTGGCGCATTCATCAGCGTCTCGATCTCCCCAGTCTCCGGATTTTCCACACCCTCGGTCAGGGTCGAGCGCACCGATTGGCTGAGCGACAAATTACCGGAAGAGGCGAGGGCCATGATCCGCTCACCCGGGTCCGTATAGACGTGCAGCTTGCGAAAAGTAGAGACGTTGTCGAGACCCGCATTGGTTCGCGTATCGGCGACCATGATGAGGCCAGCTTTCACAAGAATTCCGCAACAATAGGTCATAGGTTTCGCGATTTTTCTGTTCGCCAAGGCTGCAGGTTTATAGCGATCTGGTAGGCAATTCGGCAATGCATCACGTTTGAGCCTGCTGTCGCGCCTGATCTACGCGTATGGCCACAGTCAGGGTTTCACCGCCGCCGCCAAAGCGTGTACCGCGCACCGGGGCGGCACCAAGATAATCTAGACCGACCGCGACCCGCACATGGGCCTCGGTGGTGCAGATGCCATTGGTTGGATCGAAACCAACCCAGCCCAGGTTTTCGACATAGGCTTCAACCCAGGCGTGGCCGGCATCTTGCGCGGTCACGCCGTCAGCGCGATGAAAGTGGCCTCCGATGTACCGCGCGGGAATGCCAAGTGTACGAGCTGTCGCGACAAAAATGTGAGCGATATCCTGGCAGACGCCGCGCCGAAGGGCGAAGGCTTCGGCGGCGGTGGTGGCGGTGTGAGTTGGATCGGTATCAAAGGCAATCTCACGGTTGAGCGCCGTCAGGAGTGCGTGCAGCAGCGCGAGCGTGTCGCCATTCGTGGCAGCGCGTATCGTCTGCGCGAAGTCGGTGATAGCGGCGTCCGCTTGGGTCAACGCGGTTTCGCGCAGATAGAACTGTGGCGGAAAGCGCTCGATCGCGCCGCTCACCAGACTGTTGGTATCGTGGGTGTCAACTTCGCCCTCGACCTCAATCGTCAGATTCTTGAATGGTCCCTCGGCCGTGAACGAATGGATGATATTGCCGAAAGCGTCTTCGTGCTGATGCAGCAAGCAGTCGACGGATAGATCGATCCGCCAAGACACCACGTGCTGTCCGTCATGGTCGCGCGGGGTCAACCGCAACAGCTGCGTCACGCCTTTGGGCGGCGTGTCGTAAGCGTAGGTGGTCGCGTGAGAAATATGGATTCGCATGGGCGGTCGGCTATTGGCTATTGCTGAGGCCGACGCTCTTCTAGCACAAGGTTTCAGCGAAGAGCGGCGTGGCGGTCATGTCAGGAATTGCTCTGTGATCAAGGCGCCCAGCCTGTTGTTCTCGACAATGAACTCGCTGATGAATTCATGCAGTCCACGCTGAAAAATGCCATCCATACGACTGTTTTGCAGGCGCATGCGCATGCCGCGTGCCTGCCGTTGTACCGGGCCATGTCTGCCATATGCGCCGGCGATTGAATCCAGGTTGCGCACGATCGCTTCGTAGCACGAGGCAAGCGAGCGCGGCATCTCATCGCGCAAGATAAGAAGGTCGGCGACCAGCCAGGGCTTCAGGCTCTCGCGATAAACCCAGTGATATGCCGTGAGCGCTGACACCGAGCGCAGGATTGCCGCCCACTGGAAGTAATCGAGCGGACCGCCGACGCGCTCATTTTCCGGCAGCAGAAGGTGATATTTGACGTCGAGGATACGCGCCGTGTTGTCCGCGCGCTCGAGATAGACCCCAAGCCGCGAGAACCAGTAGGCGTCGTTGCGCAGCATCGTGCGATAGGCGGAGCCGTCGTAGCGCAATGATGATTCCTGCACCCAGCGCAGAAAACGCGAGAACTCTTCGCGTGTGGTCGGCCCGTTGCCGTAGCGTTTTAGTTCGAGCCAGGTGCCGTTGATCGCGTCCCACATTTCCATTGTGAGCGCGGTACGCACGGCGCGTGCGTTGCCGCGGGCGAGCTCGAAGCAGCAGCGGATCGACGACGAATTGGCGGTAGAAAATGCCAGAAAGTCGGTAACGTTTTCTTCGTTTGCGTCTTCATAGAGCTTGAAGAACGCATTGGCGCAGCCAGCGGTCGCGACCGCAGATTCCCACTCGTTGCTGGTGCCGACATAGGCAAGGGGCAATGCCGATAGCCGCTGCGTGGCGTCAAGGATGCGCGCCAGGTATTCCGCACGTTCGACGTAACGGGAGAGCCAGTAGAGATTATCGGCGGTACGTGAGAGCATGCATCATCCGTCCAATACCCACGTGTCTTTGGTACCGCCGCCCTGACTGGAGTTGACCACCAGCGAGCCTTCTTTCAACGCGACGCGGGTCAGTCCGCCTGGCACAATGCGCACGCGGTCACGACCCGTCAGCACGAACGGACGCAAATCGACATGACGTGGGGCCACGCCCTGTTCGATGCAGGTTGGGCATGTGGACAGCGCCAGTGTCGGCTGAGCGATGAAGTTCTTCGGTGATGTTTTCAGCCTGGCGCGAAATTGCTCAATCGCAACTTTGCTGGCCGAAGGGCCGATCAGCATGCCGTAACCGCCCGAGCCATGGACCTCCTTGACCACAAGCTCATGCAGATGATCGAGCACATAGGCCAGGTGTTCTTGCTCGCGGCAACGCCAGGTCGGCACGGTTTTGAGCAGAGGCTCCTCGCCAAGATAGAACTTCACGATCGCAGGCATGAAACTGTAGATCGCCTTGTCATCGGCAATGCCGGTGCCGACCGCATTGGCGAGCGTGACATTGCCGGCCTGGTAAGCCGACATCAGCCCCGGTGCGCCCAAAGCAGAATCAGGACGGAAGGTGAGGGGATCGAGAAAATCGTCGTCAATGCGCCGGTAAATGACATCGACCCTTTGCGGCCCCTGGGTGGTGCGCATGTAGACAACTTCATCTTTGACAAACAGATCGCGACCCTCGACGAGTTCGACGCCGAGTTTGTCGGCGAGGAATGAGTGTTCGTAATAGGCGGAATTGAATACGCCGGGCGTGAGCAGCACAACGTTCGGGTCGCGGGAGGCCGATAAGGGCGCCACCGACGTCAGCGTGGCAAGCAATTCGTCCGGGTAATTTTCAACCGGGGCGATGCGGTGTCGCGAAAACAGCTCTGGAAACAGCCGCATCATGATCTCGCGGTTTTCCAGCATGTAGGAGACACCGGATGGTGTGCGCGCATTATCTTCGAGCACGTAAAACGTTTCGGCATCAACGCGTACAATGTCGATACCGGCGACGTGCACGTAAATATCGTGTGGTACATTCTGCCCGCTCATCTCGGGGCGGAATGCCGGATTTCGGAAGACCAGATCGTCGGGCACCACACCGGCGCGCAGGACTTCGCGAGCACCGTAGACATCTTTGATGAACGCGTTGAGTGCGTTGACGCGCTGGGTGAGCCCTTTTTCCAGCAGCCGCCATTCGCTCCCCGACATGATGCGCGGAATGACATCAAACGGGATCAGGCGCTCCTGTGCTTCAGCTTCACCGTAAACCGCGAAGGTGATGCCGATACGGCGGAAGATCAGTTCGGCTTCGCGCCGCCGATAGGCGAGAACATCGGGTGGCACCTCCTGGAGCCAGCGCGACAGCTCGCCGTACGCGGGGCGCACGCCGCCGTTATCACTCGTCATTTCATCGAAAGCGGCAACCATCCGGGTCCCCCAACTCGCCCGTTACGCAATACTTTGTTTCAGCCTTTCATTCGCAGCTGTCCACAGATCGTCGTTGCAAGCTTCAGGCCAATCAAAAGCGTAGCGAAAACGGTAGGTTATGGCCGCATTTGCCGGATGGGCACAGCTTTTGCCCAATAAATGTGCGGCCGCAACAGGCCCCGGCTTGAGCGGGTACCGAGGCCACGCTACGTCTTTGGATTGCCACAAGGATAACGCCATGAGCGCCAAGGCTGACATCGTCACAGCAGCCGTGCTGGTGATCGGCGACGAAATCCTGTCGGGCCGCACCAAGGACAAGAACATCGGTTATATCGCCGACTACCTCACCGCTATCGGCATCGATTTGAAGGAAGTGCGGGTGGTTTCCGATGACGCTGCCGCGATCGTGGATGCGCTCGATGGTCTGCGCGCGAAATACACGTATGTATTCACGACCGGCGGAATCGGCCCGACCCACGACGACATCACCGCCGATTGCGTGGCTGAGGCCTTCGGCGTTGCGCTGGAGTTTCATCCCGAGGCAGTGGCGATCCTGAAGGAACGACTGGCAAAGACAGGCGGCGAACTCAATGAGGCACGTCTGCGGATGGCACGCATCCCGCAGGGCGCCACGCTCGTTGCAAATAAAGTATCAGGCGCGCCAGGTTTCTGGATCGGCAACGTCATCACCATGGCCGGCATTCCGGCGGTGATGCAGGCAATGCTCGACGAGGTCGCGCCGAAACTTAAAACGGGCACCAGATTGCTGTCGGAGACGATCCGCGCCGATGCCAAGGAAGGCGATGTGGGCACGGAGCTGGGCGCCATCGCCAAAGCGCATCCTGAAGCGATCATCGGCAGCTATCCATTCATCGACGAGAAGCACGGGCCCAATACCAATATAGTCGTGCGATCGCGTGATGCGGAGAAGCTTGCAATGGTGAAGGCCGAGGTCGAGGGCATGCTGAAAAAAGTAAAAGCGCAACTTTCAGTCGTGCGGTAGAGCAGATGGCGGAACCCCAGGTCGACACGGTGACCCGCCCGGAAAAAATATTTCCCGTCTCCTGGGATCAGTTCCACCGCGACTCGCGCGCGCTCGCGTGGCGCCTGCATGAGGCCGGGCCGTTCGAAGCGATTGTCTGCATCACGCGTGGCGGGCTGGTGCCGGCGGCGATCGTCGCGCGCGAGCTCAATGTGCGGATGATCGACACCGTGAGCGTGGTGAGCTACCGGAATTACAAGAACCAGGGCGAGCTCTCTGTGCTTAAAGGCATTGCGCCGGAAGTGGCCGCGCTGCATGCGAAGGGCAAGCGCGTGCTTATTGTCGACGATCTCGTCGATACTGGAAAAACTGCGCGAGTGGTGCGCGACCTTTTGCCAGACGCGCATTTCGCTGCCGTCTATGCCAAACCGATGGGACGGCCGTTGGTCGACACTTTCATCACCGAGGTCTCGCAGGACACCTGGATATATTTCCCGTGGGATACCGGCCTTGCATTTCAGCCGCCAATCCGCGAAGGCGGAGACTAGTGTTTCTGGAGGAAGCCGAATGCTGACACGACGCGGACTGCTCGTCGGTGCTGCAGTGGTTGCTGCCGGGATGCCCGTAGCTGGAGCGCAGTCGAACTACGCGAACCAGCCGATTCACATTCTCGTTGGTTATGCGGCAGGCGGCGGTGTCGATATCGTTGCGCGCCTGTTGCAGGAACCGATGAAGTCGGCGCTCGGCCAGCCGGTCATCGTCGAGAACCGCACTGGCGCCAGCGCGATGCTGGCAACAAGCGCGGTCGCGAAAGCACAGCCTGATGGCTACACGTTGCTGATGGCCGCATCTGGCGAAGTCGCAATCAATCATTTCCTGTTCAAGGAGCGGATGTCGTACGATCCGGCGAAAGAACTCGTGCCAATCGCGATGATCGGCATTGTCCCATGCGTGGTCGTCGTCGCGGCGGCAACGCCCGTCCAAAACCCGAAAGAGCTGATCGCCTACGCCAAGGCCAACCCTGGCAAGCTGTCCTTCTCGTCTTCGGGCATCGGTAATCCGCAGCAGCTCGCCGGTGAATTGATGAATACGATGGCGGGGATCCAGGTTCTGCACGTGCCTTATCGCGGCTCGGCCCCGGCGGTGACGGATGTCGCAACCGGAGCCGTCACCATGAGTTTTTCCAGTCTCGCTGCGGCGCTACCGCTAATCCAGGCGGGCAACCTGCGCGCCGTGGCCGTTACGTCACGCGAACGGATGCCGCAACTGCCGGATGTCGCGCCGCTGAGCGAGGGCGCTCCCGGCCTCGCAGGTTACGAGTTGCTCAACTGGTTTGCCATGTTCGGAACCGCCGGCACGCCCCCTGACATCGTTGAACGCCTCAACGGTATTGTGAATACGGCGCTCAAGGAGCCGGCTATCGCCGACAAGCTGCTGCCTCAGGGCATCGTGCCGAAGCCGATGAACGTTGCGGAGTTCAAGGCATTCGTTGACTCTGAACGCACGAAATTCGGAAAAATCGTCGAACAAGCGAATATCAAATTGAGCAACTGATACCGTTTGCGTGTATCATTCGTGATTAGACGATACCCCGCGGGGAGGACACAGTGAACATCAAGCCGAATACCCGGAATGCCAGGCCGGTCGACGACAAGCGCTCGCATCATGTCCGCCCACAGGATTTGCCGTGGGAAAAGATGCGGTTTCCGGGTTGTCAGACCAAGACATTGCTGTTCGACCCCAAGAGCGGTCTCGCGACCGTGCTGATCAAGATGGAGCCGGGCGCGGCCTTGCCCGACCATGAACACGTTCTGATCGAGCAGACCTACGTGCTGGAAGGGTCATTGGTGGATAAGGAAGGGCCCGATGCCGGCCTGGAGGTCGGTCCAGGCGAATTCGTCTGGCGCCCCGCGGGGAGCCGGCACGAAGCATGGTGCCCGAAAGGCGGCACCATGATCGCGATGTTCCAGGTGCCCAACAAGTTCTTCGAGAAGGACGGCAAGGTCACCGATGCTGGCGGCAAGGACTGGCAGTCGGCCTGGGGACACGTGTTATCGGATTAGTTTGACGCGCCGCCGCGTGTGCCTCACCGCCGCGCGCCGGCGCGGTGAGTGAAGTGCCACGCGGACGTGGCGGAATGGTAGACGCAAGGGACTTAAAATCCCTTGGGAAATTTCCCGTGAGGGTTCGAGTCCCTCCGTCCGCACCAATAAATTCAAGTTGATAACGGATTGCCTGAAACCGGGATTGAAGGCCCGCTCCTGAGAAAATCCAGGAAAACATTCTCCGTCCGCTCCACCGCAATGCCCAATTCATGCGATAGCTGCATGGCGATGAGCCGCCGCGAGACAGTTGGGACGCTGATTGCCGTGTTCGCGGCCTTGGCGCTATCCGGCTGCGCATCTGAGGAAACCGCCAGCCGGTTCCTGGTGCCGCCGGATAGATACATCCTCTACAGCTGTCCGGAGCTCGCCACTGTGGCGCAGACCAATCTAACGCGCATGCGTGAACTGGAAGCGCTGACGGCCAAGGCCGGACCAAACGGTCAGCTTGCGAGCGAGCTGGCTTACCGTCCCGAATACCTGCAATTACGCGGCGAAATGGAGCAGATACGCAAGACCGCCGGCGAAAAGAACTGCAAGCCTATACCGGGTGTCACGGGACCTGGCGTTCGTGCGAGCGACCAGGCTGTGCGCTAAACGCAAGCTTCTAAAAAGGGAACTTTTTTCAGCGAAGGAACTTGTTGGCGTGCAACCCGCCACAGCCGGTGGCCTGACATGGGGGAGAGCATGGGCATTTTAATCAGTATTCTCATTACGTTCCTTGTCATCGTTCTAGTACTTTATCTGATTAATATGTTGCCGATCGACGGAAGGGCGAAGCAGATCGTCCGCGTCATCGTCATCATCATTGGCGTATTGTCGCTGTTGAAATATCTGGCGGTCTACTAGCGACTTAAAGCGCCACGCGGCGCAGCCGTAGCGCGTTGCCGACGACACTGACCGAAGATAGCGCCATAGCGGCGGCAGCGATGATCGGCGACAGCAGCAAACCGAACACGGGATAGAGCACGCCGGCGGCAACCGGAACGCCGAGGCCGTTGTAAACGAATGCAAAGAATAAATTCTGCCGGATATTGCGCATAACCGCGGCGGAAAGCGTGCGCGCTTTCACAATGCCAGTAAGGTCGCCCTTGAGGAGTGTGACGCCGGCGCTTTCGATCGCGACATCAGCGCCGGTACCCATGGCAATACCAACTTCGGCAGCCGCGAGCGCCGGCGCGTCATTAACACCGTCGCCGGCCATCGCAACTGCGCGGCCTTCACGCCGCAATTTTTCGACAACAGCATTTTTCTGATCGGGGAGCACCTCCGCCTCTATCTCGGCAATGCCAAGCCGTCGCCCGACTGCTTGCGCAGTGGTGCGGTTATCGCCAGTAAGCATCACGACGCGAATGCCGTCAGCGGCAAGGGCTCTCAGCGCGTCGGGTGTGGTGTTCTTGATTGGATCGGCAACGGCAACGATCCCGGCGGCCTTGCCATCGATGGCGAGGAATATAGCGGTCGCGCCATCGCCACGGAGCTGTTCGGCTTGTGCCGCGAACGCCGCAGTACCAACATTCATTTCATCAAGAAAACGCGCATTGCCAAGCGCGAGCCTCTTTCCTTCAACTATGCCGGTCACGCCCTTGCCGGCCGGCGCGTTAAACTCTTGAACCGGCAGAAGCTCGAGTTTGCGTCCAGCCGCGGCTGCGATAATGGCCGCCGCCAGAGGATGTTCGCTGCCACGCTCGACGCTTGCGGCAAGGCGGAGCACCTGCGCTTCATCGAAACCGGAGGCGGGAGCTACCGCCACAACCTGCGGCTTGCCCTCGGTCAGGGTGCCAGTCTTGTCGATGACAAGCGTATCGATCTTTTCCATCCGCTCCAGTGCCTCGGCATTCTTGATCAGCACGCCAGCCTGTGCGCCGCGGCCGACGCCGACCATGATCGACATCGGGGTGGCAAGACCGAGCGCGCAAGGACAGGCGATGATCAGCACGCTTACGGCCGCAACCAGGCCATAGGCGAAACGTGGTTCCGGGCCGAATGCCGCCCACGCAGCAAAAGCGAGCAGCGCGACCGCGATCACGGCCGGAACAAACCATGCCGATACCTGATCGGCGAGGCGCTGTATCGGGGCGCGGCTGCGCTGCGCCGATGCCACCATTTGCACGATCTGTGACAGCAACGTATCGCGGCCAACTTTGTCGGCGCGCATGACAAAGCTCCCACTTTTATTGAGCGTGCCGCCGATCACGCGTGAATCCTTGTCTTTGGTGACGGGCATGGATTCGCCGGTGACCATGGATTCATCAAGCGCAGAGCGACCCTCGAGCACAATGCCATCGACAGGAACCTTGTCGCCGGGACGCACGCGCAAACGGTCGCCGGGCCGAACCGCATCGAGCAAAACCTCCTCGTCGCTGCCATCGTCTTTAACGCGTCGCGCAGCACTCGGCGCAAGGTCAAGCAAAGCGCGAATCGCGCCTGACGTTGCCTCCCGCGCGCGCAGCTCCAGCACTTGGCCCATCAGCACCAACACTGTGATGACGCTTGCTGCCTCAAAATAAGCGGCGGGTACACCATGACTACGGAATGCTTCCGGAAAGATTTCCGGCGTGAAGGTCGCGGCCAGGCTGTAGAGATAGGCCACGCCGGTACCCATGGCGATCAAAGTGAACATGTTGAGATTGCGCGTGACGAGCGACCGCCAGCCGCGTACAAAGAACGGCCAGCCGCCCCAGAGCACGACCGGCGTGGCGAAGGCGAATTGTATGTAGTTCGACAATTTCGGTTCGACCCAATTGTGCGCGCCGCTGACATGAGCGCCCATTTCCAGGACGAAGACCGGGAGGGTCAGTACCAGGCCAATCCAGAAGCGCCGCGTCATGTCGGCGAGTTCCGGATTTGCGCCAGCCTCGGCACTCGCGATTTCGGGCTCGAGCGCCATGCCGCAAATCGGACAGGAGCCCGGACCGACTTGCCGGATCTCGGGATGCATCGGGCAGGTGTAGGTTGCGCCGTCGGGCACAGGCTCGGATTGGCGTGCGTCCAAATATTTCTGCGGATCGGCGATGAATTTCGTGCGGCAACCAGCCGAACAGAAAAAATACGTGCGGCCGCCATAACCGGCGCGGTGTTTGGCGGTGTGCGGGTCGACCGTCATGCCGCACACAGGGTCGGTGGCGGCTTCCGTTGTCCCTTCGTGATGATGGTGATGCCCTGCCGTCACGTCTGTGCCTTGCCTATAATACCCCTAGGGGGTATATAGACGGCATGGCAAAGGACAGCAAGGCGGCAACACTCCGGCGGCTCAACCGCATCGAAGGCCAGGTGAGGGGCCTCGCGCGGATGGTCGATGACGACCGCTATTGCATCGACATTGTGACGCAGATCGGCGCCGTGCGCGCGGCGCTGCGGCGAGTCGAGGAGGAAATCCTGCGCGACCATGTCGCGCATTGTGTCGACCATGCGATCAAGAGCGGCAACAAGGCCGACCAACGGCGCAAGGTTGCCGAATTGATGGACGTTATGGGCCGGGCCGCGAGGTAGGCCTCAGCGGCGCGGGGTCTTCGGTTTCGGGGAAATCACCCATACTTCTTGCGTGCGAGCGCCACACCTTCGCCAAGCGCCATCAGTTTCGCCTCGGCGATATCGCGCCGCATCGGAGCCATGCCGCAATTTGTGCAGGCGAAGATCTTCTCCTTCGGTACGAACTTCATGACGTCAGCAATAATTTGCGCAACTCGCTGCGGGGTCTCGATCTTGTCGGTCGCGACGTCGATCACGCCTATGAGAACGTCCTTGCCGTTGAGCAAAGACAGCAGTTTGAGCGGAACGTGTGAATTGATGCACTCGACCGATACCTGGCCGATGCGGCTTTTGGCGAGCGCTGGAAAAATTTCCTCGTACTGCCGCCATTCGTCGCCGAGCGAATTCTTCCAGTCGATATTGGCCTTGATGCCGTAGCCGTAACAGATATGAACAGCGGTGGTGCATTTGAGGCCATCGATGGCGCGATGCAGCGCCTCGATGCCCCAGCCGGCAACCTCGCCCATGAAAACGTTAAACGCCGGCTCGTCGAACTGGATGACATCCACGCCGTCTTTCTCAAGAGCGCGGGCTTCCTTATTGAGCAGGTCGGCGAACGCCATCGCCATTTTGATTTTGTCGCCGTAGTGCGCGTCGGCAATCGTGTCGGAAATGGTCATCGGTCCCGGCAGCGTGATCTTGAGCTTTCGCTGCGTATGTGCGCGCGCGTAAAGCGCTTCCGTCTGATGGACACGGCCCTTGAGTTTCAACTCTCCACGCACCACCGGCACCATGGCCTTATAGCGATCGGCACGGATTCCCATCTCGACTTTGTGTGTGAAGTCAATGCCATCAACAAATTCAAGGAAGCCATGAACGAAATGCTGGCGCGACATCTCTCCGTCGCAGACGATATCGATAGCGGCGTCCTCCTGCCACTTGAGGGCAAGCAATGTTGCGTCGAGCTTGGCCGCGGCAAGCTCCTCGCCTTGTAGTCGCCATTGCGGCCACAGCTTATTGGGTTCAGCGAGCCAGGACGGCTTCGGCAGGCTGCCTGCGACGGTGGAAGGAAACATCATGCGTTTGAACTATTATACCGTTCGGGTGGACGCCAGTTATAAAGCCAATCGTAGCGCGCGCGCAGCTTTTCTCCGCCCATTGCTCGCATTGCCAGATTGCGGACGAACGCCTCCGGCCCGGTCAGCCCGTAGATGCGATCCTGGCGACGCGACAATTGTTGGGCACGCGCAGTACGGTGCCAGCGCGCGCCTTCGTACGCGCGCACAGCATCGGATGGATCGTCCAGATATTTACTTAGCATGTCAGCCACCACCGCGGCGTCCTCGATTGCCATCCCGGCGCCCTGCGCGAGGAAGGGCAGCATAGGGTGGGCGGCGTCCCCAATCAGCGTCACCGGAAGTCTGGTGCCACGGAAGGGGTCCTTGCGATCATAGAGCGCCCATTTCAGCCAGCGATCGGGAATTGATATGAGCGCGCGGGCCTTCTCCGACCAGGTTAAGCGCGAGAAATGCCGGAGGATCTCGCTGCGGTCGCCGGCCGCGGACCAGCCAACCTCGTTCCACTCATCGTGGACGATGCCGACGATATTGATCATTTTGCCGGACTTCACCGGGTAGTGCACAAGGTGTGCGTCGTGGCCAAGCCAGAGGTGCACCAACGGCTGGCAGAATTCTGCCGGCACGGCGTCGGCGGAAACAAGTGCGCGCCAGGCGGTGCGGTGGCGAAACGTCGGCGGTTGCTGTCGGCGCAAACGTGCGGCGACGCTTGACCAGATGCCATCGGCACCGATCAGCGCGATGCCACGCTCATCGGATACCTGGGTGCCGCGTCTGGCGACGACGCTGACGCCTTTGACGTGCGCCGCGAAATCCTCGACCCGAACGCCCAGTTTGAGTGACACGTCGAGCTCGTTTCGCACAGCGTCCGCCAGTGCCGATCGCAGATCGCCACGATGGATTGACCAATAAGGCGCGCCATAGCGGCGCTCCGCCTCGTCACCCAACGGAATGCGGACAATCTCGCGAGCGGAACCGCCCGCCATCACCCGGATGGCCTGTGGCGAAACA
Organism: Pseudolabrys sp.; assembly: GCA_035519415.1. GTDB lineage: Bacteria > Pseudomonadota > Alphaproteobacteria > Rhizobiales > Xanthobacteraceae > Pseudolabrys. The sequence continues at coordinate 127,967 of DATIWJ010000059.1, forward strand.
GCAACCGATGCGAGCCGCTCTCGGAGTCCGAGAGCGATTAATACGCGGCTCCCGTTGGGGGAAAGCTGAAGGCCGGCGCCGGCTTCTTCAAGTTTCTCAGTTTGCTCGAGCACCGTCACACGAATTCCGGCGCGGGCCAGCGCCAGCGCGGCCGTCAATCCGGCGATGCCGGCACCGGCGACAATGACATGACGCGCGGGCGCCATCGCCAATAGCCTCGATTGGATCAGGCGGCAGCGGAGGGTAGCAATGCGCATTGCGGCGGGCGGGCCGCATGCGCGTCAAGTGCCGGATCGTGACGGTAGAGGGTCGAGCAATACGGGCAGATGATTTCTTTATCTTCACCCATGTCGAGGAACACATGCGGGTGGTCGTATGGCGGTGTCGCACCAACGCACATGAACTCCGTGGCGCCGATCTCGATCACCGGTACGCCTGGGTCGTTATGAAAGTGGGGGACAACATGTTCCGCCATGGGAGATCCTTTTTGTTGCCGCACCACAGCGGCGAAATTTTAACGGACACCATAGCGAGGCCCATGCGCAATGCCTAGCTCAATTGCGAAAGTGATATGAGACAGCGCCGCCGAAACGCCTTGGTTGCCGTTCACAGGGTATCGCTGAGGCGTCACGTGACGATCGGCAAATTCCATATTGGAACCCAAGTGCTGGAACCATTGCAGGAAAGCGCACCGCGTGAACCGCGTATCGGGGCCGTCCTGGCTGTGGGCGCCTTACTCGCTGTGTCCGTGGCCTATTCGGTCCCTCGCGCGACTGAAGCGATTGCCGGCCTCGATGACCCGGCGCGCATTGCCGGTCATGCCCTCGAAAACAAGTTTGATGCCGCCGTGGCGCAGCGCGAAATCGAAACAGCATTGGCCGCGCGTGATGCCGATCTCGCCCAGAGCTTTGTCGACCTTGCGGTCAATCGGCACGTGCCGCTTGATCCGTCATTGGTCGAGAGGGTGAAAAGTGCGGGTGCCGAAGCCGCCACCACGCGGCACAAGGCGGAAAGCTTCGCGCGCGGCTTTGTCTCCGGTGAGCCGGAAGATATGGCCGCCCTTGCAGGCACTGCGCTGGGTGATCTTTTTGTCTTCGGCGATATCCGTGACGCGTTGCGTGAAGGAACGCGGTTGGCGACCGGAGAAAAAGCCGACAAGTTGGTGCTGGGTCTGGCCTCGGCCGGAATTGCGATCACCGCAGCTACCTACGTAACCTTTGGCGCTGCCGCGCCTGCGCGTGCCGGACTTACACTTGTGAAAGTCGCGCGCAAGACCGGAAGCCTCGGGGCCGAGCTTGCGGGCAACCTTGGCCGCATGGTGCGCAAAGCGGGCCTGTCCGAGCCGGCGATGGCAGAGCGCGCCGGACGCGAAGTCGTGAAGGTCAAGCGTGCAGGCGGATTGCTTGATTTTGCCCGGGATGTTGGTCGCGTTGAGAAGGCAGCCGGGCCGCGCGCTGCATTCGACGGCCTCAAGATAGCAAAAGAGCCGGGCGACATGACGCGGGTCGCCAAATTGGCGGAGAAGGAGGGAAGCCGCACGCGCGCCATTCTGAAGATCGCCGGCCGTGGAGCAATTGCGATTGCAGCCCTTGCCTTCGATGCAAGTGTTTGGTTGCTGGGCGCCTTGTTTGCTCTTTTCGGTTTTGTATCCGCGCTCAAGAATGCGACCGAGCGCGCAACCTTGCGGGTTCTTCGTCGCCACAAGGAAAAGCGTAAGCGCGAGAAAATGCGACCAATTGCCGACACGCTTGCTCACAGTTAAAAACCACGCATGCCAAGATTCAGGAATGGCGACGTCGAGATCGCCTATCTCGATGAGGGCGAAGGCGAGCCGATTGTGCTGGTGCACGGCTTCGCCTCCAACAAAGAAGTGAACTGGGTGCTTCCCGGCTGGTTCGCGACACTCAAGCGCGCGGGTCGGCGTGCGATCGCGCTTGATAATCGGGGGCATGGCGCGTCCAGCAAGCTCTACAACCCTTCCAGCTATCACAGCGCCACGATGGCAGAAGACGTCCGTGCTCTGCTTGACCATCTGAACATCAAGCGCGCCGACGTGATGGGCTATTCGATGGGCGCCCGCATCACGGCTTTTCTCGCAGTCGATAACCCTGCGCGCGTACGCTCGTGCATTCTTGGCGGTCTGGGCATCCGTCTGGTGGAAGGTGTCGGCCTGCCGGAGAGCATTGCGGAGGCACTTGAGGCGCCATCGCACGATGATGTGCGAGACCCGACGGGACGCATGTTTCGTATTTTCGCCGAACAGACCAAATCCGACCTGCGCGCGCTTGCAGCCTGTATCCGCGGATCACGACAAACTCTGAGCCGTACTCAAGTCGCCGCCATCGGTGTCCCGGTATTGGTTGCGGTCGGAACAAGAGATCACGTCGCAGGCAATCCCCATGAATTGGCTGCGCTCATCCCGGGTGCGAAGGCTCTCGATATTCCGGATCGGGACCATATGCTGTCGGTTGGAGACCAGGTCTATAAGGCAGGCGTTATCGACTTCCTTAACCAACGCGGATGAGCCATGCACCAGGAGCCTTGCAGCGCCCTCTGTGTGGCTTTGAAATTGTGGTAAAAGACTTTACGCACGGGTTCGAGAGGTGCCGGGAGAATTGGACATGGCTCAATATCAGACACGGCCCGCACGGGGCTTCGATAAAGTCGATCCGGTCTGGGCGCGTATCCGCAATGAAGCGGAGGATATCGCACGTCGCGAGCCGGAACTCGCCACTTTCATCTACGAAAACATTCTCCATCATGACACGCTCGAGGCCGCGATCGCTCATCGCGTCAGCCAGCGGCTCGACCACGCAGACGTGTCGGCCGATCTGATCCGGCAGGCCTACGACGACGCGCTCGAGGAAATGCCGGCGCTTGGCGAGGCCTTTCGTGCAGATATCGTGGCTACTGTCGACCGCGATCCGGCTACCGGCCGGTTCATAGAGCCGGTGCTCTATTACAAAGGTTTCCACGCCATCCAGACGCATCGTCTGGCGCACTGGCTCTACGGCAAGGGCCGCAAGGATTTCGCGCTTTATCTGCAGAGTCGCGCATCGTCGGTATTCCAGTGCGATATTAATCCGGCGGCAAAAATCGGGCGCGGCATTTTCCTCGACCATGCCACAGGTCTCGTGGTCGGGGAGACCGCGGTGATCGAGGACGATGTTTCGATCCTGCACGATGTCACCCTCGGCGGTACCGGCAAGGAGCACGAAGATCGCCATCCGAAAATCCGCCGTGGCGTGATGATTGGCGCCGGCGCCAAGATCCTCGGTAATATCGAGGTCGGTCATTGCGCGCGCATTGCCGCGGGCTCGGTTGTCATTAAACCGGTACCGAACAATGTCACAGTCGCCGGGGTGCCGGCCAAAGTTGTTGGTGAGGCTGGTTGCCCCGAGCCCTCGCGCGCGATGGACCAAATGCTGTACGGTATCATGCTCGACGGTTGAGGGATTTACGTTGCGCACGATGTTTTCCGAAAACCGCTGCCCACTTTTCGGGATCATGCGCTAGGCACGCTTGCGTCGGGCTGTCCGATCGGGCAAGGAGACGTTGCCTTAAGACAGGAGCGGCCCTTGGACGTTCAGGAAGTCAGAAAACTCGATGGCTATCTCAAGAAGTTGTTCGGCAATGCGCATATTCGCGTGGTGCCGAAGGGATCGGATGCCGCCGAAGTTTTCGTCGCAGAGGATGATCTCGGCGAACTCACGGTCGACGACGAGGATGGCGAGCGATCTTACAATTTTCGTATGGTTATCCAGGTCGGCAACGATCCAAGCATTCAACCCGTGCCGACCCTCAACGCCTACCTGCGCAATAAATTCGACAACGAGAATATTCGCGTGGTAACGCGGCCGAAGAAAACCGATTCATTAGAAGTTTATATTGGCGAGGAATTCATCGCCGTTTTGTTCCTCGAAATCGAGAAAGGCCGGCGCTCCTATATTCTCGAATTGCCGATTCTTGATGTCGATCTGGTGGACTGACCGCTAGGCTGGGTGGAGCCGCGCAATCAGGCGATCGATATTGGCCGCCACTTTTTGCCAATCGGTCAGCCACTCTCGTGGAAAGCGCAAGGTGATGTCGGCGTTGCCGATGCGACGTTCGAGCAGGCACACACCGGAATTGGTTACGCCCTTGCGCGAACAGCGTGCCAGAAAATGCTCAGGTGCGTTGGACTCGAATACGAGATCGTCACCGTCATAAGGTGTATCGTCACGAAATGCGCGAAACGTGAGACCGGGTGGCCCTGCGGTCGGTTCAGCGACGAGATAGCGCGGGTAGATTGTCTGCACACGCTCCATCAGCGGCAGCGTGGTGTCCCCGGAAGCGATCGTTACGAACAGGCGCTCGTTCGGATCGATCGGGGCACCGACTGTCGGTTTAATCGCAGGATCGGGCGGCACCAGGCTCGGCCACAAATATGACAGGTCAACGCGTTCGTGCACGCCAGGACGGCGCTGGACGTTCATGCGGATCGCCGCCGGCTCAATGTTGAAGGCGGTGCCTGAAACGACGATCGGCAGCGAGGGGGCATCAAGCGCAACCGGTGCGTCCGGCCAGCGCGGCCACAGGATGTATGCAACGTAGATTGCGGCGAACGCGATCACGGCGCCGAAAACCACAAGAGGCGCCAGCAATGGGCTATGCCCGCCGCGCCGGCGGCGCTGGGGGGCGCGCCGAGCGGAGGGGGAGGACTCCTGCGCGGGAATGGCCAATGCCTTTTCTTTGCAAGCCCTGGGGGCGAATCGGGCGGATTATGCCACGCCGTGTGCCGCGAATGCCCCGCATTTACCATTCGTTAAGGATTAGCTGGCGTGGGCCCGGACCGTTTGCAAAAGATGACCTCGGGTACTGCGTTGAGCCTACTGATGACCCCGCAATCTATTCAGATGTTGTTCGCACTGTTGCTCGGCTTTGCCGTCGCCGGCATGTGCAGCTCCGGCTATCGGGTTATCACTAGCCGCTTGCCGAGCTTCAACCAGCTCAGCACTGGACCCGGCGCAGAGGCCTTCACAGCGATCCCGGTTCTGGTTGTTTCCGCTCCTTTCCTGATCATGCGCAACACCATTCTCGGCCGCCAACAGGAAGGTCGCCGCTTCGAATTTGTGTTCCTTGCGACCCTGATCGCCGGGTTCTGGAGCTTGATGTCCGGCCTGGTCTTGGTGATGACGTTACAGGCCTGCGGACTAGCCTAAGGCGCTTTCCTCACCGTTACTGTTCAGGCAATGTCGCCCGCTTTACGGGAGAGGCATGACAATGCCCATTTACGAGCTCGACGGACAGGCGCCGGAATTTCCTGAAGACGGGCAATACTATATTGCAGATACCGCGGTACTGATCGGTCGGGTGCGGCTCAAGACAGATGCCAGCGTCTGGTTTGGGGCGGTCTTGCGCGGCGACAACGAATGGATCGAAGTCGGCGAGCGGTCGCAGATCCAGGACAACGCGACCCTGCACACCGATCCGGGATTTCCCTTGACGATTGGCCGTGAATGCGTGGTTGGCCACAATGTCATCCTGCACGGCTGCACAGTCGGCAATAATTCACTAATCGGCATGGGTGCGATCATGCTCAATGGCGCCAAAATAGGTAAAAATTCTCTCGTTGGTGCCGGCAGCGTCCTCACTGAGGGCAAGAGCTTCGTCGACAATTCGCTGATTGTGGGCGCGCCGGCGCGCGTAATCCGCACACTCGACGAGAAAGCGGCATCAATGATCCGCGCCGGCGCCGACATCTATGTGCGCCGCTGGCAACAGTACACAAAAGGATTGAAGCGGATCGGCTAGGCTTTAAGCCGCCGCTTTCTGGCTTTCGACTTGAGGCGGAACGCGGAATGCGATCGCAAGTCTGTTCCAGACATTTATGGCAGCCGCTGCCGCGGTGAGGTCGACAATCTCTTTTTCTGAGAATTGTTTGCGCACTGCCTCAAAGACCTCATCCGGAACATGACCTTGTGTCACCAGCGTGATCGCCTCGATCCAGCCCAAAGCCGCACGCTCGCGTGCGCTGTAAACGGGAGCCTCGCGCCACGCATCGAGGAGGTGCATGCGTTCTTCGGTTTCGCCGAGCTTACGCGCATCGCGCGTATGCATGGCGAGACAAAATGCGCAGCCGTTGATCTGTGAAGCACGGATCTTGATGAGCTCGCGCAATTTCGCGTCAAGGCCGGACTGATTGACATAAGATTGTAGCGCTGCGACCGCCTGATAGGCGGCAGGACTCACTTTTGTGACGTCAATTCGCTGTTGCATGAGGACCTCTCTTGCAATGCCTGGCCCTCCGCCCTGGCGATAAATATGCATATAAAAAATGCCGACAGTCTGGCCGCTTCGTGACCATCGCGTGAACAATGGAACGGCAAAAGTCTCATAGAAAAATGTGCGGCCGGCCTTGGGGGAGGCCGGCCGCTCGCGAACCCGGTCTGGGGACGGGGAGGGGTGGGGACGTGACCGGGAGCGCGAATTCCTTTTCTGGTCAGCGCGCGGATACTGTGGCCGGTGCGACGCGCGGTTCGCCAAGCGCAACCCACATGTTAGGATCGGACTGCGATTGCCGCTTCACGAAGCGGTAGCCGGTCTTGGTCCAGGGCAGGACCTCGGGCTCTTGATTGTCGAGAACGAATTCGCCGCGATCGGTCTTCACCGTGAGTACGGCGTGACCATCGCCCTTTTTGTCACGGACAACGGTGATGAGCAGCGCCTCGCGCGGCCAGCCAGCCTGCATGAGCATGCGTCGCTTGAGCAACACGTAGTCCTCGCAGTCGCCGTAGCCATCGTCGGGGTAGTTCCAGCGCTCAACAACGCCCCAATGCTCGAGATCAGTCATCGGCTTGATCGACTGGTTCACCCAGGCGTTGACCTTGATCATGTCGAGCCAGGCCTTGGATGTAAGGACGACATCGCGCGGCTCCGACGGCTTGGTCGCGCATTCCGATTTGTATTCGATGCAGAAATCGATCCAGCCTATGGGCGCCCGCGTTGGTTCCCCGACGGTGACGTAAACCGGGTGATCGGCTGGCACCGCCGATCCGCCAAGTGATGCGGTGTGTTCGCCGGCTGCCGCCACGCCAACGGATGTGCCAAGAATCGCCACGCCGGCGAGGGCCAGCACGCTGGCAGCTCGAAGTGCCTGTCTGAAACGCCTGGCCATTGCGGCCCCCCGTCTTGTTGGGGCCACATTTCCCACAAACCCTTTGTATTGGCGCTAAATCGATCAAGTCATTTTAAGTAGAACTGTAATAAAGCTGTCGGCTAATACTTGTAAAACTTAAGTAGAATAAAATTAAAAGCTTAAACAATACAATTTATCTAAAATTGTCTGCATTAACGTGTGACAGGCAAAGGGATACGTGCCGGCGCGGCTTCGTGCCCACGCGTTTACGTTTGGCAGTGGCGCGAAACGATCGGCGCGACCTTGCAAATGGCCGCGCTCCTACCGTCTCGTTGCGGGAATTGTGCGGAAATTCCTGCTCCGGATTTACCGAGCAGTGACGCTATTCGCCGGTAACATTTTCCTCGACGAAATCGGGGTGTTGCAGGCGCATGAATTCAATAGCGAAGCCATCTTCAATATGGCGCACCACACGTCCTTGCGTTTTGCCAACCGTGACAACAACGCCGACCGGCGGCCGCAGATCCGGGGCAATGCCGATGGCGGCGCCAGATTGCGACAGGTCGATTACACGGCAAGCGACATTCGTCCCGTTTGGTAGAACCAAGCGCGCCATCGCATTGCGCGGTGCAAAGCGATCATGGCGGCGATCCTCCGGCAGATTAAGGATCTGGCGGTTGGCGAGCCAAGTGAGTTGTGCAGCGAGTTTGTCGCGCTTGCGTAGCGTCGCGGCAATGGACATCGCGAAACCGTTCTCCATGACGCGCGCGACTTTACCCTCGAGCCTGCCCAAGTGGTCGACATAGGCGATCACCCGTTCGCCAGGCTGTCCGGCAATAGGCGCGATCAACGCCATGCCACCCGGCGACATGTCGACGATCTGGCACGGAAACTCCCGCCGGTCGGCAAGCATGTAACGGCCGAGCAGGTTAACCTTCACGCGTTGATGGCGCCGGCGTTCCTCGGCCAGAGGCAGGATCACCGGTTTGGTCAATGGCATTGCCATGGGTATCGGGATCGGAAAGGATTTCCGCGATATACAAGCCTATTAGCCTATCGTTAATGATGGGTTAGCCGGTCAACTTGTCGTCTGGTTCGCGGCCGCCGCTATACACAAGGAAGCCGTGCCGCCTGCGGGGTTCTTCCTGCGCTCCTCCGAAGCGCGGGCCGCCAATATTGGACTGCTCCTGGCCGATGTGGCGAAGTGTCCGGAGATTGAGCTCACAGACGGGCTGATCGCCGATCCAATAGGGAGGCGTCAGAGGGGCCAGCACGCCGATCGCACGAACACGGCTGCGGCCATCAAAAGCAAGGGGAAGGAGAAGCAATTCCAGTTCGACGTCCATACCGCTTTCAGCGCGTCCTAAAACGCCTGCGACAACTCCAACTTTTTCGTCAAGAACGACCGCAAGAAGATTCTCAATCTGCTCGCGGCTCGTATCGCTCCATAGACTGTTGAAGGCCTCGCCTTTGATTTCGCGGGCAAAGAGGGCGCAGATCCCGGTACCGGCAAGGCGAAATCGCAGGTCATCAACAAAATCCGACGCGAGCAAAAAGGTGTCGGCAAGAACGCGACGAATGTCCCCCGGATCAATTTCGGAGCGCGCAGGAGCCCAACGGCGGCCGCGCCGCCGGTTCCAGTAATCAAACAATGTCTGCGTCGAGGCGTGTTTCAATGCGGTACCTGCACAGCCGCGATGTGTCGCATCTGTCCCCCATCGGGACAGACGTTCCAGTGCCTTCGTCGCGGCATTGCGTAGGGAGCAGGGTCCGTGCCGCATTAGTCCTGCCAATACCAATCACCAGTTAGCGTTAAAATGAGAGTCGCATTGGCAGCGGTTGAACACGCACCTATGGTCGCGGTCGAATTCATGTGGGGGACCGGCCGCTGTTTGATGCGCCGGTCCTCAGTAGTTGAGAGCCTCGGGGAGGCGAGGGGATGTGACCAAGCCGTCAAGGCGCGGCAATAACCCCGCAACGCGGCTCAAGGGAGGGCGAAAGCCCTCCCTTTTTCTCTTTAATTATCCCAATTCATCTTGCGGCTAAGCAGCGAAGCGGCGTAACTCAAGTCTCCCACCGGGTCTGCTCGTGCACCGCGAACCGCTTTTCAACATCCCGCCCGTTATTGTCGCAGTGCTGGCTGTGCTGGTACTCATTCATGCGGTGCGCACTTTGGTTTTCAGCGAGCAGCAGGACATCGAATTTCTGCTCAGCTTTGCCTTTATTCCAGCGCGCTACGACACTTCGACGGTACTCGGTGGCGCGTTACCGGGTGGCGGTGCAGATGTGTGGACCTTCTTCACCTATGCGCTGATCCATGCGGATTGGACCCATTTAGGCGTCAACGCAATTTGGTTGCTGCCTTTCGGGAGTGCGGTTGCGCGCCGCTTTGGTGCGCCTCGCTTTCTGGCATTTTTTGCCGTGACATCGGCGGCGGGTGCCGCCTTGCATTTGGCCACTCATGCGGGAGAGCAGTTCCCGATGATCGGCGCATCGGCTGCAATTTCCGGCGCCATGGCGGCCGCGATGCGTTTCGTATTCCAGCGCGGTGGACCGCTCCGCCTGTTGGGACGATTTGATGAGAACGCTTATCGCGTACGAGCCATTCCGTTGCGTAGCGTACTGGCGGACGCGCGCGTGGTGCTCTTTTTGGTGGTCTGGTTTGGTATCAATATCCTGTTCGGGATCGGCTCACTCCCGATTACCGGCAGCGAACAGACCGTGGCCTGGCAGGCGCATATCGGCGGCTTCCTTGCCGGTCTGTTTCTTTTTTCCTGGTTCGACCCGACGCCGCAATTGCCGCAATTCGACGATTCTGCTGCAGCGCCGCATCAGTAACCGCCCACAGGTCTGTCTTCAGTCTTCACACATTTTCGTCTTGACGGAACCGACAAGACGGCGGGATCGTTGGTAGTGCCCGGTCTACCTGTGGCCGGCGGCACATAGCGCGCATGATCCGCATCAACAACAACCATGCGCAAGGGAGGCTGCCATGAACGTCAAGACGATTCTGGCCGCCAAGGAACGTAACTTGGGCGGCAATATCATTTGCATCGAGCCGGCGGCCGATTTGGCGGTGGCAGCGAGATTGCTTTCCACGCATCGCATCGGTGCAGTTCTGATCCGTGGTGCGGGAGGGCGTCTCGCCGGCATATTATCGGAGCGAGATATCGTGCGTGCGCTGTCCGAGCACGGGGCGGATGCACTCGCTTTGCCGGTTGGTCAGGTGATGACGCGTGAAGTCGCAACATGTGGCGAAGACGATACGGTCGCGAGCATTATGGAGCGTATGACGACCGGGAAATTCCGACATTTGCCGGTGATTTCCAACGGCAAACTGGTTGGTCTCATCTCGATCGGCGACGTGGTGAAACAACGCGTGGAAGAAATCGAGCGCGAATCCGAGGCAATGCGCGACTATATCCGCACCGCGTAAATACGACTTAGATTGCGCCGCCGTTTGTCGGCTGCGACAGCGCGGTGATCGCCTCGCTGACGGCGTCGACGGCTTTCTCGGCGGCGTCGCTGCCGATCTGGATCGCTTCGGCTGCGCGGTGAAATTCGAACCAGCCGACATTGCCGAGGCGGGGGCTGATCAGCACGTCAGGCGGATCGCCAGCCAGCCGCGCCCGGGTGATGCGATCCTGCATGACGTTGAAGGCTTCAACCATGACAGTCGGCAATCCGGGGCGTCCACGCCGGCCGAAAAATTGTCGTCGCATTGAACGATCGCCAGTGAACATACCGCGCAGTCCGTTGGTTTTGCCTTGCACGCTGACAGCGTCGCTATCATCAGATCCGTGACTGGCAATAATGGTTCCACGTCCGAACAGATCGGCGTTGAGATTGACGGCGATGACCAATCGTGCGCCGAGCGCGCGCGCGGCCGAGACCGGCACGGGATTGACCAGTGCGCCGTCCACCAGCCAGCGGCCGCCGATCAACACCGGCGGAAAAATTCCTGGCAGCGCGTAGGATGCACGCAGTGCGTCGCTGAGACGTCCGCGCGTAAGCCATATTTCGTGACCGGTATTGAATTCAGTAGCGATCGCTGCAAACCGAATTGGCAGGTCGTCAATGCGTGTGTCTTTGAGTCCGGTTTCGAGTTGGTTAGCGAGATGGCCGCCTCCGATCAGGCCGGAGCCCGACAGGCTGAGATCGAGATAGCTCAGGATGCCACGCACCGTCAGAGTACGCGCCCAGGTTTCGAGGTTGTCCATTTCCTTGGCGGCATAACAACCACCGACTACTGCGCCGATCGATGTGCCGACGATGACGTCGGGCACAATGCCATACTCCAGAAGTTTGCGCATGACCCCGATATGAGCAAAGCCGCGGGCTGCGCCGCCGCCGAGTGCCAGACCGATAGTGGGGCGGGTGACAGTCGGCTGCGGCTGCGTGGTTGCTTCCGCCGCACGATCGCCATTGCGCGCTCGCGCGAATAAGCCCTCGAACACCAAGACCACTTCTCCTATTCCCCGCCCGTTACCTCGGGAAAAGTCCCTGGCACGAGCACGCCAAACCACCACACCGGAAAGTGCTGGCGGAGTGTTGTGACCGAAACGTGACAGGGAGCGTGCGCCCGCCTTATTACGTAATGGTTAAATGTCCTGCCGGACGACTGGTTCCTCAAACTCCGAACCGTGTCACGATGGTGCCGAGATTTGGCCGCTCGCGATCTTCCGGGGGCTTGGCCGGGCGGCCAACATGCACAAATCCGGCAATTCGCTCATTTGCGGCAAGACCGAGAACATCGAGTACGCGGCGGTCGTACGCGTACCATTCGGTAATCCAACTTGCGGCAAAGCCCATGGCATGGGCGGCCAAAACCAGGCTCATGGCCGAGGCGCCAGCAGACAGCAGCTGCTCCCATTCGGGAATTTTTACATGCGGGCTGGCGCGGCTGACCACCGCGATGACCAGCGGGGCGCGTGCAAGCCGTTTGCGCTCAAACTCTATCTGCTCTGCGGTGGCATCAGGATGATCAGCGCGAAACGCGGAAGCAATTGCTTCGCCGGCCGCGGAGCGGGCATTACCCTCGAATAGTATAAACCGCCAAGGCGCGAGTTTCCCATGATCCGGCACCCGCGAAGCGATTCTTAACAGCGTGTCAATTTCGGATGGGGTCGGACCCGGACCAGCCAATTCGATTGGCTTGACCGAACGGCGGGTCTTTAAGAGCTCCAGGGCGTCAGGCATCGGCGGCCTCATGAATACCGGGCGGTTGCGCCTACCACAGCGTTGGCGGGGTCACAAACCAGCTTGTGCTCGGCTTGAAATCGCCTCGATTTCGGCCGAAAAGAACCACGTCATGAATGGGGAATTTGCAATCGGCGTCCTGCGCGGCCAGTTGTGGCAGGCTCTTGTGCCTGTGCTCGTTGCCGTCACGACGCCGGCGCTTGCGCAGAATTCGCTTTTTTCGGCAACGCCGTCGACCAGTCTGATATCGCCCATGCCGGCCACACGTGGCGATATTTTCGGCCCAAGTAACCTGCCGGTACCATCGTCGCCTCCCGCGCAGTCGCCCTCCCAGGCGCCGAATTCGACCACGACGACTGCTTCGATTCCGGCGGCTCCGGCCGGGCAGGTGGCGCTCGCGCTCAGCGCGCGCTTCGGCAAGGACACACCACCCATCGGCGGCGGCCTCACCTGGCGTGTCTACAACGCCAAAGCCGACGCCAACGGAAGTTTCAAACTGGTGAAAGAAGACAAGTCGCCAACACCAACGCTCGTGCTTCCGGCCGGCGCTTACATCGTGCACGTCGGTTTTGGGCTTGCGACAGCTGTCAAACCCGTCGACTTGCGCGGGGCGAACGTGCGCGAGGACTTCGATTTGCCGGCCGGGGGCCTTCGAATCGAAGGCAAGGTAGGTGACGTGCGCATCCCGCCTGGCCAAATTTCATTCGACGTCTACAAAGGCAGTCAGTTCGAAGCCGGCGACCGTCGTCCGATCGCCGAGCACGTGATGACGAGCGACGTGTTGGTGGTGCCGGAAGGCACCTATTACATCGTGTCGAACTATGGTGATGCCAATTCGGTCGTGCGCTCCGACATTCGCGTGCAGGCCGGCAAGTTGACCGATATCACAGTCACACATCGTGCCGCCGCCATTACGCTCAAATTGGTGACCGACCGCGGTGGTGAAGCGCTTGCCAGTACCGCATGGTCGGTGCTCACGCCCGGCGGTGACGTGATCAAGGAATCAATTGGCGCGTTTCCACGCGTGATCCTTGCTGAGGGCGAATACCGCGCTATAGCCCGCAATGAGGGAAAAGTGTTTGAGCGCGAGTTTAAGGTGGTTACCGGCGTCGACGGCGACGTCGAGGTGCTGGCGCGCTAAAAGCGGCAATCGGCCGAACCTTCTGGTACCGGACGGAATTATAATAGTGCAGACGATTGCCAACGACCCTGTCATGGACGTTTTTGCCAAACTTGATTTGAGAACGGTTGCCCTTTTGCTCGATGTGGACGGCACGATTATTGATATCGCCCCGTCGCCGACTGAGGTGCAGGTTTCCGACGCTCTGCTTCAATCGCTCAGGCACCTGTTTGATCTGACGGGCGGTGCTGTTGCACTGGTCAGCGGGCGACCGATCAACGATCTCGATCGCTTATTTGCCCCGCTGCGTTTGCCGGCGATCGGCGGGCACGGAGCTGAAATGCGGTTGAGTGATAACCAGATATTTTATTGGGCAAGGCCGTTGCCGCAAGAATTGCGCCAGCGTCTCGCCGATACGGCAAGCCTGGGCTCGGGCATTATTGTAGAAGACAAGAACTACTCGCTTGCGCTCCACTACCGAAATGCGCCGACACAGGCGGAGCGCATCCGCCGCCATATCGCCACCTGTCGGACGGCGTTTGCCGATGAGCCAACCGAGTTGCTGTTGGGCAAGGCGCTATTCGAAGTCAAACGACCCGGCATCGACAAAGGCGAAAGCATACGCAAGCTGATGGCGTATCCCCCCTTCAGCGGCCGCACGCCCGTCTTTATTGGCGATGACATCACCGATGAGTCAGTTTTCGAGGTATTACCGGACATCGGCGGCAAGGGCTTTAGCGTCAGCCGCCACTTTCCCGGGCTCACGGGAATATTCAAGAATCCGTCGCAGGTCCGGAGCGCACTGCAAACACTAGCCGCCAATAGGCGGGCTCGCTCATGACCGATTACGGACTCGATCTGGCGGTCATTGGTAATGGTCGCACGGCGGCACTGCTGGAGCCATCCTCACGCATCGTTTGGTGGTGCCTGCCACGCTATGACGGCGATCCCGTATTCTGCCGGCTGATCGCGGGCAATGAGGACAAGGGATTCACCGACGTCGTACTCGATGGTTTGGTCGAGACCCGATCGGACTATGTCCGCAATACTGCAATCGTCACGACTGAATTGATCGACAGCAACGGCGGTGCCGTACGCGTCACCGATTTTGCGCCACGCTTTCAGATTTATGGCCGCACGTTTCGTCCGCCGCAATTCATACGCATTGTTGAACCGATCGGCGGCATGCCGCGCGTCACGATCCGATTCCGCGCCACCCACCGTTACGGCGAGCCGGTCACATCACGGTCTTCCGGCAGCAATCACATTCGCTATTGGCGTGACGAGGTGCCAGTCAGGCTCACGACCGACGCACCCCTTTCATATGTGGAGAATGAAGCGTCCTTCATTCTCACACGACCGGTGCATATGGTGTTTGGTACCGACGAGCCGTTCGAAGGTTCGCTCGACACAACGTGTCGCGATTTCTGCGATCGCACGCGCGACTATTGGCTTGAGTGGGTGAGGCGGCTCGCCTTTTCCGTCGACTGGCAGGATGAAATCATTCGTGCCGCGATTACGCTCAAGCTGTGCAATTACGAAGAGACGGGCGCTATTGTCGCGGCGCTGACCACATCAATCCCCGAAGTGCCGGGGTCGGGACGGAACTGGGATTACCGCTTCTGCTGGATGCGCGATGCCTTTTTTGTGGTGCGCGCACTCAATCGCATCGGCGCAACGCGCACGATGGAGGATTTCATTTCCTATATCTTGAGCGTCGGTGGCGGCCGGGCGGATCGGATCCGGCCACTTTATGGAGTCGTGCATACCGATGCGCTGGAGGAACACACCGCTCCCGCGCTTGCCGGATATGGCGGCGATGGACCTGTACGGATCGGCAATGCGGCGGCCAATCAAAGTCAGCACGACGTATACGGCAGCATCATTATGGCGGCGACGCCGATGTTTTTCGACCGAAGGCTGCCACGCCCAGGTGATGCGGCGTTGTTTCACACAATTGAGCCGTTCGGCGAACAGGCGGCGGAGTTCGCGCTCAAGCCGGATTCTGGCATATGGGAATACCGGGGGCGCACGCGCATACACACCCACTCTGCTGCGATGTGCTGGGCCGGCTGCCAGCGGCTTGCGGCGATTGCGGGCCATCTTAATTTGCCTGAACGAGCGACCTATTGGGGCGGCATCGCCGACGGTATAGGCGAGCAGGTGCTCGAGCGCGCCTGGAATCCCCAGCGCAAGGCGTTTTCTGCGGCTTTCGACAGCGATGAACTCGATGCCAGCGCGCTGTTACTGGCCGAGCTCGGGCTGGTTCAGGCTGAGGATCCCCGTTTTGTGGCGACCGTCGAGGCGATCAGCCATGAACTTCGGCGTGGTTTCTACGTTATGAGGTATGTGGCTGCCGACGATTTTGGCTCGCCGGAATCGGCCTTTTTGATTTGCGGGTTCTGGCTGGCGGATGCATTGTGGGAGGTTGGCCGGCGAGACGAGGCTCGCGACATGT
Organism: Pseudolabrys sp.; assembly: GCA_035519415.1. Classification (GTDB taxonomy): domain Bacteria; phylum Pseudomonadota; class Alphaproteobacteria; order Rhizobiales; family Xanthobacteraceae; genus Pseudolabrys. Next base: position 143,861 of record DATIWJ010000059.1, read on the forward strand.
TTGTCGATGCGCTTCGAATGCGAAATCGCTACGGGCTTTTGTCGGAGGACGTGCACCCGGTGACGGGAAAACTGTGGGGGAATTTTCCGCAGACCTACTCAATGTCGGGATTGATTTTGACGGCAATCAAGCTGTCGCGAAGCTGGGGAGACCGGTATTGGCGCGGCTCGTCGTAGTATCGAACAGAGTTGCCGTTCCGGATCGCGGCACGCGGGCCGGTGGGCTCGAGGTGGCGATTCGTCCGGCGCTCAAGCGGCATGGCGGCCTGTGGTTTGGCTGGAGCGGACGCGTTGCCGAAGATCTGCCGCGGACGGCAAAGACCGTCGTCCACGACAATATTTCCTATGCCACCGTCGACCTCGGCAAGGACGACTACCAGGAATTCTACAACGGCTTTGCGAACCGGGTGCTGTGGCCGATCCTGCACTACCGGCTCGATCTGGCCGAATTCACCCGCCGGGATCTCGGCGGTTACTTTCGCGTGAATCAGTACTTCGCTACGCATCTCGAAAAATTGCTGCAGCCTGACGATGTCGTCTGGGTGCACGACTATCATTTAATTCCATTAGCCAAAGCTCTGCGCGATCGTGGCCACAACAACAAGATCGGTTTTTTCATTCACATTCCGTTTCCGCCGCCGGAAATTCTTACGGCCTTGCCAAATCACGATCAGCTGATCCCGGCACTTTGTCACTATGACCTGGTTGGTTTCCAGACCGAGGTCGACGCGGCCAATTTCTCCCGCTACATCGCCAATGAATGCGGATTGGCCTGGGCGAGCGGCAACAGCTTTCACTTTGGCAATCGCGTCGTTCAGGTCGGCACGTTTCCGGTCGGGGTGGAGACCGAGGCCTTTGCTCGACTGGCGCGGCGCGCGATCGAGACCGATTTCGTTCGCGAGGTACTGGAGAGTCTCTCCGGCCGCGCCATGATCATCGGCGTCGACCGGCTTGACTATAGCAAAGGCATTCCCGAACGCATGAGTGCATTCGAGCGCTTCCTCTCGAATTTTCCGGACTGGCGCGGCAAGGTTACTTATCTTCAAATCACACCGCGCAGCCGTACTGACATTGCCGAATACGCCGACATGGGCCGGTCCGTGGGTGAGGCAGTCGGGCGCATCAATGGCGCCTATGGCGAAGCGTCGTGGACACCGGTTCGCTACATCAACAAGGCGCACAGCCGCACCGCGCTTGCAGGCCTTTATCGCGCTGCGCGTGCCGGACTGGTCACTCCCTTGCGGGACGGAATGAATCTTGTGGCCAAGGAGTTTGTGGCGGCCCAGAACGCCGACGACCCCGGCGTTTTAATTCTTTCACGATTTGCCGGTGCCGCGCACGAATGCTCCGCTGCGCTTTTGGTCAACCCGTATGATTCGGAAGGTGTTGGCAACGCCATCAACCGCGCGCTATCGATGCCCTTGGAAGAACGGCGGCAGCGTTATGCTGCCACTTTCAAAGTGCTGGTGCGCAACGATCTCGCCCATTGGTCGGAGCGCTTTTTGAACACACTCACGGGCGGCGCTGATGCTCCAGTGCTGGTGCGTGCCGCCAGCGGTTTCTGACATTTCCCCATAGACATAAGTCAAAGCGGACAGGCGCCGCGCCGCTGTATAAGATGTTCGACCAATAACAGCCGAGGTTTTCCATGCGTCGTATCGCCACCGGGTTGCTTTCCTTGATTCTTGCCGCAGCGCTGGCGGAGAGCGTTTCAGCGGCTGATGCGCGTAAAGGCGAGACGTTGGCCAAGCGCTGGTGTGTGACCTGTCATATCGTGGCAACCGATCAGCAGCGCGGCACCACGCAGTCACCACCCTTTTCAGCAATTGCGGCAAGACCCGATTTTAACGAGACAATGCTCGCGTTCTTCTTGCTGACGCCGCACCCGCGGATGCCGGACATGAACCTGTCGCGCAGCGAAGCGGCTGATCTTGCGGCTTATATCAAAACTCAGAAATAACCTTACGCCGCCGCCTTTATCCGCCGAACATCCGGTGGCACAGCCTCGTCGGCGAGGGCCTTGAGCGCGGCATCAAGCGACATTACGTGCTGGTCTTCTTTCCCCAGGCGCCGGATCGAAACCGTGCGGTCGGCCGCTTCCTTTTTGCCAACCACGAGCAGGGCAGGGACCTTGGCAAGCGAATGCTCGCGCACTTTGTAATTGATCTTTTCATTGCGAAGGTCGGTTTCAACACGCAAACCAAGTTTTCGCGCGGATTCGACTGCCTCGCGGGCAAAGCCATCTGCATCGGACGTGATGGTGGCGACCACCGCTTGCACCGGTGACAGCCAGAGCGGCAAGTGGCCCGCATAGTGCTCGATCAAGATGCCGGTGAAGCGCTCGAGCGAGCCAAACATGGCGCGGTGGAGCATCACCGGCGTAATCTTGTTGGAGTGCTCGTCGATGTAGAATGCGCCGAGCCGGCCGGGCAAATTAAGATCAACCTGCACGGTACCGCACTGCCAATCGCGGCCGATTGCGTCACGCAGGACGTATTCAAGCTTCGGCCCATAGAAGGCGCCTTCGCCTTTGTTCAAAGTCCATGGCCGTCCCGACGTTTTAAGCGCCGCCATCAGCGCGGCTTCCGCCTTGTCCCACACGTCATCGTCGCCGATGCGCTTGTCCGGCCGATCGGAAAATTTGATGCTCACGTCTGAGAAGCCAAAATCCTCGTATATTGAGAGGATTAGATCATTCATCTTGAGTGCTTCTTCAGCAATCTGGCCTTCGCTGATGAAAACATGCGCATCGTCCTGTGTGAAAGCGCGCACCCGCATGAGTCCATGTAATGCGCCCGATGGCTCGAAACGGTGGACCTTACCGAACTCCGCAATCTTTACCGGCAGTTCGCGGTAGCTGCGTAACCCGTTTTTGAAGATCTGGATGTGGCCCGGACAATTCATGGGCTTCACCGCATAGACCCGTTCGTCTTCCTCGCGCTTCTGCGTAAGAAAGATCATGTCCGAATAGGTCGGGATGTGGCCCGTAAGCTCCCACAGGGTCTTGTCCATGAGTTGCGGAGAGTTGACCTCGACATAACCGGCCGCAGTCTGCTGGCGGCGAATGTAATTCTCGAGCGCCTGAAAAAGTGTCCAGCCTTTCGGGTGCCAAAACACCGAACCGGGAGCCTCCTCCTGGAAGTGGAACAGGTTCATCTCGCGCCCGACACGCCTATGATCGCGTTTTTCGGCTTCTTCGATCTGCCTGAGGTAAGCGTCGAGCTCCTCCTGCTTGGCAAAAGCGGTGCCATAGATACGGGTCAGCATCGGATTCTTGGAATCCCCGCGCCAGTAGGCACCGGCGACCTTCATCAGCTTGAAGGCATTGCCGACCTTGCCGACCGATGTCATATGCGGGCCGCGGCACAGATCGAACCAGTCGCCCTGTTTGTAAATCTTGATCTGCTGGTCTGCCGGAATGGCATCGATGAGCTCGACCTTGAAGGCCTCGCCCATGTCGCGAAAGGTTTTCTTCGCCTGCTCACGCGACCAGATTTCCTTCGTGAAGGGTTTGTCGCGCGCGACGATCTCGCGCATCTTTTTTTCGATTGCCGGCAGATCTTCCAGCGTGAACGGCTGGTTACGGGCAAAGTCGTAATAGAATCCGTTTTCGATCACCGGCCCGATGGTGACCTGTGTGCCGGGCCAAAGGTTTTGCACCGCTTCAGCGAGCACGTGTGCGGCATCGTGCCGGATCAACTCAAGTGCACGTGGGTCTTCGCGCGAGATGAATTCAATTTTCGCGTCATGATCGATGGGGTCGTTCAGATCGGCGAGGACGCCATCGAGCGCCATCGCCACAGTGCGTTTCGCCAGCGAGGGCGAGATGCCCTTGGCGATCTCAAAACCGGTTGTGCCGGAGGGGAATTCACGGCGTGCGCCATCAGGGAAGGTCAGCGCGACCATCAGCGTCTCCTGTTGCTCACTCGCTGCCTACGAATGCAGGTAAGCGTGGAAATCCGATATAGCAGGCGAATCGAACGGCGCAACTAGGGCGGCGGCGTCTCATTAGCGTTGCTCCAGCGCCCGTAGCGCCAGGGCAGAAACCAGTGCGCGTGCTCAGGCAGCTCTTCCGGAACGAAATCAAGCCCGGACGTTCCCCAGGGGTGACAACGCAGGATACGGGCAAAAGCCATCCATCCGCCTGCCCATAGCCCGAAGCGCCCAATCGCCTCGTCTGCGTATTCGGAACATGTCGGCAAGTGCCGACAACGCGGCCCGATCAGCGGGGAAAGCGTAACGCGATAGAGGCCGACAAGGCCTTGGCCCGCCAGACGGGGAAGCCGAGCCAGAGGTGTCATCGCCGGCATGTGTCCAGATATGGGTCCAGATTCAAGTTCCAGTGAAGGTTTAACATTGGAAAAGTTCCGTACGAGACAACAAATCAATGGAACAACTTGAGATTTTAGCAAGAGCGATGGTGATAGCGACTTTTTTGCACTAGACCCGAATCTCGCAACTGCACTAAGACTGACCCACGCCGGGGGGGTATCAGGCGCCGCCCAAGCTCAGTCAGAACGTGGTTCGACCACGCCAAAAAGAGCATGGTGGCGAGAAGGGGAAGAATGAGCCGTTCCCTTTTGATGGCTATTGCGCTCGCGTGGGCGCCGCCACTCTTGCTTTTGCCGGCACCCCTGCGGGCCTCCGATCGCACGTTGCCGATGCAGTTCGAATTGCGTGAGCAAGGGCCTGCTGACGCCTGCGGCACGAGCTGCAAGGTCTTCGTCTCGGCGGCTGGCGCCATTACCGCGGATACGCCTCGCCATTTCCATGACTTCGCACAAAACCATAATCTCGCCGGTGCCACCTTCGTCATCGATTCCGACGGCGGCTCCGTGCTGGGCGCCATTGCTTTGGGGCGCGAAATCCGGAGATTGAAGCTTGCCACAACGGTCGGCCGCCTGGTCGATCTTCCCGCAGAAGGGCGCGCTGTGCTTTCGTCGAACGCGGATTGCGAGTCAATGTGTGCTTTCGTTCTGCTCGGAGGTGTCCAGCGATCGGTCCCCCTGAATGCACGCGTGATGGTCCATCAGATCTGGCTCGGTGATCGTCGCGAAGATCCCACTGCCGCGAATTACTCGGCTGAAGATCTTGTGCTGGTCCAGCGCGACATCGGACGCCTTGCACAATACACGGCTGAAATGGGGGCTACCGTCGATTTGCTCGATCTGGCGCTCCGTATCCCGCCCTGGGAGCCCATGCATGCGCTGACCCGCAGTGAACTCAAACGCACGCGTCTGACGACCGAGGACTCCGATACGCCGGTGCCCGCAACAGTCGCAACGACGTCGCCGGCGATAGTGCCGCAACCCGCATCGCGCATGACCAATGGCCTGCACGCGACGACGATCAGCGAGCAGCGATGGGCTCTGGTCGATCGCTCGGGCATGGTCGCGATCGCCCGCCGGCATCCGCTCACAGTAGAAGGCGAAGAAATTGGCAGTTTTGATCTGGTGGTAGCTTGCGTTACCGGTGGTGAAAGCTACGACGTGAGCTATATCGAGCGCCGCCGCAATGGCGAACAAAAGCCATTACCCCACGCATTGGACACTATCAGTTTGCGGGTCGGCAGCAGCTCTGCCGCTCTTAAAGTCGTCTCCTCGGAACGCCGCGATTCTCCCGATGAGCTTGTGACCTATGCGGCCGGGCGAGTTCCCGCTGCGCTGATCAGCACCTTTGCTGCTGCGGGCAGCCATTCGATGCTTATCAGAACGGAGACCGCACAGCTGGTCACGGGGATTCGTATCGGTAATACGGGCGCTTCACAGAATTTTCCAAGGCTGGCCGCGGGCTGCAGCAAGCCAATTGGTGACAGAGCCGATTTGAGCAGAACAAAGACGGGCGGCCTCGCAGCGGCAAAATAGATTATTCGGCCGCTTGCGCCCGCTTGCCGGCTGATCTGGCCTCGATCTGATCGAGCGCCGAAACGACTGCATCAAAGGTCAGCAATGTCGAAGCGTGACGCGCCTTGTAGTCGCGCACCGGCTCGAGCACGGCAATGTCGGCCCATTTGCCGGTCGGAGGGGGGCCATTCTCCTTCAGCATCTTGCGCACAGTTTCCCGCAACTCGCGCAACTCGGCAGGCTTTGCCCCGATCACATGGCGCGCCATGATTGAGGATGACGCTTGGCCGAGCGCACAGGCTTTCACGTCATGGGCAAAATCCGCGACCGCACCGCCGTTCATCTTGAGATCTACGGTTACGGTAGAGCCGCACAATTTCGAATGGGCAGTAGCGGTGGCGTCGGGCGCGGGTAGCCGGCCAAGGCGGGGGATATTCCCCGCCAGTTCCAGAATTTTGGCGTTGTAAACCTCGTTAAGCATTGGCCTTTTTTCGCTTGTTTGCCTCGGCCTCACAAATGAATATATAGGGGGCGATACCACGGCGCGAGGAGGGTTCTTGGCGCCGGGCAAGCCGGAAATCGGCTTGCGGAATGGGAATGCAGCGTCCAGACGCCCGCATGGGACCAGAAAGGGTCTTTATCGGCTAACTGACGCGGCCAACCCGGTGACACACCCGGCACCGTTGCGTGCTGGTCGAACGGAGACCCGTCATGGACGCAAAGAACACCAATGTGAAGCCGTGGCCCAAGCAGGGCTTATCCGAACATGTGCGGGCGGCGCCTGCACCCATTGAGCCGCGGCCCTCGCGCGAGCAGGCGGAAGCCGCAGTGCGCACACTCATAGCCTATGCGGGCGACGACCCGAGCCGCGAAGGTTTGCTGGAAACGCCCAAGCGCGTGATCGGTGCATATGAGGAAATCTTTCAGGGCTACAATGAGTGCCCGGTGGAGGTTCTTGACCGCACGTTTGCCGAGACCGGCGGCTACGATGATTTCGTGCTTGTGCGCGACATCGGATTCAATTCGCACTGCGAACACCACATGATGCCGTTCTACGGCAAAGCGCATGTCGCGTATATGCCGGTGGACCGCGTTGTCGGGCTGTCGAAACTCGCCCGGTTAGTTGACGTCTATGCGCGCCGATTGCAAACGCAAGAGCATTTGACGTCACAGGTTGCAACCGCGATTGACGAGATCCTGAAGCCGCGTGGCGTTGCAGTGATGATCGAAGCGGAGCACATGTGCATGTCGCTGCGCGGGGTCGAAAAGCCTGGCGCTCTCACGGTGACGACACATTTCACCGGTGCGTTCCGCGAGGACGCCAGTGAACAGGTGCGTTTCATGACGATGCTGCGCGCCGGACAGCGATAACACCGGCGCAAGCGCTTTAGTGTCCAGCGTTACGTTCCCACACTGCAATGCGGGGTTTGCCCCGGCATTTCATGACTGCGCGCGGCAATTCGAATTTGCGGTGCTTCTATGGCGGACAAATTGAATGACATCGAAGAAGGCCTCACCTTCTCGCCAAAATTCGACGCCAATGGACTGATCGTTGCTGTCGTGACCGATGCCAAGTCAGGCGACGTGTTGATGGTGGCGCACATGAACGAAGAGGCGCTTCGAAAAACCATCGCGAGCGGTGAGGCCTGGTACTACAGCCGTTCGCGGAAAGCGCTTTGGAAAAAGGGAGAAACGTCCGGCCACGTGCAACGCGTGAGCGAGTTGCGGGTTGATTGTGACCAGGATGCGCTCTGGCTCAAAGTACACCAGCAGGGCGCCGGTGCCTGCCACACGGGCCGTCGCTCTTGTTTTTATCGCGCCGTGCCGATCGGCAAGACCGGTGCCGTTACACTCGAATTTCGCGACGCGGAAAAGACCTTCGATCCAGGCGCCGTCTACCGCAAATAGGCGTCACGGCTTGTGGCGCGCCAGCAGAGCCTGCGCGCGCAAGAGGTGTGGCCGATCGTACATCTTGCCATCAATGCCAACCGCGCCGGCGCCGGGCTGCGCGGCGAAGGCCGCGACAACAGCTTTCGCCTTCTCGACTTGCGCCGCCGTGGGCGTGAACACGTCATTGATCACCGGTATCTGAGCCGGGTGAATGGCCAGGCGCCCGGTGAAGCCATCCCGGTGGGCGGCCTCGGTGTCGCGGCGCAACCCTTCTGAATCGCGGAAATCCACATAGACAGTCTCGATCGCGGGCAGCTTGGCCGCAGCCGCGGCATAGAGGCAGACCGATCGGGCGAGACGATAGGGCTCGGTCAGTTCCCCGTGCGCATCCCGGTTGGCTTCCGCGCCCAATTCAGCGGACAGATCTTCCGGGCCCCACGTCAATCCGATCAGCCGCGGGCTTGCGTTGCGGAACGTACCGGCGGCAAAGAGGCCGGCGGCCGATTCGACTGCCTGGGCCAGAATTTTTATTTGCCCTTCCGGCAGCCCGGCGATGGCCTCGCGCGCCGTGAGCTTGGCGTCGAGGTGCACAACACTGGCGCCGCCTTCCGCCTTTGGAAAAACAATAGCGTCGGGCCTACCCGCCACAACCGCGTCGAGGTCGGCGTCGGTCATGCCGGTATCGAGCCCATTGATGCGCACCAGGACGCGGGGGCGATTACCGGCGCCGCCACACCGCTTGAGAAATTCCAGCGCCATTTTGCGCGCTGCCTCCTTTCGTTCCGGCGCAATCGCATCTTCGAGATCGACGATTACGGCATCCGCGCCGCTGGCCACGGCCTTATCGAGCTTCGATCCACCGTCGGCGGGCACGAACAGAAAAGAACGCATCGAAGGGTCCTCGTTGTTGGGCGGAATTTAGCTGAAATACGGGTGGGGGTGCGCGGTTTTGGCGCGGGAATTGGCATGGGTATAGTGGGGTTTTGATTCGGGGAGGTACCGTTCATGAAAAACAAATGCATAGCGGTCTCGGCTTTCCTCATGGTTGCCGGGGTTGGCAGTGCCGCAATGGCTCAGGCGCCGGCGCAGCCGCCGCTGTTCGCGACCACCAAGGTCGAGGGCACCGACAATGTCTATGTTTTCCGCTATCAGAACCACCAGGCGATGTTCATCGTGACGCCCGCAGGGGTGATCGTCACCGATCCGATCAGCTATGGCCGGCCCCAGGCGGCAAAAACATATCTGGAAGAAATCCGCAAAATCACCAAGGCACCCATTAAATATCTGATCTACAGCCATCATCACTACGATCACATCGCGGGCGGCAAGGTCTTCAAGGATGCCGGCGCCATTGTCATTGCGCACCGCCGCGCCAAGGAGCGTCTTGCACAGCTCAAGCCGCCCGATGTCGTTATTCCCGATCAGGTCGTGGAGAACAAGCGCACGATTTGGCTCGGCAACACCGCTCTCGATCTTGTCTATACAGGCCGCAACCATTCTGACTCCTCGCTCGTGATGCTGCTGCCGAAAGAAAAAATTCTGTTCGCCGTCGATTTCAATTCGCTCGGAGCGGTGCCGTCACGGCTCGCCGTGAACGATTCCTATCCGACAGAGTGGGAAGCGTCCCTGAAGCGTACCTTGGCGCTCGGTTGGGAACGCATGATTCCGGGACATCCGGGTCCAGGTGGACGGCTGGGCACGAAGAAAGACATGGAAGAGCAGATTGCCTTTATGACGGATCTTGCCGGCGAGGTTAAGAAAGCATCCGACGCTGGCAAATGCTTTGACCCTGCAACGAAGGAAGTACGCGTTCCGAAGTATGCGACTCTCGCCGGCTATGAACAGAACATCGAGTGGAACATTCACCGCTGGTGCGGCTACTACGGCCGCGGCATCTAGGACGTACTGCAAAAAATTCGAGGCCCGGCGTACCGCCGGGCCTTTTTTATTTTGGCCGCATCCGCATAAAGGCTTGGCGGTGGCACTCGGCCACCAGCGTGCCGTCCTGCTTGAAAGCCTTGTGATGAAATTCCACGATGCCTGCGCCCGGTCGCGATTTCGACTCACGCTTGCTTACGACCTGCGTCGTGCAATTGATGGTGTCACCTTCAAACAGCGGGTTGGGGAATTTGACGTCGGTCATGCCGAGGTTCGCAATGGTGGTACCAACCGTCATGTCGGAGACCTGGATGCCGATCATGAGCCCGAGGGTGAACAGCGAATTCATCAGCGGCTGTCCCCATTCGGTTTCGGTCTCGCAAAAATGACGATCGATGTGCAGCGGTTGTGGGTTGAGCGTCATGTTGGAGAACAACATGTTGTCCATTTGCGTCACCGTGCGCGTGTACCGGTGCTCGTAGGTTTTCCCGACTTCGAAGTCCTCGAAATAAAGTCCACCGCGCTTGTGTCGCTGCATTGTTTCCACCATCGATTCCTCCAAAAATCCTTTCAAAATAGAGGTTTGTAAACCCTATTTACCGTTCATTTACCATAGTTCCTTCATGCTCGGTTGGCCCGCGAGAACTGTTGCGTCGCGTCAATCACCCATAAGCCTTAGACCTTCGGAAGGCGCAACACGATGGCCGTCAACCCGGCTGCTGCCAGCGGTGCACCGCAAATCACCGGAGCGATCCGCCAGGCTGCGCAGTCGACCGGCATCAGCTTCGAATATTTGCTCACAACCGCGAAGATCGAGTCCAACCTCAATCCGTCCGCACAGGCGTCGACCTCGTCGGCGAAAGGGCTTTACCAATTCATCGACCAGACATGGCTTGGCACCATGAAGCAGGCTGGGGCGGCCTTGGGGCTCGGTCGCTATGCAGATTCAATCATGCGGTCGCCGGATGGGCACTATGAAGTGTCTGACCCTGCCATGCGCGCCGCAATTCTGCGGTTGCGCAGCGATCCGCAAGCGAGCGCGATGCTGGCGGGGGCGCTGACCCGCAACAATGCAAGCTTGGTCGGCTCGAACATTGGCCGGCAGCCAACCGATGGCGAGCTCTATATCGCCCATTTTCTTGGAGCCGATGGCGCGGGCAAGCTGATCAATGGGGCGGCAGCACATCCCAATGCGAGTGCTGCTGCAATGTTTCCGCACGCCGCGGCGGCCAATCACAGCATTTTTTACGCTGCTTCCGGGCGAGCGCGTAGTGTTGGCGAAGTTTACGGAAAGCTGACGCGGCTTTTTGATTCCGCTCGCACAGTCGCATTCGCACAGGGTGGGGTTAAGGCCACCAGCAGTACTGCAAGCGCCGGTATGGGTGGCAGCGGTGCGCAGGCCGCAGCCGCAGGTGCGCCCCCGTTGCCAGCCCCAGTGACGGTGTCGACTGCTCGGGTGAAAGCGGTAGCAAACGAACGTCTGGTACGGGTGGCATCGGCAACGCCACCGAGGCCGCCGGCACCGATCCCGTCGCCACCGGACACCGCCGGGGTAACGCAAGCTTTTGCGAGCGCCAGCGAAAAGCTCCCGCCACCGCCGGCTCCGCGGCCATCGTTCCAATCGATGTTCACAGATCGGGTCAGCCAGCCCTTGGCGCAGACCGTGAACAACCTCTGGGGATCTCCCGCCACGCGAGCGTCCGCGCCATCGCAAGGCATCCAGTCCTTCGACTTGTTCACCGATACCAAGCCTAACGAGCGCAAGCTGCTCTGATAGATGGCCTCAGAGCGCGGAGCGCATGCTTAACAGCTCATCAAATTCTATGGTGAACGCTTTGTTAAGGCTCGTCGGCTAGGCTTGACGTTGCCGTCAGGTGGAAGACGGCTTCGTAGCGTCGGTTGCCATGATCGTCCGCCAGTTTTTGCATTGGGTTCGCCAGGCGCCGTCCGGGGAGCGGGCGGAGGCCACTTCCGCGCTGGCGCGCGCTTACCTTTATTCCGATCTATCACCTGATGATCGCGCTGCCGCAGAAGGCGCGATGATCATGCTGTTGGACGATCCATCGCCGCTCGTGCGGCTCGCGCTCGCGGAGGCCTTCGCTTCGGCAGATAAGGCCCCGCAGGTCGTTGTGCACGCACTTGCGGCAGATCAGCCGGACGTTGCTCTGCCCATCCTCGCGCAGTCGCCGCTGTTGCTGGAAGACGATTTGGTCGATCTTATCGCCACCGGCAACCTTGATGTGCAAATCGCGATCGCTGGCCGGTCGCAACTGCCGCGGACACTGGCTGCCGCTATCGCTGAAGTCGCAGAGGCGGAAGCTTGCCTTGCACTGCTGGAAAATCTCGACGCGGATATCGCGCCATTTTCCATAGATCGGATTATCGAGCGCTTCGGTCATTTGGCTCCGATCCGCGAAAATCTTCTGGCGCGGGACAATCTGCCGATGGCGATGCGCCAGGCGCTCCTCACCAAGCTGTCACAGACACTCGCCGGCTTCGTCGCCGCCCGGCAATGGCTGGGGACGGAGCATGCCGAATTTGCCACCAAAGAAGCATGCGAGAAAGCAACCGTCGCGCTTGCTGCCGACACGCGATACGACGAGGTCGGCGAGCTGGTGCAACACTTGCGTCAGAGTGGACAGCTCACGGCGGGAATGATCTTGCGCGCCCTGCTGTCCGGTAATGTGGTCTTGTTCGAGGAAGCGATGGCGGAATTGTCCGGCGTGCCGATCGACCGGGCGATTGCTTACATTCACGACAAGAATATTTCCGGATTTCGTGCGCTTTACCGTGAGGCTGGCCTGCCGGATGTAGCGTATCCCGCGTTCCGAGAAGCGCTCGCGGCCATGCGCGCAGGCCTGCTGATCGGCGAGCAGGGTGGGGCGACACGGCTCAAACGGCGCATCGTCGAACGGGTGCTGGGCGCGTGCACTCACGAGCGCGGGGATGAGGCGGCTTCGCTATTGGCATTGCTGCGGCGCTTTGCAGTGGAAGCTGCACGCGAAGAAGCGCGCCTGTTCTGCGACGATCTCGTTGCAGAGGCCTGTATTATTCAGGCTGACCAGTCCTACACCGACGCGCAGCTTGCAGCGGCATAGCTCTCTATTCCGGCGCGATTGACGGGGCCTTGAGTTGTTCAAGGACTTCTGGACGGTCACGATTTTGGCTCATCAGGAATTCATCCGTGACTTCGCGGAGCCGCTTGGTCAGGTCGCTGGCGAGTCGTTTCGCGTCTGAGCGCGCATATTCGCGATAGATTGCGCGCACGGCATCCACGTGCTGATCGATCAACCGGGGTGGAATGCGCGTGGCGTCAGGCGTGTGCTCGATAAGCCGACACAGACTGTTAGCGGCGGAAGCGACCGCCGGGTAACCAAACGTAGCGGCTTCTCCCTTGATGTCGTGCGCGGCGTGGAAGAGCGCATCCTTGTTGAGCTTGGTGAAACCCTTGAGCAGATCGTGGCGGGCCCGATCAAGCCGGGCGCATTCGGAATCCATCCAGCTGGCAAATTCGGGGGATAGTTCCGCCAAGGCCTTTTCGGCTCGCGCCACGGGGTCATCGTTTTCCTGACCGGTGGCGTCCTTGGACACCGCGCCGCGCAGTTTGTTTTCCGGTGTTATAATTTCATGATCGCCGTAGGTGACGATCGCGGCGGTGTCTTTTGAACGGGCCATTGCCTATTGCCTATGTCAGACCGGCGCGCGCGCTTTTTCCAGCAACGGTGTCTGGCGGATGACGTCTGCCTTGCCGCCCTTTCGGCGTTCGGGGCCGATATAGTTCGAATTGACGTTACGACGGCGATCCGGACCGAAATAGGTCTTGGTTTTGATGAACGGGCGTGGATTGGCGACCACGTTGATGATGCGCTGATAGAGGCCTTTTGCCGAAATTGGTTTGGCGAGGAATTCGGTGACACCGGCATCGCGCGCTGCCATGACGCGCTTTTTCTCGGAGTGGCCGGTGAGCATGATGATTGCCACATACGGGTTGGCGTTGGCACCGGGTTGGCGGATCATCTGCATGAGTTCAAGGCCGTCGAAGATCGGCATCGCCCAGTCGGTGATGACGATGTCGGGAATGTAGTGGGTGAATGCCTCGAGGCCGGCAGCGCCATCTTCTGCCTCATAGACTTCGCGAGCGCCAAAACCATGCAACAGCGTCCGCAATATGCGTCGCATATGCGCATTGTCATCGATCACGAGAAAACGCAACCGGTTGAAATCGATGCGGACCATGGCGCCCCGGGTTCGGGCGCTTAAGAGCCCGATACGGCCGTAGCGAAAGCTACCGAGGCGCCGTTAACGAATGGTTTAGGATGGCGGCAGCTGCGCCGAAAGCGAGCTATTCTTTCAGCAGCGCCGCCATGATGCGCTCGCGCGTGAGTGGCAAGTCGCGAATATGGGCCCCAAGCGCGTGGGAGACAGCATTGCCGATGGCTGCCGCGGTCGGTCCCACCGTCACCTCGCCGACGCCGAGCGGCACCTCGTCTTTCGTGTTGATCAGTTCGATGTCGATCTCAGGCACTTCACTGAATTTCAGGACCGGATAGGTCTCCCAATCGAACGATGCGATGCCGTTGTCGAAGCGGACTTGTTCTTTGAGCACCCAACTTGCCGACTGGATTATTCCGCCTTCGAGCTGATTGATCACACCATCAGGATTGATCACCAAGCCTGCGTCGGTGGCGCAGCAGACGCGATGGAGGCGGATTTCTTCATCGACCGATAGTTCGACAACAACCGCGGAATAGGCGGCGCGATTTTTGTAGCGCGCAAAGGCGATGCCACGGCCGGTCCCGGTTCCGCGAGGCGCGGCCGGATTCCATTTGGCCATGGCGGCGGCCTTTTCGATAACGGCGCGGGCCCGCTTATCCGCAGTGATCGACAAGCGGTACTGCACCGGATCCTGCCCGGCGCGCTCTGCAAGTTCATCAACACAACACTCGAGCGCGAATACGTTCGGCATGGCACCGAGCCCGCGCAAGGCTGAGGTACGAACGGGCGCCTCGGCCACCAGGTGGTGGAGGATGCGTTTGGCCGGAATATCGTAAAGCGGCTCGGCGTTGCGGGTGGCGCCGCCACCATTTGCCTCCGGTACGTCATTTGGTGGCGGCTCAGGCGGCGGATCGGGCAGGGCAAGGGCGCCGAGCAAATTTCCACCCGCGCCCGGCCGCTGATTGTGTGTCGGACTCCAGATTTCCTGCGTCCAGTCGACGGGCTTGCCCGCATCGTCAAGCAAGGCACGCACCTTGACCATCATGGCCGGCGTCTTTGGCTCGTAAATGAATTCTTCCTCACGCCGCCAGCGCACACGGATCGGCTGACCAGGCTTTTGCATGGCAATGATCGCGGCGTCCGCAGCGGCGTCGTCGGCGCCGTTGTGGCCGTAACAGCCTGAGCCCTGAACATGATGAACCACGATTGAGGAGGGCTCCAGCTTGAGCGCCTTCGCCAATGCGGCCCGCAGGGGATAAACGCCCTGGCAATGGGTCCACACCGTCAACTTTGCGTCCTTGTAGAGTGCCAACCCGCAGGATGGCGAAATTGATGCGTGCGCAAGATAGCCGCGCGTATAGGTCGCTTCGTACCGCTCTCTGCCCTGTGGATTACCGGGATCGGGCGTGCCAAAAACCCGTTCAACGACCGGCCTTTGCAACAGCCAGTTGGCTTCCTGCTGGGTCGCAGCGGGAGTCTCGACGTTCTGCCAGGTGACATGATTGAGGGCGGCGGCACCCGCCGCTTCAACAGCTGTTTCATCCACTCCGAGAATAGCGAGGAAGTTGCCGCTGCGGACAAATTCGACGGGACCCTTCGCAGCGCGGCGGATAGCGTTTTCATCAATTGAGTCGATGGTGGCGCCGCGGTTTGGTTGACGAACCACACGTGCGTGAACCATGCCATCGATTTGCATATCGTGGATGAACGCGCTCTCGCCGAAAATCTTACCCGGCAGATCCAGACGAGCACGACTCGAGCCGATGCTCTTGAAGTCAGCGACGCGCTTTCGCACGCCATCGCCGGTTGCCTTAACGCCGAGATCCACCGCGCCGGAGAGCGTCCAGTAATCCTGCCCGGTCGATGCGCCGTTGCGATAGACGGTGCCATCGTTGATGGACAGCTCGCCTACTTTACAGCCAATAACTTTCGCGGCTTGGCTGAGGAACAAGGCGCGCACGTCCGCGCAAGCCTGTCGCATGGCGACGCCGCCAAACTGAATTGATTGGCTCCCTGCGGTATAGCCTTCATTCGGGGCCATCGCCGTGTCGCCAGACCGGACCGTGACGCGTTCGATCGCGACCTCGAGTTCGTCGGCGGCTATCTGCGCCATCGCGGTGAGCACGCCCTGGCCGAGCTCAACCCGGCCGGTGAGCACAGTTACTTTGCCCGGCGAAGGAAATGCCACCCATCGATCAAGATTAGGATTGTCATTGAGCGGACCGGGCAGGGGGGCGTTCATAGCTTTGTTCCTGCGCGCATAACCGCGGCGGCTTTTTCGACCGCACGCATGATGCGGTTATGTGAACCGCAGCGGCAGATATTGCCGTCAAGTGCCTGCGCGATCTCTCCTCGCGAGGGGTTCGGATTTTTGTCCAAAAGTGCTTTGGCGGAAATCAAAATTCCGGCGAGGCAATAGCCACACTGCCCCGCTTGTTCGTCGATAAATGCCTGCTGGAGTGGATGAGGACGTGCCGCGTTGCCCAAACCCTCAACGGTGATGATTTTCTTTCCCGCGACGCTCCAGACCGGTTTTGTGCAGCATTTCTCGGGTACGCCGTCGACCAAAACCATGCAACAGCCACACTGTTCAAGCCCGCAGCCGAAACGCGTTCCCAATAGACCAAGTTCATTGCGCAGCACGTTGAGCAGCGGTGTTTCTTCGTTGTCGAGGGACACGCTGACAGCCTGACCATTGACCGAAAAATCGAATTTTTTCGACACGCGCACTCCTTAAAACCCGAACTGCTCGCGCAGGATACGCTCATCGAGATTGTGGCCAGGATCAAACAGCATGTTGATCGATATGCTGTGGTC
Source organism: Pseudolabrys sp. (assembly GCA_035519415.1). Lineage (GTDB taxonomy): Bacteria > Pseudomonadota > Alphaproteobacteria > Rhizobiales > Xanthobacteraceae > Pseudolabrys. Next base: position 160,503 of record DATIWJ010000059.1, read on the forward strand.
CATACTGATATCGACCGTGCGAACCGACCGTACTTCATCGTGATCGGCGACGGCAGCGACTGGTCGCTTGTCGGCATCCTCCACTTCGATCGTGACTTTCGCCCGGTCCGGCAACAACGCGCCGCGCCATCGGCGCGGCCGGAACGGGCTGATTGGGGTGAGCGCGAGCAGTGGAGCGTTGATCGGGATTATTGGACCTTGCGCGGAAAGATTGTAGGCAGTTGAGCCAGCGGGGGTTGCGACCAGCACGCCGTCAGAGATGAGTTGGGCAAGACGCTCCTGGCCATCGATGAGGATACGCAAGTGTGAGGCCTGCGCGCTTTGGCGAAACAACGACACCTCGTTGATGGCACGATGCTCGTGACTGCGCCCGAGTGCATCGGTGGCCCGCATCACGAGCGGGTGGATAACGGTGATTTGCGCCTGCGCCAGTCGTTCGGCCAGGTTTTCCTCGGCGAATTCATTCATCAGGAAACCGACTGTACCGCGATGCATGCCGTAGATAGGCTTGCCGGAATTCATGAACTTATGCAGGGTCTGCAACATCAATCCGTCGCCGCCCAATGCGACAATGACATCGGCCTTTGCGGGATCGGTACTGCTGCCATAGCGCCTTTCGAGCCGCGCATAAGCCTCACGCGCTTCCGGCGTCTGGCTGGCGACGAAAGCGATGGACCCAAAATGCTTAAGCTGCTGACTCATTTAAGGGCCTAGTTCATGGAACGTGCGGTGCTCGTCTATACGACTTGGCCCTCGATTGTCGAGGCGGAGCGGGCCGGACGAACGATTGTGGAGCGACGGCTTGCCGCTTGCGTCAATATCCTGCCGGGAATGATCTCGCACTATTGGTGGGAAGGCAAAATCGAACGTGCCGAAGAGGCCATTATGCTCATCAAAACCCGCGCCTCGATGGCCGAACCCGTGCGCGAAGCGGTCAAAGAGCTCCATACTTACACAACGCCGGCCTTCATGGTTTTGCCGGTCGAGACTATCGATCCGGACTATCATGCCTGGATCACACGGGAGACCTCCCAATAGCATCATGCCCGGCGAAAGCGCCGGGCATGACCATTGAGATAACCGTCGTAGCTGGTCAGTAAGTCGCCTTGCCGTCGATGACGTCTTTGAGCTGGCGATACTCTTCGCAGGTCGTATTACCGCAGATCAGCTGCACCTTTTGCAGATCATCCAGAGCCTTGAGCCGGTTTCCCTGCTCCATCTGCCACATACCGTAATACGACCAGGTGCGGACGTGGTTCGGGTCAGTCGCGAGGGCCTTTTCGTACCAGATCCTGGAATCGTCATAGTCTCCGAGCTTGCGATAGGCGTAGCCGATGTAGTTGGCAACGTCCGCGTGTTCATCGTGGCCGAGCGCGTGCATGGCAGCGATGCCGCCTTGATAATTGCCATCGAGAATCATGGCCCGGGCGGCGCGGTAGTCGCGCAGGAATTTCTCTTGCGCCAGCTGCTCCTGCTGTTGCTCTATGACGTTATTGTCCTTTTTCTTTTTCTTCTTGCTGCCGCTGTCAGTTGGTGCCGGCGGATTATCGGTGCCCATTGCGGCAAGCGGCTTGAGGCCGATGGCGGTGACCAGCAGAGCGGCTGCGGCCAGAATGCCGATACTACGGAGTGCAAATCTCAGGTTCATGGCGGAATTTCTCCTGTCAGAGAACCAGCTGGACGATACGACGAAACCCCCAGCAGGTAAAAAAACAATTCGTGAAGGGGGTCTAGTCCGGCGTTGCGGCAAAAATAATGGCGGATTTGCTCGGCCCACCACCGACGCCTTGACTTGCCCACGTGTTCAAGGGAACATTTTGTCGTGCTGGTTCCCCGATTCAAATCGGGGACGAAAGAGGGAACACGGACACTTCGAATTCAATGCTGCGAATTTGAAGCAATCCGTGGCTGCCCCCGCAACTGTGAGCGGCGAGCCTTAGGTCCAAAACGGCCACTGGGAAACTGGGAAGGCCGGACCACCAGGGCAACGACCCGCGAGCCAGGAGACCTGCCAGCGCAGTCACCCAACCGGTGGACGGGGCGTCCATACGGAGCGGTCTTTCGCAGCGGTGACGGCAATGCCGGTGCGAAGGCCGTGAGAGCGAATTCTCCCACGACATTGTGCAGGTGAGTGCAACGCGCCGTTGCGTCGGCCAACTCCCTGCATCCTTCGCATCGGGCTTGGTCTTCACCGATGCTCTCGCTCTTTGGGCGAGCGCAAACGAAGGAACGTGGTGTCATGGGGAAGGGGTATACCGCCAGCCTCGTCGGCGTCGCGCTGATGCTTGTGGCGTTCGCTGCGCCGATAAAGGCGCAAGTCACACTACCTGAGATCGACGTCAGCTGGACGCGGCTCAACAGTGGCATGGTTGGCACATCGAACAGTATCATCACATCTCAGGATATTGAGCGCTCACCTGCGCAGAATCTGCCGGACATCCTGTCCCGGGAAGTCGGCGTGCAGGTGCAACACCTGTTGAGCGGGACAAACGGTTCACGCGACGGTGTCGATCTGCGTGGCTTTGGGGCTTTCGCGCAATCGAACGTGCTGATTCTGGTGAACGGCCGCCGCTATCAGGACTTCGACCTGCAAGGATTCGACTTCTCGTCGATCCCGCTTAACAGCATCGAACGAATCGAAATCACACGCGGCAATAGCAGTACCGTGCTTTATGGCGACGGCGCGATCGGCGGTTCGATCAATATCGTGCTGAAGAAAGGATCGTCGACGGCAGCCGTCAATCGTGTCGAAGGGCTCGCCGGTTCGTTCAACTATTGGGAAGGCCGCGCTTCAGCTGCCGTAACCAGCGGACCGTGGTCAGTGGGGGCCTTTGGCAATGCCATCGACTCCAACGGCTATCGCGTCAACAGCGCGTTGCGTCAACGCAATGTCAACGCGACGGTGAATTATTCAACCCCTAATCTGGGGGGTTATTTCACCGTCGCCGGTGATCGCCAGTTTCAAGGCTTGCCGGCCGGCCTCAACAATTTGCCTGGCAGTCTTCCCTATACGCTTGAGACACCCTGGCAATCGAACACACCGCTCGACTGGGGGAAGAAACAGGCGATCAACTTCGCTACCGGGTTCAATGCGACGGTCAGCCCGGGTGTGGAATTGATCGTCGACGGCGGCCTCCGACGCAAATTTCAGCAGGCGCAGTTCTTCAACTATTTCGATTCCAGCTTTAATTACGACGTCGCAGCCGCGACGTCGATGAACTACGTCGACACCGTCATGACCACGTCGTCAGTGACGCCACGGCTCGACATATCGCACCAACTGTTCGGCGTTTCGAACCGGCTGTTCACCGGCATCGACTTCTACAACACGCAATACAATTCGGATCGGCCAACGGCGCCGGGGCTGGTTCCGGTTCACAGTTATGACATTCAGCAAACGACCGTCGGCTTTTACGCGATGAACACGACAGCAGTGCGGCCGGACACCGACGTATCAATTGGCGGGCGTCTCCAGCGCAACATGGTCAAGGCGCATGACATCTATAGCGCGGTCAATGACCCCAATGCCGGATTTTACGCCAATAATCCGCAAATCCCGCCCTTCGACCAAAGCGAATGGCAATGGGCTGCTCATATTGGCATTGAGCATCGCATCAATTCCGTCTTCGCCGTCTTTGCCCGTGTCGCCCGCGCATTTCGGTTAGGCAATGCGGATGAGCGAGTGGGCGCCGGCAGCCCGTTTGCATTCACTGTTCCGACCTTCGATCTTAAAACGCAAACGTCCTCCGACGTCGAAGGCGGTCTCCGGGTCAATTCCGGGCCGTTCAGTCTTCAGTCGAGCGTTTATCTGATGCGGCTGAACAACGAAATCCATTTCCTGCCCGCGGTGGGCGTCGACATCAATCTCGATCCGACGCAGCGTGTGGGCTGGGAAACCAACGCGCTTTATCAAGTCAACAATTCATTGCGTATACGCGGCGGCGTCACCTATCTGGACGCCATATTCCGCGCCGGTCCGTCGGCCGGCAACGAGATTCCGCTCATCTCGCGCTGGTCGGGTTATGCAGGCCTGACGTGGGATATCGTGCAGAAATTATTGACTCTCGATGTGACGAGCCGTCTGTTTGGCCCACGCCGCATGGACAATGACCAGATCAATCAACAGCCGATGATCCCTGGAGAAGCAACGGTCGATGTGAAATTCGCAGGTCAATACGATCGCTTCTTCTGGTCGGCGTCCGTCCTCAATCTGTTCGACAAGCACTACTACGACTATGCCATTGCGAGCGGCGGAATTGCCGGAGGTCCTTTCTTCCCCTCTGGCCTGCCGCCGACGATCGGACTGTTCAGCGGCTTTCCACTCGGCGGCAGAACTTTTTTGCTGCAGGCGGGGGCGACGTTCTAGGCGAGCGAAAGTTCTTTTGTTTCACAGAGGCTGCCACTCGACCGGAACGAGTTCGTAACCGGTTGAGGTCTTGACCATGTGACCGCAGGCCGGGAAGGGGAAGTGATAAGCTTCGACCAACATGCGGTCGGCGACGACGCGATCAAGCATTTGGCGGCGCGCTGCGACTGCTTGTGGTCCGTCCATGTCAAAGGTCGGCTGCCAATCAGGATGGCGGGCGAATAAATAGGGGTTACGTACGGTGTCGCTCATCGCGAGCATCGACTGATCGCCCGAATGAATGGCGAAGGCGGTGTGACCAGGTGTGTGACCATAGGCCGGCACAGACATGATTCCTGGCGCCACGGCCGCACCCGGCTTGAACTGCTGCACTTCCTTGGCGATGTCTTTGAAGATGCGCCGTGCGTTGAGGAAGTAGCGTTTCACCGCACCTTGCGCTGAACCCATATTTGAATCGTCCATCCAGAATGTCCATTCGGGTTCGGGCACGAGGATTTCGGCATTGGGGAAAATTTTTGTGCCGTCTTTGCTTTTGATGCCGTCGATATGATCGGGATGGAAATGAGAAATCAGGATCGTGTCGATATTTTTCGGGTCGACACCTGCGACCTTGAGGTTATCAAGCATGCTGCCTGCCGTGTCAGCGACCTGGCCGGCGGTTCCCGTGTCAATCAGCACCAACTTTGTACCGGTATTGACCAGCAGGGTCGTGAACGATATTGGCAACACGCTCGGCGGCAGGAACGCGTCAGCGAGAGCCTGGTTGACCTCGGTGCCGCTGGCATTGCGCACAAACGTGTCATTGATTGGCAGGTACCAGATGCCATCAAATAGCGCGGTGAGCTGGTAGGCGCCGAGATTATAGCGATAGACGCCGGGACCCTGCGCTCTCGGTATTGGCACTTTCGCGTGGGCCGGCAACGCCGCAGCGGTCGCTACTAAGGCAGACCCCGTCAAAAGCGAACGGCGGTTTAGAGCTATCATGACAATCGTCTCGTATGGGATCTGGGCGTCATTTCGGCATCATTGATCAGTTTAACACCAGGCGATGGCGCAACATCCCTAGCCGGGGGCGCGCAAGCCGCTATGATTGCGGCGGGGTGCCGGCCAGGCTGGGGATTGTGATGCGAGCGTTGCTGCTTTTGCTGGTCGCCGCGGCTGCACTTGCTGGCTGTGCCACAGAGGTTGGACCGAGTTCATCTGAATTGAAAGCCCGCTGGGATGCAGAGAACGTCTTCCCGCAGGCATACCGACAAGATCTGCTGGCGTTCTTGCGTACTTACCTCAATGATCCGACCCATGTCCGGAGTGCGGCGGTCTCGCAGCCACAACTCAAGTTCGTCGGCCCAGGTGACCGGTATGTGGCCTGCGTGCGCTACAACGCGCGCAACAGCGACGGAAAATATCTCGGTACGAAAGACGGTGCGGCGATCTACGTGGCAGGAAAGCTTGACCGGTTCCTCGATACGCCAAAGGACATCCGCGAGTTCTGCAAGGACGTGGCATTTGTTCCGTTCCCGGAACTGGAACGGTTGGCGCGGTAGAGCGCAAGTGTACAACAACCGCCGGGCTCAAGTAGCTCGGCGGCGAAGCTAGACAAACAAGCCGGTAGTCAGCTCGGACGTCTCAGGTCACTTGACCTTGAGGTTCTCCGCGGACGTCTTCCCGCGGTTCTCGACGAGCTCGTACTGAACGGTCTGCCCCTCGTTCAGAGTGCTAAGTCCGGCGCGTTCGACCGCCGAGATGTGCACGAACACATCCTTCCCGCCTTCTTGGGGCTGGATGAAGCCATAGCCCTTCGTCGGATTGAACCACTTTACGGTGCCCTGAGGCATGCTAGATCTCCGAAGTATTACCAACGCTATAGTGTGCCACAGTCTTTAAGCTGCGAACAAGGTCCTCAAGCCCCGGGGGACCGCGACTTTCGGGATATTTTTGCGGATGGGCGTCGCCTGATTCCGGTGCCGGGTGAGGGAATTGAACCCCCGACCAACGGTTTACAAAACCGCTGCTCTACCGCTGAGCTAACCCGGCATTCCGGGGACTTCTAAACATGATCCACAAAAATTGCCACCGGATTGCCACCGGTGGCCCTAGACCTTGGTCCTGGCGACCGTGACAAAGGCCGCGTGCAGCTCCTTATCAAAGGCAGCCAAATATCCTTCGAGCTCTGTCAAAACTGTTCGTATGACCTTGAAGTTATCGACGCTGAGGCGATCCTGTGACTGAATTTCGGCCATTGCCAAGGCCGTACGCATCTGCCCGACAATCATCAATAGATTGAGGCGGTCGTCGGCGCTCAGGTCATCCAGCAGGACGGTAATGAGATCCTTGTCGACAACCTGGTCCACCATCCGAGCGATTTTTTTGACGCGAAGCGATTTGCCGTCGCTGTCGCCGACTCGGTCAATTTCGGCGCTTGCTATTGCTGCCATCGTGGAGGTCGCGTGGACGGCCTGGGTTAAGGCTATCACGGCATTGGCCTTTCGAGCTTTGGCCC
>DATIWJ010000060.1:0-2925 GCA_035519415.1 Pseudolabrys sp.
TGGTCAAGACCGAGCAGCGACCCAACCCGCGCAAGCCGACGCGACCGTTCAGCCGCCGGTACTTTGCGCACCTTCAGGCCAAAAAGAATGTTCTCGGCGACGGTCAAATGCGGGAACAGAGCATAGGATTGAAACACCATAGAGATATGCCGTTGTGCGGGCGGGAGATTAGTAACGTCCCGGCCGCCGATGAAAATGCGGCCGCTTGAGACCTGCTCAAGACCAGCGATCAGACGTAGCGTGGTCGATTTACCGCAGCCCGACGGACCAAGCAGGACGAGGAGTGATGCTGCACCGGCCTCGAAGCTCACTGTGTCAACGGCTTTGGTTGAACCCCAATGCTTACTGATGCCTTGAACTAAGATTTGCGACACCGCGGTTTCTCGCTCAATCCGGTTGCCGTATAGGGTCCACCCGCAATTCTCTTAGACAACACGGTTTTCGATCATTCGAACACCGGTCATCGTCCAGTCATCCTAGGTTACGGTGTCAGCAGATCATAGGGATATGAAACCCTTGGTGCGGCATCGTAAATCGTAAGTTGACTGTTCCAGCTATCATTGACCGCAAGGATTGCTGTCGCGCTGCAGGGGCGGCGCGCCGATGATCGCTAGGGCGTGCGGGTCGTGCTCGCCGTCTTCGCTTGTCTCTGAAACTTTCAAGTCCAAAGCAGTCAAGTAAGCGCCTCGATGCGAAGGTTGCTCCGCGGCTATCTGTGCAGACTTAACCGCTCTTACGTGCCGTTCAGTATCCCGTTTTGGGTGGCCTTCTCCCGGGTCATCAAAAATGCAGGCTTGACCGCAAACCTAGCATCGTCGCAGGCTAAATTAGGTCTGGGAGGATCGACCAATGCGCCTAATCACCGCTGCCATGATTTTATCCGGCGCCCTTGCACTCGGGGGATGCGATCAGTTCAAGGGCCCAAAAGGCGATCCTGGCTCACAAGGTGTTCCCGGTCCCGCCGGCCCCAAAGGCGAGCCGGGAGCGCAAGGCCCTCAGGGGCCGCAAGGCTCGCAGGGCCCAAAGGGCGATCCCGGCGCGCCGGCTACCGCGAATTTCCGAGTGGTGACGGGCGATGGCAGCGTCGCTTGTGCAGACAACGAAGTTTTGGTCTCATTGATATGCGCAAATGGTACTCCCGTTGGGGCGAAATGCTCGGCTTCTGATCAAGCCACTGGCCTGTGCGTACGAAAACAATAATGGAGTGCGCGTTGCATAATGTGGACACGGCTAAAGCTTATTAATCTCATTTTCGCCCTTGGAGCGGCCGCAATGGCGGCGGCGCTGTTAGCTATTATTGCACATGATGACTTAGGCGTTGCGCTCTCTACCATCCGTGTGAGTGCGCTTGCCAGTGCCGCTTTTGTTGGGATCGCCTTGGCCGGCAGCGGCTCACTGGGAAGGAATGAGTAGGCTGAGCCCGACGGCGGCTCTCCCGTGGTGACGATAAAATACCCGTGCACCTTTTGCCGAGCGTCCGAGCTGCAGCGAGTGTCCGCTTTTCTCTTATCCAGCGATCCCAGCAGTCCTAGCGAATCAGCGGTCGAATTTAAGCTTGATACTTTGTCTTAATCAGCGAGTTTCGTTGCGAATCACAACAGACTGAATGATCCTCATGGAGGTAAGGGGATGCAGCACCATGATCCACGAATATTCAGAGCGGATTTATAGTGGCCTGGTTGTCGCTCTTTGGTTTGCCGTGGTTTCAGCTTCGACCGCGATAATTTTGGTCTCTACAGTAGGCGGCGGAATCTGAGTTAGAATTTGCAGTCGCCCGTGATCCGCAGGTTGGCCGCGGATGTCCTGAATGACCTCTTGCGATACAAAATCTATCGTCGAGTGGCTAATCGACGGTGCGCGCTCGGCGCCGCGTCCAGAGACAGTGCTTGCGGAATTGTGCGAGCAGCTTGTCCATGCTGGCATTCCGCTGTGGCGCGTAGCGGTGTTCGTGCGAACCTTGCATCCGGAAATCATGGGGCGTCGCTTCATCTGGCAGCCGGACGTCGGTGTCACCATCAACGAAGGATTATTTGACCTTCTGGAAACTGAGCGATTCCAGAACAGCCCGTTCGTCGCCGTCATGAAGTCCGGCCGAACCATTAGGCGCCAGCTAGCAGATCAGGACAATCGCGAGGAGTTTTCAATATTCAGCGAGCTGCGCGCGGAGGGTGCGACAGACTATCTCGCCACCCCGCTGATTTTCACTAACGACTCTGTTCACGTGGCAACTTGGTCCACACAGCAGGGGGGCGGGTTCACTGATGCGCAAGTTGCCGGGATCGAGACGATCGTTAGGCCACTCGCGCGTGTTGCTGAGATCCGCGCATTGCAACGGACTGCTAGCAACCTGCTCGATACCTATGTCGGCCATAATGCCGGCGAACGCATTCTGGCTGGGCGGATCAGGCGAGGTCATACCGAAACGATCCATTCGGTGATCTGGCTCTCGGATATGCGCGGCTTTACATCTATTGCGGACCGGCTGCCGCCTCAGAGGTTAGTCGATCTGCTTAACCGCTATTTCGATTGTCAGGTTCCAGCGATTCTCAGCCACGGCGGTGAGGTCCTCAAATTCATTGGCGACGGGCTGCTCGCGATCTTCCCTTTCGCTGAAGGCACAGCGGAAACACGCGAGACCTGCCTTCGCGGGCTCGCCGCCGCGCGCGAAGCCGAAGTCAACATTGACGCCATCGACACATTTACCGATACGCATGGAGTACGCTTTGGTCTGGCGCTTCATATCGGCGAAGTACTCTACGGCAATATTGGCAGCGGCAATCGGCTGGATTTCACCTGCATCGGCCCCGCAGTGAACCTTGCGGCGCGGCTCGAAAAGCTGGCAGCTGGCCTTGGGCGAACGATCATTCTCTCCGCCGATTTCGCGCAACAGTCCGAGGTCGATCTGGAGCCGCTCGGCGAGTTCAC
>DATIWJ010000061.1:0-72525 GCA_035519415.1 Pseudolabrys sp.
CTCAGCTCTCAACTCGGTGACACTTACTGGAAGATTTTGTTTCTCGTCTTGGCTCACAAACAACCAACGTTGTCAGAAGCCCCCAGACCGTATGCGATTATATTCCCAGACGTCCCATGGTTGTCAATGATGGTTGCGGGCCTCGGCAGCAATTTAGGGCGGCTCCCGACAAAGGTAGCGGAGTAAGAAGCCGTGAACATAAGTCCGCTCTGCGTCGAAAGCAGACATGCGGGGGCGTTAGCGCGATGTCCGCCGTACCCCCGAAAGCGGACATTCGTGAAATGTTCGCCTGGACTGCAGCCGACCAAGCTTCAGGGCTTCCTTTAGTCGTCAGTTGGTTGCGCACCGTGATAGCCATCAGCAACGATGATGTCGGCCACAGCGCTGCCTCTGCGGATTTCAATTGCTTTGGCGTATTCGGGTGAGTGGTAGCATTCAAGCGCGGTCGCGTAGTCTTTGAACTCGATGACCACAATGCGTGACCGCCCTTTGCCCTCAACCACCTCGGACTTTCCGCCGCGTATGAGAAACCGCGCACCATACTTACGGAAGGCGCTGCGATTTTCAGCGATATACATCTTGTAGCTCTCCGGGTTGCTCACATCGACTGATACGATCCAATATCCCTTTGCCATCACATGTCCCTTTTACGAGCAGAATTTCTGCGGCCGAATGCTAACCCGGCAACTGTAAGATCACGATCCACCATCGCTCTACCCCCGAAAGCGGACATTTTGTAGCGGAGATGACAAGTGAGCGCTTACCCCAGAGAACGTTTTTCATCGGAAGTCACGCTTACACCCGCGATGGTTGCCGCGTGTGCCAACATGATAGGCGACGATAACCCCGTGCATCACGACCCACAGTTTGCGGCTACGACACGATATGGACGACGGATTGCCAGCGGCACTCACACAACAGCGCTCTTGCTTGGCTTGACCGCGTCACATTATTCGAAGACCGGAGCAATGGTTGGTCTGGAATTTTGGGTGCGCTTCCGCCGCCCGATCTATGCTGACGAATCGATCCGTCTTGAGTGGCTTGTCGTCAAGGTGACGCCAAATGAGAAACTGAAGGGCGATATCGTTGAGTTGCGAGGCCGTATCAGGGGGCAGGATGGCCAAACCGCTTTGGGAGCAAAAGGCCGTATATTGGTAACGGACCGTCTATAGGTCATGTCCGCTTTGCGTCAAAAACGGCATTGCGACATGAATTTGTGATGTTCGCTTGACCCCCGAAAGCCGGATTGCTTCGCGCCGCGCAGTCGTCCAGAAAGCGCGGCATGCTCATCATCGACGATCTCACAGTCCGTATTGCCGGCCGCACGCTGCTGGAACGGGCCTCAGCGCGCATCTCGACCGGCGCGCGGGTTGGCCTGGTTGGCCGCAACGGTACCGGCAAGACCACGCTGTTCGGCGTCATCGCCGGCGATATTTCGGCCGAGCAAGGCCACGTTACGATCCCGCCGCGCTGGCGCATCGGCAGGCTCGCGCAGGAAGCGCCAAACGGACCCGATTCCCTGCTCGATGTCGTCCTCGCGGCGCATCACGAGCGCAATGCGCTGTTGGCGAAAGCAGAGACCGAACAGGACCCGCATCGTATCGCGGAAATCCAGACCCGGCTCGCCGATATCGGGGCGCACGCGGCCCCTGCCCGCGCCGCATCGATCCTCGCCGGCCTTGGCTTTTCCAACGCCGATCAGCAGCGCCCTTGCGCGGAATTCTCCGGCGGCTGGCGCATGCGCGTTGCGCTCGCTGCAACGCTGTTCGCCGAGCCTGACCTGCTGCTCCTTGACGAGCCGACCAACTATCTCGATCTCGAAGGCACGCTTTGGCTGCAAGACCATCTGGCAAGCTATCCGGCGACATTGATTGTCATCAGCCATGATCGCGATCTGCTCGACAGCGCCGTCGGCCATATCCTGTCGCTCGAGAGCCGCAAGCTGGGACTCTACCGCGGCGGCTACTCGTCCTTTGAGCGGCAGCGCGCTGAGCGCATGCTGCTCGACCAGAAAATGATCAAGAAGCAGGAAGCGCAGCGCAAGCACCTGCGAGCCTTTGTCGACCGCTTCCGGGCCAAGGCGACCAAGGCGCGCCAAGCGCAGTCGCGCCTTAAAATGCTGGCGAAACTCGAGCCGATCGTCGCGCTCGTCACCGAGGACGTACGGCCAATACACATCCCCGCTCCGCACAAGCTGCTGTCCCCGCCGATTATCGCGACCGACGATGTCGATATCGGCTATGAGCCGGGGCACCCCGTGCTGTCGGGCTTGTCGCTTCGTGTCGACAATGATGACCGTATTGCGCTGCTCGGAGCCAACGGCAACGGCAAGTCCACGCTCGTCAAGTTGCTCGCCGGCAGGCTGTCGCCCCAGCACGGCACCGTCACGCGCGCAGCCAATCTCAAGGTTGCCTACTTCGCCCAGCACCAGCTCGACGAGCTCGAGCCGGACGCGAGTCCTTATGATCACGTGCGCCGGCTGATGCCCGACGCGCCGGAAGCAAAAGTGCGCGGGCGCGTAGGCGCCATCGGTTTTTCGGGACCGGCCGGCAATACCAAAGTCGAGAAACTGTCAGGCGGCGAGAAGGCGCGGCTCCTGCTCGGACTCGCCACCTTCAGCGCGCCGCATCTCGTGATTCTTGACGAGCCGACCAATCATCTCGACATCGACAGCCGCGCGGCGCTGATCGAGGCCATCAACGACTTTCCCGGCGCAGTCGTCCTTGTCTCGCATGACCGCCATCTTCTCGATGCCTGCGCCGACCGGCTCTGGCTGGTGCAGGACGGGACGGTGCAGCCGTTCGATGGCGATCTCGACGATTACAGGTTGCGCGTGCTCGCGGGTTCGGGAACGCCAGCGCAGCCCGCGCGCAAGCCCGCTCCGCGGCCGGATCCCGCCGCGGCCCGGCGCACTGCCGCCGACAAGCGTGCGGCCACGGCGCCCTTGCGCAAGCGCGTGACCGAGGCCGAAACCGAACTCGCGCAGCTGACGCGCCAGCTGCACAAGCTTGACGCAACGCTCGCCGACGGCGACCTGTTCTCGCGCGAGCCGGCGCGGGCGGCGGAGCTGTCGAAGACGCGCGCCAATGTCGTCGAGGCCATCGCCCGGGCGGAAGAGGAATGGCTCGCCGCCAGCGAGGCCTTGCAGACGGCCTAGGCGGGGCTCCCAAAGACAGGCTCCCTGAGGCCCCAGAGGCCCATACGCGGTTTTCAACCACTATTCCCGGCTCGGACTGGCAAAGCGGCCCCGTTCTTACTACGTTCCTCCCGACAGGCCCGGACGGCCCGCATATGCGCGATGTGCGGCGCCGAAAGGGTTGCTTTACGGGCTGCGTTGCCCTTCCGGCTCCGAGATTCAGGTCCCAATTCAAAAAACCGATGACCGAACGTACCGACAAGCCCGCCCGCAGCGACGCCCGCCAGATCACCATCCGGGGGGCGCGCGAGCACAACCTCAAGAACGTCGACATCGCCATTCCGCGCGACCGGCTGGTGGTGTTCACCGGCCTGTCGGGCTCAGGCAAATCCTCCCTGGCCTTCGACACCATCTATGCCGAAGGCCAGCGCCGCTATGTGGAGTCCCTCTCCGCCTACGCCCGGCAATTCCTCGAGATGATGCAGAAGCCGGACGTCGACCAGATCGACGGGCTGTCGCCGGCGATTTCGATCGAACAGAAAACCACCTCGAAGAACCCGCGCTCGACCGTCGGCACCGTAACCGAAATCTACGACTACATGCGCCTCTTGTGGGCGCGAATCGGCGTGCCCTACTCGCCGGCGACCGGCCTGCCGATCGAGAGCCAGACCGTGTCGCAGATGGTCGATCGCGTGCTGGCGCTGCCCGAAGGCACCCGCATCTATGTGCTGGCCCCGGTCGTGCGCGGCCGCAAGGGCGAATACAGAAAGGAGCTCGCCGAGTTCCTGCGCAAGGGCTACCAGCGCGTGAAGATCGACGGTGCATTCTACGAGATCGGCGAGGTCAAGCCACTCGACAAGAAATTCACCCACGACATCGATGTTGTGGTCGACCGCCTGGTCGTGCGCGGCGATATCGGCACGCGGCTGGCGGATTCGCTCGAGCAATGCCTCAAGCTGGCGGAGGGCCTCGCGGTCGTCGAGGTTGCGGATGCAGTTCCCCTCCCCCGCGAAGCGCGGGGAGGGGTCGGGGTTGGGGGTCAGCTTCCTCTCGAAGACGCCCCCACTCCGGCGCCGACCCTCCCCGCCGCTCGCAAGGGCTCGCATGGGGAGGGTGAAACCGGGCGCGGGGCAAGGGAGAAGAAAAGCGCCAAAATCCACGCGCAGCTGGCGGGACCGGAGCGGCTGATCTTCTCGGAGAAATTCGCCTGCCCCGTCTCCGGTTTCACCATTTCGGAAATCGAGCCGCGGCTGTTCTCGTTCAACAACCCGTTTGGCGCCTGCCCGGTCTGCGGCGGCCTCGGCGTCGAGCAGCATATCGACGCCGATCTCGTGATTCCCGACCGCGATGCCACGCTGCGCAAGGGCGCCATCGCGCCCTGGGCAAGATCGTCATCGCCTTATTACGTCCAGACCCTCGACGCGCTGGCCAAGCACTATCGCTTCACGCTCGATACCAAATGGAAGGACCTGCCGAAGAAGACCCAGCAGGTGATCCTCTATGGCTCCGGCGAGGACGAGATCAAGTTCGTCTACGACGATGGCCTGCGCGGCTACATCACGAAGAAGGAGTTCGAAGGCGTCATTACGAATCTCGAGCGCCGCTTCAAGGAAACCGAGAGCGAATGGGCGCGCGAGGATCTGCAGAAATATTTCACCGACGTGCCCTGCGCGGCCTGCCACGGCGCGCGGCTCAAGCCGGAAGCGCTGTGCGTGAAGATCGCCGGCCAGGACATCGCGCAGGTCGCCAACCTCTCCGTCAAGCGCGCCGGCGAATGGTTCACCGCGCTGCCGAAGGATCTCACGCCCAAGCAGAACGAGATCGGCACGCGCGTGCTCAAGGAAATCCGCGAGCGGCTCAAGTTTCTGGTCGATGTCGGGCTCGATTATCTCACGCTGTCGCGCGCCTCCGGCACGCTCTCCGGCGGCGAGAGCCAGCGCATCCGGCTGGCCTCGCAGATCGGCTCCGGCCTCACCGGCGTGCTCTATGTGCTGGACGAGCCCTCGATCGGCCTGCACCAGCGCGACAATGCGCGCCTGCGCGAGACGCTCAAGCGCCTGCGCGATCTCGGCAACACCGTGATCGTAGTCGAGCATGACGAGGACGCCATCCGCACCGCCGACCATGTGCTCGATATCGGCCCCGGCGCCGGCATCCATGGCGGCGAGATTGTTGCCGAAGGCCAGGTGGACGACCTCATCGACGCGCCGAAATCATGGACCGGCAAATATCTCTCCGGCGAGCTGAGCGTGCCGATCCCCGAGCGCAAGCCGCGCAACGTGCGGCGCACGATCAAGGTGGTTAACGCGCGCGGCAACAACTTGAAGAACATCACCGCCGAGATCCCGCTTGGCCTGTTCTCTTGCGTCACCGGCGTCTCCGGCGGCGGCAAATCCACGCTGCTGGTCGACACGCTCTACAACGCCGTGGCGCGCAAGCTCAACGGCGCCTCGCTCGCACCCGCCCCGCACGACTGCATCGAGGGGCTGGAGCACATCGACAAGATCATCGACATCGACCAGTCGCCGATCGGCCGCACGCCGCGCTCGAACCCGGCGACCTATACCGGCGCCTTCACGCCGATCCGCGAATGGTTCGCTGCCCTGCCCGAGAGCAAGGCGCGCGGCTACGAGCCGGGCCGGTTCTCCTTCAACGTCAAGGGCGGCCGCTGCGAGGCCTGCCAGGGCGACGGCGTGATCAAGATCGAGATGCACTTCCTGCCGGATGTCTACGTCACCTGCGATGTCTGCAAGGGCAAGCGCTACAACCGCGAGACGCTGGAGGTGCTGTTCAAGGGCAAGTCGATCGCCGACGTGCTCGACATGACGGTGGAAGAGGCGCTGGAGTTCTTCAAGGCGGTGCCGCGCGTGCGCGACGTGCTGGCGCTGCTGCACCGCGTCGGCCTCGATTACATTCATGTCGGCCAGCAGGCCACGACGCTCTCTGGCGGCGAGGCGCAGCGCGTCAAGCTCGCCAAGGAGCTCTCCAAGCGCGCGACCGGCCGCACTTTGTATATCCTCGATGAGCCGACCACCGGCCTGCATTTCCACGACGTGGCCAAGCTGCTCGACGTGCTGCACGAGCTGGTCGAGCAAGGAAACACCGTGGTG
Source organism: Pseudolabrys sp. (assembly GCA_035519415.1). Lineage (GTDB taxonomy): Bacteria > Pseudomonadota > Alphaproteobacteria > Rhizobiales > Xanthobacteraceae > Pseudolabrys. The sequence continues at coordinate 6,247 of DATIWJ010000061.1, forward strand.
GTGATCGAGCACAATCTGGAAGTGATCAAGACCGCGGATTGGGTGATCGACCTCGGCCCCGAAGGCGGCGACGGCGGCGGCGAGATCGTCGCCAGCGGCACGCCGGAAGACATTGTGAAGGCGAAGCGCAGCTACACCGGGCAATTTCTCGCGCCGGTCCTGGCGCGCGAGGCAAAGCGCGGGAAGAAGCGCGTGCAGGCGGCGGAGTAGTCTTCGGCGCAATACAAATCGAACGAGACTGCGAGATATTAGGTCAGAACCATTTTCGCTGGATTAACGCCTTTAGCCCAAAAGAGAACGGGCGTGTCTGCTTCGTCGATTGAAGCGGCTCAACGGCCACCTTTCGCTGTTTAAATGCAGATTGCAGCGACTGACCAGAAGCGATTGCCGCATAAAATTTGTTAGCGAAGGCCAGTCGCAGCGAAGCCATCCAGCACGCGCTGGAAAAAGCCGGCGTGGAATTCACCAACAGCAACAAGCCGGGCGTGCGGCTGAAGTAACACCACATGGGAGAAACCGTGGAATAAATGCGCAAAAGGACCTTCTATGGCCCAATTTAATATAAAGACCTCCGATCACCAGACAGAGCGAGCGGAGTGTCGTGATGATTTCGGAAGACGACTACAAAGATCTCGAGACCATTCACCTTCTTCATAGTCCGGCCAACGCCGCACGCTTGCTGGAGGCAATCGACGACGCAAATAGCGGCGCACTGATCGAACATGATTTAATCGATCCGCAGTAAAAACTGCTCTCTGAATGAGCCTTTATCGTTAGCCCACCCACCGCCGCATGAACTCACCGGCATGCGCCAGGGCCTGGCGCCCGGCCTCGAGCTTCGCGTTCCACATCGGCCAGGCGTGGATCATCTCCGGCCAGACTTCGAGCGTGACGTTGACGTCGGCCAGCCCCGCCGCGCGGGCAAAGCGAACGGAATCATCGAGCAGCGTTTCCGATGACCCGACCTGGACGAGCGCCGGCGGAAAGCCGCACAGATCGGAAAACAGCGGCGAGATCAGCGGGTCCTTGTGGTCGAGCGGCGCTGGCGCATAGGCGTCCGCCAGCTCCTCGAGATAAGGCTTGTGGATTAGCGGATCGACGCCGTCTTTGTCGACGAGCGAAGCGCCCGACATCGTCAGGTCGGCCCAGGGCGAAGCAAGCCACGCGCAGGCCGGCTGCTCCTCGCCCGCGGCGCGCAGCCGGTTGATCAGCGTGATGGTGAGATTGCCACCGGCGCTGTCGCCGCCGACCGCGATGTTGCGCGTGGCGATGCCCTGCTCGCGCAGGAAGCGCCACGCCTTCATCGCGTCCTCGTGCGCCGCGGGATATGGATGCTCGGGCGCCAGCCGGTATTGCACCGCCAGCGTGCGCATGCGCGCCGCGCGGCCCGCCTCCGTCACCATGCGGCGATGGCTGAGAATCGAGCCCGAGCAATAGCCGCCGCCGTGGAAAAACATCAGCACGCGCGACGCATCGCTTCCCGGCACGATGGACCATTCGCCCGGCAGGTCGCCGCCAAGATCAGCCTCCTCGAGCCGCACGTCGGCGGCAACCGGCCAGGTCGAGCCGATCTCGTCGATGCGCGCCCGCCGCTCGCTCCAGCCGACCGGGCGGGGCTTTGCCGTCAGCAGCTTGCGGATGGCATCGATTTCGTGGCTTGCCATGATGGCAGGATATCAGACCGCGTGGCGGCTGTTACGCCGCGTCCGCCGGCCTCACCCGCTTGGCTATTTCCCTGCCCTTCTCGCGCTCGACCATCGCTATGTCGTACTGGCTCTGCAAATCGAGCCAGAACTGCGCACTGTTCCCGAAATAGCGGCCAAGCCGCACCGCGGTGTCGGCGGTAATCGAACGGCGCGCATTAAGAATGTCGGTAATGCGGCCGGACGGCACACCGATATCGAGCGACAACCGGTTGGCGGAAAGCTTGCGCGCGGTGAGTTCGCGCTTGAGCAGGCGGCCGGGATGGGAAACGGGAGCCATGGGTCTTTCCTCCGTCGTAGGCGTCGCCTTTGCGGAATTCGAAGCAGATGCACCAGCGATCATTCACGGTCATTGCCCACTGGCCTCTGCGATCACCCTTGAGCTTGTGCAGACCGACGCTTTTCAACGGGCTCAAGCTATTGAGCTATGTCGCAACGTTTAGCGCCAACAGCAGATCGATCGCGGTCTCGAAATCTAGCCCGCGTAGCTGGTTCGGCCGTTCGCCCTCCCAGACCTTGCGAGTCACGGAATTGCGCCACGACCGGATCATGGCAAAAATATACTACGTTAAACGGTGAAGCGCAACCGGCATTTACGCCGCGGTCTATTGCCCCGGCACCGAATTCAGGCAATGCCCGAGGCCGACATAAGAGTCCTGCGCCGCCTTGAGGCAGCGCTCGCGGTTATCGGCCGAGACGTGATCCCAGGCCTTGTCGACGACAGCCTTGGTCGTCTCCTCGCTCAGCAAACAGACCGATTTCGCTATCTCGCTCATGCTGCCGCTGGCGTGGCTTTCCGCAAAGCCGGCGCAGAAACGCTGCATGTCGAATTCCGGCGCCGCGGCCTGCGCGCCGCCGGAAAGCATGATGGCTATGGCCGTTATCAAACCCCGCGTCATAAGGGGTTTGAATAACGCACCGCGCTTTAAATCTATTTCGCCGCGTTGCGAAAAATTGCTTTAAATTGTTTCGATTGGCTGCGTACGGGGCGATCGGCAATGAATGAAGCCATCAGAGGCGCGGGCTCTGCAAGGGCTCCAAAGGCACCAAGCGCTGCACCGCTTGGCATGATCGCCGCGGAAGCAGTCGATGCCACCGGCGGCGGCCGGCAGATCCCGCCATTCTGTGTCCGCTATCCCTCGTTCACCCTCGATGACGCCTATCGCGTGACGGCGCTGGCCAATGAAATCCGCACGGCAAAAGGGCAGCGGCGGCTTGGCCGCAAGGCGGGCTTCACCAACCGGCAGATCTGGGACGAATACGGGGTGCGCGCGCCGAACTGGGGCTATGTCTACGACAGCACGCTGCACGATCTCTCGGTGCCACTGCCGCTTGCGCCCTATGCCGAGCCAAAAATCGAGCCGGAAATCATATTTTGTTTCGCTGCCCCGCCCTCGCCCGGCATGGATGACGCTGCGCTGCTCTCCTGCATCGCATGGGTCGCCCACGGCTACGAGATCGTGCAATCGATATTCCCGGGCTGGAAGTTTTCCGCAGCCGATTCCGTCGCCGCGAATGCCATGCATGGCGCGCTGCTGATAGGCCCCCGCCACACGATCGGCGCGCATGCCGCAGACTGGTTGCACACGCTTGCCGGATTCGAAGTCGAACTTTATCGCGACGAACAACTGATGGAGCGCGGCTACGGATCGAATGTCCTCGAGGGACCGCTGTCCGTGGTGCATCATGTGGCCGATCTGCTCGCGCGCGATCCCGACAATCCGCCGCTTGCCGCCGGTGAAATCATATCGACAGGCACGCTGACGCGCGCGCTGCCGGTCAAGGCCGGCGAAACATGGACGACAAAGCTCAAGGGCATCGCGCTTGAGGGCGTCCGCCTGACATTTTGCTGATTCCAGTCGGGAACTTTCGCGCGCGAATCTCATTGTCCGATGAGTTGCCTCGATGTGTGGGTCGTACGAGGCGATGCGAGGCAAACATGCACATCTCGGACCAAGGAATTCTGGTCATACTGCTGGTCGGGCTCATCGCCGGCTGGCTTGCAGGCAGAATTGTCGAGGGCGGCGGATTTGGCGTGATTGGCGATATCGCCATCGGCATCGTTGGCGCGCTCATCGGCAGCTGGTTGCTGCCGCGGCTGGGCATCCATCTCGCCAGCGGCATTGTCTCGGCGATCATCGTCGCCACGATCGGCGCGGTCGTGCTGCTCGCGATCGTGCGGCTGGCGACGGGCGCCTATCCGCGGCGGCGCTGGCGCTTCTGACCCTTCTCGCGCCGGCGACTAAAATTTACTGCCCCGCTGGTAAAACGGCCGGTGAATACCTAAATCCCGGCCGCGCAAAGGTGCGTGCTGGAGGGGTCCGATGTCTGCACTGTCTTTCCTGCTTAATGTGTTGTGGATCGTATGCGGCGGACTATGGATGGCGGTCGCCTGGATGGTCGCCGCTGTCATCATGGCAATTACCATCATCGGGCTGCCGTGGACGCGGGCGGCATTCAACATCGCGCTCTACACGCTGCTCCCCTTCGGCCAGCGGGCTGTGTCACGCGCGGAATATTACGGTTACGAAGACCTCGGAACTGGACCGCTGGGAATGCTCGGCAACATCATTTGGCTGATCCTTGCCGGCTGGTGGCTGGCGCTGGGACATCTCGTCACCGCGGTTCTTCTCGCCATCACGATCATCGGTATCCCGTTCGCCTGGGCACATCTCAAGCTTGCCGGAATAGCACTTTGGCCGATCGGAAAAACGATCGTGCCCGATGGTGTTCCGGTCCGATTTTGATATCCCGGGATACCGACGCGGCTGACTGCCGCAGCAACAAATCAACAAACCTGTGACTTGCGTCACACACATGGCGCGCGAGCCTTCCTACGGTCGCAATGAGACCGTATTTTCGGAGCGCTCATTGGCCTCTGAAAAAAGGGACCGCTCGTTTTGCAACGGCGGCCCCGAAGAAGGCCACCGGCGGGGTGAACGCCGGTGGCCGACCTCTATCAAAATAGCATCGACGCGTTTTATTTTTGACAGAATTGCGGCTGTCCCCAGCTTGCACCGCGTTGTCACAACTCAATGCGCAATGTGTGTGCACGCGAATTTCGTTGCCGCATCATCGCACCTCCCGCTAGCGCCGTGATCGTCGGCTGCAAAACATTGCCGCAGCACTAGGAGTGTCTTGCTACCTCCGGCGCGATCACCTGCGGCCGATAAACCAGCTGATCACTAGTAAAATAACACCGAGGCCGCCCGACAGCATGCCGTGCTTGGTGCGGATGCGCGCCAGTCCGTCGACGTGCCCAGGAAAAAAGCTCGGCAACGAGTCCGCCGGCACCAGAAAATAGACCGCGGCAACGACAAGAAAAATGACGCCGAGAATTGTAACGATTGCTTTCATGCTGACCTCTCCCGTTGACGCGTGAGCATAGCAAGGCATTACGACAGATGCGTAGTGCAAATTTTTCCGGTCAGGCAGACGCGCTCGTCCGGCGAAACGTCAGCCGCGATCAGCAGCGCACATACTTGCTGAACATCGTCGGAAACGTTTTGCTCAACCAAATGCGCGTTCGATGGCGCGCAACCTGCCAAAAAGGAAACGACAATAAAATTACGAGCCTTCGTATCGCCACCGCACACATCGGGCCCGGATCGAAGTCCCGGCCCCGGTCAGTCCTTGACGCGCTCTTCGCGCAGAAGCCAGTCGCGGATCGACTGAACTTTATCGTCGGAAGCGAAATCAAGCAGCTCTAATTTTTTTTCCTGCAAATGTCTGAAAAAATACGCGCAGACATTGGGGCTTGCCAGATCATCTGAATGCAACGCGGCCCAGTTGTCCCATTCGTGAATGATCGCGGCCCTGGCCGCGTCATCCGATTTTTTTTCTTTTGGCTTTTGATCGACGGCCCATTGCCGGCTGGACCGCGCCTGATCGCCAAGCGCCTGCATCCGCTCGCTCAGTACCATGCGCTCACGCTCACCCCGCGGAACTTTTCGCAAGCGTAGCCGAAAGCCCGGCCAAGCGCACGCCGTCCTGAATCGGCTGTTTTGCGCTGCAATACCGCAGGTTCAATCGATAACTTCGTCCACAATGGCCAGCACGGTTGGCGGAATAGTCAGGCCGAGCGCCTTGGCCGTCTTGAGATTGAGCGCCAGTTCGAACTTGGTCGGCCGCACGATAGGAAGGTCGGTAATATTGGCGCCCTTGAGGACGCGTCCGACCTGAACGCCCATTTGGTAATAAGCGTCAACCAGGTTGGCGCCATAGCTCATCAAACCTCCGGCCGCCGGAAATTCACGGATGTGATAAATCGCCGGAATTGCCCGCTTCGCTGTCAGTTCGATCAGACGTTCGCGACGGGAATCGAAGTAAGGGTCGTTTTCGACGACCAGACCGCCAACCGGATTCCTGGCCAGAATTTCGAAACCGGCATCGATTTCCGTATCGGTACCGGCACTGACAAAGACAACCTCGCGACCGAGTACACGGGCCGCACGTTCAGCCTCTTTTGACTGGGCAACGCTCAGCGCACCCTTCGGGTTTGTCAGGAACCCGACGGCTTTGCCGGCAGGAACCAGTTGCGCCAATAATTCGAGCCGCTTTCCCGTGAGTTCGCCACTCATGATGTCAACGCCGGTAATTTTCCCGCCCGGCCGGCTGAGACTTTCGACCAATCCCTCGCGCACTGAATCGTTTGAAACAAAGGCGATCGGAATTGAGTTCGTAGCCGCCTTTGCCGCGCGTGCCGAAGGCGCGCCACCGGGCGCTGCAAGAATCGTCGGGTGCAGCGCCGTCAGCTCGCCGGCCAATTTCGGCAATTGATCGTATTGTCCCATGGCCCAGCGATATTCGATCGACACGGTCTTGCCATCCACGTATCCGAACGCCTCAAGTCCGCGCAGGAATCCCGCAACATGCGGCTTGGCGTCGTCAGGCGATCTGCTGCTGAGGAATCCGATCAACGGCACAGCTTTCTGCTGGGCCCGCGCCGCAATCGGCCAGGCCATCCCGCCGCCGACCAGACCGAGAAATTCCCGCCGCCTCATAGCCCACCCCCCCAATGAATACCGATCTAAATGTAACACCAAAAGGTGCGTCTTCCAGTCACCTCCTCGAATACCAGCTGGAGCACATTCTTCTGGATAAATTCCGGGCGTCCCGATTTGCAACGCATTGCGGCCTCACTGCCGACCAATGAGCTTGCTGTTTTTCGCACCCGGAACGAATCTTGCAGCGGCGTTCAAATGCCGATGGAGGAGCGCATGCCACAACGCAAGCCGGCATTGGTGCCAACCACGATCGCTCTTGCTTTCGCAAGCGTGTCCTGGTCGATGTCTGCAGAGGCCACGCGCGCCCCTGAAAAGTGCATCACTGGACCAAATGCATCGGCACCGAGCGGCGAACACTGGTATTACCGGACTGATCGCGCCACCAACCGCCAATGCTGGTATCTAGCGCCACACGACACGACTGTTCGGACACGCATGTCGGAGGGACCAAAACAGTCCTCATCGACTGTGCGCCTGCTGCCGCACGCGCCATCGCGTACACAGGCAAAGGAAACGGCTTTCGATAATGCCTCTGATGCAACAGAGGCCGGAATGAATGCTCCCGCGCCATGGCCCGCAACCGCATGGCCTGTGCCCGCCAAATCGCCGGAGTTAACTCCGGCATTCGAGCCCGAGACGCCTCGGTCAGCCGATCGGATCAACGCCACGCCGACGCCAGCCAGCGACCGTACTGCGGAGTTACATCCGGCCGGGCCTGCGCAAGCACCCGATCGACCTTCGCCGGTGATCGTCGCTGCGCTCGGGCTGATCGCCTTGTCTGGTCCGACGTACCACACAGTGCGTTGGCTGCGCCGGCGCAGAGCCCGTGATCGCTGGAGCAGAGAACGGACGCATCGGTCGACATCGGGCGCATCTTACGCTCGCACCGAAACAGGTTTCTCCGCCGACCCGAGTGAGCACCTTGTCGAGACATTGGAGCAGCTGCTGAATGAGATGCAGGCAGAACTGAACAGAGCACCGGACGCGATCAGGCCGTTTGCGAAACCGGAACTATCAGCAACGGATCATGTTCGTGCGATTGGACAGTCCGCTTCGGGCCGTTAGCAAGATCGCGATACACCGGAACAATGTCTCCCCGCCCCAGAAAGCGAACATCAGGACTTAATCTGCACGGATATTCCCAGCCTTGATAATCGGCCACCATTTCTCGATTTCCGCCTTGTGGTGCCTGGCGAGCGCCTCCGGAGTCTGCAATGCGCGCGGAGGCACTTCGAGACCCAGTTGCGCAAAGCGCTCGTTCGTTGCTGGATTTGCCAGCGCTTCCACCGCCGCGGCATTGAGTTTCGCGATGACAGCCTTCGGCGTACCCTTCGGTACCCACATCCCCGACCATAAAGTCATGTAGAATCCGGGCAGACCCGCCTCGTCCACGGTTGGAATATCACTCGCGGTCGGCACGCGTTTTTGATCGGTCACCGCGTAGGCGCGCAGCTTGCCTGCACGAATCTGATTAATGGAATTGGAGGTCTGGTCGATCATCATGTCGATCTGCCCGGCCACCAGATCGTTGAGCGCCGGTCCTGTGCCGCGATAGGGCACAAACTGCAGTTTGGTCTTGGTGATGTTCTCAAAATAGGCACCACCGATATGCGAGCCAGATCCCGCACCGGCGGTGCCCGCAGCAACCTTTCCGGAGTTCTGCTTGACCCATGAAACGAACTCCTTGAGCGTCTTCGCCGGCACATCATTTTTGCTGACGATAACCATCGGATTGCTCGGCAGCATTACCACGGGCTCAAGGTCGGCGAGCAGATCGAATGTCAGGGGATAAATCGCGCCGTTGAAGACATGGGTACCGAGATGGCCGAAACTGACGGTGTAGCCATCCGGTGGAGACCGCACGGCACGGCTCACACCGATTGAACCTCCCGCGCCGGTGACATTTTCGACCAAGACGGTTTGCCCAAGAGTCACCCTCATCCGATCCGCAAGGATGCGCGCCATAACGTCGGATGGACCCCCCGCGGCAAATGGCACGATAATTGTAACCGGGCGCTCCGGATATTCCGCAGCAGCATTCCCAGCGAAGGTCAGCAAACAAACGAGGACGCAAAAACAACGCAACATCGCTGCCCCCTTATGCGGTTCGCCAAATTCGAATTGCCAGGAACATTAAAGGCGAATTCGATTGTAACGCAACTATTGGTGTCCGCTTCGGTTAAAAAGCAGACATGAGGTTGTTACGTCCGCTTGCCCCCGGAAAGTGGAGATCAGGCGGCGTGCACGAGATGCCCGCTGAGGGCCAATAGCGAAACATATTGGAATGTGCGCAGCAGACGTGTGATCTGCTTAACATTGAAACAGAATGCCTCCGGCTAACGTGCCGGTCATCGAGAGCGAAAGGACTCTCCGTCACAACGAAAGGAGACATTCCATGCGCATCTTGTTGGGCATTACTGTTGTGGCCGTTCTCATAGTCGGAGCCTGGGCCAGCATTCCGGCGAAACAGCATGGCACCGTTTCGATCGACCCGACCCAGCTAACGGCAACGGCAACCAAGACCAATCTTCCCACGCAGCAATACGACGCGTTTTAACTCTCGCCAAGGCAAAGGCGGGGCATTCCCCTGCCTTTGCCTTCACAGATCTGCCATCGGCGCGTTCGACATTCGGCTCAACTCGATGTCGCTACGCACTACTTGTCGCGAGTACGTTGATTGAGCTGATCCGTCCCGCTTGGATTCTGCAGCGCGGCGTCGGCATTTCGTTTTTGACCAGCTTCAAGCTTTTTACAGAGGTCGGGCTTTCGCGCACAAAGCTCGCGAACTCCTTCATCAATATTGTTGTGGAGCCGCTCAAAGAAACCTGCGTGTGCCGGGGATGCAAAGAACACGCAAGCGAAGAGCACGGAAGGTTTTTTCATTGAGTCGCAAATTTCTCGGCAACAAACGTTCAATTACATGAGATGAATTAAAAGTGAGATAATGGTTCGCGGGATCGGAAGCTTACGTAATTACCAACCCTGTCCACTTTGGGCCGTTAGGCGACATTGAGCCCCTTGCGTTTGGCTTGAGGACTGCGGCAACCTAATAAAACAAAATCCGAACGCCAACCTTCATTTGCCGGCAGCGGTGTTAGCGACGCCGATGGTTGCGCGTGTTGCCTTGGGAGCGACGATGGTTATCGGAGCAAAAGAGTGCGGATGAGCACTCGGAACCTGGCAGCATGAAGGTGCTCAGGCTTTATGCGGATGCCTCAGGAGAAAGTCGATTTGACACCGCCGCAATGCCGATGGCGCTCAAACAGTTCGCGCCTCCTGCGGCTCCACTCTGTGTTAGCGATCCCCAACCTGCTCAGAATTACGTCATCTTAGAGGTTGGCGCTCAATGGGGAGGAGCAGTACCACACCCGTCACCAGCCCGAATGATGGCGTTCAGTTTATCAGGTTGCACTCGCGTGACGGCAAGCTCGGGTGAATCGCACATATTCGTCGCGGGCGACTGTTTGCTACACGAAGATACCTCCGGGAAGGGGCATAGCACTGAGGTCATATCGGACCTGCCTGCCCGTTGGGTATTTATCCGCCTGTCAAATTAGCTCATCTACACCGCCAAAAGCGGACACTCCTTCGTCGAAGCGACGTGGCTATTTGCCGAGTTGTGCCAATGCAAAGTGCATTGGTGCACTGGAAATTTTGATAAACCCATTAAATGGCTGATCCATTTCGGCGATCAAATAGATCGAACCAGCCATTGACAACGCGGCGACAAACAGTGCGCTAATCACAGTACCATTACGCGGCGCAAACATGCCGAAGCTGGCAAATATCACGGTAAGCCAGAATACCAGGATCGCTAGGAACTGCCATTAGATGGTCCCGCCCGTCTGTTGAGTCAGCAACCAGCGGGTATCCGCGACATCGCTATATATTTGCAGCGCCTTCGATTGCAGCCAGCGCTGCGCATCGTTCTTCGGCGATAGGGCCAAAACTTTCTGCTGAATGTCCCAAAAGGTGCCTGGAACCTGCCGGATCGCAGCAGTGTCGACATTATTGTTTTCATTCCAAATGCTACGAATTCGCGCGGCAATCAATTCGCGAGCCGACTTACGAATATCTTGGGTCTCCGGCCCGTAGCCGGCCAGCGTTCGATCAAACAAGACGATCTGCGCAGCGATGTGCTTGACCTCACTGTCCTTGGTATCAAATGAACTCTTTGCCGAAGAAATCAGCAACCCGACCACCAACGCCGCCATCGTGCCAAGGATAGCCATCGTCAATTTGACCACATCCTTGCTATCCTGACTTAAATGATGTTTGGGCAAAATTGCGGAAAGAAGCATCCCCAAAAACGCGCCGCCAAAGACGCACACAAAGACTATTCCACCAATGGCCAAGCCACTCATTTAGTTCCCCTTCACCCCGCCGCTGTCTCAAAGGAGGGGTGTCATTAGCCCTTTATGCCGACATTGATCCACGTCAAGGGGGACAACGTTGAATGCCCGCTTGAGCAAAAGCGGACTCATCCAGCGCAGCAATATGAATCAGGGGTGGACAAAAATGCGGCTGATGGCCACGAGCACCACCAGGAGCGCGATGCCCAGCGTGAGACTCCAGATAATGAGCTTCTTCTCGATGGGCAACAACGGCTCCGCGTGCATCTTGCTCATTTCGTCTGCGATCTTGGGTTCCTGATCTTTCATGGTATCCCCCTGTCAGCCCGTAATGATCGGCGGCTTCACGCCGGCAAAGAAGAGGAGCGAAATCGCCAAACCCACCCAGATCACAAATCCAAACAGCGCCAGCACATAGACCGCGGCCAGCCGGCCGATGCCTTCTTCCCACAGCTTACGAAAATTGCTCATGACGCCAATGGTGAAGAACGTGAGCACGAAAAATATACCGCGGAACGTGTTGGCTTCGCCCATCGCCGCCTTGACCTTCGCAACAACCGGCGCGGACGCGGTGAGCGCCACCAGCAGAATGATCAGAAAGGTCACGACGTAGCCGATGATGAATTTCGGGAACCGGTCCCAGATTTCGCTGACCTTAGCCGTTTCGCCCTTGCGCACGTCGATGTGCCGGGTCCAGATCCAGGCCAGCACAAAAGCCCAGACGCCGATAAAGATGTCGATAAATACCTTCACGGTCGCAGCCGTCCCCAGGATCCAACCAGCCTGATACTTGATCCCCTGCGCGGCCGCCTTGCCTAGAATGAGCGCCTCGGTAATGCCGCCGCTTGCGACTGCCGCGCCGTCGGTCTTGACCGAAAGCGCCATCCATGCGCCCGCTGCTATCGGTTGTTGATCGAGGAATTCGCCCGCCACAAATGGCAGAATGAGCAACTCGACCACCGCAAAAATCACGACGAGAGATGAAACCATGATCGGTATCATCGGCCGCGCGCGGATGGCGCCCCCGGTGGCGATTGCGGCCGACACGCCGCAGACGGCAATACCCGACGCCAGTGGTGCTGCCCACTCGCGGCTGAATCCGAACCAGACACGCGCCACGTAATAGACAACCGCCCAGAATATCAGATAGGCAACGATGATCGATGCCAAGCCGAGAAACATGAGCGAAGTCGCCAAGCTCAGCTTTTCCGCCGAGACGATGCCGAGGAAGCCGCCTAAAATGACGATGGCGATCTTGATATACAATTCCGGCCTGGTCGCCTCCTTCATCCATTTGGCGAAGTCCGGAAGGAAATTGCCAACGATCAGCCCAACGAGGAGAGCGACGACAAAGCCGCCCTCGGCAGTGAGTTGTAGTGACCAGTTAATGCCGAATTCGCGCATCGCCGCCGGTGTGTTGACCGCGAAATGGGCGTAGCTGCCGATGATCCAGCACAGGTAACTGATCCAGAATACGGCGGTGAACGCGGCGATGAAGCGTCCAATGTCGGCCCGCAGGGCGACGGCGCCTGCCGTCATTACCACCAGCAATCCGACATAGGTGGCGATTAGGGCACCGATGCCGCCGAGGCCGGCATAGGCTTTCGATACGGGCGAGAGGGCCTTGCCCAAATCCATCCACACGTCGGTCTTAACGACCCAGCCGAGAAGGTCGATGCCTCCGACTTGGCCGAGCGCGAGGACAAAAATCAGCAAGCCGATGATCACAGATAACCAGTCTTCGCTTAGGCCCTTGCCGCTCATGTGCCATCCCCCGTTTGATTTGACGATCGGCAAGCCGCAGCCCCGCGCGGTGGCCCGCGCGCGAACCCGGCAAGTTGTTATTTTACGTCATGCGGTACAATACCCCGTTGGCCTGCGGCCGATGGTCGATCCAGGCCTCAAACGAAATAATTCTACCCTTGAAGGCGCTACGCAAGACTTCTTTATTGTGCGGTGCAATCACGGACCATCGCTATCATCGTACGTTTTCCGAGTTTACCTGATGTTGCCCTGGACCGCCCAAGCCCTGGCTGTAAATCAACGCGGCCCCCGGGGACCTCGACTGATACGCGCTTGCGACCGGCGGCCTTATTGCGGGGTTGTCGGCCTGCTGCGCGCCAACAACTTTGCGGCGCCGTCACCACCGGTGCAGCGTGTCAATGATCGCGACGATCGTGGCGATGATCGCCGCCGTCTGCGAAACGATTGACAGCGCCTTCAACAGCACACTGCGCGGATATCTTTGATTTTTTCTGTGTTGACGGCGCATTGGCTTTGTTTCTCGCGCCATATTTTTCCACAATGCGGCTCTTGACAATATTCCTATAGGATAATATCCCTATAGTTGTCCGCTCCCATGAGGGACGCGAACCGGTTGCGCCGGCTCGTGTGGAGCGGACCGGCGCCCGCGGGCGTGGCGAGCAGGCCACGCACCCGGGCGGCGTCGGAGCTCCGCCCGGCGGCCAATACGAGCTGCCCGCCAGGAGCATGGCTGACGGCGGCCGTCTGGCCCGCCCAGGGCTTCGACGGTGCTGCCACCCACAAGGGACAGCCCGCGAAGACGGAGGTGGACACCGGGCGACCCTCGCAAAGCGCGGCCGACGCCGAAGGAGAACGCCGGACGGCGCGCCGGAGGGCGCCACGCCTTCGCAAGGAGGCGTGCACATCGGATAGTCGCGCCACCTGGCGCGCCGTCCCCTCTCTTCCTCCTCGGGGGAGAGGCCACATCGCAAAACTCGGGCGCATCCGCGTCGCGAGAACAATGGCGCTTGCCTGAAAAGGGAAAATCGAATGATCGGAGGCAAAATTCATGAACCCCACACACCCGCCGCCGCAGACCGCGTGCACTTCGTGTTGCAACGTTTGCGGATAGCACTGCTCGGCTTCCCGCACTTTTGTGTCAAAACCGCTTGCCGCCGCGCGCGCCGATGCTCGTCCGATCCGAATATCTGCATGGGCAGCCTCGGGCCGCTTGTATCCAAGGATGTCCGCGACGGGGTGGATGCGCTGGTGTGGGGCCACCTTGATGGCCTGTCCTACGACCAGGTGCGCGCCCGTGACCCATGGGCGGTCGCGGCCTATGAGCAATGGAACGCGAAGATCTGTGAATCGATACGGGAGACGGCGGCTCTCGCGCGCCGGGAACAAACAAGAGCGACCCGCGCGCCCTCGCCCACCTGAGGCCGTTCGGTGAACTACCTCACTTTATTTCGGGCTATGCATGGCGCTACCATGCTTTGCCGAACGGGGGCCCCGACACGATACGAGGAGCATGATCATGAGAACGACCGCCGTCGTGGCGATTTTGCTTGCCGCACTGCCTGCCGCCGCGTTGGCGATGGACGACCACATCGCCATTCAACCCAACGCATTGAAATGGGGTCCGCCACCGCCAGGCCTGCCGCCCGGGGCGCACGTCGCTGTGGTGGCCGGCGACCCCAGCAAAGACGGGCCTTATGTCGTGCGCGCCAAGCTGCCGTCGGGCTACAAGATCCTGCCGCACACGCACCCGACCGATGAGAACGTCACCGTCCTGTCGGGAACGTTCCACATCGCGATGGGCGACAAGTTCGACATCAAAAAAGGAGAGACAGTGCGCGCCGGCGGTTTCTTCACCGCCCAAAAGGGCATGCAGCATTATGGCTGGTCGACCGGCCCGACTCTCATCCAGATCCATGGCATGGGGCCGTTCGCCATCACTTACGTCAATCCGGCCGACGACCCGCGCAACAACACAAAGACCTCGGCCAAGAAGTAACATTTGGAGCGCCGGCAATCGCCCCATCTTGAGAGGCCGCCACAGGCGGCGTCTTGAAGGATGGGGGCGGCTGCATGGTTCGAGACCACGAACGGGCGCAAAGACGCAAGGGAGAAACGAATGCCAGGCAAGACCATCCAGATCCGCGGCCGCGCGGGCAGCGATTTCGATTGCTATCTCGCGATGCCGCCAGCAGACGGCCCCGTGCCGGCGGTGGTGCTCGCAAGCGCCATCCACGGCGTCGACAAAGATCTGCGCGATCTCGCCGATGAATTCGCCTCACACGGGTTCATCGCCGCGGCGCCCGACCTGTTCTGGCGCACGATCCCGGGCCCCCTCACCCGCGCCGATGGCCAGCGGACAACGCAACGCGGCCAGCCGCGCGCCGAAAAAATAAAGACCGGCGAAGCCGACATGGCCGACACGCTCGCGGGGTTGCAAAATCTGCCGCAATTCAACGGCCGCGCCGCCGTCATGGGCTTCTGCTACGGCGGCCCCTACGCCATTCTCGGGCCGAAACGGCTCGGTTATGCCGCCGGCATTTCATGCCACGGCACGCGGCTCCAGGATTACATCGGCGAGCTCGATGGCGTAACCGCGCCCGTCTGCATCATCTGGGGCGACGAAGATAATCAGGCGCCGCCCGAGGTGCTCGATGCATTCCGCGCCGTGCCGCCGCGCATGAGCAATGTCGAACTGCATATTTTTCCCGGGATCAAGCACGCCTACATGATGCCGGACGCCGGCGCCGCATTCAGCAGGACGACGCGCGAATTCTCCATGGCGCGCGCGCTTGCCATTCTCAACGACCTGCACGGCGGCGGCGAGCGCTTACGCAAGGCATCATGAGACCTGTGTCCCGGATGCGATGCAGCGTTCCGACTTGCGGTGTAGTGCGCTGCGCCGCGGACACGCACCTTCAGCTTTTCCGCTCATCCCCGCGAAAGCGGGGATCCAGCACTTACTTGCAATTCCAATTTGCTGATGAAGCTTGAGTCTGAGATGACGACAACCCTTTCGCCAACGGCTAACCTTCGCCGCGATGGATTCGTGCCCGCATTTCAAACTCAGCCGCCTGTTCTGGATCGGGCTGGCGCTGCTTGTTCTTGGCACCGGCCCTTTGCTCGCCATCATCGCCGCCGCCTCGCTCGGGCTGCTGAGCGACCCCAACCCCAATCCGATCGGCCCCGGCCTGCTGACCTTCTTCACGTTCTGGCCGGCCGTCATCCTGATCGTCTGGGGATTGGTCGCATCGCTCGTCCGCTACCGGAGGGCGCGGGCACAACTCTGACATTTCTTTCCGACGTCATCGCAGCATTTCTCTCCGGTCATCCCCGCGAAGGCGGGGATCCAGCACTTGCTGTCAGAAACAATTGTTGGATCGCCCGGCCAAGCCGCGCGATGACGCCGGAAACTCGCAACAAGCGATGAAATCACTAGGCTGCCTTCGCGCCCAGCTCCTTGTCCTTCGCCTCGGCGCGTTGCGCCGCCGGCCGCGCCACGATGCGCGCGACGTAGTCGGTAAATTCCTTCCGCTCGGGGATCAGCTTGAACATCATTCCATAGCGCAGCCCCGAACCGATGACGACGTCGGCTGCCGTGAATTGCTCGCCCATCAGATACGGGCCTTTCGCCAATGCCTTGCTCACAATGTCGAGCACCGTATCGAAGTCACGCCAGCCAAGCGTGGCGGCGCGCGGATCTTCCTTGCGCGGAAAGGCGCGGTCCGTCATCGCCGGCTCGATCACGCTCGGCCCGAAGAACAGCCATTTGAGATATTCGCCGCGCCGCGGGGTGCCCACCGGCACATTCAGTTTTTTGGCGGGAAATTCGTCGGCGAGATAAGTGCAGATCGCGGCCGCTTCGGTGATGACGGTGTCGCCGTGCTTGAGCGCGGGGACCTTGCCCATTGGATTGATAGCGAGATAGTCAGGCTTGAGGTTATCGCCCGCGCTCAGCTTGATGAGCTTTATGTCGTAGGGTTGGCCGATTTCCTCCAGCATCCAGAGAATGATCGAAGAACGCGACGGCGACGCGTGATAGAGCGTGAGATTGGGCATTCAGGCACCTTGTAAAATTGTTGGCGGGAACCGATTTACGATTACATCATGATTGTGCAGAGACCGTGACATGGCCAGTAACGTTCGCGACGATACCGCGCGCCAGCGCTTCGAACTCGACGCCGATGGTCACATCGCCTTCTCGAATTATAAACGCGCCGGCAACGTCCTCACCATCCTGCACACCGAGGTGCCGAAGGAACTTGAAGGACGTGGCATCGGCTCGGCGCTGATCCGCGGCATGCTCGACATCGCCCGCGCCCAAGGCCTCAAGGTTATCCCGGTCTGCCCGTTTGCAAAGACCTACATCGAGCGGCATCCGGAATACGCGGATTTGCGGCAGTAGGACTCGCCATTTGACCCCACGCCACGCCACGCCCCCGGCGTCATGCATTCTTTGGCAATTTCGGGACTGCCTCATGGATTGCCGGGCCGAGTCCGGCAATGACATTTGTCTGGCCTGGGAGATTCCCGTTACCGGCCTAACTCAATCTTTACCCTTCAGTAAGACATTGGACCCTGTCACGACAGGAGATCGTTTTGGATTTCTCGGCCGGTATCACGTTTATCTTCAGTCAGCTCGGCAGGCTGCTGTTTTCGCTCGGCTCGCATTTTTCGCTGACATCGCTCGCCGCCGCGTTGCTGATCGCCACGCTGTTCTTCGTGTGGCAGCGCGTGAAACGCGGCCGCCGCGTGCGCGCAAAAACAATCCTGCGCGCGTTGTTTCCCAGGCGAATTCTGCGCAGCCGCTCGAACGAGGCCGACATTGGCTATCTGATCTTCAATGTCTTTGTATACAGCGTGATGTTTGGCTGGGCCGTGCTGTCCTACCAGTTCATCTCCAACGGCATTATTTCGGGACTGGTCGCGTTGTTCGGCCCGGTGTCGCCGTCGACATTGCCGGCATACGTCACGCGCTCCGTCATTACCGTGATGCTGTTTCTCGCCTACGAGCTCGGCTACTGGTTCAATCACTGGCTCAGCCACAAGGTTCCGCTGCTGTGGGAATTCCACAAGGTGCACCACAACGCGGAAGTGCTAACCCCGCTCACGAACTTCCGCGTACATCCGGTCTACACCTGGGTCTTCACGAACATTCTCGCGTTCTCGGCGGCGGTCGCCAACGGCTTCGCCAACTACATGTTCGGCGAAACCGCCTATCAATACGCGCTGTCGGATACCAACATCATCCTGGTGCTGTTCATTCATGCCTATGTGCATCTCCAGCACTCGCATATGTGGATTTCGTTCCGCGGCCTGCTCGGGCGCATCTTCGTAAGCCCGGCGCACCATCAGGTGCATCACTCGTCCAATCCGAAGCACTTCAACAAGAACTTCGGCTCATGCCTGGCCCTGTGGGACTGGATGTTTGGCACACTCTACGTGCCTCAGAAGGAGCGCGAGCCCCTCACCTTCGGATTTGGCGACCATCCGAACGCGCATTCGGTGAAGGGCGAACTGGTCGACCCGCTGATCAACGCCGCCGGGCATCTCAAGCCGCTCTGGCAAAAACGTCCTGCGGATATCACCACGGTGCCGGTTGCGGAGCGCAAGCAGGCCTAGTTAATTGCGCTGGTGCGCAAACGGACCGTTACCGTCAACGACAAGATGCAGAAGAGCTATCGCTACGTGCTGAGCGTGGCGGCCGGCCGCGGGTTCGACCCCGAGTTCAAGCCGCAATTGACGCCGGCGCAAATGCTCAAGCTTGGCGTATTCGGCGGCAAATACATGACCGATTGCCGGCGCGAATTTCCCAGAAGCTGGTTTGTTGGCGCGAAGCTGTCGCCGCGCGGGCGCAATCGCGCATGCAATTTCTTCGGCGTCGATGCCAGCCAGCCGCTCTCGGAGTGGAAACGCAAAGGCTGGATCCACCCCGACGATCCGCGCGGCTGGTTCCAGTGGTACTGCCGCTATTACATGGGCCGGCGCATGCCGGACGAAGACCGCAGGCAGATCAAGCGCTGGAAGGCGATCCGGCGCCACGTCCGGCAGGTCCAGAAACATTGCGAGCCCGGCGATCTGCTTTGCCGGCGCCGTCAGCGACAGGCGCTGCTGCATTGGGCCTACGACAGCCGAAAGATCTGACCGGCAATTTACTACCCAGCCTGTCCCGCGTTACGCTTTTTGCCGATCAACGCGGCAAAAATTCATTGGGGGGGACGTCCATGACGCGCGTGCTTCATTACATTGCGATTCTATCTATTGGCGCGATCTTCATTGCCGGTTCCGCGCGTGCGCAGAGCATGCAGGAGCTCTACGAGAAGGCGAAGGCTGAAAAAGAACTCATCATTTATGGCGGCGGCCCGACCTCGCTTTACGACGTGCCGGCGCGTGCTTTCGAAGCAAAATATCCGGGCATCAAGGTCACGGTGCATTCCGGCTTCAGCAATGTGCACGACGAGAAGATCAACCAGCAACTCAAGAGCAAGTCGCTCGACGCCGATCTCGCTATCCTTCAGACCGTGCAGGACTTCATCCGCTGGAAAAAAGAGGGCGTGCTCGCACGTTTCAAACCGCCGGCGTGGAATGCGATCGATAAATCATTCAAAGACAAGGACGGCGACTATGTCGGCGTGTTCGTGACATCGGTGTCCTATGCCTACAACAAGGACATGGTGAAGCCGGCCGACGCGCCAAAATCCGCCAAAGATTTCCTGAAAGCCGAATTCAAGGGCAAAATGGTGTCCTGCTATCCGCATGACGACGACATCACCCTCTATCTTTTTTATACGCTTATCGATCAATACGGATGGGGTTGGATGAACAAATACATCGCCAATGGCGCCCAGTTCATTCAGGGCCATCTCGGCGTTTCGCGCGGGCTTGCATCGGGCGAATACACGGTCTCTGTCGATTCAAACCCGAACCTGTCGCTGCGGGAGCAGCGCGCCGGCAAGCCGGTCGAAATTTCGTTCTCGAAAACCGATCCGACGCCGGTTTGGGCGCAGACGGCCGCCACGTTCAAGGACTCGCCGCATCCGAATGCGGCGCGCCTTTTCCTGAGCTGGTTCCTGGAAAAAGAGCAGCAAAGCAAACTCGACACCTGGTCACCGCGCAGAGATGTCCCGCCGCCGGCCGGTTTGCCGCCATTGTTCTCGCTCAGGCTAGCCAACAACTATCCAGCCTTTATGAGTGACACGAAGAAGGTCGCCGACCTGCGCAAGCGCTTCGAAGCGCTGACCGGGCCGGTACAAAAGAAAGGCGGCGTGCGCTAGTGACGGCCTTATCCGGCGGTGACCGCGCGGGTTCGCATGGCGCGGTCTTTCCATCGTGCCATAACCGCATCGACCACAACAACGGCGAGGCCCGCCGCAAGAACCTGCCAGCCCGGCCTGATGCCGGCATCGAAATCAAATATCGTACCGAGTACGAGAAGCGGCGAGACATGAAATGCAATCGCTATTCCGACGGCCTCGCCGATGAATGTTGCAATGCATACGATGACAGCCAGCGCAAGCAGGCTCAACGTCGACAGGTCGCCGCTGCCCTGCCACCAGGCAAGCAAGCGATAGGCAATCAGCCAGAGAAACAGGCTGGCGGCGAAAGTCGGCACCGTCACATCGGCCTTGGTTTGCTGGAAGTAGTGGATGAGCGCGAGCAGTGCGATGACGTAAATGATTTGATGCAGGCGCCGCCAGCGCATTCCGCCGAGGCGCCGCACCATGGCGTCGGTCGAGGTGGCCGCGAGCGCGGCAAGGCCGAGCCACGCTGTTGCACCCACAATCAGGTAAACGCGATGGCTGATTTCGTGGATAAATTTGCCTGGGTCGTAGCTTTGATCGGCAAAAAACAGCGCCAGGTGCGTCGCAATATAACAAAAGGTGCCAACACCGAGCATGCGGCGGATGTCGATCAGATTGCCGTAGCGCAATACGCGCCGGAGCGGGGTCACCGCCAGGGTGACGCCGAGAAATATCAGCGCCCAAAAGCCCGCACGGTGGATCAATTCATTCAGCGGACGCGCAGCGTGCGCAATTTCGTTTGCCTGGAGGGCCGCCTTGGCGAGCGGCAACAGCAGGAGCGCGAGCGTGGCGATTCGCAGCGCCGACAAACGTCCGCGCCGGTCGCGCCAAAGCTGCCAGAACGCTCTCATCGCACGCGCCGTTTCCCCAGGAATGGAACTCATCCATGCATTTTACTCAATCCGGCCAGAAGCATGGCGATACCGCGCCGCACAATTTACACAAATAAAACATTCGCCCGTGCTAACCTTTTTAAGTTGGCTTGATTCGTCACAATCAATCAAAAGCTTGCGTGCAAACAAGGTCGCCGCAACGGAGCAAATCCGACGAGCTGACCATCGTGGAGCGGAGGAGCAAGTAGGGACGCCACAGTAACGCTGCGCCGGGGGATTTATGGAGGCCACCGATGTCGCGAAATCTGTTTCGCTTACTGCTCGTCTTCGTGCCTGCCCTGCTCCTCGCCACCGCCGCGGCTGCGCATGACAGCTGGGTCAATCGTGGTGCTTTCAAGAATTCCGCTGGTGAGTGGTGCTGCGGCGACTACGACTGCAAAAGTTATGTGCGCACATCGTCGACAGCGAGCGGCTGGATGATCGATGGCGAGCTGGTGCCGTTCGATGAAGCTATGCCGGTCGCACCGCCCGACGGCCAAGTCACGATATGTCGGCGGCCCGACGGATCGCGGCGCTGCGTGTTCGGCCTAAAACCGGGCCTGTAACGATCGCCGCGTTCTGCTAGCAGCGCGCCTTGCACAGTTGGCGGCGCGCCCTTGTTTTGTTGCCTGCGAGCATCAAATTTTCTCGTCGGGGTCGGCGCCGGTATAAACAATCAGGGCGATGATGCCCGCGGCGCCGATTAGGATGAACCCGGCGCCGATAATGTCGCCGCCCATAAAATCAGCGATGGCCGCGAGCACAATTGCACAAAAACCGAGCGACAAGGCCCAGAGGCCGAGCCAGTCACACGCTGTAACTGCTTCACGCATGCGCTCGACCCTGGTGCGAGCCTTCGGCGGAAGCAGTATCGGCATGGCACTATCTCCGTACTTGGCTGCGAGCCCTGCATCTCCGTAGTTGGCTGCGAGCCCTGCTCACCCTTCCTTCGCAATTTCCGTGCCTGTCTTGAGACAACGCGAATTTTCTTTGCCGGTTCCTTGCAACCGCGCGGCAAAATCATTGCATTGTTGGTCAAATTCTGGGGAGAGGACGGCCGCCGGAACTTTTCGAGGGCACTTTCACCCAGGCCTCTCCGTCAAGAACAACCTCGTCACCGACGGAGCATGTGCAGGCCAAACGGGCACGGAATTTCTCCGGTATCAGCTCAGACACCGCTACCGTTACGTCGACGGTGTCACCGATTTTCACCGGCGCCCGGAAATTCAGGGTCTGCGAAATGTAGACCGCGCCCGGACCCGGCAACCTCGTGCCAAGAACCGCCGAAATCAGACTGGCGGTGTAAAGGCCATGGGCGATGCGCGTCCCGAAGGGCGTTTTGGCCGCGAAGTGTTCGGACAGGTGAATTGGATTGCGGTCGCCAGTCACCTCGGCAAAACCAACAACGTCTGTCGCATCGATGACCTTTTTGAGTGTCTCGGTCATCCCGACTGCAAGGTCCTCAAAATACAGAAGTCGCAATTCTAATTGTTTCAATTTTTTGCCTCACCTTTTGCCAATGGCTATGAGCGGCCGGCACTTATTTTGGAACTCGACCCTTTATGGCTTTGATTCGGGTACCGCAGGTGATTCACCTGTTGCATCTGGCGAAAGGTGAGCGCGGACCCGCCCTTTGAGCAATCGACATCGGCAACCGACATCGCAGCGATAATCGGTCGCCTCGCTGACGACCATTATAGGCCATTATCATTGCAAGAAGCCGCTTCGGCGCAATAGTGGGTCTGCTCGGGCTACGGTGATAGCCCACATATCGTTGTCATAGACCCTCTAATCGTAGCAGGCCGAGCGATAGCTACGCGAAAATGCGCGGGAAGCTCGGAGTACCAAGCGCGTCAGCACTATGGTCAGGAGCGATGGTGGCCTGTCGTTCGGTGCACGTGCAGGTCAACGCTTCACGCGTCGCCAGTTTAATTCTACGACCGTTTGGGAATTCGATATACCGCAGGACGACAGGCCCGCACGCTTCAAGCACGTACTTTGTACCCATCGGAAAACGGCTCGGTAGACGAGTGGAACGCCGCATCGTTAGTCCCCTTAACCCCTTTGCCATTCCAATTCATTTTACCAGAGGGGCGGCGATGCGTTCACTTTGTGACAAAATTGCAGTTATCCACGCTGTACAATTGCCTAGGGGGTAACTTCGCACCTCCCTCGCATCAATTTCAGGCGACAGCACAATTCAATTCACGCTCGCACCCGCAGTAACCCGTTCTATGAATTCCCACGCCTTAGCTCCGAGCGAACGTCCTTGCGTGCTGGCGTCAAGCAACTTCGCAGCAATCTCTTTAGTCACGTCGCACGACCAGCCTTCTTCTGTCTCGAATGCCACCACGCGCAATGGACGTTCATACTGGCCGTTAAGAATGTCATCGACGATCGCTTGTTCGTTGGCCCTTGCTTCATCTATCTCTCGCCAAACGTGACCCAGCTTTCCCAGATCGTCCAGCAACAAATAAACGATCACTCTGTTGATGGCCATCGGAACGAGAAAAATCTGCATCAAAAGCTTCCGTCGATAAACGCATTCTAACCATCCTAACGTGAGCGCCGCTTTCGACTTCGGTTGCCGAATACCCGCTGTAATAGTTTCGCATCGCTTTGACGCACGGAGCCCAATTGCTGACACGGCGATCTTCATGCAGCGATTGACGGCTTCCGACACAACCACCAAAGCACGCCGATTAGCACCAGATTGATTAACGCAAGCAACGTTAATGCACCGATGGTCGCATCTGAGCCACGCGTCTCGATCAACAAGGCACCGGCTGAAGGGGCGAACGCCTGAACTATGAGGCTTGGAAACGCGAGTTTGCCCATCAACCGCGGAAACCGCACCGGTCCGAACAGTGCAAGCGGCAAGGTCCCGCGTCCGATCCAGGAAATTCCGTAACCGGCGCCGTAAAGCAAAATCACAAGCACAAGCGCGGGCACCGCGCCCAACAGCAGCAACAAACCGATTGCCATGAGCGTGCAGGAAGCGATCATTGTCCAAATTGGGTGATAATGGCTGCCGAAAAGGCGCTCGATCACGCGCGCCCCGACTTGGGCGGGTCCAAAAATGGTCCCGAGGGTCACCGCAAGCGTGAAGTCGGCGCCCCTCGCCTGCAGAAAAATCAGCAAGTGCACCACCACGATCGAGCCGATGCCGGCCGCGATCGACAGCACCACAGCCAGCAAGGCAAAAACTAACGTCTCATTGTCGATGCGCGATGCATCTCCAAAAGCTTTCTTCCCATTCTGATCGTGTCTCGCCTTCACCGGCACGCGCACCACGCTCGCTTGCAGGGGCAGCATCACGAACAGATGCAGGGCTGCATAGATGAAACACGCGCTGCGCCACCCCACATGGTCGATCATCAAAGCGCTCAGCGGCCAACAGATCGTGCTGGCAAAGCCGCCGAATAGCGTCAGATTGGTGATTGGCCCGCGTGCCTCGCTGCCATACATGCGGCCGAGCGCGGCAAACACCGCGTCATAGAGACCTGTGCCCATGCCGATCCCGATGAGCACCCAGGCCAGCAGGTAGATCGGTAACGCGTGCGAGAGACCAACGCCTGCCAGACCCGCGGCATAAAATGAGGAGCTCGCTAGCAGGATCGGCCGTCCACCGTGCGTGGCGATAATGCGACCGACCTGCGGCGAGATCAGACCGGCGGTAAGCAAGCCAATCGAAGTGCCGGCAACGACGAAACCAAGCGACCAGCCTGTTTCTGCAACAATCGGTTCGGCGAAGACCGCCGGAAAATAAAAAGAAGTCCCCCAAGCCAGGATTTGGGCAATGCCCAACGCGGTTATGACAATCCGGCGATCGAGCGGGCGCGCTTCTGCTGCCAATTCCAAAACGCGGGGTCCCTACTTCGCCGGCTCCATACCTTTGGATTTTAGCACGGCGGCGGCGGCCGGACCGGAGAACATCTTGATCAACGCCTGCGCCGCATCTTTGTTTTGCGCCAAAGTGCTTAGGCCGGCCGCATAGGTCGTAGTGTTCTGGATTTCTTTCGGCAGTGGTCCGACGAGTGCGGCCCCCTTCACCGGCACGATTTCGCTGATTTGATGCAGGCCCAGCTCGGCTTCTCCGCTGACAATGAGTTCGGCGACGTAACCGCCCTTCTTCAGCTTCGCCTTCGAACGGACCTGATCGGCGATGCCAAGCCGCTCCAGCAGCTTGTCGATGTAGACGCCGCTCGAACCACCGCTTGCTGGATCGATATAGGCGACCGATTTGGCCGCCAAAAGCGCATCCTTAAAGGCCCCAACCGTGCTTACATCAGGTTTGGGGGCACCTTCCTTCACGACCACCCCAACGCCGACTGTGGCGAGATCGACGCGGCTGCCACTCGTAATTTTTCCAGCGCCAGTAAGCTCGTCGATGACGCCGGGCGTGATGACCGCAACGTCGAAGGTTTCGCCACCCTCAATCCGCTTCTTCAGGCCCCCGGCGGTATCGTTGTCAACGACCACCTTGGTCCCCATCTGCCTCTCAAAATCGGGCACGAGCGCCAGAACGACCTGCTTAAAGGCGCCCGCGGTCAGGACTTTGACTTCTGCAGCCCGGGCGCCGGGCGCGGCGCCAATGGGGCCTAGGGCCGCGGCGATAACGACGGCGCGCCAGATATGCGAATTCATGGGACGCTTCTCCGGAGACAAGGCGGCAATCTATACGATCCGCAGCTATTTCGCTCTTGAACTTCACCATTTTGCAGGGCAACAAAAATCCTCTTACCGAAATCTTAAAAACACGCCCGAATTCTCGCTTTTGGTTTGAATTTGGCTTGTTTTAGTTATGCATTTTCCGCCTAGCTGCAGCGCAACATTATTGCTTTTCAAGCGGCTGAAGAACCCTATTTTTGTTCGGAATCACTGGCCGGCATCCGCCGGATCTTATGGGAAAGAAGGACACCATGTTCGCCGCAATCGTTCGCTTCATCCAGGAGTGGAAGCGCTACAATCAGAGCATTAACGAGCTGTCGCGCCTGGGCGACCGCGAGCTTGCTGACATCGGCATTAGCCGCTCCGATATTCCGCGGATTGCCTGGAACGCCGCGCACCGCTAATCGAGCGTCTCGTTGATTTGAATCGAAACGCCCGCGAATGCGCGGGCGTTTCGATTTTTCGCAGCGTCGGAGACGATTGCTAGTTGAGCGACTTCCAGCGCTCCAAAGGCATAACCTCCAGAATCTTACCGTAACCGACCGTCCAGGAATCGACCGACCATTTTGTGCCGTTCGCCTTCTCAAAGAGAACGGCTGTGGCGTGCGGCGGTCGCCCATCGATAAAAAAGCCCCGCGCCTCCGGCGCGTCGACGTCGTGGTGTCGCAACAATTGGAGTTGGTCGAGCACCAGAAGCAAAGTGGTGGTATTCCGGCTTGAATCGATGCAATCGAATTGATGGACATCAAACATATATTTGGCGCCCGCGCGCGCCACGTGGTTTTCCGTACCAGCGGCGGGGCCGACGCGCCTGTCGAACCATGCTCCGGCAGCCGCAACCGCCTTGCGCTCTGCAGCCGCTGACGACCGGCCGGCTGCCAATATTTGCGCAAGTTTCGCGCGATCACCGGCAGTCAGGTCCACCTCGGCCCGATACTTACACCCGAACCCGTGACAAACGAAAACAATGCTTGGCGTAGGCGGCGCGACCGAGAACCCGCTATAGGCTTCGTCGACGACGTTCGCCATTGTTGCTGCGCTCGCGAGGGAAATATTGGCCGCAAAAGCAATGCAACCCGCAAGGGCTACCACATTTAGGCGCATACGGAACCTGTTACCACCGTTGCAGATCGTCATCCGCCAGCCTATTGATTTTGAATGACACCCAAGAATTTACAAGTCGTGCACGTGGTCGGTGGCGGGCTCGCAGGATCGGAGGCAGCCTGGCAACTGGCCCACGCGGATGTGCCCGTCGTACTGCACGAAATGCGACCACTGCGCAACACTGCCGCACACAAAACCGACGGCTACGCAGAGCTGGTCTGCTCAAATTCGTTCCGCTCCGATGATCGTGAACACAACGCAGTCGGTCTTCTGCACGAGGAAATGCGCCGACTTGGTTCGCTGATAATGCACGCGGCAGATACAAATCAGGTACCGGCCGGCAGCGCGCTGGCGGTCGACCGGGAGGGCTTTTCAGCCGCGGTATCCGAGGCCCTGATTGCTCATCCATTAATTGCGCACGAGCGAGGAGAAGTTGCGCTGCCGCCCAGTGATTGGGGCAACGTTATCATCGCGACCGGACCGCTAACCTCACCCGATCTCGCCGCCGCGATCGCAAACCTGAGTGGGGAACGCCAACTCGCCTTTTTCGATGCAATTGCACCAATCGTGTATCGAGATAGCATCGACTTCACCCAAGCGTGGTTTCAGTCGCGCTACGACAAACCCGGCCCCGGCGGCTCGGGTGCCGACTACATCAATTGTCCGCTGTCGCGCGAACAATATGAAACATTTGTCGCCACCCTACTTGCCGGCGAAAAGACCACCTTTCAAGACTGGGAAACCTCCACACCTTATTTTGATGGCTGTCTCCCGATCGAGGTAATGGCTGAGCGCGGCGCAGAGACATTAAGGCATGGACCGATGAAACCGTTCGGTCTGACCAATCCGCACCTACCAGGCTCAAGGCCCTATGCCGTGGTGCAGTTACGCCAGGACAACAAATTAGGCACGCTTTTCAACATGGTCGGCTTCCAGACCAAACTGAAGCACTCGGAACAGATCCGTATTTTTCGAACCATCCCCGGCCTGGAGAATGCGGATTTTGCCCGCCTTGGTGGACTGCATCGCAACACATTCCTAAACTCGCCCAAACTCCTCGATGACACGCTGCGATTCAAATCGAATCCAGTTTGGCGCTTTGCCGGTCAGATCACTGGTTGCGAGGGCTACGTGGAATCAGCCGCCGTTGGTTTGCTCGCGGGACGCTTTGCAGCCGCCGTCCGACGAGGCGAAAGGATCGTTCCGCCGCCGGTAACTACAGCACACGGCGCGCTGCTCGCGCATATTACCGGCGGCCATATCGAGACCATCGACGCTGGGCCGTCTTCATTCCAACCAATGAATGTCAATTTTGGATTGTTTCCACCACTGGATGAGATTCCGGTATTTGATCGCCATAGCAAGCTCGGGCGCAGCACGGCTAAGGCGCTCGCGCGCAAAGGCGCCCTGACACGGCGTGCGCTTGCAGATCTCGACAGATGGATCGCCGGCGAACTCCCCGCAGTAGCAGCTGAATAATCAGTTAACCCCCGATTCGCCGGAAAGATTTTGCCGCGCGCCAGATACGCCATTGCCGCCGCCAAAGCGCCACCTGCGCAGGGTGAAACGGGTCATAGTCGGGCCGCTCCATATCGCGTAGCCATTGCCACAACGGCGCCATCGACAAGAAGGCGGGCTGGGCAGTTGGCGAGACTTTGGCGGTACCGACGTGGGCCAACTGACGGCGGCAACGCAAGCGAAGGTCGGCGAGCGCGGCCCTCACCTCGGGTGTCGCACGCATTGCAAAAACATCGTCCGGCTCGGCTCGATACTGACCAAGGATTTCCAACGGAATATACAGCTGTCGACGGACCGCATGGAGTGGCAGCCGCGCCAGTACGTTTGCAATCGTTAGTGCGACTCCCGCTTCTGCTGCCAATCTGGAGATCGCGGTAACTTTGTGACCGGCCAGAATGCTAACGGCCAGTTCGAAGATCGCGCCAGCAGTTCTTACCGCATAGGAATGAAAATCGTCGATACTCGAGATTGGTGCCTTGTAAATGTCGAAGCGATGCGCCTCAATCGCGTTAACCAATGGCTCACTGGCTAAATCGTAACGCAACTGCGTCTCGCGCAGCGCCAGCGCGACCGGATTTGCGGCGGCTTCGCCGATGCGTTCGCCCAGGACCGCTTCTCGCCACCATTGGAGCCGGATTTCACCCGGCATCGGCTCGCGCGTAACATCGCGCACGCGCGCAATTTCTGCATTGAAAGCATAGAGGGCGAATAGTGCACTCCGTTTATCGGCGGGAGCGAATAGTGTCGCAACATAACGGTCGCGATCGTTCTCTCTGACCAGCGCAGCACAATGTTTGAAATGAGCTTCCATTCGACCAATCTAGCGGGCATGTCTTACGTGACTGCGATTAGTCCCGCTCCGGCACGGCGGTTTTCCGCCAGCAAAATATTATAGGTCCGGACGGCAGCCCCGGTCGCCATAGTATCGACGGATAAAGACACGTCACGGAAGCGCTGCCGCAGACCGGCAGGCAACACCCAGGGTTCGCGTCCGGCACCGATCAAGAAAAAATCAAGACTATCTGCGCGGGCGAAGACCGCCGAAAACACGTCCTCGGTCAGCTCACGAGCATCATTGATAGGCCAGGCCCACACGCCGTCGGGAAAACACAGTAAAGAGCCACGGTGCGACATGCCGGCAAAGCGGAAGCCACCATCGCCGTACGCGTCGATTAGGGCCGGGCGCGGCAAATGCGGTGGGTCGGCGCCGTGGCCGAACGTCATCTACTTGTCCCGATCCGGTGCGCTCAATGAATCACGGCCCGTTCCGACGCCGAGATAAATCAGAATCGGCGATGCTATGAACACAGATGTGTAAGTACCGACAAGAACGACACCGAACATCATGGTCGCGGTAAAACTATGGATCGCCTGCCCGCCAAATAAAAGTAGCGCCAACAATGCAAGCGACACGGTCACATGTGTGATCACCGAACGCGAGAGCGTTTGATTGACCGAAGCATTAAGCAAATCGGGCATCGGCAGTTTGCGGTACCTGCGCAGCATTTCCCGAATACGATCGTAAATAACGACCGTATCGTTAAGCGAGTATCCCAGGATGGTGAGCAACGCGGCGATGCTTGTCAGATCAAAGTCGATTTGCGTGATCGACATGAAACCGATGGTGAGCACGATGTCGTGGACGTTTGCAATCATGGCGCCCAGCGCGAACTGCCACTCGAATCGGAACCACAAATAAATCAGGATTGCGAAAATCGCGAGCATCAATCCGATAACGCCGTAGGAAAGCAATTCGCCCGAAACACGCGGTCCAACCACCTCAACACGCCGGTATTCGACTGCATCGCCAAGAGCGCCCCGGACCTTGGTAACCGCCTGCTGTTGGGCCACCTCACCGCCCGGCTGTTCAGCAATGCGAATGAGCACGTCGTTCGGCGCACCGAATTGCTGCAACTGCACTTCGCCAAGACCCAACGTTCCCAGTGTGGCGCGCATCTGTGCGAGATCTGCAGCCCCCGCCTTGGACTGAACCTCGATGAGCGTGCCACCTTTGAAGTCGATGCCGAAATTCAGCCCGTGGAAGAAATAAAGTGAGATAGCGATTATCGACAGCAATGCCGATACCGGAAAGCTGATTCGCCGGAACCGCATGAAATCGAATTTGGTATCGTCGGGGACTATACGAAGCAGGCGCACGGCACGGGCTCCTAAATCGGCACGCGTTGCGGGCGCCGCCAGCGCACCCAATACGCGACGATAAGGCGGGTCAGCGTGAAGGCGGTGAAAACAGTCGTGATAATTCCGATGCCGAGCGTAACGGCGAAACCGCGAACTGGACCTGTCCCGATATAAAACAGCACCGCGGCGGCAATGAATGTAGTGATGTTCGAATCAAGAATCGTGGCAAGCGCGCGAGAAAATCCGGCATCGATGGCATTGATCGGGGTTCGGCCGCCCCGGACCTCTTCGCGGATACGCTCGTAAATCAGCACGTTGGAATCGACAGCAATACCAACCGTGAGCACAATACCCGCGATGCCCGGTAGCGTGAGCGTGGCATTGAGGAACGACAATACGCCGAAGATCATTGCAACGTTGATCGCCACAGCGATGTTCGCGAACAGTCCGAATAGTCCGTACGTAACCAGCATGAAGGCGACCACCATCGCCGCGCCGACATAAGACGAAACCTTACCTTTGGCGATAGAATCCTGACCAAGGCCCGGACCGACAGTGCGCTCTTCAATGATGGTGAGCGGCGCCGGCAAGGCGCCGGCCCGCAAAAGTATCGCCAGATCGTTGGCACTCTCGACAGTAAAGCTTCCGGAGATCTGGCCAGAGCCACCCAGGATCGGTTCGCGAATAACCGGGGCCGAAATCACCTGGTTGTCGAGAACAATGGCAAATGGTTTTCCGACATTCTCTTGCGTGACCTGCGCAAATTTGCGCGCGCCTGACGTGTTAAATCTGAACGATACGATTGGTTCGCTGGTACGTTGGTCAAAACCCGGTTGTGCATCGGTAAGATCGCCGCCGGAAACAAGAATGCGTTTTTCTACCAAATATGGAATCTTTGGCTGCGAGGCACTGTAGAGGATTTCGCTGTCAGGCGGCACGCGTCCTTGTGCGGCCTGTTCCGCTGGAATCGAGACGTCAACCATGCGGAAATCAAGCTTGGCTGTCTTGCCGAGCAATTCTTTTAGCCGTGTTGGATCCTGCAGTCCCGGGACCTGCACCAGGATTCGATCGACACCCTGACGCTGGATCAGGGGTTCGACAGTGCCGAGCTCATTGACGCGTCGTTCAATAATCTGAATCGATTGCTCGACAGACTGGCGAACCCGTTCCACGATGGCGGGCTCGGTGAGCGTTAGCCGCACCAGGCCGCCGGCCTCAGTCGTTACGTCGAGAGTCCGCTGGCCAGTACTGCTACCAAGAATTCCGCCTAGCGGCTGTGACAGTTCCCGTAGTTTCTCAACCGCCTTATCGAAATCGCTGCCCTCACGAATACGTACTTCCACGCTGTTGCCGCGCACCACGAGGCCGGTATAACCGACGCGCGCATCGCGCAGAATGCGACGGACGTCATCGCGCATTGATTCGAGTTTTTCCTTGCGGACCGCATTCGTGTCGACTTCGAGCAGAATATGCGATCCGCCCTGCAGGTCGAGGCCCAGCACCACGTGTCGCTGTGCCCATTTTGGCCAGCTCTGAACCACCTTATCGGGCAAAAAATTCGGAACGGTGAACAGGCAAACGATGAATGCCGTGAGAATAATCGCCGTAGCCTTCCACCGCGTGAAATAAAGCATGACGTCCCGACTTGCGGCTTAAAGGCTAAGGCCGCCGGGGTTCAACCCGCCGCGGCCTCTTCCTTGACAGGTTCACCCTTGGCGCGAACGTCGCTGACCATCTGTCGCATTTGGCGAATGCGCACGTCGTCCGCAATCTCGATTTCAATCTGGTCGTCGTCGATCACCTTGGTAACCTTGCCAATAAGGCCCCCATTGGTAATGACCGTATCGCCTCGCCGCACGTTCTTGACCATTTCCTGGTGCTGTTTCACCCGCTTTTGCTGCGGCCTCAGGATCAGGAAATACATGATGATGAAAATCAACGCGAACGGCAGCAGCGACATCAACATGCCGCCATCGCCGCCTGCACCACCACCAAATAACGATCCTTGTGCAAACGCAGGCGTTATGAACATCGAAGCTTGTTCCTTGCGTGGTTTCCCAGAGCCCGGCTGGCGCTTGAATTTCGCGCGGACTATACCGGCCGCCCGTCCAATTGCAACGCTGCGTCACTCTTCAAAACCAGCCATTTTCGGCCATTTCCGCGCGGGGCCGCTTGCGGGAGCAACGCCGCCCCGCTAAGAGCAGCGCGATTTGCGGAAAAACACCAGATGACCAAACCGAAGCCCAAATTGTCGCGACGCCCCTCGCCGAAATTGAAAGTCGGCGTCCGTTCAATAATCCAGACGGACGTACTCGAACGAATCGCCTCCGCGCTCGAGCGTTTGGCACCACCGGGAGCAACCCTCCCCGATCTGGGCATCGCCGATGCGTATGTTTGGCATCCCGATGGCCGGCTGGTGCCCGTTCCGCATGTGAACCGCGTCGAGATGTCGCTACTCAAAGGTATCGATCGCGTCCGCGATGTCCTCGTTGAAAACACAGAGCGTTTCGCGAAAGGCTTGCCAGCGAACAATGCCCTGCTGTGGGGCGCCCGCGGCATGGGCAAGTCTTCGCTGGTGAAGGCCGCGCATGCCGGCGTTAATGCCGTTCTCGCACGGAACATAAAAAGCGCGCCCCTCAAGCTGATCGAGATCCACCGCGAGGATATTGAAGGCTTGCCGGCACTGATGGCGCTCACCCGAAGCTCGCCGCATCGGTTTATCGTGTTCTGCGACGATCTGTCTTTTGATGCCGAGGACACAACCTATAAGTCTCTTAAAGCGGTACTTGAAGGCGGCATCGAAGGCCGGCCGGACAATGTTATTTTCTATGCGACGTCGAACCGCCGGCATCTCATGTCGCGTGACATGATGGAGAACGAGCGCTCGACTGCGATCAATCCGGGTGAAACGGTCGAGGAGAAGGTGTCCCTATCCGACCGGTTCGGGTTATGGCTCGGCTTTCACCGCTGTAGCCAGGATGAATATTTGGCAATGGTCGACGGCTATGTTGCACACTACAAAATCCCAGCGCGGGGCGAACCGCTCCACCGCGAAGCGCTCGAGTGGTCGACCACGCGCGGCTCGCGCTCGGGCCGCGTGGCCTGGCAGTTTGTGCAGGATCTGGCCGGGCGGCTCGGTTTTAAGGTGAAGGCCTGACGTCCAACGGCTCATGCCCGCGATAGTGGGCATCCCGATCCCGAACAACATTTTTTCCGTGGGGCCCCGCCTTCGCCGGGCCGAGCGGCGACACTATGCGCCGCCGAGGTATTGTGTCGGGTCGACGGGGGTCGAACCTTTCCGGATCTCAAAATGCAATTGCGGCGAGGTAACGTTCCCGGTTTGCCCCGCGTGCGCGATCACCTGTCCGCGTTTAATCGTATCGCCGCGTTTGACCATCAACTCACTGGCATGAGCATAGGCAGACACGAATCCATTCGAATGGCGAATTAACACCAGATTACCGTAGCCCTTCAGCTCATTGCCAGCATATGCAACTACACCATCGTCGGCTGCCTTGATTGGCGTGCCTTCCGGTACCGCCAGATTGATCCCGTCATTCTGCGCACCGTTTGGCCTGCTGCCGAATCCTGCAACCACGCGGCCACGAACCGGCCAACGGAACGACGGCATGCTGCCGCTCGGTTCGGCAGCCTTCACCACTGTTTCGGTCGTCTGCGGATCTACCTTAGCAACCTGCGCATTTTGCGCGGGTGCCGCGCTCGCAACTTTCTGCATTAGCACCACGCGGGGCTGCGCGACTTGCGGCGCTGCGGTTGGGGACGCTGCTGCCAGCGCATGCCCCCCCGCAGGAATTGTCAAACGATCGCCGACGCCGAGCTTCGCGGAAGGCTGAAGGTGATTAGCCCGTGCCAGGACTGCAACTGTCACACCGCTGTGGCGTGAAATGCTCCTAAGCGTGTCGCCGGACTTCACGACATGAACGTTGCCGGTGGGCTGCGTGTTGAACGAACCACGTGCAGCTGCCGTTTGCGTACTGGTCGACACATGGCGCGGAATGACCAAGCGTTGACCCGGTCTGATCTGACTCGCATCGCGGATGCCGTTGGTCTGCATGAGCGCAGATGCAGGCACGTTATGCCTGCGCGCAATGGTGTCGATTGTTTCCCCGTATCCGACGGTCACAGCCGAGCCGCCGTTCCATGTCCAATGGCCAGAGGTTGCCGGAGCACGCACTGCAGACCCAGTGATGTCGCCGGAATATTGGCCGCTTGGCCGATAGCTAGCGGGATAAGGCGCGGCGTAAGCCGCGGGTGCGGCTGAGAGCGGCTGGCTCGGTGCCGGCAGCGGCTGTGCTACGATACGAGTAGCTGCGAGAGGCGCCGCGACTGAACTGGCCAAATTTTGCGGGGGGGCCGGACGATCGGTGTCGTAAGAACTTGAGTTGAAGCGTGCCGAGTCCGAACACCCTGCGGCGGCGGTACCAACCAGCGCGAGAACTACAACGCGCGGCCAAACACGCGGGCGGGTCTCCACCTTGGAACGCAACATGTGGTTACTCACTCGTACGCAACAAATGTAGAGTTTGAAATAAAGCAGTCGCGAGTAAACAAGGCTTTAAGAATGAAAGCGCGGTCCCTGCGCAACGCTATAATTCCTGCGCTTGGCCCGGCAACATCGGCACGAAACGCACCGGGATAAGGTCTTCGCGCTGAATCCGCGTTTCCGTTTTGGTAAGCTTGATAATATGTTGTGACCCGTCGTGGGAGCCGAGCGGCAGGATCATCACACCATTGACGGCAAGCTGGCCGAGGAGCGTTTGCGGCAGCGTCTCCGTCGCCGCAGTCAAGATGATGCGATCATAGGGCGCTCTGCCCGGCACGCCCGCAAAACCGTCGCCGTTCACCACTTCGACGTTATTGTAGCCGAGTTCCTTCAAACGCGCCCGCGCTCGATCGGCAAGTGTGCGGTAGCGCTCGATGCTCACCACTTCGCGCGCGAGCCGCGACAGCACCGCGGCTTGATAGCCAGACCCGGTGCCCACCTCCAGCACGCGATGGTGCGAACGCACACCAAGCTGCTCGGTCATGTAAGCGACGACATAGGGTTGGCTGATGGTCTGCCCGCAGGCGATCGGCAGCGCCCGATCGGCATAGGCGCCTTCCGCAAAGGTCGTCTCGACGAAATGCTCGCGCGGTACCTCATCCATCGCGTGCAGCACCGCCCTGTCAGCAATGCCACGCCGACGCAACGTCAGCAGGAATTCCATGCGATCGTCATCCTGCTTTTCTCGCGACTTTTTTGACACGTTTTTGGCCCCTTTTGCGGCCGTTATTAGCATGTTTGCCGGTAATTGGGCTAAGCTGGAACTCTGTGGGTCATGTCGAGTTGTAGGGCGGGAGACAGCAATGACAAATTCCTCGGCAGGGACACCACGCGTTCTCGTGGTTGAGGACGAATATTTGATCCGCATGCTGCTTGAGGACATGCTGGAAGAGCTCGGCTATGCGGTAGCCGCCGCCGTCGGCACAATTTCGGAGGCACGCGAGATCGCGACCAATGGCGAATTCAACGCTGCCATTCTCGACGTCAATCTGGATGGCCAGGAAATTTATCCGATTGCCGATATCTTGGCCAAGCGCAGGCTGCCTTTTGTCTTTGTGACCGGCTATGGCGAACGTAGCTTGCCGGAGCCCTATCGCGGCCGCCCCGCGCTGCAAAAACCATTTCAGGCCGAACAACTCAAGCGCACGCTCGCTGACCTGATCTCTAGCCCAACACCTCAGCCAACTTAGTCATAAACGGCTCATCAGTAAGATCGAGCCGCAGCGGCGTGACCGAGATACGTTTTTCGGTGAGCGCTGCTAAGTCGCTTCCCGGTGCCGCACCGGCAATGCCGCCGCGGCCGAACGCGATCCAGTAATAAGGATTGCCGCGTCCGTCTTGGCGCGCATCGATGCGCAAAAGTTCTTGGTCACGTTTGCCCTGCACAGCGACGGACACGCCGGTGACTTCATCAGGCATGCAATCTGGAAAATTAATATTGACCAGCACATCGCGCGGCATACCGGCCTCAAGGACACGCTTGATCAGATCGGGTGCGAATTTGATTGCTGTCTCCCAATAGGGATGGTGCTTGGTGGTGAACGCATAGGCCTGCGAAAGCGCGAAGGACGGAATGCCGAGCACAGCACCTTCCATCGCGCCGGCAACCGTGCCGGAATAAGTGACATCCTCTGCGCAATTGCGGCCGCGGTTGACGCCGGAGAGCACGAGATCCGGCTTTTCATTCATCAAGTGGCGCACGCCCATGATGACGCAGTCGGTCGGGGTGCCCTTGATCGCGAAATGCCGCTCGCCGACCTCGCGCATGCGCAATGGATCATTCAACGACAGCGAATGTGACACGCCGGATTGATCGGTTTCCGGGGCCACGATCCACACCTCGTCGGAAAGCGCGCGCGCAATTTTCTCGCAGGTGGCAAGCCCCGGCGAATGGATGCCGTCGTCATTGGTAATGAGGATACGCATTACGCCCGTTCGACCTTGGTCATGCCGCCCATGTAATGCGCGAGCGCTGATGGCACCGCGATCGAGCCGTCCTCGCGTTGATAGGTTTCCATCACTGCAATCAACGCGCGGCCTACCGCGACGCCAGAGCCATTGAGCGTATGCACATGGCGCACACCATCCTTGGCGCGGTAGCGCGCATTCATCCGGCGGGCCTGAAATTCGCCGCAGTTCGAACAGGAGGAAATTTCGCGATACGCATTCTGGCCCGGCAGCCAGACCTCGATGTCATAGGTCTTTTGCGCAGCGAAACCCATGTCGCCCGTGCATAGTGTGACCACGCGGTAGTGCAGATCGAGTTTCTTGAGCACCTCTTCGGCGCAGGCTAGCATGCGCTCGTGTTCGTCTTTCGATTTTTCCGGTGTGGTGATGGAGACCAGCTCGACCTTGGTGAACTGATGCTGACGGATCATGCCACGTGTGTCTTTGCCCGCAGCGCCCGCCTCCGCGCGGAAGCATGGTGTGCAGGCGGTTAGCCGCATCGGTAGTTGCAATTCCTCGACGATGGACTCGCGGACGAGATTGGTCAGCGGCACTTCGGCAGTTGGGATGAGCCAAAAGTCGTTTGTCGTTCGAAATTGATCGTCGGCAAACTTTGGAAGTTGTGCTGTCCCGAACATCACATCGTCACGCACCAAGATCGGCGGATTGATTTCAGCATATCCGTGCTCTTTGCTCGTGTGCACATCGAGCATGAACTGCCCAAGTGCACGTTCCAGCCGCGCCAGGCCCTTCTGCAACACAACAAAGCGCGCGCCGGATAATTTTGCCGCCAGTTCGAAATCCATCATGCCGAGCGCTTCGCCCAGCTCGAAATGCTGCTTGGGCTTGAACGTATAGTCGCGCTTTTTGCCGACCACGTGATGCTCGACATTGCCACTTGCATCGGCGCCGTCCGGCACATCGTCCAGCGGCATATTCGGAATTTGCGCCAGCTCTTTGTCGAGTTCGGCGCCGAGCGTCTTCTGCTCCTCCTCCATTGCCGGAAGTGACGTTTTCAGTTCCGCCATCTCGGCCATCAGCTTGCCGGCTTTGCCCTCGTCCTTCGCCTTCTTTGCATCGCCGATTTCTTTGGAGGTGGTATTGCGACGCGCCTGCGCCTGCTCGAATTTTGTGATTGCCGCGCGCCGCTTCTCGTCGATCGCAATGAGCTTTTTGGATAGCGGGTCCAACCCGCGGCGTTTGAGGCCGCGGTCGAAGGCGTCAGGATACTCGCGAATCCATTTGATGTCGTACATGGCGAGGGCGTTTTAGCTTGTCATGGCCGGCCTTGTCCCGGCCGTCCACGTCTTTCTTGTGAAGCGAAATGTGGATGCCCGGCATAAAGCCGGGCATGACCGAGTCAATACCAAGCCCGACCTACTCTGCTGGCTTCGCTGTGGCAGAGGCGGCCTCGGCTGTTGCCTTGGCGGCCTCCTCTGCCTGCGCCCTCTTCTCCACCAGGCGTACCGACCAGATCGAGCCCTCGTAAAGAATGAGCAGCGGCACCGCGAGCGACATCTGGCTGATCACATCGGGCGGCGTGAGAACGGCAGCGAGCACAAAGGCGCCGACGATGAAATAACGTCGTTTGGCCTTGAGTTGTTTGGCTGTAATCAGCCCGATCCGGCCGAGCAGCGTGAGGATTACCGGCAGCTGGAAGGCCACGCCGAAGGCCAGCACAAGCGCCATCATCAGTGAAAGATATTCTCCGACCTTGGGCATCAGTGCGATCGAGGCGTCCGTGCTTGAGCCCGGCTGCTGCATGTGCAGCGAGAAGCGGACCAGCATCGGCAACACCACGAAATACACCACCATCGCGCCGAGGGCGAAGAAAATTGGCGTCGCTATAAGATAAGGAAGGAACGCCTTGCGCTCATTGCGGTAGAGCCCAGGCGCGACGAACATATAGATTTGCGCTGCCACGATTGGGAATGATAGGAATGCCGCGCCGAACATCGCCAGCTTAAGTTGGGTGACGAAATATTCGAGCAATGCAGTGTAAATGAATTTGGAATTCTCCGGCCCAGCGATCCAAACGAAGGGCCACACCAGAACATTGTAGATGTCCTTGGCGAATACAAAGCAGATTGCGAACATCACGCCGAATGCGATGAGTGCCTTAATGAGCCGCGACCGCAGCTCGACCAGGTGTTCCATCAACGGCGCCTTGGTCGCCTCGATATCCTCGTGCGTCATGCGCTGCCTCCGGCCTGCTTAGGCGGCACCTCGGCAGTGGCAAAATCTTTCTCACTGATGGGTGAATGCGGCTCCGGCAGCGGCACGTTTAGGTCCACCTGCTGAGCCGGTTCGGGCACAGCTGACGACGTCGTGGCCGGTCCTTCGGCAGGGGCTTCAATTGCCTTCCCAGCTCCGGGCACCTCGAAGGCGCGCTCGATTTCCTTCTGCGTATTCGCCAGCGGGTTGAAATTGGTAAGATCACTGACCGAAGTCTTGAGATCTTCGGCCTGCTTTTTCAGATCGGCCATCTCGGCTTCACGCAAGGCCTCCTGGAACTGACCCTGGAATTCCGAGGCCATACGGCGGATTTTGGCCATGTACTGGCCAAGCGTACGCAACACGGTTGGAAGCTCTTTTGGCCCAATCGCGATCAGCGCGACAATGCCGATGACGACGAGTTCGCCCCAACCAATGTCGAACATGGATTAACCAACTCCGAGGTACCGAAGCACCGCGCCGCCTACGACAACCGTCCCGGCCATCTCACCTTTCTGCGCCGACGCAGAAATCAGGAGCGCACGCCCTCGGCGCGCCGCTCGGCTTCAGTCTTGGACGCACTGCCAGCTTCGATCGTCTTAATCGGCTCGCTCTTGGCATCCGCGGACTTCTCGTCTTCGGACATGCCTTTCTTGAAGGCCTTGATGCCTTGGGCGAAGTCACCCATCAGCGATGAAATTTTTCCACGGCCTCCGAACAGAACCATCACCACCAAAAGGACGATGATCCAATGCCATATACTTAGGGAACCCATCGGCTAATCCTCCGCAGCGACGGGCTT
Source organism: Pseudolabrys sp. (assembly GCA_035519415.1). Classification (GTDB taxonomy): domain Bacteria; phylum Pseudomonadota; class Alphaproteobacteria; order Rhizobiales; family Xanthobacteraceae; genus Pseudolabrys. The sequence goes on from DATIWJ010000061.1 coordinate 46,201, forward strand.
TTTCGGTTCGTCCCGCCATGATTTGAGTGAGAAACTAGGCCCCGCAGGCGGCAAAAACAAGGACTTCAAGCTCGGTCAAAGAGCCGCGATGTCCCTTGAAACAGCAGAATTTACCTTAAAATCGTGGGCCGTTACTTCTCGGAACGCGAAGACGGCGGCGCTAAACCAAGATCGAGATCGCCGGGCTCCAACGGGTCTTCGTTGTCACGTAACGTCAAATCGTCGGACGGAAGCGGAACAGCAAATCCCGGAGGCAGATTGCCCTCGATCAGCCCCGCGCCTTTTAGTTCGTCGAGACCCGGCAAGTCACCGACCTCCTCAAGGCCAAAATGCGACAAGAAGGCCTCTGTTGTTCCATAGGTAACCGGCCGGCCCGGCGCCTTGCGGCGGCCGCGCGGGCGAATCCAGCCGGTCTTGAGAAGCACATCTACGGTGCCGGCGGCCGTCACGACACCACGAATTTCCTCGATCTCGGCGCGGGTCACCGGCTGGTGATATGCGATGATCGCGAGGGTTTCGACTGCCGCGCGTGAAAGCTTGCGCGTCTCGACGATTTGTCTGGTCAGCAGCCAGGACAAATCGGTCGCGGTGCGGAACGTCCATTTCTTGCCGACGCGCACAAGATTGACACCACGCGAGGCGTATTCGTCCTTGAGCTGTGCTAGTGCGTGCTTCACGTTGACGCCGTTGGGAAGCCGACGCGCTAACATCGCTTCGTCCAGTGGCTGGCCAGCGGCAAATAGCAGGGCCTCGAGCAGCCGCAATTCTTCCGGCCGTATGGCCGGTACAGGCTCTGCCGTCCGCTCGTTGTTTTGCACCACCACGAGTTTCTTGGCCGCGTTCGGCATGGACGCCTTCTCCTTATGCGTTTTCTTGCGCGTCATGCGTCGTTACATTTCCAATCACGCCGACGCGCTTCCGCATGTAAATCGGCGCGAATGACTCTTTCTGGTGAATTTCAGCAAGCCCCTCACGCACCAGTTCGAGTGCCGAGGCAAATGAAGAAGCAAACACCGTCGCCGCTAGCGCCGGCTCCACCAGATAACTGACCAGGAACTGATCGATGCGCGACCAATCCGCTGACTGTCCGATCAGACGCTCAAGCGCGGCGCGCGCTTCGGCCAGTGACCATACGGTGCGTTGCTTAAAGCGCACCCGCGACAGCGCACTGCGCGATCGTTGCGTCGCGTAGGCGGACAACAGATCGTAAAGCGTTGCCGACCATTCCGGCTGCTTGATCTCGTCGATCGGCTCGGGCAATCCGCGAGCAAAAACATCGCGATTAAGCTGCGGTCGCTCCATCATCCGCGTCGCGACGTCACGAATTGCCTCAAGTCGGCGCAGGCGATTGGCCAAAGCCAGTGCCATTTCCTCCGCACTGGGGCCTTCGCTAGGTGCCACATCAGGCAGGAGCAGTCGCGATTTCAGATAAGCGAGCCAGGCGGCCATGACGAGATAGTCAGCTGCAAGCTCTAGTCGCAATTGCCGCGCCGCCTCTATAAACGACAAATACTGGTCAGCGAGCGCAAGTATCGAAATCTTCGCCAGATCAACTTTTTGTTGCCGCGCAAGCATTAGCAACAGATCAAGCGGGCCCTCAAAACCTTCGACGTCCACGATCATCGCTGGCTCAGTGGTGCCGCGGTCAGAGCCGAGCGTTGTATCGAATTCCTCGCCGCTCATAATACCGTCTTTCGTCGCGACACGTCGGCTACAATCTCTGCGAATACACCCCGTGCGGCCTCAGTGTCGAATTCCTCAGGTGCGATTCGCGCAGCGAGCGCCGCGGTGGCCCGCTTCGCGGCATCCCCGGAAAGGACGGGCGCTTCTCCAGCGACAGCAGTCATCTCGCGCATGTCGCCATTGCAATGAAGCACGACATCGCAACCAGCCGCCAGCGCGGCGCGGCTCCGTTCCGCGATGCTGCCGGACAAGGCTTTCATCGAGACATCATCGCTCATCAGCAATCCTTGGAATCCGATAAAGCCGCGAATCACTTGCCTCACTATTGTGACCGAAGTCGTAGCAGGCGCGACTGGGTCGATGGCGCTAAACACAACATGTGCGGTCATGCCAAGCGGTAAGTCTGCCAGTGGACGGAAAGCAGCAAAATCGGTCGCTTCTAGAGTGGCTCGGTCGGCATCGACTACCGGTAACTTGTGATGGCTGTCGGCGCTCGCCCGGCCGTGGCCTGGCAGGTGCTTTAAAACAGGAAGGACGCCACCGGCCTGGAGCCCTTCGGCTATAGCTCTAGCAATAGCGGCAACTTTGCCTGGTTCCTCGCCATAAGCGCGGTCACCTATTACAGGATCAGCGCTCGCTAACGGCACGTCAGCGAGAGGCAGGCAATCAACATCGATGCCAAGGGGCCTAAGATCGGCGGCGATCAAATGGCCGGCCATCCGCGCTGCGGCGATGCCGGAGGCCGGTTCACGGTCGTACAGCTCGCTGTAGCGTCGCCCTGGCGGATAGGCGGGCCAGTATGGAGGTTGCAGCCGCTGGACGCGACCTCCTTCCTGGTCGACAAGGATTGGTGCCTCCCATCCGACGGTTTCACGGAATGAATCAGCAAGTTCAGTAACTTGAATCGGCGTGCTCACGTTTCGCTTGAAAATGATCAACCCCCAAGGCTGAGCCTCCCGGAAAAACGCACGTTCTACGGGGGATATGCTCAAACCCGCCAATCCGGTGATAAAAGCGCGCGCCGCCATTGGCGCGGATTAGCTCGCGGCGTCTGCGAGGGTCAAGTTTACCCTGCTAATTCTTCTGAATAAGGCATTGGCCACCAGCCGCCTTGAGGCTTGAGCACAGGTCACCCGCCTCGCTCGCGTTGGTGAAAGGCCCAACCATGGCCCGGTAGTAAGTTCCCTTTGAACCCAAGTCGACCTTGTAGATCATTGGCTGGCGCCCACCGAGCTGGTCGGGGTACTTCGCCTGAAGAGATCGGAACGCGGCTTGAGCCTCAGCTTCGCTTCGCTGAGATGAAACCTGCACATAACTGCCGGGACCGCCGGCATTGCCGCTAGCCGCCGGGGCTGGCGTTGGCGCCATTTGTGCGGGCGAGGCGACCGCTGCGGTGCGAGCCGGAGCCGACGCGGCAGAAGTAGGAGCTCTCGCCGCGGCGCGCGCCGGCGCAGCATCGGGGCTCAGCGATAACGGCGAATTGCCGCTCGCTGGCGCAGCCTGCCGAACCGGCGGCGCTGACCGAGCGGCCGGGGCTGACGCGGCATCCTGTTCCGCATCAGCACTCGCGTTATCAGCGACTCGAGACGGTGGTGCGGGTTGCATAGCAGGTGCAGACGGTAACGGAGTTCTAGCCGCAGGAGCAGCCGAGCGCGCTGGCGCTGCGAGCGATACCGGCGATGACGGCGTGGCGTCGGCTACAATTGGTTGATCAGGGTGAATCGCGATAGTACGTACCTTCTTCGGCTCACTTCCGACTACGCCGCTACCCAACGTCGATTGGGAAGCCATTTGCGATGTTCCAATAGCCGCCGCATTCGGTACGGGTTGCTCCTCGCGTGAAACCAGTTTTTCGCTTTGACCGCGTTCGTTCACCCGATCGGTGATCAGCTTGTTCGATTGCGTATCCTTCCCGGTCGTCGCGGGCACAATCTTGCTCGGCCCAGCATCGGCCTTGATGACGGGCGGCGGCTGAGTCGAGGCGGATGAGCCAAACAGCGCGCGATAGCCGTAGGCGCCCGCGGTACCTATCACCGCCAAGGCACACACACCGGCGATCGCTACAACGCCGAGCCGCCGGCGAGAAGACGGTTCATCTTCATAATATTCCTCTTCGGGAAATTGGGCCGGGTCGTGGGCGAAGGCGTCATGCTGATAGTCGGTTTGGCCTGACGGATAACCGCGTCCCTCGTGGTCAACCTGATAAAGATCATCGGCGCCGGATGGAGTGCCGACGTATGGTTGGCGTCCATACTGTTGGTCGGGGGGCGCGGACCGCGGGGAATAGTATTCTTCATCATCATCCAATCGCCGCGGCGAACGCTGGTCATCCAATCGCTGCGGCGCATGCTGGTCGGCGCCAGAGTGGGGATCGTATGGAGTTCCAGCCGGGTCCCTGCTCCAATCCGATCGCTCGGTCGGTTGCGGCGCATGCGCGCGACGCGCCGAATCGCGTCCGTATTCTCCGAACGGATCGGTCTGCCCGATAAGCCGCGCGAGTTCCGCAAGCGGATCACTGCCCGGGTTTTTGCCCGACGCGCGCACAGGCGGTTCACTTGCGCGATAGGGTCTTTGGAATTGGTCTTCCGCCATTCGGTCCCCAGTTACTGAGCTCGCCCCTGCTTTACTCTTATGATTGCCGGCGATGCACGCCAAGCCGCGGACGAGCTCTATCGCATTTCATCCGGCGCGCTAACCCCGAGTAGCGCCAAACCCGAGGCGAGAACGATAACAATCCCCTCTACCAGGGCGAGCCGGGCTTTCGTCGTTTGTGGATCATTCTGGATAATGAAGCGTAAATGAGGCAAGTCATTTCCGCGCGTCCAATGTGCATGAAATTCGCTAGCCAATTCATATAGATAGAACGCAATTCGGTGGGGCTCGTGGGCAACCGCGGCGGCCTCGACGACACGTGGATAAAGCGCGATCCGACGCAGCAATGAAAGCTCCCCGGCATCACCCAGGCGGTCGAGCGCTGCCTGCCTGAGGTAAGCGGCGCGTGCTGAGGGAGCCTTTGGCAGGTCCGGCACGCTCTCCCGCGCGTTGCGGAACACGGACTGCCCGCGCGCGTGGCCATACTGAACATAAAAAACCGGATTGTCGCGCGAATGTTCGATCACCTTGGCAAGGTCGAAGTCGAGCACCGCATCGTTCTTGCGGTACAGCATGTCGAAGCGAACGGCATCACGCCCGACCTCGTCAACAACCTCGCGCAGAGTGACGAACTCGCCCGCCCGTTTCGACATCTTCACCGGCTCGCCCGCGCGCAGGAGACGCACCAATTGTACGAGCTTGACGTCCAGCGATGCCCTGCCGCCGCTCACGGCCCTCACGGCAGCCTGCATGCGCCTGACATAGCCGCCATGGTCGGCGCCCCAGACGTCAATCAGGTTCAGGAACCCGCGCGATACCTTCGAGAGATGATAGGCGATGTCTGATGCGAAATACGTGTAGCTGCCATCCGACTTCTTCAGCGGGCGGTCGACGTCATCACCGAAGTCCGTGGACTTGAACAGTGTCTGCTCGCGATCCTCCCAATCCTCAAGATTGCCACCCTTGGGCGGCGGCAGCCGGCCCTCATAGACCTCACCATTCTTGCGCAAGCCTTCGATGGTAGCTGCCACTTCGTCGCGCTTGCCCTCGATCAGCGAGCGCTCGGAGTAGAACACATCAAAATCTATGTTGAGCGCGGCGAGATCATCACGGATCCCGTCCATCATCATGGAAACCGCCTTCGCGCGCACAATGGGAAGCCACTCGGCTTCCGGCTTGCTCTTCAATGACGGTCCATGCTCGGCCGCGATTTTCTCGCCGACGACTTTGAGATAGGCGCCCGGATACAAGCCATCGGGAATTGTGATGCTTTCGCCGAGCGCTTCCCGATAACGGAGAAAAACTGAACGCGCGAGGACCTCAACCTGCGCTCCGGCATCGTTGATGTAATATTCGCGTGTAACGTCGTAACCGGCGAAGGTAAGCAAATTGGCGAGCGCATCGCCGAACACTGCGCCGCGGCCGTGGCCAACATGCATGGGGCCAGTCGGATTGGCGGAGACGTACTCGACGTTGACCTTTTCGCCTTTTCCGATCTCGCTGCGTCCGTAGTCGCCGCCCTGTTCCAACACGAGTCGTAACTCTTCGCGCCAGACGTGAGGCTTGAGCGTGAGATTAATGAAGCCGGGACCGGCGACGTAGACTTTTTCCACCATGTCGTTTCGGCGCAAACTTGCTGCCGTAGACTCCGCTATTGATGACGGCTTTTGGCCGACTTCTTTGGCCGTCACCATCGCGGCATTTGTGGCCCAATCCCCGTGACTCGGATCGCGCGGCGGTTCAACCACCACACGCGAAATATCAGTGCCCGTCGGAACCGACGCAGTGGTCGATTCAATCACGAGATCATGTACTTTTGTGTATAGATTTACGCTTTTTTCCGAGGCCATTGCGTCGTTGCGGGTAAAGGAATTTCCGAACCAAGTCAAAAAGTCGTCGGGCCTGCGACCTACCTGATCGTCGCGCCGCTATCGACCGACAATATCTGCCCGGTGGTGATCGCCGCCTCGTCGGAGGCGAGATAGACGGCCATGTCGGCCATGTGGATCGGCAGGCCCAGCCCATGCAAATGGGTTGCGGCCAGCTTCTCGATGTCTTTCGACCCTTCGAGCAGCTTTTTCACCCGCTCGGTGAGCACGACGCCGGGCGCAATGGCATTGACCCTGATCTTGTCGGCGGCATATTCCACCGCCATCGATCGCGTTAACGCAGCGACGGCGCCTTTGGCGGAGGTGTAACAATCACGCCCCGGCAGCGCCCGCAGCGCCACAATGGACGACATGTTGATGATTGAACCGCCGCCTGACTTGATCATGTGCGGAATGCCCAGCTTGGAACACAGGAACGTGCCGTAGAGATCGAGCGTCATGACCCGCCAGAATTCATCCTCGGATACGTCTGTCACCGGGCCGTCCTGCGGCGATGAGCCACCTGCATTGTTGTGAAGAACATGGAGGCCGCCGAACCGCTCGACGGTTTCCGCCAAGGCTGCTGTTACATGCGTCCGCTCGCGGATGTCGCAGTGAATGAAATGGGCATCGCCGCCGGAATTCTTGGCGTGCGCGCGGGCTGACACGGCAGCGGCCTTACCACGTTCCGCATCGATCTCAGCGATGACGACTTTTGCGCCTTCCTCGGCAAAGCGTTCGGCGGTGGCCCGGCCAATTCCGCCGCCGCCGCCAGTGATGAATGCAACCTTGCCAGCCAGACGCGCCATGAGAACTCTCCACAAAATGCGATGATGATAATGGAATTGACACAAGCCTCTATAGTGGGGCGCCTTTGGCGTGCATCGCCGCACGGTAGGCGAACACAATGGCCGGACCGAGCGTGGTGCCGGGACCGGGATAGCTCCCCGCCATGACCGAAGCCATGTCATTGCCGCAGGCATAGAGACCCGGAATGGGCTTGCCATCGTTGCCGAGCACGCGCGCGTCGGCGTCCGTCGCAAGTCCCGTGCTGACCGCGATGTCGGCTGGCCAGACTGCAAGCGCATAGAATGGCGGCGCAGTCACCGGCCCGATGCAAGGGTTGGGCTTGTGGAGCACATCGCCGTTGAAGCGGTTGAGCTCGACTTCGCCCTTGCCAAAATCGGTATCGACACCGGTCTCGGCAAAACCGTTGTAACGCGAGACCGTGCTGCGCAATTGCACCGGATCTACGCCAATCTTGGCGGCAAGTTCCTCCAGCGTGGGCGCACGGGTGAGATAACCACTGTCGACGAATTTCCCGGGGTTGCGGTGCCCGGGATAGACGACTCCGAGGCCGTATTTTCCGAGAAAGGTTTGGTCGCAGACGAGCCAGGCCGGAATCGACGGCGCGGTCTTGTTGCTCTCGAACATCGCCAGCACGAAGTCGTGATACGACGCCGCTTCATTGACGAAACGGCGGCCCGCTGAATTGACTGCGATCAATCCGGGCTTGGCGCGGTCGAGCACAAGATGCGGGAAAAGGCCCTTGCTGCCATCGGCGCGCGGCACGATCGACACCGGCGTCCAAAGCCCGCTGGTGCATTGTTGCGGCGCAATCGCGGCGCCCAGGCCCTGCCCAAGGTCGACACCGTCCCCGCTATTTCCCTCGAAGCTCATGGAATGCTGGGGAACCGGCTGCGGCATGAACGCCTTCCGGAGGCGTTTATTGTGCCCGTACCCACCCGTCGCGAGCACGACGCCCTTCCGGGCTTTGATTGAAAAGTCCTTGCCCCCGACCTTCAGGTGCGCGCCTTTGACACCGCGCCGGTCGCCGGTGAGTTCGACAATCGACGCATCAAACAGGATCGGCACCTTGCGTTTGCGCAAGCTGTAGAAAAGGCGCCCAACAAGTGCGTTACCCATCATCAGCCGGGTGCCGCGCGGATATTTCAATCGGTCGCCGAGGTACCGCGCAAACAGTTTCGCAGAATAAATGAAATTGTTGATTGAATCGAAGCGGCCGATCAGCCGGGAGATATCGGCCTTGCCGATCATCATGCCGCCGAACAGCATGAATTCCGTCACCGGTGGACGAATGCGGCGAAATTCCTTGCCGAGCAGCCGTCCGTCGAATGGCTCAGGCACTATTGCGCGACCAGCGATGGCGGCACCCGGCATATTGCTGCGATAATCCGGGTGTTGTCCGCATGGAAGGAACTGCAAGTCGGATCGGGCGCACAGATAATCAATCGCCGTTGGCCCCGTTTGAAGATAAGCGCTCCTCAGCTCGCGGTTTGTCGTCTCCCCAATCAGTGCATTCAGGTAGAGATCGGCTCGTTCGCCGCTGTCGTTGAACCCGGCTGCTTTGCTCTGGCTGTTGCCCGGAATCCAGAGCGTACCCGCCGAAGTCGATCCAGTGCCGCCAACCTGGTCCGACTTCTCACACAAGAGCACGTCAAGGCCTTCGAGCGAAGCAACCAGCGCCGCGGTCATCCCTGCCGGACCTCCGCCTGCAATCAGAAGATCGACCTCCTCGTCGCTATGCGTGTTCTCACTCATTGCCGCTTGAGACATTGTCCATCCTCTCGGCCCGCGCTCATCGTAGCTCCGGTGTCTCCCGGAAATACTTTGCGTGCTCGACGAGCGCGTACCGATCCGTCATTCCTGCGATGTAGTCGGCAATGCGGCGAGCGAGCGTCGCCGCACTGGTTGTGTCGATGTTCTCGCCCCAGACGGCCGGCAGATCGGCGAGCGTCTGCACGTAATGTGCAAACAAATCGCTCACGATTCGTTCGGCATTCGCCATTACCTGCACCACGCGTTCATGGCGATACATGCGCGGGTACAAAAAACCCTTGATGTCGCGATCGGCCTTTTCCATTGCGGGCGAAAATCCCACGACCGGCCGCGGCGCTTCCCGCACCTCCGACACAAAACGCGGTTTTAACAGGGCGACACGCCGCCCGGTCTCGGCAATCACATCTTCGATCATACGGGTAATGAGCGCACGTACGGTTTCATGCGCGCGCCGGGCAGGCTCAAGTCCGGGATATTGCGCGTCTATGACGCTCAGGATGTTTCCGACCAAAGGCACCTCAGCGATGTCCTCGAGCGTAAACAGATCGGCGCGCAGGCCATCGTCGATGTCGTGGGCATCGTAGGCGATATCGTCGGACAGAGCTGCGACCTGCGCTTCCGCGCCGGCATATGTTCCAAGCTCAAGGTCCTGGATCTTCGTATAGGCAATGATCGGCTCCGGCACGCCGTGCCTGGCATAACGTCCGGCCGGTACGCCATCCCGACCCAACAGCGGACCATTGTGCTTGACCAATCCCTCGAGCGTTTCCCAGCTCAGGTTGAGGCCGTCGAAGGCCGCATAGCGGTGCTCGAGGTCCGTCACAATACGCAGCGCCTGCGCATTGTGGTCAAAGCCTCCGCAACCGGCGAGGCATCCGTCGAGCGCGCGTTCGCCGGCATGTCCGAAGGGCGGATGCCCGAGATCGTGAGCGAGCGCGAGCGCTTCGGCGAGATCTTCGTCCAGGCCAAGGGCGCGCGCGATCGAGCGGGCAACCTGCGCAACCTCGAGCGTATGGGTGAGGCGCGTACGGTAATGATCGCCTTCGTGATAGACGAACACCTGTGTTTTATGGGCAAGCCGCCGGAATGCGGCCGAGTGGATAACTCTGTCGCAATCGCGGCGGAAGGCATTGCGGGTCGGGCTTGCCGGCTCGGCAAAACGGCGGCCCCGGCTTTGCGCCGGATTGGTGGCATAAACCGCCCGCTCGCGTCCTGTTTCGACCGCCATTGCCCGCATTGACCTCACTGGTCCGCGCACTTAACTATCCGTTGGGCGTTCTGCCAATAGAATGACCGCAAAAGACAGGCAATGAGCAACATCACGGTTAGCGAACGTGCGGCAAAAAGAATCGGCGAAATCCTCAAAGGTGAGCCGACCGGCACCATGCTGCGTGTGAGCGTGGAAGGCGGCGGCTGTTCCGGTTTTCAGTACAAATTCGGCATCGACCGGGACAAGGCGGCGGACGACGTTGTGATCAGCCGTGACGGCGCTGTCGTCCTCATCGATCCGGTCTCCGTCAACTATATGGCGGGCTCGGAGATCGATTTCGTCGACGATTTGATCGGCGCCTCATTCAAGGTGAAAAATCCGCAAGCGAAAGCGTCTTGCGGTTGCGGCACCAGCTTCACGCTCTGACGAATTATTCCGCGGCAACCGCCGGCGGAGCTTCCTTGACTTCCTCGAGCTGCGGTTCGAGCCGGCGCTTGATCAGCCGGTCGAAGCGGTCGAGGTAGAGGTAGATCACCGGCGTGATGTAGAGCGTGAGGAGCTGCGAGAGCACCAGGCCGCCGACAACCGCAACGCCGAGCGGCTGCCGCAGCTCGGCGCCGGCGCCGGTGCCGAGCGCGATGGGCAAGGTGCCAAAGATCGCCGCGAAGGTCGTCATCATGATTGGGCGGAAACGCAGGATCGCGGCTTCGCGAATGGCCGCCTCGGCGGACAAGCCAACGCGGCGGCGCTCGATTGCGAAGTCGATCATCATGATCGCGTTCTTCTTGACGATGCCGACCAGCATCACAATGCCGATCATCGCGATCACCGACAGATCCATGCGGAACAGCATCAGCGTCAGGATCGCGCCGATACCGGCCGACGGTAGCCCGGAAATGATGGTGATCGGGTGGATGAAGCTTTCATACAGAATACCGAGAACCACATAGGCGGCGAAAATTGCGGCGAGGATCAATATCCCTTGCCCGCGCAATGAATCCTGGAACACCTGCGCCGTGCCCTGGAAGCCGGTGGTGATCGTCGCCGGCAATCGCTCGTCACGCTCGAGTTTCTGGATAGCATCCACCGCCTGACCGAGCGAGAAGCCGGGCGCGAGATTGAACGAAATTGTCACCGCGGGCTGCTGACCCTGGTGATTGACCTGCAATGGCCCGACGGTTCGCACGAAACGCGTAACTGCCGAGAGAGGCACCGTGGTCCCGTTTGTCGTCTTCAGGTAGACGCGCGCCAGATCATCCGGGCCGATCTGAAACTCAGGTTGGGTTTCGAGAATGACCTGATAGTAGTTCACCGGGCTGTAGATGGTCGCGACCTGTCGCACACCGAACGCGTTATAGAGCTCCTGACGAATCTGATCGACCGTCAGGCCATAAACCGCCGATTTCTCGCGATCGACTTCGATGGTGACTTGCGGATTGGTGACATAGAGATCGGTCGTGACGTCCAACAGACCGTCGATCTTGGAAATCTTGTCACGCAGTAAAGGCGCAAGCCGGTAGAGCGCGTCCGTGTCATTGGATTGCAGTGTGTACTGATACTGGCTTTTGGCCAGTTTGCCGCCGAGATTGATGTTCTGGATCGGTTGGAAATAGATCGCAAGACCCGGCACGACGTTGGCGTTCCGGCGCAGGCGCGCCAGGATTGTCTGCAGATTGTCGCGCTCGGCGCGCGGCTTTAACGCCACAAGCATGCGGCCGCTGTTGCCGACCGAATTGGGCCCGCCCGTGCCGACCGTCGAATTCACGTATGCAACGGCGGGATCTGCGCGAACGACCTCGGCCACCTTGCGCTGGAGTTGCGAGATCGCCGGAAACGAAATGTCGGTCGCTCCCTCCGTAATGCCAATAACGTAGCCGGTATCTTCTGTCGGAAAGAAGCCCTTGGGCACCACGACATAAAGCACGATGGTCGCGAAGAAAGTGCAAATCGTCACCATCAGCATGATCGACTTGTAGGCAATCACCCGATCGAGCGTCCACTGATAGGTGTTGAGCATCGCTTCAAAAAGCTTCTCGAACATGCGCAACAGGAAAAACTGCTTTTCGCCTTCGCCGTGATGGCTGCTGAGCACGCGCGCGCATAGCATCGGCGTCAGCGTCAGCGACACAAAGCCGGAAACGACAATCGCGACCGCAATCGACACCGCGAATTCGCGGAATACGCGGCCGACCATGCCACCCATCAGCAATACCGGTATGAACACCGCGATCAGTGAGAAGGTGATCGACACGATGGTGAAACCGATTTCGCGCGAGCCCTTAAGCGCAGCTTCGAACGGACGCATGCCACCTTCGACGTGACGTACAATGTTTTCCAGCATCACGATGGCGTCGTCGACCACGAAGCCGACCGACAGCGTGAGCGCAAGCAGCGTCATGTTGTTGATGGAGAAGCCGAACGCATACATCGCGGCGAAAGTGCCGACCAGAGACACCGGCACTGCCAGTGCCGGAATAATGGTGGCCGAGACTTTTCGCAGGAACAGGAAGATCACCAAAATAACGAGCGTCACCGCGATCGCCAGCGTTTCCTGCACATCGATGACCGCGGCCCGGATGGACAGGGAGCGGTCGAACAAGGGCTCCATCTGGATCGACGGCGGCACTTGCGCGCGCATTGCCGGCAGGCCTTGGCGCACACGATCGACGACCTGGACGGTGTTGGCATCGGGCTGGCGCTGGATTGCGAGCACGATAGCGCGCGCGTCGTTGAACCAGGTGGCGATCTTGTCGTTCTCGACGCTGTCGACCACGCGAGCAATCTGGTTGAGCTTGATCGGGGCGCCATTGCGATAGGCCACGACAACATCACGATAGTCTGCCGCGTGCGGCATCGCGCTGGTGGCGGCCAGGGTCACGCTCTGCTTTGGTCCGGTCAGAACGCCGACCGGCGTGCTCGAATTCGCCTTGGCAACAACACTGCGCACGTCCTCGAGCGCGATGTTACGGGCTGCTGCCTCGGTTGGATTAACCTGGACACGAACAGCGAATTTCTGCGCGCCGTAGACCAGCACCTGCGCAACGCCGGGCAATTGCGAAATCTGCGGCGCCAGAACTGTCTCGGCATAGTCATCAACCGTGGACAGCGGCACCGTGTCGGAGCGCAAGCTCACATAGAGAACCGGGAAATCGCCTGGATTCACCTTGCGGAACGACGGCGGTATCGTCATTTCAATCGGTAACAGGCGCGCCGCGGTCGCCAGCGCAGTCTGCACGTCAAGCGCCGCGCCGTCGATATTGCGGCCAAGGTCGAACTGGATCGTGATCTGCGCCAATCCAAGCGAGGACGACGAATTCATCGACGAAATGCCCGAAATCGTCGACAGTTGTCTTTCGATCGGGGAAGCGACCGACGACGCCATTGTTTCGGGACTAGCGCCGGGAAATTGCGCGGTGATCTGAATGGTCGGGAAATCCACCGCCGGGAGGGCCGCCACCGGCAGCAGCCGATAGGCGAACACACCGAAAACGATCAGCGACGCCGTCATCAGCGTCGTCAGCACAGGCCGGCGAATGCAGGTTTCCGAAATGTTCATGGATCAGCTACCCGCAACCTTGGGGGTGCGTATGTTGACGCGAGTACCGCTCGACAACAGTAGCTGACCTTCGGTCACGACGATCTCGCCCCCGTTGAGACCCGAAGCGATCACGCTTTCGGTCCCGACCTGGCGCTCGACCTTTACTTCCTGGACCTGAGCAACGCCGTCTTTGACGACAAACACGAACGTTCCGGTCTGGCTGACCTGCACTGCGTTCGAGGGCACAACCACGCCCTCTTCACTGCGCAGGGTCATATCGGTGGTGACCAGCGTGCCAGGCCAAAGCAGTTCATCCTTGTTCGGCATGGTGGCGCGCACTGTCGCCATGCCGGTTGCCGGATCGACAGTATTCTCGATCATGGTCACCTGGCCGGCGGCGCGCTTGTCTTCGCCCGGAATGATCGCTTCCACGGTGGCGGTTTCGGCAGCGATAGCCTTGCGGATGTCGGGAAGAATTTTTTGCGGCACCGTGAAGGTCACATAGACGGGCACCATCTGATTGATCGTCGCCATCGGCGCGGTGTCGGCCTGACGCACGAAATTTCCGACCTTCACTGTGGCCATGCTGATGCGGCCCGAAATCGGCGCGCGGATTGTGCAGAAGCTGAGCTGGACCCTCAGGTTCTCGAGCTGCGCGCGGTTCGATTCCGCTGTCGCGCGCGACACGTTTACGGCCGTCTGGGCGTTGTTGAGCGTGACGATCGGCGTCGCATTTCTGGCGGCCAAATCAGTGTAGCGCTCGACGTCCCGTTGGGCCTGTTCGAGCGTGGATTGCGCGCCGTCGATAATCGCCTGGACCCGCTTCATGTCGGCTTCGATCTGCCGGCAGTCGAGCGTGAAAAGGAGGTCGCCCTTTTGCACCGATGCGCCGTCGCGGAAATGGACTTCCGTGATGGTCGTATCGACCTGCGTCTTGATCGCGACGCCGGCCACCGGGGTCACATTGCCGAGGGCGCTGAGGCGCACCGGCATTGTCTTGCGCTGGGCCGTAGCGGTCTCGACCGGGACCGCCCGCGCGGCAGCCTGCGATCGCGCGGCGCCGTCGCTGGTCCAGAACCCGCGCACGAGCACGACAATGCCAATCAGGGCGACAACCGCCCCACCAATGAGCCATTTTCGCTTGATCATCGGCACTTTTCGGTCCGGACTTATGTGCGCCTGCCCGGACGCTCCCTAATCCGCGGAATGGCTTTGTTTCTTACCAGTTTGGGGCCGCGTTGGCGGCTTTCCTAGCATATAAACGCTTAACCGTGCATATACCTGCGCTTGCGGGTAAACACAGTGAATGCTGCATAATTCGCCCGCCCGGACCCCAAAAAACCATGCGAATAGCGACCTGGAACGTCAATTCAATCCGCCAACGCACGGACAACCTGCAGGCGTGGCTCAAGGAGCGGCAACCCGACATCCTCTGCCTGCAAGAGATCAAATGCACGGATGAGGCTTTCCCGCGCGAGCCGCTGGAAGCGCTCGGCTACAACGTCGCGGTTCATGGCCAGAAAACCTTCAACGGCGTTGCGCTCTTGTCGAAGCTGCCATTCGATGAGATCGCGCCTGGGTTGATCGGCGACGATGGTGACGTCCAGGCCCGCTTTCTCGAGGCAATCGTTTCCACGAAAACCGGGGCCTTGCGCGTCGTGAGCCTCTATCTGCCCAACGGCAACCCGCCAGCAACCGACAAATATGCTTACAAACTCAATTGGATGACTCGGCTCATTAATTTCTCGCATGAACGACTTAAACTGGAAGAGCCGATGCTGTTAGCTGGCGATTTCAATGTTATTCCGGCCGCGACCGACGCGCGGCGGCCCGAGGCCTGGAAAAACGACGCACTGTTTCTGCCGCAAACGCGGGAGAAATTCCGCGTCTTGGTCAACCTCGGATTGACCGATGCGATACGCGCGGTGAGCGATGCGCCCGACCTTTACACCTTCTGGGATTATCAGGCTGGCGCCTGGGCCAAGGATGACGGCATCCGCATCGATCATCTGTTGCTCTCGCCGCAAGCCGCCGACCGATTGATCGATGCCGGTATCGATCGCCATGTCCGTGGCTGGGATAAGCCGTCGGATCATGTGCCGGTTTATGTCGATCTGGATATTGAGGGGCGGTGAAATTTCATCTGTCGTCCCCGCGAATGCGGGGACCCATACCGCTGTGTCCTATCAATTGGCTGCGGAGTATGGGTCCCGGCCCTCGCGCTTAAGCGCTTGGCCGGGACGACGGCCCGTTGCGTTACTTACTCCCGCCGCGTCTCCAGCCAGTGGCGAAGATAGACGGCCGCGAGCGCGCGCTCATCCTCGCTCGCCTGCTGCATGGCGCTGTCATAGAGCTTGGTGATCCAGGCTTGATCGGCGCGCGCGCTGTCCTTCGCGAGCGCGAGCCACATCAGCCCGCGTGCGGCCTGGCGCGGCACGTGATCGCCCTCGAACAACATGGCGCCAAGCATTGCCTGCGCCTCGCACTGGCCTTTCTGCGCCGAGAGGCCGAGCCAACGCGCGGCCGTGCGCGGATCCTGCGGAGCGCCTGTGCCATTGAGATAGAGCCGCGCCAGAAAATATTGTGCATCGGGATCGCGGAAATACGACGCAGCATAGGCGAACATTTCGCGCGCGCGCTGCGGATCGCGCTTGATGTCGGTTTTTGGGATGCCCTCAAGGTAATAGTGCCCCAGTGCGACAAATGCATTCGCGACGAAGCGTGCCTGCGGTGTGTCTGGGTTGTCATCGGCGTGGCTGTCGGCGATACGGCGGAAATATTCGAAGGCCTTAAGATCGTTCTGTGCAACACCGTCGCCTTCGGCATACATGCGGCCGAGCTTCCATTGCGCGAGCGCGTGGCCTTTCTCGGCGGCATATTCGAGCGAGTTCACCGCCTTGACGGTCTCGCCGGCCTTGAGCCAGTTCGCGCCGGAACGGAACGCTTCCACGGGCGACATCGGCGGCGGACCCACGCTGCCGTCGGTCTTGCTGCCGTCGAGCGCATGCGCGGGAGCGGCCGCCAACAAACCGCCGATCAGCAATGCCCGCAACAGACGCTCAAATGTCCGCATAGCACTCTTTCTCAGCCGCGCCGCCGGGATGGGTCACCGCGCCATTGACGGCGGGACCAACCTGCTGCGCGTATTTCCACAAATAGCCGGATCCGAATTCGCTCTCGCGCGGCTTCCATTGGCTCTTGCGCTTGGCGAGTTCGTCGGCGGAAAGCTTGACGTCGAGCGTGCCCTTCACCGCATCGATTTCGATGATGTCGCCGTCGTGGATCAGGCCGATGGGTCCGCCGATGGCCGCTTCCGGGCCGACATGACCCACACAGAAGCCGCGGGTAGCACCCGAGAAACGTCCGTCGGTGATCAGCGCGACTTTTTCGCCGGCGCCCTGACCATAAAGCGCTGCCGTCGTTGAAAGCATCTCGCGCATTCCGGGGCCGCCGCGCGGTCCCTCATAGCGGATCACCAGCACATCGCCGTCCTTGTATTTGCGGTGCTTCACCGCATCAAAGCAGGCTTCTTCGCCATCGAAGCAGCGCGCCGGACCGCTGAATTTCAGGGTCTTCATGCCGGCGACCTTCACGATCGCGCCTTCGGGTGCGAGATTACCCTTGAGCCCGACTACGCCGCCTGTCGGCAACAGCGGCTCGTCGGCAGGACGCACGACGTCCTGATCGGGATTCCATTTCACGTTTTTCATATTCTCGGCGATCGTGCGCCCGGTTACCGTCAAGCAATCGCCGTGCAGGTAGCCGTGATCGAGAAGCGTTTTCATCAACAAAGGCACGCCGCCAGCCTCGAACATATCCTTGGCGACATAGCGGCCACCTGGTTTCAAATCTGCGACATAAGGAGTCTTTTTGAAGATTTCTGCGACATCGAAAAGCGTGAATTCGATACCGCATTCGTTTGCGATCGCCGGTAGATGCAGCGCAGCATTGGTGGACCCGCCGGTTGCGGCGACCACGGCGGCCGCATTCTCGAGCGCTTTACGGGTAACGATGTCGCGGGGACGAATATTCTTGACGATCAAATCCATGATCATCTCGCCCGCAAGCATGCAGAACTTGTCGCGCATCTCGTAAGGAGCGGGTGCGCCGGATGAATATGGCAGCGCGAGGCCGATGGCTTCCGATACCGTCGCCATGGTGTTGGCAGTGAACTGCGCGCCGCATGCGCCCGCCGAAGGACAGGCATTCTTCTCGAGAGTGTCGAGATCCTCGCCGGACATTTGCCCGACCGAATGCCGGCCGACCGCCTCGTAGACGTCTTGTATGGTGACTTCCTTGCCCTTGAACTTTCCGGGCAGGATCGAACCGCCATAGATGTAGATCGACGGGACGTTCAGGCGGCACATCGCCATCATCATGCCGGGCTGTGACTTGTCGCAACCGGCGACGCCGATCAGCGCGTCATAGGCATGACCACGCACAGTCAGTTCGACCGAATCCGCGATCACCTCGCGCGATGGCAGCGAGGATTTCATGCCGGCATGCCCCATCGCGATACCGTCGGTCACTGTGATGGTGCAGAATTCGCGTGGGGTGGCGCCAACGCTGGCGACGCCCTTCTTGACCGCCTGCGCCTGCCGCATCAGCGCGATATTGCAGGGAGCCGCTTCGTTCCAGCAGGTGGCAACGCCCACGAAAGGCTGATGGATCTGCTCGGTAGTCAGGCCCATCGCGTAATAGAAGGCGCGATGTGGCGCGCGATCCGGTCCCTCGGTGGCGTGCCGGCTCGGCAGTTTCGACTTCAAACTGGTCTTGGCGTCCATGATCCTGTCGCCCGGCCCGGTTTCGTTGCCGGGGTGGCCCGCCGGCATCTTCGAGGCGTAACGCCGCCTCAAAGCGGGCCTCGATCTGATTGAATGGTATGGCCGAATCGCGGCGCCAACTGGGACGATCAGCTTGTATGCTTAAATGTTCTCGAAATGTTGCAAATTGGATACAGGTGAGACCATACGGCATCACTAAATTTTGTTGAAGCTATCCATTGTTCTTTTGTGAAGCGCTTCCTCTCGAGAAACGCGGGCGCCTCCCGGCGCGCCAGCCCCTCGTTCTCCCAGTGTCGGGGCCACGCTTTGCGGGGGATGGTCTCATCTCACCTGGCTTTACCGGGCCTGCCCCTTGCGGGAGGCCGAAATCGGCATAGCCTTGGGCGAGCGAACCAGCCGCCCTCAGCAAAGCTCCTGGCAGGTAGCCCGGGCGGCCGCCCGGGCGGAGCTCCTATGCCGCCCGAGTCCGCGCCTTGCGAGGCACGGCCGCATAGGATTAAAGTCAAGCCCCCGTGGTTCGTGCCCCGGACGCGTTGCATCGCGAAGTGGTGCACCGCTAATCCGGGGCCGTATCAGCGTGAGTTCGGGACGGTCCCGGGTCTGCAGCGCACCACTGGCGTGCTGCGCTGCGCCCGGGACACGCGCTCTTCAACAAGGCACTGAATCCCCGCTTTCGCGGGGATGAGCGGAGCGTGCGGCATGGCGTAGCGTGCTAAACCTCCACTCCGCATGCGCATGCCCCCTCGCCTTCGCCGCTCATTTTTCGACCGTTCGGTGCATGAGGTCGCGCCCGAACTCATCGGCGCGACGCTTCTCGTCGATGGCGTCGGCGGTACAATTGTCGAGCTCGAGGCCTATCATCATACGGACCCGGCAGCGCACTCTTATAACGGGCGTACAGATCGCAACGCGGTGATGTTCGGCCCGGCCGGCTATGTCTATGTCTACCGGTCCTATGGCATCCACTGGTGCCTGAACTTCGTTTGCGAGCACGAAGGCAGCGCCAGCGCGGTCCTCATTCGCGCACTTGAACCAACGCACGGTCTGACGCCCATGCGACGGCGGCGCGGCTTGCGCGAGGAACGCAGACTCTGCTCCGGACCGGGTAAATTATGCGAGGCGCTGGGTGTCACCCACAAGCACAATGGGCTGGCGCTTGATCGCTCGCCATTCGAACTGCACGCGCGACAATCAGTACCCGAAATATTGAAGGGGCCACGCATCGGCATCACCAAGGCGGCAAAGAAACCCTGGCGTTACGGGCTGAAGGGGTCGAAGTTTTTGAGCAAGCCATTTAATTAGGCGTCGCACCTGTTTCAGTTTGAGGAGCATTTGTTGAGTGGCCTCATGGATTGCCGGATCAAGCCCGGCAATGACAGCCCCAAATTAGGTCAATACGAAATCACGAACTCGCAGCCCGCGGCGGTCGGGAATTGGCGCGTAATACGGGCGGACGCCAGGTCGAATTCGAGTGTGACGGCAGCATCATGGCAGCACAGAAATCCGTGCCTGCCGTCGGCGGCAAAGCCAAAGCCCATCGGAGCTTTCGGCGTGGCAAAGCCGCCAATCTGTTTCAGCGTGGCCGCATCATAAACCGCGGCAAAACTGTCGACATGCGATGACGCACAGACGTATTGTCCGTCTGGCGAAACCCGCACGCGGCGCAGCTGGTTGGCCTCGCCCCGCGCGCCTTCGATAGAAACGGTTTTGCGCAGCGAATGCGTGCGCGTATCGAACACATGCACCACGCCCTTCCAGTGCGCACAGACAAAAAGCGTCTCGCCGTCCGGTGTCACCGCAATACCCTCGGCGCCGTTTGGGATGGCAATGGTGCCGAGCACCGTGCGCGAGGTAGTGTCGAGCACAGCCACCATTTCCTTGGTCTTGAACGAGGCGAACAGCTTGTTCGTTGCGTGGCTGACCGCGACCCAGTGCGGCGAGCCGCCAATTTCGATGCGGTCGACCTTTTCCGTCACGGGGTCGATTGCCAGAACGGCATTGCCCAGTTCGGCCGTGGACCACAATGTGCCCGATGCACCCATCATGACGCTGTGCGGCGCGATGTTGGCGCCGATGTCGATGGTGCGGTCCAGCGATTTCGATGCGAGGTCGATCACTGCAATGCGGCGGTCGGGATCCTTGTTCTTGCCGAAGATACCGCCACCATAGACCGAGGCGTAAATCTTGGTCCCGTCGAGCGAGTGGATCAGCTCGTGCGTCGAGGCCGGCATATCAAGGTCGGCGAGATGCGCGAGGGTGCCGGCATCGAACCACTGGATCTTGTTGGCGCTCTTGGCGGTGAGGATCAACGTTGGACCGCCGGGACGGTTATTCGGGTCGATGGTCATACAATCTTGTGTCCTGGATGCAGCGCAGCGCGGAGCGCAAGCGAAGCGGTGCACCGCTGATCCGGGACCGCCACAATCGGTGCTTTGATGCGGTCCCGGGTCTGCAGCGCACCACTATACGCGCGTTTACGCGCGTCTTTGACGCGCTATGGCGGTGCGCTGCGCCCGGGACAAACACGCCGTCCATCTACCCCGCCCCCTTCAACCGCTCCAGCGCTTCGGCGATCTTGGCCTTGCGCGCGACCGCCTCCTCGCGCTTTTCCTTTTCTTCTTCGACGACCTGCTCCGGAGCGCGCGCGACGAAATTCGCATTTCCGAGCTTGGCGTCGACGCGGGCGATGTCTGCGTCTGCCTTCTGCATTTCTTTTGCAAGCCGCGCGCTCTCGGCGGCAAGATCAATCACCCCCTTGAGCGGGAGCGCTGCCATCTCGCCGCGCACGACCAATTGCACCGAGCCTTGGGGCACAGCCGGTGCAGAGGATATCTCTGACACACGGGCCAGACGTTTTATGAATTCAGCCCAACGCTCCGCTCGTCCTTTGCTCTCCGGTGAAATGCCCGCGAGCACGAGCGGGATGGCGGCGGTAATATTCATTTCGGCGCGCACGGACCGGATGGCGGTGACAAGGTCGATCACCCATCCGATCTCCGCTTCGGCCCTGTCGTCGGCAAGACCGTCGAGCTCCGGCCAATCGCTGACCGCCAGCAGATTGGAGCGTTTCGGCCCCTGCTCCGCCGTCATCGCCCATAATTCCTCGGTGATGAATGGCATGAAAGGGTGCAGCAGCTTGAGGATTTCATCGAGCGCCCAGGCCGCCATCGCGCGGGTCTCGTCCTTGGCCGCGCCATCGGGACCCGTCAGCAGCGGCTTCGACAGCTCGACGTACCAATCGCAGTAGACGTTCCAGACGAAGCGATAGGCCGCGCCCGCTGCCTCGCTGAATTTGTAGTCCGCAATCGCCGAAGTGATTTCCGCCACTGCCTTTGCGGTCTCATGCGCGATCCAGCGATTGAGCGTTTGTTTCGCCGATTTCGGATCGAAACCCTCGACGCGCGAAGCCCCGTTGAATTCGACAAAGCGC
The DNA here is from genome assembly GCA_035519415.1 of Pseudolabrys sp. Classification (GTDB taxonomy): domain Bacteria; phylum Pseudomonadota; class Alphaproteobacteria; order Rhizobiales; family Xanthobacteraceae; genus Pseudolabrys. The sequence continues at coordinate 67,886 of DATIWJ010000061.1, forward strand.
GCGGCGTTCCACAGCTTGGTTGCGAAATTGCGGTTGTTCTCGACGTCCTGCGGCCCGAGTCGGATGTCGTGGCCGGGTGCGACGTTGCGCGCCAGCGTGAAGCGTAGCGCATCGGCGCCGTATTCATCGATGACGCCGAGCGGGTCGACGACGTTGCCTTTCGACTTCGACATCTTGGCGCCCGAGGCGTCGCGCACCAGACGATGGATGTAGACATCCTGGAACGGTATCTCCTTCATAACGTGGAGACCCATCATCATCATGCGCGCGACCCAGAAGAAGATGATGTCAAAGCCGGTCACCAGCGTTGACGTAGGATAGAAGCGCGCAAGCTCCGGCGTTTTATCTGGCCACCCGAGCGTCGAGAACGGCCACAGCGCGGAGGAAAACCAGGTGTCGAGCACATCTTCGTCGCGCTTGAGCGTGGCTTTCTTGCCGTAGTACTTGTCCGCTTCGCTCTGTGCATCGGCTTCCGTCAATGCGACGAACACTTTGCCTTCAGGCCCATACCAGGCTGGAATCTGATGACCCCACCAGAGTTGGCGCGAGATGCACCAGGGCTGTATGTTTTCCATCCAGTCGAAATAGGTCTTCTCCCAATTTTTGGGGACGAACCTGGTTTTGCCGGCGCGCACGGCAGCGATGGCGGGCTTCGCCAGTTCTTTGGCGTTCACGTACCACTGGTCGGTGAGGTAAGGCTCGATGACCACGTTCGAGCGGTCACCGTGTGGAACCACATGTGACTGCGGTTCGCTCTTTTCGATCAGTTCCCTTTCCTCCAGCCGCGCGAGAATGGCCTTGCGCGCGGCAAAACGGTCATTGCCGTGCATCGCCAGCGTCGCATCGAGATCCGCCGACTTCGATACGCCAGCAACGAAGTCGGCGTTGTCCTTTAGTTGAAGTTTCGCTTCAACACTGAAGATATTGATTTGCGGCAGGTTATGCCGTTTGCCGACCTCGAAATCGTTGAAGTCGTGCGCCGGCGTGACCTTCACCGCGCCGCTTCCCTTTTCGGGATCGGAATAGTCGTCGGCAATGATCGGAATCTTGCGCCCGACCAGGGGCAGGACGACATTTTTCCCGACCAGCTTCTTGTAGCGCTCGTCGTCCGGATGCACGGCGACCGCCGTGTCACCCAGCATTGTCTCCGGCCGCGTCGTCGCCACGACAATGAACGTCGAGGGGTCATTCGAATCGAATGTCTTCCCTTCGATCGGATAGCGCAGATACCAAAGATGACCTCTGGTCTCGACCTGGATCACCTCCAGATCGGAAATCGCGGTGAGCAGCTTCGGATCCCAATTGACCAGCCGCTTGTCCTTGTAGATCAGCCCGACGCGATAAAGTTCTACAAAAACTTTAAGAACGGCGCGCGATAGCCCCTCATCCATGGTGAAGCGCTCGCGCGACCAGTCGCACGAGGCGCCGAGGCGCTTCAGCTGATTGACAATGGTGCCGCCACTCTCGGCTTTCCACTCCCACACGCGCTTGAGGAAGGCCTCGCGCCCCATCTCGCGGCGGCCTTTCTCCTGCCGCTCTATCAGCTGCCGCTCAACCACCATCTGCGTCGCGATGCCGGCATGGTCGGTCCCCGGCTGCCAAAGCACGTCCTTGCCGCGCATGCGCTCGAAACGGCACAGGATATCCTGGAGCGTGTTGTTGAGCGCATGCCCCATATGCAATGAGCCGGTCACGTTCGGCGGCGGAATGACGATAGAGTAAGGCTTCGCGCCAGCGCGCTCGGGCCGGCCGGCGCGGAAGGCGCCCGCCTGCTCCCAAGTCCGGTAGATGCGGCCCTCGACGTCCGAAGGCTGGTAGGTCTTATCGATCATTACAAGATCTTGGTCACTGCGTGCGCTAAAGGATGCCCTGGCATTGAACATTTTCCACTCATTCCCGCGTAAGCGGGAATCCAGCCGACACGATTGTCGAAGTGCGCTGGGTCCCCGCTTTCGCGGGGACGAGCGGGCAAACCATAAACTCGCGCGGTAGAAAGCCCGCCGAGCCCGCCGGAGTCAACTTTGCACAGCCCCCCTCCTCCGTCACACGGCAGCGCCACCAGCGCCATTACGCTGCTGGCGGTTGCTTCCTTCGCGAGTCAATCGATGGTGCGGGTATCGGATTCGCTATTGCCGCAAATATCCGCCGATTTCGGGGTCAGCGTCGGCGCAGCCTCCATCGTGGTCACCGTCTATGCGCTGGCGCACGGCTCGGTGCAGCTCATTATCGGTCCGGTCGGCGATCGCTTCGGCAAATATGCCTGCGTCATCGCCGCCTCGGCGATATCGACCGTGCTGGTGCTGCTGTGCGGTCTCGCCGGCTCGCTGCCGGCGCTGGTGGCGGCGCGGCTTGCGTGTGGATTGTCGGCAGGCTGGATCATTCCGCTGGCCATGGCCTTTCTCGGCGACGTGATCCCCTACGAACGCCGCCAACAGGTGCTCGGCACTTTCCTGTCCGGACAAATCCTCGGCCAGCTCTTTGGCCAGGCCGCCGGCGGCGTTCTCGGCGATTTTTTCGGATGGCGCCGTGTGTTCTTTTTTCTCGCCGCGCTTTTCGCGATCGCGACCATCGCGATGCTGATCGAATTTTTCCGCAACCCGATCACGCATGCCGGTCACGCCACCGCGACACGCTCGCGCGGCTTCATCGTCGACTACGCCACCGTGCTTCGTTCACCCTGGGCTCGCGTTGTCATCGCGTTGGGCTTCGTCGAGGCCAATTTCATGTTCGGTGCTTTTGCTTATGTCGGCGCCGATCTGCATCTGCGCTTCGGCGTCAATTTCGCCGTCGTCGGCCTGTTCGTCGGCACTTTCGCGATTGGCGGGCTGGTCTACAGCCTGTCGGTGCGCCGGCTGGTGAACCGGCTCGGCCAGACCGGACTCGTCACCGGCGGCGGCGCGTTGCTCGCGCTCGCTTACGTGACGATTGCGTTTGCGCCGCATGCTTACCTTGCGCCCTTCGCCATCACTGGCATCGGGCTTGGCTACTACATGCTGCACAACACATTGCAGACCAATGCCACGCAGATGACGCCGGATGCGCGTGGGACCGCGGTCGCGATTTTTTCGTCCGCGCTCTATTTCGGGCAAACGGTTGGCGTTGCGATCAACGGAATAATCTTCGATCGCTACACGGCGGTGCCGGTGTTCCTGATTGCGGCCGGTGGCCTACTCGCGCTTAGTCTGTGGTTCGCGCACGAACTGCGGCGTCGGAGCGCTAAAGGATTCTAGATTTCAGCCAGCCCGAACTAAAGCAAATCTCCGCTCATTCACGCCGCGTAGGTGGGAATCCAAATTCTAAACCACGAAAATAAATGCTTGTCCCCGGCGCAGCGCAGCACGTCGCTGCAGACCCGGGACCGCAACAGGTTCGTCATTTGGTTACCGCCCGGATCAGCGGTGCACATTGCGCGCGTGGGATCGTTCAATCTCCGCTCACCCTCAAGCGGGAGACCGTGCTCCGCAGTTACCTTCTGATGTCGTCCTCCGCCCCCGCCTGCGCGGAGCGGGGGCGGAGCTCCAGCGGAGAACCCAGCACTTACGACCGGATTGCCGCGCCCCAAGCGCTGGATTCCCGCTTACGCGGGGATGACCGGATGAGAGTGGGAATGACTGGATGTGTTACGGCCGGCCGCGCGAGACGCGTTCGATTTCCGCGCGCACGATGCGTTCCACCAGGCTCGGCAGATTGTCGTCGAGCCACGACTTGAGCATCGGCCTCAGCATTTCCTTGACCAGATCCTCAAGCGTGCGAGCGTTCTGCCCGAGCACTGTATGCGCGAGCGTATTGAACGCGCTGTCGACTGCCGCGATGGTTTGGTTTGAAATCAGCGCCCGATCCTGCACGGGCTGCGGCTCGGGTTTGTTGCTGAATACAACATCAGAGGTGCCGTCGATGGTCCGGAAACTTGGCGCAGGCCCCGGCGATGGCGTTCCCGCAGTTTCCATCGACTCGGTCAGGTCGAGCACTTCGGCGGCGGGTTGGGCAGCAGGTTGAGTTGTCATCGGTTTTGCTGTCGCTTTGGGCGGCTCATCGAGTTCCGCCAGCATCGCGTCAATATCGTCCTGGCTATTGGCCACTGCTGCCGGTGCAGGCGTAGCGGGTTTGGGCGCAGGTGGCGGCGGTGCCGCCGGTTTTGATGGCGGTGCAGGCGGCGCCGGACGGCTGGGCGCGGTTGCCGCCGCCGATTGCTTGGTCGGCGGCGCAGCGGCCTCGGACGCCTTCGCGGGTTTGCTGGCGTCGTCGTCGGCAATGATACGTCGAATGGAGGCAAGGATTTCCTCCATCGACGGCTCTTGCGCCTTCGCCGTTTGCGTCATTCTCCAATAATCCCGACACACTCCCTACGTTCCGTGCGGCGATAGCTCAGGCATCGCCGGCGCGAATCGCTGTCGCATATCGTTTATACGATAGAGGAGTACCGGTTTGGCAGATGGAAAGTTGTGGCCGCGCAATGAACTGTGGACACGAGACGCCGAAATCGCTGCGTGATTCGAATCAGCGCCCGTCCGGGGTGCGCACGCCGGCCCAGGAATCGCGCACCTGCTGGTAGTGCACATTGGAATCATAGACCGGCACCCGCAGCCCCAGCACCTGCGGCGACAGCCGCCCGACCGAGGCAAGCAGCGTATAGGAGGCCA
>DATIWJ010000062.1:0-43978 GCA_035519415.1 Pseudolabrys sp.
GTCAGAATTCGCAATTTTTGCGAAGCGTCTCTGGCTAGTATTTGAAAAATTCCCGTTTTCCAGAGACGAGGAGCAGAGATCGTTTCGATCGTCGATTGCGCGACCGACTTGGCAGTTGTCCAACATCTGGTTCGCCCAATGTCCGCTTTGCTCCCGAATCTGTTGCAAAACTCGATCGCACATTGGGTGGAGGTGGGCTGTAGGTTTTTGCGGTGCCCTAGTCGGTCATGATTGAGGAGTGCTCTACCTCGGTATTCGGGAGTGTCACCTGACACCTACGCGATACAGGACCGCAAGGGTGGTGGACGACAGGAGAGCTTGGCGAGGCGGCGCAGATTCTGCGCGATAGATACTATCTCTCCCTTACAACGTGCTACTTTGAGTTGATACAGTGCATCGCTACTGAGGGGATACGCGATGGCTCAACGCGAACTTGCACTTTTTGTCGCCACCTTCACGACGTTGCTTGCCATCATAAATCCGCTTGAGGTTCTGCCGGTCTATCTCAATCTGATGGCTAAAGCCGACGTACCAACGCGCCGCGCCATAGCATTGAAATCTTGCGTCTATGCGATGGGCTTATGTTTCTTTTTTCTGATTTTCGGAACACTGCTGATGCGAATTTTCGGCGTTCCTCTTAGCATGGTTCGGATCGTCGGTGGCATCATACTGATGAAGATTGGCTTTGAACTTTTCTCGTCTTCGCCGTCTGGAAACAAAAGCATGCTCGGGGCCGGCGCGCCATTAGGCAACGTCGCATTTGTTCCGCTTGCGATGCCACTCATGTTCGGTCCCGGCGCGATTGCCACGGTCTTGGGAATGACATCAAAAATCCGGCAATCCTCAACTGAGCTTTTGTCGTTCGTCGCCATTGCGGCTGCAATTGTCGCGACGATGTTTGTAACTTTTCTCTGTCTGGCTTACGCCGACAAGTTGACCAAGAAACTGGGGCCAATGGGGATCGATGCAGCTACCCGAATTGTCGGCTTCTTCGTCTCGGCAATGGGAGTCGGCCTGATCTTTGACGGTGTCATCGAAGTACTGGAGATGCACGGCATGACATCGTTACATTGAACACCGCCGAGCCGGCGCTGCAGTTCGTAATCGCCTTCCGAATCATCTAGAAACAAATTGCTCCCGTTTGTTGTAAGGAACTTCGATCACGCCCTTCCTTTTGTCTGCAATTCGCTTGAGATAATTTTTTATCGCGTGGTCTTTCAAGTCTGCGAAAGAAATCGACCGCCAGAACTCACCGACAGATAGGCGATTTGCATCGTGGACGGGTAGATAAACAATGTCGCGCCCTTTAAGGAGGATGACTTCAGAGCCGACCTGCTCATAGGGTCCGAATACCGGATCCAGTGCAGTCGCCGGGGGCACCATGGGTATAATATCGTTCTCATCGACGACGCGAGCCAGCGGCAGGAAACCCAATTGCCTGACGCCGTCAGCCGTTGTGAAGCGCGGCTGCCCAAATGTCACCACGCGGACAACATCGACGCCATCTTCAATTAGATAGACTGAAAGAAGAGCTGCGACGGCACCGCCAAGGGAGTGTCCGGTGAGGTAGGTCTTGTACCCGGGTTTCAAATACGGATTTACATCCGCGTATATCGCGCGAGCTGCGCGATCAAAGCCAGCATGCACTGGGATCGCGATCTTGCGATCCTCGCGCACCGCGATGTCGAGATCCTCGGAAAAGTTTACGCTGTTGGTTGTCCCGCGCACTGAGATAAACTGCGTACGGGTCTTGTCATTACGTTCCAGAAAATACCTGACGTCGGTCTGGCTTGGTGCATTAATCCGGACCGTGCGGGGATATTTTGACTGGATAACAGATTTAGCTGCGTAGGCAGCACTCGCTCGCTCGACGTAAGTGTAGACTTCGCCAAAATTTATATTTTCAGGAGTAATTTTTGCGCCGAGGCGCTGTAGGTCAGCCGTTGATGTACCGACACACGCTGTCAGCAGCGAGGCCCATGCCGCCAAAGCTGCCAGATGCATTAATCGGCACCGCCCAGCCCAAAACCGCGTGTTAGCAAGACGGGCGCGCGTCTGCTCCTGAGCCAAAACGGACATCAATTGCGCTCAGAACCGAGCCGTGAGGCCGAGTATCGGCCCGTGGATCGTCATATCGAAATTGTAGAGCGTAAGGCCGCTGCCTTGCGAGTAATTGACGTTGAGCGCCTTATAGCCGAGCATGGCGCTCCAAGTGGCGGTTTTTGACCGGCAAATTTCATGCTCCAGAAGTGCAATCGCCTGCCACGAGAACTTGCTGCCGACGCCGAAGCCGCCAACGTCGCCACTCAAAACAAAATTCCAAGTGGGAGCGAACTGTTGACGTATGCGCGCCCCGACCAATGGATCGAACCAGCTAACGCTTTTTGTAGCCGATAAGAAGCCTTCTCGCGTCAAACTGAGGTCGAAAACATTGAGCGTTCCGGATGCGGCTACATTCACTTCACCGCGTTGCCACCACACCCGGCCGCCAGCGTAGAGATCAAGCGCGGTGCTTGAGCCCGGTAAAAAAAGCCCACCCCAGCGGGCAATTTCGTAGGCGGCCGCGAACTCGGCTTCGACCAACCAGACCTTCAAACCAGCCGATGCGCCGACCGAACCGTTGATCGCGTCGGTGCCGCGAGAGCGCGTGATGCTCGCACCCAGGCCAGCCTTTAGGTACACGATGTCGGTGAGCAATGCGAAGCGGCCATAGCGCGCCTCGCCCAAAGCCGCCAATTCAAACAGATCCTTTGGAAACTGTGTGTGATCGAGAATGTCGAAAAAGCCGGCATCCACATCGGTCGTGCGCCCTTTCACCGTCGTCGAGCCATTAAGTGACACGGCCCAGAAGTAGGGCGTGAAACTGAACGTCCAACCTTCAATTGGTGAAGGCGTAATCGGCGCTTTGGTTGGCATCGCAACGTCCGCGGCCATTGCGGCTTTGGAAATGCTCAGTGCCACTACTAGGCTAGCAAAGCCTATCGATATCCATGAACGATGAAACATATGCCCCCCAATGGCTACTTACGTTTGCGTCGCCTATTCTTGCAGCCGCCCTATGCTTGGCGGGGTATCATCGCCGCTGATTGTGTTGTCCAGACATTGCTCACCTCTCCGGAAATAGCAGCGTGAGTGTGGTGACCAGAGACCAAGTTGACGCCCCCGTAGGACGCTCAACGTTATAATAGGCCTTAATCGAGGCATTGACGGGCTGATCGCCGAGTCTGAACACGCGACCAAAGCCGCCGCCAACAGGGATTGTCCACTGCTGGCCCGGCGTCGCCAGCCAGTTAGCGGTGATAACAGGTGACGTGCTCAGGTACCACCCGTGAGCCATGTTGTAGTTGATGAACGGCTGCACGAGCATCTCATTCACGCTTCGCCGCAATGGATCGCCGCCAACTGACCACTGATTGTTGGCCAATACACCGATCACCCAATGTCCGGGCGTCGTCAGCAAGACGATGGTTGGACCGAGCAGCACCTTTCCCTGCCCGAGTATGGGATCGGTCGCGGACGGAATGGTGAAGACCGGACCGACGCCCCAGATCAGAGGGCCTGAGTTTAGCGGCGACAGAAACAATTCTTCGGTAATGTCCCCAATTCCATTCGTGTTGCTGTTGAATATCGGGCTGGGTTGACTGATGACCGGCACGATAGTGCGGGCAATCAGGTTCCAGCTTTCGTTAATGTGCAGCGGCACGACTGGCTGAATGTCGAAGACTTCTTGGAAGCGGTTGAACGGTCCGGTGTGGAAATTGTTATTGCCTTCGAATGGAACGCTGACGAGGTCCGCGATCGGGTTCTGTGACTTTTTGGCCAGATCTTCGTCTTCTTCCGGAGGCTTTGAGGGCCCGCGAGCGCGTTTCGGTGCGGCTATATCGGGTAAGCCGGGCTCGAACTTGTAGTTGATACCGGCTTTGACCATCTGGACATCGCGGTTCAACTGTACGGAAGGGATTGTGGGCGATGTCCAGTTAGCCAGTGAAATAAAATCGTATTCGAGCCTGACCGTCCAATGCGATTTGAATCCGTATTCGAGGCCGGCTCCAACAAGCCAGCCCGAGCTTGTGTTTGACGCGCTCCAGCTGACACCCGGAAAATTCAGGATTGCGTTGCTGTGTACCCAGCCGCCGCCCACCTTTGCGTACATCAGCCAACGATCCTCGACGAGGCCGATGCGGCCTGCCGCTGTGCTGATCCAGTGCTGGCTCACCGAGCCGAGTGTCGGGCTCGGCAGAGTGGGATGGCTGAAAGTTGCGCCGTCGAATTCACCTTCGACGCCAAGCAACAGATGACCGGCTTGAAAATTATATCCAGCCTGAACACCGCCGATGAACTGAGTGAGGCCGCCGTAAAAATTGTTGTTTGGAATATTCAGGCTGCCGTTGGTCCACGCTCCGCCAAAATTCGCGCCGACATAAAATCCGGACCAGTTATATGGCGGTGGGGAAACTGGTGCAGGCAGCGCCTTAGTCGGCATGTCGGCGGCATGAGCACTAACGACTATAGCAAGTGCCGCAAGCGCGGTGCTCGCTAGGAGCAGCTTTGTCATGGCGCGGTCCCCAAACAGCGGCACGATTTCGGCCGGATTAAAGTACAAACGGTCGTCGCTGGCTGTCACCTTCTAGACACACCGAACCAGGAATGTGTGCGCTATGACGGCATTACATACCGTTTGTATATGCGGCGCTAGATTCCCCATTGGGCAGTTTACAGGTGAGTCTGACTGCAAGACCCTACGGCCGGCCCGTCGAACTGTGAGTTGGGGACGACCCATCAGTTTTCCGGTTGGACGTCCTATTCATTGTGACCGCAACACGGAGGGACGACTCCATGAAAGCGCATGTTCGTTGTAATCCTCGCTTATCATTTGCTCGCCGTTGCATTGGGGCATTGATCGCTTTTGGGGCGCTACTTGCGCCCGCATTTGCAGCCGACAACATCAACGGGCAGGTCCTCGGAGGATGGGCTCCCATCGGCGGATCCACAGTTACGTTGTGGGCCGAAGGCGCCAATGCACCGAGACAACTCGCACAAACTCGGACTGGCGCTGATGGACGCTTTACGCTTACCGCGGACGGTCAAGGTGCCAATCTTTATCTGGTCGCGAAAGGTGGCCGACCTTCGGCTAATGCTGCTGGCGGAGAAAACCCCAGCATCGCTTTGTTGGCTGTGCTTGGTAATAAGATTCCATCTAACGTTGTTGTCAACGAGATGACGACGATTGCTTCTGTATGGACACACGCGCAGTTTCTTGATGGCGATGCAATCAAAGGCAACTCGCTCGGCCTGAAAATTGCGGCCGGCAACGTGCCGAACTTCGTCAATCTTGAGACCGGTGGCTGGGGCAACGCCATTCAGGACTCGCTCAACAGCAGTCAAACTCCCACGATGGCAAACTTTGCAACGCTGGCGGACGTGCTCTCCGGCTGCGTGACCCGCGTGACTGCGGAGGCGTGCAACAAGCTGTTCGCGGCGGCGACGCCGCCCAACGGCGCCGCTCCCACCGACACGCTCAGTGCGGCTCAGTCGATTGCTCGCTATCCGTGGTATCAGCCCGAGAAACTTTTTGCACTGATTGATGATTTCTATTCGGTTCCCGCCGGCAAGACGATGCGCGCAGTGCCGTTCATGCCGTATCTCAGCTACCCGCCGAGCGCATGGGTGCTGCCGCTGAAGTTTGACGGCGGAGGCTATCGCGCTGGCGGCAAAGCCATGTTCGACAGCGAAGGCAATCTTTGGGTCGGCGACAATTTCACAGTGGGTTGGCAAGGCCAAGACAACCTTTGGCAAGGCAATGCCAGCAAGTTCGACCCCAATGGCCGTCCGCTCTCACCTAAGACCACAGGCTTTGCCGGCGGCGGAATGCAAGGAGGTACCTTCGGTGCCGCCGTCGATGCCAAGGACAACGCTTGGCTCACAAGCTATGGAGGCAAGTCGATCGCCGTGTTCGACAAGAACGGCAAGCCGCTGACACCACCGGAAGGCATTACATTCGACGGCAAGCTTGGCCTGATGCAGGGCGTCATCGTTACACCCAGCACTGATGTCTGGGTCCTGGGTCTAACCAAAAATCAGCTGGTTCACTTTCCCAAAGGCGACCTGACCAAGGGCAAGATTATCTGCGAGGGGCGTGACGTAGAACCGTGCAAGTCATTTGTAGGACCGTTCCATCTGGGCATTGATCAACAGGACCGAATCTGGGTGACGAATGGGCTTGGCGGTCACGTAACGAGGTTTCCCGCATCTGATCCGAGCAAAGTAGAAAAGTTCGGCACCGGCTGGAGTGGCAGTGGTCTTGGCATCGATAGTCAAGGCAATGTTTGGGTGACAAACCGCCTGGGCAACTCGATGCGAAGCGGGTTGCTGATCGCAGACCTGCTCGTAAGAGTACTGCGCGGTGAAAATCCGGATCCAGTCTTAGCGCGAGCAATGGCGAAACAACGCGGTGGTGACGGCAGCGTCACTTTGTTAAGGCCCGACGGCAGTGAATATCCCGGCTCGCCTTTCAAGGGCGGCGGTCTGCCCGGTCCTTGGGCTGCGACCATTGACGGCAACGACAACGTCTGGATTTCAAACTTTGCCGCTCCGAATAGCCCGATTACGCAGCTTTGCGGCGTACGTACAGAAAACTGCCCGCCAGGAATGAAGACAGGAGACCAGATTTCGCCGCCTGGCGGCTACGTTGGTGGAGGTTTGCAGATGCAGACCGATCTTGCCGTCAGCCCATCGGGCGACGTTTGGGTCATGAACAATTGGCAGGACATTGATAGCTGCTTTGGCGTCCCCGAAGAGGCTCTTTCAACCCGCTGTGGTGGTCAGGGCGTGACAATCTTTTATGGGATGGCAAAGCCAGTGCGCTCCCCGCAAATCGGGCCGGCCAGAGCCCCGTAGGTCCTATGCGGCTTATCTACTTTAGATCCACACATGGCCTTTAGCGGAAATGGGCCTCTCGCCTCGAACTGCAGCGTGCAGGGGATACTCGAGGGTGGCGGGATTTGATTGATGACTTGACCGTCAATACACCCTTCATCATGGATGAGACTTCGCGATAAAGGGCGGGGTGCGATGAGAACACCACGTTAGGACTTGAACTGAGTGAAAAAGAAACGGCTTTGTTCGACGTGATGAAGCATTGAAGATCGCTGCGGACGCCGCGAGGCAAATGAGGAACTTCAGTATCGGGTATTGCAGCGCGCCCTCGGTTCGACGGCTGACAAGGCGGTTATGGGCTGCGTCACTCGCTGTGTGCGTGCTTTGGCAATATTATCTGAAAGATCGAACCATTATTGATACGAGACCAGGCTTTCAGCTCGCCACCGTAAGACTCCACAATAGCGCGACAAATCCATAGGCCCATGCCCATGCCGGCGGCCTTGGTTGTAAACATCGGCTCAAAAATCTTCTCCATGTTTTCAGCAGCAATTCCAACACCCGTATCCCGCACGCTCAAAATCGCGCTGGAATCCTTCAACTCCGACGCGACCCGCAGGATTCGACGACGATCGTTCACAGGATTCATTGCGTCGGCAGCATTCCCAATGAGGTTTAGCAAAACGTGTTGGAATTGATGCGCGTCGATCCGCAAAGGGGGCATACTTTCGTCAAGCTCTTCTTGAACTTCTATCCCACGACCATCAAGCTCGATTTGCTCCAACGCCAGCGCCTCTTTAATCGAGTGATTGATGTTGCATATGGTCGACGAAGAAAGTTCGCGTTTAAACAACGCGCGCATGTTGCTGACGGTCGAAGTGACGCGAGCGCAATCGGAACCAATCCTGCTGATGATTTCGCGGACCTTGTCCGGATCGGCTGGCCTTTTATCGAGCAATAAAATTGCAGTCTCGGAATTCAATGAAATGGCCCCGATGGGTTGGGAAATCTCGTGAACAAGTGAAGCCGACATTATTTCCAGATCCGTCAACTTGTTATTTCGCTCGCGTTCAAGCAGCAAGTTTGAGCGAGCGATGCGTGCATAAAGGCTCGCCGTTTCTTTTAGCAAAAGTCCCAGCACAACCAGAGAAGTCACAAGCGTAAATCCGCGCGAAGCATAAAAGCCAAGAGTGTAACGACCGGTGGCAAGAAAACCCCCGTAGATATGTTGCAGTATGAGCGCGAAAATTGCGAGCATCAGCCAGTAGTCGAGAACCGAGCGTCCTCCCATCCAAAGCAGCGCAATAGCGATCGTCATAACGGAAATAGCCAGGGGGCTTGCAAGATAGGCCACTGCACTAACGTAGTGGCCATCGCTACCCACGATGGTTGGAAGAATTTGGGTTTCCGCCGTGACGATCCAAACAATCCCTAACGTCAAGCAGACAACAAATGCGACGCTCCAAGCGATTACAGCTCGGGTTGATATTTGATGTGTGCAAAACGCCCGGTCCCAGTCGCGCAGGCACGCATAGAAGATCGCGCCTGCCGTCGGCCCAGCGCCCCAAAAGTAATATAGCCATGCGCTCGTTTGTGAACCAGCACCCAGTAATCCAGTCGGCGTGAATGCCCCGGGAAATGTAAGGATATGCGGAATGACAATCAGCGCCGTGTAAAGGTAGCCGCCCGCGAGTGCCAAAACGGCGCGTGAAGGGCTTATCGAATAGTGGGTGAATAACAGGATCGCCGTGATGAGGTCATTGACGAACACCATCGATTCGATGGCGGGCAGGTAACCGCCATACCGCGGTAGCTGCACATTCGCGAACGGGGCCGAAATTGCAAATGCCGCGAGCAGGGCCGCTGCGACTGCGAAAACAATGCGACGCTGTTGCGCTGTCGCTGAAAGATCTAGCAGCGAGATCGGAGTTTCTTTCGGTATTACGTGTGCGGCCATCCCCCACCTCTGCGCTGCTTAATATCACGAAAGTGAGGCGCAGAAGAAAGCCGGACTTCAATCGATTGCCGCTCCGGTAACTTCAGTGCTCGAGAGCCTTCCCCTTTAGGCAATTGAAGATGCCTAACAAGTGCATGATGCTGTTTGTGAAATTGATCCGATCACAAACGACGAGCTTTAAACGTCTTCGCCCCAAGTTGATCCGATGTGGCCTTGTTGCCGGGCGCGCCGACGTAGCGAGACTATCCATGAACATATTCCGCACGCTTGTTCTAATTGTCTCGCTCGCGCTGGCTCTGTGGGTTCTCTCATCGGAATCACAAGCGCGAGTGCGCAAATGTTCGGCACCTGCGGAAATTCTCAATTATTGCTCACGCATTATTTGTATTGGCTATGGCGCTCGCTCTTCCTGCACGAACAGGTGCGTTTGGAACGTCACCGCGGGTGATTGCTGGTCAAGGCCCCAATCGCCTTAACAGTTCGCAGTAAATCATTGGATGCAGGTCGTGAGCACACAAATAACAAAACGCTCCGTGATATTGGATGGGCACAAGACCAGTGTATCCCTTGAAGATGATTTCTGGGACGCCTTGCGATTAATAGCAGCACAGAAAAATGTGAAGACGTCAAAGCTGGTAGCAAAGATAGCCGAAGGCCGCAGTGGCAAAAATCTCTCGTCTGCAATTCGGCTATTTGTCTTAAATCATTTCCGAACGTTTGACATCCAAACGGATGCCAGTCCCAATGCGTCGATTTCTGCGGCCAAGGGGAATAAGTTGGCTTCTCGCAACGACGACTGGTGACCGGCGAAGAAAGCTATCTCGCGATCACCAGACGTAAAGTATTGGGTAGTCGTTGCTGTAGTAGATAACGCGCGAGCCACAAGCCCCTGCGCCGTAGTAGTACGGGTTACAGCGGTAGTAAGGGCCGGCATAGTAGGGCGCGGCGTAGTAAGGAGCCGCGACCGCCAGGCCTGTTGCGACTCCCCAAGCCGGGGCTCCCCAACCCCAGTTACCGGCCCACCATGGGCCAGCACGCCAGTAACTACCGGCCCAGCGCGTTACCCGCCAATTTGGGCGACCGTACCAATGGCCACCGCTAACCCAACGGCCGTTACCGGCATAATAGCCGCCACTGCGCCAGCTTCTCGCGTCTGCTGCCTGAGACAGCGCCGCGGTGGCCGTTATAATTGCTATCGCGACCGTCCGCGCTACAAATTTGCATCGTAGCGAGCCCATAGTTCCTCCATTCTTAACGCCAGTACCATCAGTATTCCGCTTGCGACCAAGGCCGGAGCCGGGGGTCTCCGGCCGTTGATCGCCGATCCGACATCCCTGAGGACGGGAGGAGGCATGTCCAGACCGAAGGAGCAGTGACGCATCTAGTGATGTCGAGAAATCCGCGCGTGCGATATTGTCCTTAGGGGAAGGAGGTTTTTATCAAACGAAACGACGAGGTGTCCGGGCGCGATTTAGTCGACGATGCGTGCTCCTTCCGTACCGGAATGCTCAAGGCAACGGACCAGCGAGACGGGAAAATTCCGCATGTCAGTTGGTAACGCCACTGTGAAGACCGTCCACCAGAATGACATTGTGAAAGTCGTTCTTCGCAACGACCCCTTTGATTATGCTGATCGAGACTGCGGCGACGGCCAGGAGAACATTAAGCACTCTTCGCATGAGTGCCTCCAAAGCTGGATGTGTCGGAGACGATGGTTGCGCCAGCAGCCCAAAAAGCTCGTGAGTCACATACATCTCAATTTATTTGCCTTTGACGGCATCGCCATACCGTCAACGCCGACGGTTCTGTCAGGAAAACCATCACTGTCTGTTGTCTTCCCCTTTGTGCAATTGATGCCGCCGAATGTCTGTATGAGGTTATTCGAAACGGCGATTGATCTCAGGGAGATCAGAATGCAAGAAGACAAACGTCAACCAGGGGCGACGTCTGTCGGCTCCGATATGCGGATGGGGAGTGAGTTTGAACCGGATCCGATGCTGAGATTAAGCGAGGGCAGGGCCAGTCGCTTTCAGATGGTACTCGTCGGCCTCGTCGGGATTGCGATCATCTGCACAGTTGCGTGGGCTATGCTGAGTGGAGGCTATCAATAAAGGTTAAGTGCGCACTTTTTTCTTCCCCTAAGTGCAGTTTGAATCCGCATAGCCCGGTGCAAGCTTGGATAAGCCAATGCATGGGCTGCCAGCAGCCGTCGATGGCATCAGCGGCATACGGCAGCGCGCGATGAGGCAGGGCGGTGGAGGACATTGGGCAACTTGTTGCAGGCCTGGAAGGCTTCGTCCGCCACGACGGGGCTTTTGCTGTCCTGCTGATCCTGGCCATCGAGGCAATCGGTGCGCCCGTCCCCGGCGAGTCGCTACTGATATTTGCATCCATATTGGCCGGTCGCGGCGAAATGTCATTGCCGGCACTCTTGATATTTGCGTGGGTCGGCGCCGTCATTGGCGACAACCTCGGCTATCTGATCGGCAAAAAGCTGGGGCGGGGCATAATTCTGAGTTATGGGTCGAAGATCGGTCTCACCGCCGAGCGCTTCGTACGGATCGAAGACATATACCGCCGCAAAGGCACAGCGACGGTCTTGTTCGCTCGATTCTTTAGCATCCTGCGCCAACTCAACGGCGTCGTTGCGGCCATTCTGGGAATGCCCTGGTGGCGCTTCGCATTGGTCGATGCCTGCGGCGCGGCACTCTGGGTGATGGTTTGGGTGTTTGCCCCTGCCTATTTCGCGGAACGTTTCAATCTGATTGTTGCACTTGCACACCATACCAAGGTCGTCGCAAGCGTGCTCGTCGCTGCTTGCTTCGCCTTTGCATTGAGCTTTTTGGTCCGGCGTCTGCGCACTGCGGGCTGGAGGGCATCGCGATAGTTCGGACCGGAGCAGACTTGCGACATGAGGGACAGTCATGAGTGATGCGAGCTCAGCGCCAAACGATAAACCGGTCGTGACAACACCGGCGCAAAAACGATGGTTGGCCAGTATCTGGTTTAGGGAACTGCCTTATGGCGTTGTGCTGGTTCTCACAATGGTCGGCGTGGCGTACACGAGCATCACGAAACGGCCGACGATCGCATATTGGGAGTTTCTTGCGCCGGTGACCGCGGCCCTTTGCATCTGGAGCGGCTGGCGCCATGCCCGCGCGAAGAATGCTCAGCTGCGCCTGATCTGGACGCAGACCGCTCATTGGCTGGCCTTCTTCGTTGCCATGAATCTGCTGTTGCTGCCCAGCGTGCAGGACATGCTGAACGCCGATGCAACCGGCCTGGCTATCCTTCTCCTGCTGGCGCTCGGAACGTTCGTGGCGGGTGTGCACATTCCCTCTCGGGAAATCTGCATCCTCGGTTTGGTCATGGCGCTTTTTGTGCCGGCGATTGCCTGGATCGATGAAGCCGCCCTAATTGTGCTGCTTGGGGCAGGGGTCGTTGCCGGCGTGGTGGCGGCGTTCTGGTGGATCGGAAGCAGGGGAGAAGCCGTAACGCAAGACCGGCTGGCGTAGCAGTCACAAGAATTTTGGAGGAAAACGATGCAGGCATTGCTGGGATTTCACATCGGCTTTTGGGACTACGTGACGTTCCTTGCGATCTTTATCATTGTCATCTGTTTTCTGATCGCTGCCGTGTTCGTTCTGGGCTTGCCGGGCCGCGTCGCCATTGCTCGCAAACATCCGGAAGCCGATGCCGTCAACCTGATGGGCTGGATCGGATTCCTCGCCGTGGTGCCTTGGATACAAGCGCTGATGTGGGCCTTCAAACCCACGACGGTGGTCGATATTCGCTACCTTCCCGAGGAAGAGCGGCGCGAGACCGACGCAATGATTGCCCGACTGAAGGGCGCGCCATCAATGTCGGCAGAGCCTTCCAACCAAAGCCCGGCGTCATGATCGTTGCCATCCTTGTCATCATTTTCGCTTGCGCGCTGTTTTGGCTGATCTTCTTCAAGCTGAAATTGCTAAGACTTACACCGGGCTGGGGAATCGTCTTTGGCTTTTTTGTAATCCATCTGTTCCTGGTGTTCATCATCGGCTTGAGGTTCGTTACGCCAAATTCCGCCAACGCCACGATCGTTCAGCACACCATTCAGCTTATCCCACGCCTTCCAGAACCGACCTTGGTGACCGCTGTGCTGGTCGAGGAAAATACGTTGGTCAAAAAGGGGCAGCCGCTTTTCCAATTCGACCGGCGTCCCTACGAATACAAGGTCGAGCAGATCAAGGCACAACTCGTGGAGGCCAAACAAAACGTCGACGTTCTGAAAGCGGACGTGGACATATCGAGCCAAAAGGCCGACAGAACAAAGGCCGAGCTTGACTACGTTCGCTACCAAAAGGGCTTGTTCGACAAGCTGGCGCAGGAGAGTGCGGTACGCGAGGAGGATGTCGTGCAGTGGGCAACTCGGCTTAGCACTGCGGAAGCCACAAGAGATCAGGCGTTAGGCGAGCTTGCGCGCGCGCGTCTGAAGTACAATTCCGAGATTGGAGGCATCAATACATCGGTCGCAGCCATCGAGGCCCAACTGCGGCAAGCGCAGTACTATCTTGACAATACAACTCTTGTTGCGCCCGAAGACGGCCGCATCATCAACCTGCAGGTGCGGCCGGGCATGGTATCTGGGATCTACCGCATCGGCGGGATCGCAGCACTGATCGCCGATGCGGATCGCTACTTACTTGCGACATTTTATCAGGAGAATCTCAAATATGTCCGTCCCGGGCAGCCGGTCGAGGCCGCGTTTGACCTCTATCCCGGGCAAATTTTTGCCGGCAAGGTCGACAGTATCTGGCGCGCGAACGGATCAGGCCAATATCTTCCGAGCGACGAGATTCCAAAATTCCAGCAGCCACCGCCGAACATCCCGCAAGGTCAGTATGCTGTGAAAATCTTGATGGAAGACCCGGAGCAGTCAAAATTTCCCATTGGCGCACAAGGCTCGGCTGCAATTTATACCAGCGGGGAACATGGTTCCTGGGCTGCATTGCGCAAAATATCGATCCGGGCGCATTCCTGGTTCAATTGGCTTTACCCGGTCAATTTCTGACCTGCACAAGCGGAGCCTTCTTGCGCGAATCTCACAGCTGACACGTGAAAAACTGGGGGCTGCCCCAAAGGACAGTTTCGCCTTCATTGCTCGTGGAAGAAAATCTTCGAGTAGATCGGAGTGGGGATAATGCAAGAAAATACTGGACTTAAACGGAATGCCTTCAGGCGGCGACCACGCGGTTTTCTCGCCGCAGTATGCGGTGCCTGTGTTATCGCCGTTGTCCTTGTCACCTTGGCGTCACAGGTGTCAGCTCAAAGCAAACCGCCCGCGCCTGGAAGCGTTGCTGCAATATCTCCATCAGCGCCAGCGGTAGCCGAAGCCGCAGACCGTCTGCTCAAGCAAATGGGTGCCTATATCGGTTCGGCCGAACGCTTCACTTTCCACGCTGACGTAATGTTCGATCATGTGCTGCCTACCGGTCAGAAATTGCAGTTCTCGGCGACCGAGGACGTCGCGTTGCAACGACCGAACGGGCTTTATGTCGAATGGAGCAGCGATCTCGGCAATCGGCAGTTCTGGTACGATGGCAAAAGCGCCACAATCTATGACTCCGAAACATCATTCTATGCGACCGATATTGCTCCGCCGGCCATCGATGGCATGCTGGACAAGCTATTCAGCCAGCTCAATTTCACGCCGCCTCTGGTCGATTTTTTCTATAACGATCCATACAAGAGCCTACGTGGAATGGCGCAATTTGGTTTCCCGACTGGTGAAACCCAAATAGATGGTCGAAGCTGCCGTGGGCTTGCGTTCGTCGAAAAGCATATCGACTGGCAGATCTGGATTGATACCGGGCCGCAGCTCGTACCGTGCAAACTGGTGATCACCTACAAGAACAATCCGTCATTGCCCCAATTTAGTGCGGTCTTCCGCGATTGGGATTTCGCTCCACGGATTGCTGTTTCGATTTTCACGCCTGACATACCAGTAACCGCGCGAAAAATTCCGTTCGCGACGGCCACCGCCAGCACCGGGTCCAAACAATGAGAGGGAGCACTGTCATGCGGAGGCTGGCAACCACAACGAACCTGACAACCGGTGCCCTTGTCTGTGCCGCGATTGCTCTGGTTCTCGTGGCAGCGAGTGAACGGGCGGTCGCGCGCTTCGGCGGCTTCCGTGGCGGGGGTGGTGGATTTGGTGGATTCCACGGCGGATTTGGCGGCGGCGGTTTCGGTGGATTCCGGGGCGGTGGTTTTGGCGGCGGCGGTCTTGGCGGCTCGCGCTTTGGCGACGGTGGCTTCTTGGATCGCGGTGCCGACTCAGGCTTCGGCCGAGGTGGCTTCGGCAGCATCCGAAACGGCGGCAATTTTGCCGATCGCAGCAACGCGTTTCAGTCGAGCCACCCGGAATTCGACAACCGCATGCAGCAGCAGAAGCGCTCCAATGAGGCCAACACCCTGCAACAGAATCGTGCCGGTGAAGAAAATACACTGCAACAGAACCGCATGAGCGAGGCGAACAATCTTCAATACAATCATGAAAACAATTGGAATTACTGGGGTGGACACTGGGGCGGATACTATGCCGGGCTCGGACTCGGCGCCGGTATGGCGATTGGCGCCACCTTTGCAACGCTGCCGGCCGCCGCCGCGGCGATATCGGTTGCCAATGCGCAATATTGGTACGCCAGTGGCGTCTACTACGCGCTGCAGAACGGACAGTACGTTATCGTACCGCCACCGCAGGGAGCTGTTGTTAGCACGCCTCCGCCCTCCTGCACGACCGTCTACGTTGGCACCATTCCGCGACTCGATTGCGGTGGGGCGTTCTATGAGCCGGTCTCAGCCGGCTATAAAGTGATTCCGCCGCCCATTGGCGCAACGGTGACCAGCCTCCCCGACGGTGCGGAAAACGAAAATATCAACGGCATCGCGTATTTCCGTTACGGCGGCGCATATTACCGGCCATTCTACAGCGGCAGCAGCGTCATATACGAAGTGGTTGCCAAGCCAACCTAGCGCGTTCCATTTAGGTGCTGAAAAGACGATCCAGGCGCGCGCCGCCAGCGAGCGCAATGTGCTCATGCGGGTGAAATCGGGTCATGCCACACGTTTTTTGGTGCTGCCAACCGGCGCACAGCGCCCCCGATACCGTTCAACGCCTGATCACATTGCTCTTCGCTGTAGTAGTTGCATTGGGTGATGCCTTCTTTGGCTGCTATGGCACACCACGGCGGCGTCTGCGCCTAGAGCGGATAAACCGATGACAGATTTATGACAGTACATGCGCCCGCCAAGAGTACCAAGCGCATTTCGGTCCGCAGGTCGCAGGATAACGCGCATTTTGCATTTTATCACAATACCAAACCTGCTTGAGGCGAGCGTGCGTGAAAAAATTGAATCCCGCCATTGTCTTTAGGGGCAACCTATCGGCGATCGAGGCAATCAATTGTGCGTGAGCACCGTTATTCCCGGCATTTTTCGGGACGCGCCGAGTAAAATAAGGCCGATCTCGGGGTGATGCAATGTGGGTCAGCGCAACGCTACGGCGCGGAATTTCCAAGGCGAACTTAACGCAATCAATGCGCAGCCACCTGCCTGCCTCGGCCTGTCTATCGAGCTGCGATCCGTCGCGACACATGGCAGCAGAGCATGACTAAGCCCCGACCGATCGTTCACGTCGTGGATGACGATGCGTCATTTCGCTCCGCCATTGGCGAGTTGCTAGGCGCCTGTGGCTACCGGGTTTCGCTATACGGATCGGCGAAGCAATTGCTCTCGACAATGCAAGGCAGGGGCATCGCCTGTATCCTTCTGGATGTCAAAATGGCGGGTCTCAGTGGGCCGCAATTACAGGACCATCTTGCCGAGCAGGGATGCCATCTTCCAATTATTTTCCTCAGCGGTCACGGCGATATCCCTACCACCGTCAAAACAATAAAAGCCGGCGCGGAAGACTTTCTAACCAAGCCGGTCAACAAAGAAAAGTTGATCGATGCGATCGAGCGGGCGCTTGCGCGTTGCCATGCGACGCAGGCGCAAGCCGATCGGGTCTCGGATCTTCGGTCACGTTTTGAGTTACTGACGCCGCGCGAAAAAGAAGCGTTTGGACTGTTGGTGCAAGGAAAGCCGCACAAGCAGATTGCGTACGAAATGGGAATATCGGACCGCACGGTGAAATTGCATCGCCACCAGCTTGTGCAGAAGCTCAAGGTCCGCTCTCTGGCCGAGCTTGCCTTGATTGCCGAGCGCCTGGGAATGCTGTCGGAAGCTAACGGCGTATTGCCCTTTAAAAACGGGAGATTCGATACAGTACGGTCGTTTGATTCCCAAACCACATTATAGCTTCAGAACAACTCCATCCTTCCCAAAGAGGAAGGTCTCCCTGCGCGCGATTTCTGTCAGACTAAGTCAATTGACGGATTCCGACTACGCACGGGGAAAAGATGCAACAGCGACACACGACCGTGGCTGTCGTGGACGACGATGCGAGCATCCTTCAAGCAACTGAGGAATTATTGGTTGCGCAAGGCTTTCGGGCATCGCTCTTTGGCTCGGCAGAAGAATTTCTCGCAAGCGGAGCCGCCGATCAAGCCGATTGTCTACTGCTCGACATCAATCTTGGTGGACTGTCGGGGATTGAATTGCGACGGCTACTGAATTCTACTCATTCCGGGCTTCCGGTTATATTCATGACGGCGCTCGAAGACGACGCTACGTGTCAAACTGCACTTCGGACCGGCTGCATCGCCCTTCTGCACAAGCCTTTCCAGGCTAAACAGTTAGGGGATGCAATCACGAAAGCCTGCACAGCGTGAATTGAAACACCGCAGTGTGTCGAGCGCTGTATTTCGTCGATACCCTAAACGTAGATACTCTAAACATCGGAAATCGCAACTCTTTATGCGGATCGTGAAATCGCGACCTTCCCCTATGTGCAGTTCAACCAGTGCCGCGCCGATGTGAGGATGGCAGGAGGTGACGGACTCTTTACCTCGGGGCAACGCACAACGCTTTTTACCATCTCTGCACTGGGAGAAACCGGCTATGAAAATCCTTCGAACGCTAGCGCTCAGTTTGTTCGCGGCGTTTATTGCCGCGACCGGCACGCCTCAACAGGCGTCCGCACAAGCACAGAGCAAGCCTAACATCCTCTTTGTCATGGGCGATGATATCGGTTGGATGCAGCCGAGCATCTATCATCGCGGGCTACAGGTTGGAGAGACACCGAACATCGACAAAATCGGAAATGAAGGCGCTTTGTTCACCGACTACTACGCCGAGCAGAGCTGCACGGCGGGGCGCAACGCCTTCTTTACCGGGATGCACCCGCTGCGTACCGGTATGATCCCGCCGCAGTTGCCCGGCAGCCCAACCTATCTGAAGCCCGGCACACCGGCACTCGCTAAGTTCCTGTATGATCTCGGCTACACGACCGGCGAGTTCGGCAAGAACCACTTGGGCGATCACACTGACGCCTTGCCGACCGCCCACGGCTTCCAGGAATTCTGGGGCTATCTGTACCACCTCGACGCCATGCAGGGCGTGAGCTTCCCCGACATTAACAAGACTCCAACGCAGCAGACCGTCGCGCCGCCATGCAAGAACACACCGGTCCCCGGGTTGGCCGAGGTTCCTGGCGCTGTGGATCCCAGAACTACCATATGCCTGATGCCTCCACGCCCGGTGATCTGGTGCAAATCCTCCGATGGCTCGTCGAAGAACCAGACTTGCCAGGATCAGGGCCCACTGACCTTGGACCGGTCGAAAACAGTGGACGAGGAGATTTCTGCGAAGGTCATCGATTTCCTCGACCGCAACGATCCCAAGAAGACCAACAAACCGTTCTTCGTCTGGTACAACCCGGCGCGCATGCACATCACCACTGTTTTGTCCGACAAATACCTGGCGATGGTGGGTGAACCCGGCGGCAAGGACTGGGGCGTCAACGAAGCCGGCATGAAGCAGATGGACGACAACATCGGCCTCGTGCTCAAGAAAATCGACGACATGGGACAGACCAACAACACCATCGTCGTCTTCACCACCGACAATGGCGCCGAGACCATCACCTTTCCGGATGGTGGCACCACCCCGTTCAAGGGTGGCAAGCTGACCACCTGGGAGGGCGGCATGCGTGCTCCAATGGTGATCCGGTGGCCGGGCGTCATCAAGCCCGGCACCATCAAAAACGACACTTTTGCTTCGCTCGACTGGCTCCCGACATTCGTCGAGATCGCCGGCGGCCCGAAGGGCAATGCACTGAAGGCCCAGATCGAGGCGGGTCAATATCCGGGGATCGTCAAGACGACGCTCGATGGCGTGAACCAGATCGATTATCTGACCGGAAAGTCGGACAAATCGGCGCGCGATACATTCTTCTACTATTCCGGCAAGGATCCTTCCGCGGTCCGCTACAAGAACTGGAAGATGTACTTCGCGATGGTGTCTGATGCCCCACAGGGTTTTCTAACTGGCGTGGTCCCGTACCACTGGACCCAGGTCGTCAATATCAAACGCGATCCATTCGAGACTTCGATCGGCCAACAGGTCAAGACTTTGTTGGGCCAGGGCGGCGCGATTGCTTCTCCGTCAACCGCCTACATTTATGACTGGAACATGCTGCCGATCGGCCAGGCATTGTGGCTGAAGGAGCTCGAGACTTACATCAAGTTCCCGCCGCTGCAGAACCCGGCCAGTTACAACCTGGAGCAGGTCATGCAGCAGGTGAAGGAAATGAAGTCAGTCAGTCACGCGGGTGAATGACGCGCGAAGTATTGCGGGCGTCCATGAAGGGCGCCCGCAACTAACTGTGACAATGAATTTCCATTCGATGTGACGCGGAGACAATCATGATGCGAGCCGGATTGACGCTCGTTACCGCAATTGTACTCGGGCTTGCTGAAAGTGCCGCCGCGGCTGATCTGCCGCAGCGACCAGCGGCTGCGCCGGTGTTCAGTCCGACGGCTGTCTACAACTGGACAGGCATCTACTTCGGCTTGAACGGCGGCGGCGGCTGGGGACACCAGGACCCACTCAACGTGATTACGAACCGCTTCGACGATGCTTCGCTTAAATTTTCCGGCGGGGTGGCCGGCGGCACGGCCGGCGCACAAATTCAATCAGGCCATGTCGTTCTGGGCTTTGAGGTGGATCTCGATTGGGCCGGCCTGAAAGGTTCCGCCACGTACACTCCCGCCATTCTCGGCGTGCCCGTTGGTGGCGCCATCAACGCGACCACCAAAATCGACTGGGAAGCAACGGCCAGGGGGCGCGTTGGCTATGCCAACGATAATTGGCTGTTCTACGCAACGGGCGGCCTCGCATTGCTCGGCGCCAAAACCACGTTCAACCCGTTGCTTGGCACGTCATGCGGGACATTCGGAATTATCAACTGCTCGGGCACCGACAAGCAAGTGGGCGCAGTCCTCGGGGGTGGCGTTGAATATGGGATCACCCAAAACGTGAGTGCCAAGCTTGAGTATCTCTATTTCACCGCGGCATCACTCGACATCTCACATCACAGCGAGGTGCGCGCCGGCCTGAATTACCGATTTGGCGGACTCTAAACGTTTTCCAGGGAAGAATCCGGAAAGGGAGCCACATGATGTTTCTCGTCCGCTTATTCCTCGCATTGCTTGTTCTCCCTCTGACCTATGTCATTCCGGCACCCGCGCAAGCGCCGGGAAATTGGACGCAAGTCGGTCTGCTCTCATGCAGGGTCAATCCGAGCATCGGTTTCGTCATCGCCGGTCATCAGTCGATGGAGTGCCGCTACAAACCGAATAATTCGAGCCCGCCGCAGATGTATTGGGGCGCACTTAACACGGTCGGGATCGACATCGGGATCACCGCTGCCAGCGTCTTGGGATGGACCGTGCTGGCGCCGACGGTCGGAATTCCCGCCGGCGCGCTCGCCGGGGAATATGTCGGCGTCTCCGCAGATGTCGGCGCCGGATTC
This sequence comes from Pseudolabrys sp., assembly GCA_035519415.1. Taxonomy (GTDB): domain Bacteria; phylum Pseudomonadota; class Alphaproteobacteria; order Rhizobiales; family Xanthobacteraceae; genus Pseudolabrys. Next base: position 20,793 of record DATIWJ010000062.1, read on the forward strand.
GGCGCGGGAGCTAACGTGTTGGTTGGGGGATCGGCCCGCACTTTTGCGCTGCAACCCGTTTCATTGGAAGGCTCAATCGCTGTCAATGTCGCGCTCGGTGTTTCGTCGCTCAAGCTGCAAGCCGCTCCTTGAGGAAAGGATGGGTTGGACTTGCGTGTCCGGAGATGACCATGAGCTTCAAACACACGGTCAGGCTTTATGGCTTTGCCGCATTCCTCGCGGCGAGCACTTTTTGCGGCGTGGCTCCGGCTGATGCCCAGGCGCGAAAGCCAAACATTCTTGTGATCATGGCCGACGACATCGGCTACTGGAACATCAGCGCCTATAACCGCGGTCAGATGGGATACCGCACGCCCAATATTGATCGTATCGCCAACGAAGGCGCGATCTTCACCGACTATTACGGCCAGCAATCATGCACCGCCGGGCGCGCCGCATTCATCACTGGCCAAAGCCCGATGCGTACGGGGCTTCTCAAGGTTGGGCTGCCGGGGGCAAAGGAAGGCTTATCCGACAAGGACCCGACAATGGCCGAGCTGCTCAAGCCGCAAGGCTACGCAACCGGGCAGTTCGGCAAAAATCATCTCGGCGACCGCAACGAATTTCTACCGACGGTTCACGGCTTCGACGTATTCTTTGGCAATCTCTATCATTTGAACGCCGAAGATGAACCGGAGCACCCGGACTATCCCAAGAATCCGGCGTTCAAAGCGCAATTTGGTCCACGCGGCGTTCTCAAGTGTGTTGCAACCAGCACCGACACGCCGGGAGATGATCCGCGTTTTGGGCCCTGGGGCAAGCAGAAATGCGAGGATACCGGACCGCTCACGAAGAAACGGATGGAGACGATCGACGAAGAGTTCCTTAAAGCGACGAACGACTTCATTGACAAAGCGAATCGAGACAAGAAGCCGTTCTTCGTCTGGTTCAATCCGACCCGCATGCACATCTGGACCAGGCTCAAGCCCGAGTCCCAGGGCAAGACAGGACTTGGAATTTATCCCGACGGAATGGTCGAGCATGACGGACAGGTCGGGCAACTTCTGAAAAAGCTCGATGATCTCGGCATCGCCAACAATACGATCGTGATCTACACCACGGACAACGGCGCGGAGACCTTCTCGTGGCCCGACGGTGGCACGACGCCGTTCCGGAGCGAGAAGAATACTAATTGGGAAGGCGGCTACCGCGTGCCTGCTATCATACGTTGGCCCGGCCAAGTGCCCCCGCATACCGAAATCAACGACATTTTCTCCGCCGAGGATTGGGTGACAACGTTGGTTGCGGCTGTCGGCGAGCCGGATATCAAGAACATGCTGTTGCAAGGCTATGTTGCTGCCGGCAAAAACTTCAAAGTGCATCTTGATGGCTATGACCAGCGCGAGCTGATCAATGGCAAAGGTCCCGGCAAGCGCCGCGAGTTCTTCTACTGGACTGACGATGGTGATTTGGCCGGTCTGCGCTATGACCAATACAAGGCTGTGTTTATGGAGCAGCAAGCGCACGGCCTCGAAGTCTGGATGACACCGTTCGTTCCGTTGCGAACGCCGAAACTGTTCAACCTGCGCTCCGACCCGTTTGAACGGGCGAATTATGAGGCGGGCGATTACGTGAAATGGTTTGTGGAGCACGCCTTTGTGTTTGTGCCAGCGCAGGCAATCGTGGCGGAGCATCTGGCAAGCTTCCAGCAGTTCCCGCCGCGCCAGACGCCGGGAAGCTTCACGGTCAATCAGGTCATGGAGAATTTGCGACGGCTCAGCCGCAATCCGCCATCCACCAACTAAGGCAAGTTTGGGAGGCTGATCAAGCAACGACAATGCGCACTGGAGAGGTGGTTTATTGGACGGCAACAGCGATCGCCGGCCTCATCGTGGTGCTGGCGGTGGTGAGCTACGTCTCAAATGCGAGCGAAGGTCAACCCGTGCTCCCGATTGTCCCGTTGCTCCTTGCGGTTGTCATTTGGTTGGCCGGACGTTTCTGCCGCCAAGCGTTCACTAGCCGCTGACCCTGGCGGTTGCGCGAGTGGGAGCGACATTTGAATGGAGGCGCAGATGTTTGACACAGCAATGGCGGCAGTAACGGCGTCATCAGTCCCCCGCTTTCATCGGTCCAGATGCATGGCATTGGCCGTTTTTTGCAGTGTCTCGCTCTGCTGCGCGTCGCCGCCAGCCCGTGCGGCCGGGATCGACTGTCCTGACCTAGGAGGCAAGGCACTTCCCGCTCTTTTTACCGACCTTCAAATCAAGATGGCTGTTTCTGCAAACAACGTCGAACTCGCCAAAGAAATCAACGATGCCGTCAACAAGTTGCAGATGCTGGAACCCAATATTTCTTATGCGGAACTGACCAACATCGCCATTGCAGGGTATTGCCATGTTGTCGCTGCTACGCAGGGGCTGACGCCCTCCGAGAAATGGGCGCGCATGCGGCAGTTCGATACAATCCTCCAACAGCAACTGTCCGCCGATATGCCGTCCGGTACCCTGATCGTTGCGAATGTTCCACTTCCACCGGCCGTCTATCGCGAGCTGCAGAACCAGGCAGGAAAAGCAGGCCAAAGACCAATGCAGTTTATGGCCACTATTCTGACGCGGGCGGCGGGAAACTAGAACGTTCTGCTCGTAACGCACTGCAGCACGATAAAATTCTTCGGATAAGTTTCAAATTTTCTTGTCGCATTGCTGATTCTGCGCGTTCTCTCAGGGTGGGGAGAGGCAGTTATCGCAATGCGAGAGCGCATTTTCTATGTCCTGACGTTTTTTTTGCTGCTGTCTGTCCAATGCTGCGCGGAAACATCCTGCGCCGATGCGGCCCTGCTGGCGCGTTCGACCGTGACGATCACACGACATTTTGATGAAACGGAGCGTCTCAGCCAACGCCCAGGCGTGATTGGCATCCAGGGCGCGGGCTGGTTCCGATCCCCGACCACGATTGTCACAGTTGAACATGTTGCCAACGCGATGGGACTTTCAACCGAGGATTGGAAGTTGCTCAAGATCGGCGACAATCAAACGGTTTCCGTCCGTGTCTATCGTTGGCTAGACGGCCGTGTTGAAAGACTGGCGGTGCTTAAATTGCAAACCGCCATCGCCACCGCACAGAGCATTGCAATCCGTACGGGCCGGCTCGCCCCAGAAGATCGCGTCGTGACGCTCGTTTCTCTCGATCGCAACCCCCGCTCGGTGATTGGGCGGTTCGTGCAATACGTCGATGATGGCAACCTGGCGGGCAGCGCGCTTCTCGAAGTCTTTGAGGGGGAAAACCGTCTCGTGATCGATCACGGCGCGTCTGGTGCGCCGGTGTTCGATTGCGAAGGCCGCATCGTTGCGGTCATAAGTACCGTGATGACTCAGGCCCTCGGCTCCCCATTTGGGGTCATCCGAATTTCAACCGCGTGGGGATCGCCTAACGTCGTTTCGGTGCCGGTCCAGCCGCTAGCAATTGAACTGTCCGAACTTCCCTGAACGGCGGTTGCTTGCAGTAATCTGTGTCGTCCGTTTAACGAGCCAGATTGAGCACCCGATCTAGGGCGGTCAGGAGCTCCTGCTGGCACAGCGGTTTGGTCAGGAAGCCGACCGCGCCTTTTTGCATGACACGAGCACGCAAGGCGTCGGTGGGACATGCCGTCATGATGATAATCGGTGTCCTATGGCCAGCAGCCAAAACGTGCTGCTGAAATTCAACACCGCTCATTCCCGGCATTTGCACGTCTGTTATTAAACAGGATGCGTTTTGAATTGTGTTTGATTTCAAAAATTCTTCGGCCGAGCTGAAAACTGCAACAGAATAACCAAGCGCACGCAAGAGATTGCTCGTCGCATCGCGAACGGAGCCATCGTCATCAATGATGACTATGTGAGGTACCTTTGACACCCAAACATTCCTGATTTTTGAAATTTGACCCGTGTCTAAAGCGCGGCATCACTGCCGTCTTGGCATTTGCGGCCAAAAACTTGACGGCTTTTGCCCATGCGGGGAGCGGCCGGCCGCGACATGCCTCTTTGGGCAATTTGAGGGCCGGATGAAGTGTGGAAAAATGAAGGACGGAAGCCACCAGTCAGCAGGCTTCCTCAGCTATTTTTCAAGATTGCAGGAGGTCGAAATGACATCCGACCGCTGGTCGCCGAACATCAACCGCCGTGCACTGATTTCAGGCCTGGCATTGCTTCCAGCTTTATCCAGGGTGCCGTTCTCAGCCGTTGCCCGAGCCCAAACGAGTCAAGACGGCCAGTTGGGTTCATGGAACGATGGTCCTGCGAAACAGGCAATCCTTGAGTTTGTGCGAGCCACAACGGACCGGTCGAGCCCTAAATTCGTGCCGCCAGAGGACCGCATCGCGGCCTTCGACCAGGACGGCACGCTGTGGGTCGAGCACCCGATTTATTCGCAAATCATCTATTGCCTCGACCGCGTACCTGCCGTCGTAGAGAAGGATCCGAAGCTCAAGAACGTTGAGCCGTTCAAGACCGTTCTCTCAGGTAAACGCGAAGCCATTGCGAGGTTGTCATTGCGCGACCTTGAGAAAATTCTTGTCGCGACCCTGACCGGCATGTCGGTCGAAGATTTTGAGGCTGAAGCCAAGAAATGGCTGACAAGCGCGAAGGATCCACGTTGGAAGCGCCCGTACACCGAACTTATTTTTCAACCCATGCTTGAAGTAATGCAGTATCTGCGAGCCAATGGCTACAAGACCTATATCGTGACCGGAGGCGGCCAAGACTTTGTGCGCATCTACAGCAATCAGGTATACGGCGTACCCGTCGAACAGGTTGTCGGTACTGCCGGAGGCACGAAATACGGCTACCACAAGGACGGAACGCCGTTTCTTACAAAGGAACCAAGACTGCTCCTGAACGACGACAGGGCCGGCAAGCCGGAAGGCATCCACCTGATAATCGGACGTCGGCCACACGCAGCGTTCGGCAATTCGGACGGCGATCGGCAAATGCTTGAATACACCGGAGCAGGCGAGGGTGCGCGCCTGATGATGCTGGTGCTGCACGATGATGCGAAACGCGAATACGCGTATGGTCCGGCGCAAGGACTTCCTGACACGAGAGTTGGCACCTTCCCGCAAGCTCTCTATGACGAAGCCAAGAAAAAGAGTTGGACCGTAATCAGCATGAAAAATGACTGGAAGCGTATCTTTGCCTTCGACCAAGCCGAGAGATAATTCGATGCAGTTCGTCACTAACTATATGAAGGCGATAGACTTTCTTGCCTTGGCGGCGCTGGTCGGCATCGCCGGCGCCTCAGTCTATCGGCGAGGCACTATTTGGCTTCTCGTTGCGGCAATTGTGGTTGTGATTTGGGGCGCGACCCGCTTGCTCGGAATCGTCTGACCGCTCGCTCCCGGCTAAAAGCGACGGTCACGCCGAGGAACGGACCGTAGAGCGTGTTGTCGAATTTGTAGTGTGTCAGCCCACTTCGAGTAATCGACGAACAGCGCCTTGTAACCGGCCATCCAGCTCAGACGACGTCTTTGGACCGGCAAAATTCGTGATCCAGCGTCGCAAGCGCCTGCCACAGGAATTTGCTTCCGGCACCAAACCCGCCAACGTCGCCACTGATATTCAGATTTCAACCAGGCGCGAACTGGTGGCGCAAGCGCGCGCCCACCAAGGGACCAACCCAGCTGACGTCTGCTTTCGCGGACGACGAACTGGATCAAGACCAACCCCGGCAAGGGCTGGTTTCCGTATTTCCGCTTCTATGCTCCGTCTGAGGCCTACTTCGACAAGTCTTGGCAACTTAATGACATTGAAGCGGTCAGTGTTTTGCACTGCGCGTGTCCGCTTTTGATGTTGTGGGCGGCGCCCCCTTCCGCGGCATCAGGAGCGCTATAGGATGGTTGCGTGAAGCGAGAGCGACAAGGAGGTGAGGCAAGGCAACGACGACGGCGTTTGAAACTTTGAGGAAATTGGCGAGGGGCATGACGACGTAATGCAGATACGGTCGTTCCGGGGATCGGGAGAACCCGTTTGAGTCAACGCATCTTTGAATGCGTGTTTTTGATTGGGACCCGATCCGCCCAGAGCATAAGGGCCAGCGGCCTAACGCACAAACAGGCCGGACACATGACCGCACCCGACCAATGCTGCAAAGGATGAGAAAGTTCTTGCCAAGGCGCCATCCACACATGACCTAAAGCAAATATCATGGCCGGCCCAACGCCCCTTACCGCCGCTTCCTAATCTGTTAGGGTTTGACCCGAACTGGCGTCGTCCTGGGCCTTTTGGGGTGTTACGTGCGCCGGCGAGATTTCTTAAAGGCTATTATTGGTTCGGCAGCCGCACGGCCGGTCGCGGCGCGCGCGCAGCAGGGCGAGCGCATGCGGCGCATTGGCATAGTACTCCCCGCAACCGCGGATGACGCACGATTTCAGACCTTCGTCGGCGCGTTTCTGCAAGAGATGCAGAGTTCGGGTTGGAGCATTGGCCGCAACCTGCGGATCGACACCCGCTGGGCGACCCCCAATGCAGTCACCATTCGCAGACAGGTAGCGGAATTGGTCGCGCTCACCCCCGATGTCATCCTGGCTTTTGGCGCCTCAACCGTACGGCCATTGCTACAGGCGACACGCACGGTGCCGATCGTTTTCGCGGTCGCTAGCGATCCCGTTGGTAATGGCTTCGTCGATAGTTTGGGGCGGCCGGGCGGCAACGTCACCGGTTTCATGAGTTTCGAATATACGATGGCCGGGAAATGGCTGGAGTTGCTTAAGCAGATTGCGCCAAGTGTAACCCGAGTAGCGGTTCTTCGGGATGCGGACACGCCGTCCGGGAACGCCATGCTGAGTGTCATTCAGGCTATGGCGCCGTCGCTCAGGCTTGAGGTCACCCCGGGCCACATGCGCGACGCCGGCGAGATCGAGCGCTTTCTTGTGGCCATTGCGCGGACGCCGGGTGCCGGTCTGATCGTTACGACGAGCGGGGAGGCGTACATTCATCGCGATTTAATCGTCACGCTTGCGGCACGGCTGAAGTTGCCCGCGGTGTACTACGAGCATTCCTTCGTCGCCGCCGGCGCCCTGATGTCATATGGGCCGGATTTCGTCGACCAGTTCCGTCAGGCGGCCCGCTATGTCGATCGCATCCTCAAGGGGGAGAAGCCTGGCGACTTACCGGTGCAAGCGCCCACCAAGTTCGAGCTGGCGATCAATCTCAAGACAGCCAAGGCGATTGGTCTTGCCGTGCCGCCATCGCTTCTCGCCAGTGCGAACGACGTGATCGAATGACGTGCAATGTCCGCTATTGGGGGCAATAGCGGACATTGTTTTCATCGCCGCGCAAGATGTCTCCTATGACTTTGCCCTATCCAAAGGAAGCGTACCGATCAAAGGTTTGCCATCATGGCTCAGGCTTTTTGCGCAGCGACACCAGCGTCAGTGTAACTGCCTGCGTCACGACCAGTGGCATAGCGCTAGAGCCAAGGATGATAGCCCACATGATCGGGGTCGGGGGTACGAGGTGCATGACATCTGCGATTGGTGCCAGATAGGGCGGCGCGGCTAAAAGCGCCGTGCAGAGCAACAGGGCGCCCCACAACCACAGATTTCGGGTGACTTCATTGCGCAACAGCCCCGAGTGCGGATGACGCATGTTGAAAGCATGCCAAAGCTGGGCGAAGGCGAGCGTCAGAAAGGCCACCGTCACCACAGACTTGCTGTCGAGATCCAGCCATTGCCGCGCGGCCGCCAGGGCGCCGAGGGTTCCGGCGGTGAGCGCAAGGCTGTGCAGCACAATGACGGTCCAATGCGAGCGGCGCAGGATTGGCTCTTTCGGATTGCGCGGCGGGCGCTTGAGTACATCCGGGTCGCCTTCGCCCAGGGCGAGTGCGAAAGCAGGGAAAACGTCGGTAACCAAATTGAGGTAAAGGATCTGCAATGGCAGCACCGGCAACGGGAGTGTGAATAACACTGCCAGCCCGACCACCAGCACTTCACTCAAATTGCAGGACAACAGATAGGCCACGAAGCGGCGGATATTGCCGAAGATGACGCGGCCTTCGCGGATGGCCTTGACGATGGTAGGAAACGCGTCATCGAGCAGAATCATTGCCGCTGCTTCCCGCGCCACGTCGGTGCCGCGCAGGCCCATGGCCACGCCAATGTCGGCTTGCCGCAGTGCCGGCGCGTCGTTGACGCCGTCGCCGGTCATGGCGACAACATCACCCGCGGCCTGATATGCACGCACGAGCGCGAGTTTCTCCGCTGGGCTCACGCGCGCAAAGATGCCGACATCGAGCAGTCCGGCGTTCTTGCCATCAGTGAAACGCTCGACATGCTTTCCTTCGACGACGTTAGCGGCCGTGTGCCCAAGCCCGACCGCCCAGGCGATACTGCGGGCGGTCACGGCGTGATCGCCAGTGACCATGATCACCCGGATGCCGGCCTCGCGGCAGTACTTGATCGCGTGCGGCACGTCGGCGCGGGCCGGGTCCTCCAAGCCTACAAGTCCGACGAACGTCAAGTCTTCATATGGCGCCGCGTCAGGCCGCATGCCCGTCTTCGTGGCGCAGCCCAGCACCCGCAGACCGTGGCGACCGAGATGCTCGACGTGTTCATGCCATTCGCTGCGCATTTCTGAATCGAGCACAGCCTCGCCATGTTCGGTAATCACTTTGCTGGAAGCGGCCAGCACAGCTTCCGGCGCACCCTTAATCGCGAAGAGATATCGGTCGCTGCGGCGGTGTACGGTCGCCATCATCTTGGTGGCTGTGTCGAAAGCGTGCTGGCACGCAATCGGGTTGTGCTGCAACAGCGTCGAGCGTTTGAGACCGGCGCGAACGCCCGCGCGCAATAGGGCCAGTTCCATCGGATCGCCGGAACCTTGCTCGTCCGCGCTTTCAAGCAGGGCGTTGTTACAGAGTACGGCGATTTCCAGCAGGAGGGAAAATTGCGCGTCCTGGCTGAGTTCAACCCGTATCGGACTTTTGCCGCTATCGGTCGCGATCTCGATTTCGCCGTTGGATATCCAGAGCCGCCGCACGGTCATCCGGTTTTCGGTCAGTGTGCCGGTTTTGTCCGTGAGAATCACGGTTGTCGCGCCGAGCGTCTCGACCGCCGACAGGCGCTCGATCAGTGCATTTTGGCGGGCCATGCGCCACATGCCGCGAGCGAGGGCGAGCGTGGCGACGATCGGCAAACCTTCCGGTATCGCCGCCACGGCCAGAGCGATCGCCGCCTCGACCATGAGGAAAGGATTCTCCCCCGTGATCAGTCCAACCCCACCAATAAGCGCGGTCAGCACTAGTGTGGCCCAGACCAACTGCGTGGACAGGCGCGCAAGCTTTCTTTCAAGCGGCGAGCTTCCCGGCTCGGCTTCCTCAACGAGCTGCGATACGCGGCCAAGTTCGGTGGCAAGCCCGGTCGCTGTCACCACGCCCTCGCCGCTGCCGCGGGTGAGTGCGGTGCCCTTGAACAGCATCGAAGTGCGCTCCGGCAAACGCGCCTCGCCCGGGACGGGGTCCACATGTTTATGTACTGCGACCGACTCGCCAGTCAGTGTCGATTCATCGGCGGCAAGATTTGAGGCTTCCACCAGCCGTAGATCGGCGGAAATGGCATCGCCTGCTTCGACCAGCACGATGTCGCCGGGCACCATCTCCTCAGCCGATATAATGCGGGCGTGGCCATCCCGGCGGACGCGCGCCGAGCGCGAGCCAAGCGCACGCAACGCCTCGATCGAGCGTGCGGCTTTCAACTCAGTTAGAAAGCCGATCAGCGCATTGACGGCGAGCACGGCGACAATCGACGCGCCTTCCTCCAGCTCACCGAAATAAAACGCCAATGCAGCAGCGGCGCTGAGCAAATAGACCACCGGACTCTGGAACTGGTGCAACAGAATTACGAGTCCGCTGGCTTTGCGCGTCGACACGACGGTGTTGGAACCGAAGATCTTCAGCCGGTGTCTGGCTTCCTCGTCGGCAAGCCCTTTGCTTGCCGAGACGCCAAAGTGCGCCAGAACCTCCTCCGCCGGCAGCGCTTGCGGGGCATCTGGCAAGGTTATCAATAGTTTGGCCATACCAACTTCGTACCAACGCGGTTTTTCATCATCGCAGGCCGAAGATATGGAAAATCGGTCGGTAGAAGCTTGAGCCAAGTCAACGTGGCGGATTGGCCGCAATCGCAATTCCGCTTTTTGCTGCCTTAACGGACATGCGGACGTTTACCCGCCCCATTGAGATGCTTTCCAATAATCGGTTTGCAATCCGCTTTTTGATTTGAAAGTCCGCGAGCCGCTAAAAGATTGTCTTCTATAGGCTCTCAATCCAGAGTCCCCGGGATATCGAACGGGAGATTGCGATGACAATTTTCAACTTACAGGAGCGGGTCGCCTTCATAACCGGCGGGAATGGCGGAATTGGACTTGGCATGGCCAAGGGACTGGCGGCGGCCGGGGCTTCGATTGTCATCGCAGGACGAGACAAGACGAAGGGTCAATCGGCCTTATCAGAGCTGCGTTTGCTCGGCGCGCAAGCTGAGTTTGTGGATTTGGATGTTCTGAAGGAGGCATCTTGTCATCAGGCAGTGCAGAATGCCGTCGAGCGATTTGGTCGTCTCGATATCCTCGTCAACAACGCAGGGGCAACCGTTCGCAAACAGCCTGAAGACCTGACAGCGCAGGATTGGCATCTGGTGATGGATACCAATCTCACCAGTGCCTTTCTTTGTTCACAGGCAGTTTATCCCCACATGGTGCGTGCCGGCGGCGGCAAAATCATAAATATTGGATCGATGATGTCCGTGTTCGCATCGTCCTATGCCACACCCTACGCAGCGAGTAAGGGCGGCATCGTGCAGCTGGCGAGATCGATGGCGGTCGCGTGGGCGAAGGACAATATCCAGGTCAATGCGATATTGCCTGGGTGGGTCGATACGGAACTCACCCGGAAGGCGCGGGTGCAAGTCCAGGGTCTTCATGAAAAAGTGTTGGAGCGTACGCCAGCCCAGCGCTGGGGCAACCCTGGTGATTTCGCCGGCATCGCAGTCTTTCTGGCGGCGCCTGCTTCGAATTTCATCACCGGCGCGGCAATCGCTGTTGATGGCGGATATTCGGTACAGGCTTAAGGGGATAAAATCGCTCTCATCGACGAGGTATCAAATGCCAGTTCGCCGTATCGATCACATTTTGATTGCGATGCCGCCCGGGCGGGAAGACGAGGCGAGGGCGTTCTATCATGGCATCCTCGGACTCGTGGAAAAGGTGAAGCCGCCACAGCTGGCTGCGCGTGGCGGCTGTTGGTTTGAAAGCGGCGCCTTGCAGGTCCATCTGGGTGTGGAAAAGGATTTCATCCCAGCGCGAAAAGCGCATCCGGCCTTCATCGTCGATGACCTTGCGAGTATGGTGACGAAAGCAAAACAGGCTGGTTACAAAGTCACGGCAGATGAGCCAATCGAAGGCTACGACCGGCGTCATGTCGATGATCCATTCGGCAATCGGATCGAATTAATCGAACCGCATGCGCGATGAGGGTTTAGGGTGGGCAGATAAAGATCGGTCAAAACGGCTTGTCGCCGACAACCGTGCAACGGCGCATCACGCGTTTCAAGCGCGCCTCGTCGAAACCGGTAGCGCGGTGGAGCGTGCAGCGATTATCCCACACTATACACTGACGTGGTGCCCAGCGATGCGTATAGACGCGTACCTGCGGTGTGATCATCTGGTTGAGCTCTTCGATCAACGCGCGGCCTTCCGCGTAGTCCATGCCTTCGATCGTCTCGGCATGATCACCGAGGAAAATCGCCTTGCGCCCAGTCTGCGGATGCGTCCGCACAATCGGATGCGCGACCGGCGGCACCTTGGCCTTTTGTTCTGCTGTTAACGGATCCTCGCCGTGACGACGTGTGCGTGAAAAGTCGAAATTATGGATAGCGCGGCGGCCTTCGATCCTGATCTTCATGTTGGCGGGTAGCAGGTCGTAGGCAGAATACATGTCGGCGAATTCGGTTTCTCCACCCGCGTCCGGCACGATCTCCGAATACATCATAGTTGCCTGTCCAGTACGCTCTTTCCAGGAGCCGTCGGTATGCCAGTACAACGTGCCCTTGTCCGGGTGCTTGCCGCTCGGATTGCCGTCCTTATCGAGATTCGACAGCATGTAGATTTCAGGGTGGTCTTTGTAGCCGTGGTACTGGCTGAGCACGTGGATCTGTACCTCGCCGAAGTTACGCGCGAAAGCGACCTGGGTCGCCGGTGGCAGATCGACATCACGGAACAAGATCAGTTCATAGTCGAGAAAGGCTTCATAAACCTTGGCGAACATCGCTGGCGACACCGCTTCCGCTAGCGTGATGCCCGTGATCTCGCAGCCGAGCACCGGATGCAGCGGCTTGACCTTGAATGGCCAATCGCTGACTGCGCGTTGCGATTTAGGGTGGGGTTGAGCCATGAGAACCTCCGGCAGGCTCTGCGCTGCGGTGATTATGACAGTGCCTGCGTGCGATTCCTAGGCTGCCAGGTGGGCACTCGGCTGTGCCGCCGAGGTGCTGTTCCAACAGCCAGCAACTTCCTCGCGAAGAAGTATCTCTGACGCTGTATTCGCATCAAATCGGCCTGATTTTTCGCATAATTTCAAAGGCCGTTTTTGGAATGCCTTCGCGAGGTTCTTGTCTTAGCGTAGAGTCTCTTTATTCGTAATGGAACACATTAACTTGCCGGAGAGGAAACGTTGCCGCGCGATAGGCAAAAACAAAACACAGGGGGGGATAACAATGGCCGAGCTCATAAATGGGAAGTTGACGCGGCGCGGGCTGCTGAAAGCCGGGACCGCGATCACCGCACTGCCATTTCTCGGGATCGCGGCGCCCAATGTGCTGGCGCAGGGCGTGTCGAAGTCGCCGACCACGGTGCTCGACTTTATGACCAATGCCGATGTGGCGAAGGCCGAGCAGGAGGGGCAGTTGGTGTTCTACTGCCACGAAAATGAGCCCGGCACCGCCGGCATCATGGAGGGCTTCAACAAGGACTTCCCGAAGATCAAGACCAGTTATGTCCGCGCGCAGACCGGCGCACTCTATAACAAGATTCTGTCGGAACGTTCGGCCGGACGTTTCGACGTCGATGTGATCCAGTTGTCCGACCTCGCTCCAGCTTTCGATTTCCAAAAAAAGGGGGGCTACGAGCACTACGTGTCGCCGGAATCATCCGCGTACAAGAATGACCATCTCAGCGCGCCGAACGGCTATTTCTTCTGGACCGGCGTCGATCCCGCCGGCATTTCCTACAATAGCGAGAAGGTCGCGGTCTCCGATGCGCCGAAGGGCTGGAAGGACATCCTCGATCCCCGCTGGAAGGGCAAAATCAGCTGCAAGATCTCCGCGTCCGGTCTGCAGTTCGTGCAATGGTATATGCTGCGCAAGATCTACGGTGACGGCTTCTGGAAGGAATTTGCAAAGCTTCAGCCGCACGCCTTCGATTCGCGCGTACAATTGTTCGACCGCCTGTCCAAAGGCGACGACACGATCACTGCGATCGGCGAATATCCCGCCTATATCCTGTTCAAGAGCAAGGGCGCCAAGGTCGAATTCGTCGCGCCGCCGGACGGGTTGGTGGCGACACCGCTCGTCGTTGGCGCGGTCAACAAGGCACCGCATCCGGAAGCGTCCAAGCTGTTCGTTGACTGGGCGATGTCGAAGCGCGGTCAGGCCTGGTATCAGACCAATCCAAATCTCTATTACGGTTCGGTGCGCACGGACGCGCCGCCGATGCCCACTGGCGTGAGGCTCAGCGATTTCAAGTTGCTCTATCCTTCCGATTGGGATGAATACGCGTCACAAAGCGCGATGTTCTTGAAAGAATGGAACGGCATGCTCGGCCTGTGACGGAGGCCGCCCGTGGGACGGATGGGGCGCTGGTTCTCTATCCAGAAAATAGTCGGATACGGAGTCGCGGCGATTGCCGCGGTGTTCGTCCTCTATCCGGTCTACTTTCTGCTACAGGCCGCCTTTGACGTCGGTGACCCGCAAGTTCGGCCACCGACCGCCTACGGCGTCGACAATTTCGGCGGCCTGCTCCAATACCCGCAAATCATGCTCAACACGTTCACGGTGTCGTTTGCGGCAACCGTGATGGCCCTGGTGCTGGGCTCCGTGATGGCGTGGATCCTCACACGCACCAACGTGCCCTGCCGCCGCTTGCTCGAGCAGCTCATGGTCGTGCCCTATTATCTGACGCCGCTCCTGGGCGCGCTGGCCTGGAGTTTGCTCGGTCAGCCTGAAAGCGGCTTCATCAATGGAATCTGGCGTGCGCTCGGCGGGCAGGGCCACCTCATCGACATCAATACGTCGTACGGCATTGCCTGGGTGATGGCGCTGTTTGAGGGCTCGGTCGCTTTCGTCATGATCGCGGCGCTGATGAAATCGATGGATCCGTCGCTCGAAGAGGCCTCGCAAGTCATCGGAGCGAGCCGCGTTCGCACAATCACGCGCATCACCTTGCCGTTGGTCGCACCCGGCATCCTCGGCGCCGCCATCTTCGTCTTTGCCGAAATGCTTGGCTCGTTTGCTGTCGCGCTCGTGCTTGGGCTACCCAGCCGCTATTACGTCATCACCACGGCGATCTACCAGATGATTCAACAATACCCGCCCAAGATCCAAGTGGCGGCGGCCATGGGCGCGTCATTGTTCGCGGTGATGTTCGTCATGCTTTACGTGTATCGGCGCGTCGTGATGTCCGGAAGCTATGTGACGATCACCGGGAAAGCGTTCCGGCCGCGGGTGTTCGACGTCGGACGGCTGCGATATGTGCTGCTCGGCATCTGCTTGCTCTATCTATCTGCTGCCGTGATCCTGCCGTTGGCCACTCTGTTTTTCGCTTCGCTGCAAAAAATCGCTGTGATTTTTCCGACCGCAGAAAACTTTACCCTCGACAACTTCCGCATGGCCATGACGATGAATGCCGTGCGCTCGGCGCTCAGCAACAGTCTGCTGCTCGCGTTCGGCACCGCGACAATCGGCGTCGCACTGATGGGGCTTCTGGCCTGGCTGATTTACCGGTCACGGCTGCCTGGCAGCGGCTTGATCGAATATATCGTCATGTTTCCGCAGGCGGTGCCACGCCTCGTGTTCGCGTTTGGGCTAATGTGGGCTTGGGTGATTTTCCCAATCCCGATCTACGGCACACTATGGCTTTTGTTGATCGCCTACCTCACGGTATTTCTACCGCTCGGCGTGCGCACCATCGCTGGCGTCATGCTGCAGATCGACAAGAGTTTGGAGGAATGCGCGCAGATGTGCGGCGCCTCATGGGCGTTCCGGGTACGGACGGTGACGATCCCTCTGCTCAGACCAGGCATGGTCGCCGCCTGGTTGCTTTTGTTCATCGCCAGCGTGCGTGAGCTCGGCGCCTCGATCCTGCTGATGGGCCCGCATTCCAAGGTGATTGCGCCCTCAATCGTCGAGTCCTGGTTCGGCACAAGTTCCGAACTCACCGCCACTTTGGCGTTGATCCAGACGTTGGTCGTAGCACTTGCCATGATCGTACTCGTCGCCGTCACGCGCCGCGTCAGCGCGCAACCCCTCAATTGAGGATATCAGGATAGGCCCACATGCCAGCGTCGCCCGCATTGTCCTCGCCACCAATGCCGCACATCGAGGTCGAAGGGCTTGAACTCCACTACGGCAGTGTGCCGGCGGTGCGCGGGATCAACTTTAATGTCATGCCGGGCGAACAATTGACACTGCTGGGACCATCCGGTTGCGGCAAGACTACGACGCTACGCGCGGTCGCCGGCCTGGAGCAGCCGACAGCCGGTGAGATTCGCATCGACGGTGTGCCGGTATTCTCGTCTGATCGCAAGATCAACATTCCGGCCGAAAAACGCGGCTTGTCGATGGTCTTCCAGTCCTATGCGATCTGGCCGCACATGACCGTGTTCGACAATGTCGCCTACGGGCTGCGGGTGCGCAAAGCCGGCGTGGCGGAAATCACGGAAAAGGTGGATCGCGCGCTCGAAATGGTGCAGATGCGCGAATTCAGTGGGCGGCGCGCATCGCAGCTCTCCGGCGGCCAGCAGCAACGTGTAGCGCTGGCGCGCGCCTTCGTATTCCAGCCGTCGGTGCTGCTTTTCGACGAGCCGCTGTCGAATCTTGATGCCAAGCTTCGCGCCGACATGCGCATCGAACTCCGCGACCTGCAACATCGGCTCGGTATAACCTCGCTTTACGTCACGCATGACCTGGAGGAAGCGCTGGCGATGTCGGACCGCATTGTGGTGATGCGTGACGGATTGGTCGAGCAGACCGGCACACCCGACGAAATCTACAGCCTGCCGCGCAGCGAGTTCGTTGCCGACTTCATCGGCTCAGCCAATTTAATCCGTGGGCGTCATCGGCCAGATCTGGACGGTGACGGCCTTACGGTGTTGGAAACCGCGACCGGACAGGTCATCTACGGCATGGCCTATGGACGCATGGCCCGCCCAGAGATGACTGTCTCGGTGCGCACGGTGCACCTGCGGATTTCGCAGGAGCAGCCGGTGGGGGAACGAAACGTGTGGCCGGTTAAGATTGAAAAGACAGTCTTTCAAGGCGATTTCAGTCAGGTTCATCTCGCTTGGGGCGATCAACGCCTTGTCGCCCGCTGCGCCGCGATGGAGCCAATTGCGGCTGGCCGGGACGTTTATCTGGCAGTCGACCCGAGGCGCGTCGTGCTGCTAGGCGCAGAAAATACATAGAAAAGTGTCCTGCCGGATTTCTGCAGCTCATTTCACTCGGCGAGCGCCGGCATCACGTACTGACTACTATCCCAACCTTCGGAACACGTCAGCCCTGTCGGGATGACGAGGATTGAGGCGGCCCCAACGTGTTGAACCGTGCTTTTTGCTCGTCGGTTAGAGCGCCATAGAAGTTGGACAGCGCCGGGCGCACCGTCTTAACGGCTGCTGTCATTGCATCGAGCCGTTTTGCCAGCGCGTCAAATCGATCCATCGGAGATTGCGGCGCCTGGGCTGGGCAGGATGCCTGCAACTGATTGGCTGCCTCCGTTGACGCGATCTTTAAGTGGGTGAACGCGTCCCGTTGCTCCGCCGTGGGTTTGACGGCTTGTTCTATGCGATCGACAGGCAGCTGGGTAAAATTGTCCGTGCGACGGCTGCAGAGCGCGGCCAGATCGTTACTCGAGGCCGCCGTGCGGCGGCTCTTCCTTTCAGCGGAAGTTGAGCCCAGCGCCGCAAAGCGTTGCCTCTGCTCGTCACTCAACGAGTTGTAGAAATTGTCGAGTGGCGTGCGCACGATCCCCAATGCCTGGATCATGCCATCGAGCCGTTTTTGCACAGTGTCGAGCCGACCCAGCGGGGTAAGCAAAGTTTCACTCGAACAGGATGTCTTGAGAGCGTCGCTCGCCTGCAATGAAGCTGCTTTCAATGCGTCGAGCATTTTTCGCTGTTCGTCGGTCGGCTGAACCATTTGTTCGATGGAATCAATCGGCAGATCGGTTACGCCAGGGGCCAATCCGCCGCAGCTCTGCGCCAGATCGCCGTTGGTCGTAGAGCCGGTGATGTCGCGGTCGACGTTGCGGGATCTGGCGACGCGCGAGCGTGCAGGGCCGCCGTATGCATAATCGCCGTAAATGTCATAGGAGCCTGGGCCATAGGCGTAAGCAGGACCGGGCCAGAACATGGCATCCCAAATGAAAATATCTCCATAGGCCCAGAACGGATCGTAAAAACCCCAAGGCCAGAACGCGAAAGCGAATACGTCACCGTAGAAGAACGGCCAGAAGACTGATCCACCCCAAAAGCCCCAGCCGCCATGCCACCCACCCCAGCCGCCGTTCCAGCCGGCCCGCCAGGCATGATTACCCCAGTGGTTCCAGGCGGTGTGACCGCCCAGGGTGCGCGCGCCGCGGAGGCCACGAACGTTCGCGCCATTGATGTGAGCGAAATTACTCCGTGAAGTCCCAATGCGAGAACCATTGAGGCCACGACTATGCACGCCACTGAAGTGAGCGAAACTGCGTGACGTCCCCATGCGACTAAAGCCGCGAACGTGCGCGCTGTTGAAATGAGCGAAACTGCGTGCCCCTCCGACGCGAGCGCCGCTGAAGCCGCGAACCTGCGCGCCGCTGAACCGTGCTCCCCCGCCGCCAAAGTGCGCGGCGCCGCCGCCGAAATGCCCGCCACCGCCACCGATATGGCCACCACCGCCGCCGCCGCCGAAATGGCCTCCACCACCGCCGCCACGCGCCATGGCGAGCTCGGTGCCAAGATATATAACGGCGCAAAGTGCAGTACTTGCCGCGAGAATTTTGAAAATCTTGGTTCGCATAGCGCGTTGCTCCCTTGTAGGCGCGTCGCTCCCTAATTTTTTTATTTCTAATACAATATCAAAACGGCGGGTTGATGTGAATCAACGACTAAAAGATGCAAATATAACCGGCAGCAAAGACGTTTTGTTCCGTGTCCCGCCGCCGGGAGGTATTGATCAACCGTCGCCCCGAACGAGTGTAATTAGGTATTGGCCCTTAAACAGACATGGGGGACCAACCCGGAAAACCTACGGGCGGTGATCTCGTTTCGCCAGTACAATTCAGGTTACACAAGACCCTGCGAATTATTCCGACTATGGCTCCTGATGTTCCGCCAAAGATATTGGTTCAGCGAACGTCAAATTAGCAAGGAGGGCAGAATGCCCTATTACGTTAAAATGACCACAGATACTGATGGCCTCATCAATGATGCCAAGCCGTACCCCACCTTAGAAGCCGCAATGCAAGTTGCCGGTGGGCCGTTAAAAACCGGCCGCGCAACGACTGCATGGATTGAGGATGACGATGGAAAGGTTCGCGCCAATAACGACGATGTGAAAAAGCATTGCGGGTTAACTTGATTTCTAGACCGGCGGCAGCAATCGAGATCGCCCGACCAGATCAGAATGACGAACAACGCCTCACTGGCAAATTTCCAAGCCTTGACATTCTTGGGCGTAGTGGTTGCCGGCCCTGAGCGGAGACACCGAGCGCGCTCAAGCGTGTCTGCCTTGGGATGTAAAGCGACCATGATGCGGGCGTATCGCAATGTCTGCTTACGACCCAATTGAGCTCGCCGGGGACACCGGTTACGGCTCGTAAGAAGGCACCACATTTGATGTGCATCAATCTGGTGTTCTTAAGGCTTCTCTTCATGCATGCAATTTTGTTGATCGTTACAACGCCGCAAAAACACCGACAGAACAATCTTAACCTCATGGTGGGACGCACTGCTCAATTGCGGTAGAAAATCTTGCGGACATTTTAGTGAGGTCATAATGCGTGTGGGTGTTTTGGGAGGCGGCCTGCAGGGCTGCTGCGTCGCTCTTGCGTTAGCTGAGCGGGGGGCGAGGGTTACCCTATTCGACAAGAACGACACACTGCTAAGCAGGGCAGCGGTCGCGAACGAAGGCAAGATCCATTTAGGTTATATGTATGCGGGAGACCCTACGCTCTCCACCGCCAAGACGATGATGGCAGGCGCGCTTTCTTTTGCACCCTTCCTTGAACGTTACTTGGGCCGGCGAGCGCAGTCGTTTTCAGTGTCGGTTCCCGCCACTTACGTCGTCCATCGCGACAGTCAGCGCGGTCCGGAAGACGTTTGCGCCTATCTGAAGACCGTTCATCGATTGGTCAACGAAGCGGCAGAGGAAAGAACTGAAGCATATTTTGGCAAGGACTTAAGCGTCCCGCTGAAAGTTCTGTCTGCTGCGGAAATGGAAACAGAATTCGATCCGGCGATTGTACTTGCCGCTGTCTCAACTCCAGAAATCGCGATTAATCCGGTCGCGCTTGCTCAGACGGTGAGAAATTGCATTTCAGCTCACCCCCGTATTGAAGTCCACTGCAACCACACCGTGATCGGAGCGAAACAGGAATGTGGAAAAATGACGGTGCTAACTGAGCGGACTACTGGACCGTCGCTGCATCATTTTGATCATGTTGTGAATGCATTGTGGGATGGTCGCTTTGCGTTAAATGAATCGCTCGGTTATCGCGTGAATCGACCCTGGTTGCATCGACTCAAATATGGAGTGAGCTTCCGATTGCCTGAAGAAGTGAGGCCTCCTCCGAGCGCGACCGTCGTGCTCGGTCCGTTCGGCGAGGTGGTTACTTACGGAGATGGCGTCATCTATCTCACTTGGTACCCAGTGTGCTTGCAAGCCATATCAACAGATGTAAAGCCGCCTGATTGGGACACGTATCCAGGGGAACCGCTTCGTTCGCGGATACTCAAGGAAACTTTTCGCGCTGTTTCTGAAATTGTGCCCTCTCTCCGCGATCTCGACCCTGAAGAAATACCGGAGGCCACCGTCAAAGGCGGTGCAATCGTTGCATGGGGTAGAACGGATATTTACGATCCTGCGAGCGAATTGCATCGTCGATTTGAGATTGGTGTGACGACGGATGGCAGCTTCCACTCCGTAGATCCCGGAAAGCTCACCATGGCACCATACTTTGCGGAAATCTGCGCCGAGCGCATTTGTCGCGGGCGTTTGGAGCGCTGAGGAAAGCACAGTGTCGACACCGCGCATCACTGTGGCACTACCAGTTTATAAGGGTGCAGATCTCATCGACAGAGCTCTCGATTGTCTTCAGCAACAAACCTTCAGTAACTTCGAAGCTATTATCTCCGTTGACGGAGGTGATGAAGAAACGGCTGCCGCCTGCCGGCCGTTCCTGACCGACCCGCGGTTCCGCATTAAAATCCATTCTGACCGCCTGGACTGGATCGGAAATTTCAACTGGCTTCTTCAGCGGGATATGAAGGAGTTCTTTTGTTATCGGCAGCATGACGACACCACGGCGCCAGAGTTCTTCGAAGTTTTGCTGGAAGAGGCGGATAAGGATCGGGAGGCTGCTGCGATCTATTGCGACTGCCAGTTTAGCGGAATGAGCAAGTATATTGAAAAAGCTCCGACAATTAAGGGCACGCCTCTGGATCGGATGTTTCAATATGTGTTGCGCCTGCCGAACCAATCGGCAGCGCCGGTCAGGGGTCTGATACGGAAAGCCGCAATCCGACAAGCCGGCCTCGTGAGAGCCGACGAATTTCGCGCAGCGTTACAGATATACAATTGGCTCGGCAAGCTTCTGCATTGGGGCAATTTCAGGCGAATAGCACAGCCGCTTTACTACCGACTTGATCATCCCAAGACTTTTACCAGAGAATATTATGCAGGCTCAGAAGATCGAAAGCTTGCGACTTGGACAACAATGTTCACCGGATTGCTCGACGCCGCCTTGCCACTTTGTAGGACTCCAGAGGAGCGTTTGTTTTTTCAACAAGCAATCTTTGACCGTGTGGTTGCTTATCCGAGGTTTCAGGTAAGCAATTCGGAAAAACTTATTGCTGAATGCCTAGGACGCTTGAAAACGGAGGGGAACATGCACCTGCTTGATGTGAAAGAGTATCCCCCAATTCTTGAAAGCTTACAGAATCGCGTGGACAAGATCCGATCAACGGAGAGGACGCGAATGGGTCGGGGCATTTCCCAAATCCGCCAGCGATACCGATTTGCTAAAGTGGTCTGTCCGGGTTCCAGATTGCGAAGAGTTACTTACCAAATCCGCCATCTATTGGTGGATGGGAGCATCGGGTTTGCTTGGGTGAAAAGAAAGCGGACGGTTTAGACTATTGCTGCCCGAGCGTCAGGCCGACAAAGCGCAGGGAAAACGCGACAAGGATAACCGTATGGCGATCAGACAATTCAAGAAGTTGTCCGAAGATGGCGCCCTGTTCTACGGAGACTTGCTTGTGGCCAATGGCGCATATGAACTCCAGATGACCGAGGAATATGGAAAAATCTCCGGCCATTTCGACGCGAAGGCAAAAGTCTTGCGGATGGAAGATGCGCGCGAACCTACCCTGGAGCTCGCAGGCGGCCAACGCATAGAGTTAGAAATAAGCGGTAGTCGCGCAACAGACCGAATCGATTTCGCAATCGTTGACGACGAGTCGATCAAGATTTGCCGTAACATCGTTTGAGTTGAGCGGGCGGGCCCATATGATGAGGCGGCGCTAAAAAGGGTTGCCAGTAGAGCAGTAGCGGCAAAGCGCCCGAATTCTCACATACGACTTATGGGTGTGCGTTTCCGCGCCTCACGCGCCGACCCCTTTCAGGAAGCTGGTTTAAATGGGTACGATGCCTTTTCTCAGCCGCGGGGGAGGCAATGAGACGGCGCGAGTTCATTACATTAATCAGTGGCGCGGCGGTTTGGCCAATCACGGTGCATGCCCAGCAGGCAACGAAGATACCTCTGATAGGCGTCTTAATGCCCGGCCGTTCCCACCAGTCCGATGTAAGTCTTACAATTCTCAACGCATTCATTCCGGCGCTGCGCGAGCTTGGTTACACAGAAGGACAGAATATCGCCATTGAGCGGAAATTCGCGGAATGGGATTCGGATAAGCTCCGCAGGATGGCGGCCGAATTGGTCGAGCGCCGGGTTGATGTCATTGTTGCGTCCAGCTCGCCGGCCGCCCGCGCGGCCAAGCAAGCGACCAATGCAATCCCTATTGTCGCAATAGCTATGGCCGATCCCGTCGAGGATGAGCTTGTCGCCAGTCTTGCGCGGCCAGGGGGGAATGTAACGGGCACCACTTTTCTCGGTCCGGAGTTGGTCTCCAAGCGCCTACAGTTGCTCAGAGAGATTATTCCGCGACTTTCGCGCGTGGCTGTCCTTTGGCACCCCCATGCATATGGCGAGCGCACGATGGATGGCATGTTAAAGGAGATCGA
This sequence comes from Pseudolabrys sp., assembly GCA_035519415.1. Classification (GTDB taxonomy): domain Bacteria; phylum Pseudomonadota; class Alphaproteobacteria; order Rhizobiales; family Xanthobacteraceae; genus Pseudolabrys. Next base: position 43,504 of record DATIWJ010000062.1, read on the forward strand.
AAGCGCGGCCCAAACCTTACGAATAAAACTTCAACTCGTGCCCGCCGCTGGGCCCGACGATCTGACAGGCGCACTCTCGGCGATGATCAAAGAGCGAGCCGAGGGATTCGTTGTATTCCCCAGTCCGATGTTATTTGGGCAGTACGCACGTATCGTAACCCTTGCGGCAAACAACCGGCTACCAGCAATGTACGCAGCGAGGGAGGCGGTGGAACTCGGAGGTCTCGCCTCCTACGGGGTGAACCTTCCTGATCTATCCCGAGCGACTGCCGTTTATGTGCAGAAAATCCTTAAAGGAGCCAAGCCGGCGGAGTTGCCTGTACAGCAGCCGACCAAATTCGAGCTGGTGATCAATCTTAAGACGGCCAGAACACTCGGCCTCACAATTACTCGTGATTTTTTGCTAATTACCGACGAAGTGATCGAATAAGGCAACGTCCGCTATGGCTCTTGGATGAGGACGTGCGCCGCAGGT
>DATIWJ010000063.1:0-34783 GCA_035519415.1 Pseudolabrys sp.
TTTGTGGCTGCAGCTAATGGTGGCATTCCCCACAACATCGACACGGTGAACGTTGCCGGGCTCGTCTTCAACGATTCCATGACCAAGCTCATTGGCGGCGTCTATTCCGGCAACCAGCAATCCATCGTCAATGACCTGAACGCGACCTCGGCCGGCCTACAGAACGCCATCACGAACCAGGGGATCACCGGCCAGGCCCTCCACGACGTCAACCAAGTCATCTCTCTCTTGGGTCAGGAAGCTTCCCTGGTGGACGGCATCGACCCCGCGTCGCCCACACCGGTTTCCGCGGTCAATGGCCAGATCAATCAAATTGAGGCGCAAATTCTCAATATCATCAATCATGACCCGACCCTGGCCACCTTGGCCACAGGTACCGATGCCGATGGCAATCCAACCACCGGCTTCATAGCCTTGCCGCCAGGGACGACGCCAAGTCCTGCCGGCGCGGTCGCAGCGGCGGGCAACTGCGGCAAAAGTGTTGCAGCCACCGCACCGGGCGGGGCCAGCAATCACGCATCCACCAGTCCGTTGGCCAGCGCAGATCCCGACGCACACGGGTCGCAAACGGTGGACCATGCCTCTCATCACTTTGAACATTTCTGGGGGTAGCGCCGCGACAGCGTGCCAAGCAACCGGAAGGTTCCATCGTTCCAGCCTGACGAAACACAGGCGAGGCGGACTGGACGCTGATTCCGAATCCACTCGAAATGGATTGGTGGGGCATGAGCAGGCGAGGCTCGCGAAAGCGTAGAACCGATTACGGCACGGTGTTGCTGCATGGGTGTCTGGTCGTTGCGCTCGCAATCGCGATCCTCACCGGGTTGAGGATCGCCGCCGAGTCGCCGGGGCGGACGTGGATCAATGCTTTCGATTTGATCCTGCCGCGCCATTCGGTGTGGACGGCCCATATGCAGGTTGCTCTCGTGCTCGTGGCGATCGCGCTCGCCTATTCAATTTATCTTGTGCTGGCGGGACTATCACGCCGTGTCCGCTTCGACCGGGTTCGTCTCGCCGGTCTGTTCGGGTGTCAGCAGGCGCGGTGGGGCGCGATCAATGTCGCTCTCTATTGGGTTCTTTATCTTGCCTTGCTGTGCGAGATGATAACCGGGGCCCTCCTGTACTTTGACCACGGCGACAGCCTCACGATCACGCTGCACTGGTCAGGCATGTGGCTGATCATCGGGTGCACCGTCGGCCACGTACTCGTCCATTGGAGGCTCGGCGCTGCAGCTCAGCTGTTGCGTATTCTTCGCCCGATGCGGCTGCAGCCTCAGCCCCCCGTATTTGACCCAATTGATCTGCTTGAGTTGCTTGATCAGGATTCTCCAAGGCTCGAAAAATATCAGTCCTCACAAACAACGCGTCCGCTATCGAAGGCTGGCGCCCGCGCGCCTCGTCGTTTTGCGCCAATGCGCGATCAAGTTTCGCATGCTCTGACGGGAGCTGACGCGAGTCATTTTTCAAATCAATCACACGAGTCCGGGCGCACGCTTCGCGGGACACGCCGGAGTGGTCCGGTGCTTCAATCCAGTCCTTTTGTCGTTGCCCTAGCGGTGGCGTTCGTCGGCACATCCCTTCTGATGACAGCCGAACATCAGACATCGCAAACACTGCTGATTCATCGCATAGACGCCGCTGACGCCCCGATCATTGACGGCGACACGTCGGACCGGGTGTGGCAGATGACCAAACCGCTCTATGTCCTGACCGCCCACGGCGGCAATTTCGGAGATAAGGGTGAAACTACCGTGGAAATCCGCGCGATTCACGACGGTCAGCGAGCCTATTTCCTGTTCGCCTGGGACGATCCGACCCGTTCGTTGAAGCAGCTGCCTTTGTTGAAAACTCCCGATGGCTGGAAACTCCTTCACCAGGGATACGAGGGAGGAGACGAGCACGCCTATAACGAAGACAAATTTGCGGTCCTGCTGACCAAACTCGACGCCACTCTTGCGGGCGATCGCACATTTCATGCGAGTGCGGCGCCGTTGGAGGGAAAACCTCGCACGCTCTCCGGTCACGGTCTGCACTACACCGAGCAGCCCGGTCTCTTTGTCGATGTCTGGCAATGGAAGGCCACAAGCACAAACTCGGCCGGCTTCATGGACGACGATCATTTCGGTCCGCCAGTTGAGGCAACAAACGAGCAGATCGAAGGCAGGCTTCCCTACCGGGGTGGATTCGCCGCCGATCCCGGTACGGCCAACTACAGTGATAATTTCGAACCCGATGAACCGAAAGCATACAGCAAAGTCGTCATTCCACGCCGCCTGCCCAAAGACCTTAATGCCATGACGACTGCGTTGGGAAAGATCGATCTCGATCCCAACCACGGCGAGGGCGAGGGCGCGCGGTGGTTCATGACCGAAGTGGAATCAACCCCGTATTCGCGCGAACTCAACGCCAGGATTCCGATCGGCACTGTCGTGCCCGGAGTCATTGTCTCTGGCGCCTACGCCGGTGATCGCGCCGATGTTCGCTGCGCCGCGCGCTGGGCGGCCGGACGATGGGCGCTCGAGGTGACACGCAAGCTCGAGACTGGCAGCTCATACGACGTACCCATTGATTCCGGTACCTTCATGCGAGTGTCGGCTTTCGACCACACCCAGATCAATCATACGAGACATGTCCGTCCGATACGTTTGGAGGTGGAATAATGGGCAAAGTCTGCCGGCTGGAGATAAACGGCAATGCAATTTCGGCGCGACGCGGCGACTTGTTGCTCGACGCTGCGCTCCTGAATGGCGTCGAAATTCCGTACGACTGCCGCTCAGGGCTTTGCGGCACCTGCCGCGTACGTGTGCTCGACGGCCGCGTGTTTGGTGGAAAGGCGGATGCAGAGACTGTCTATGCATGCCAGTCACGTATCGTGTCGGATCTTCGCGTCGATGTCGAAGATGTGCCTGCGGCCGTCACTTTGCCGGGCGTTGTTGCCGACCTCACCGCGCTGGCACCTGATACGTGCGAGGTTTGCATCGAAGTGTCCGAGTCGCCGGAATTCATCCCTGGGCAGTATTATTCGGTGCAGTTTCGGGGCTTCCCGGCGCGTTACTTCAGCCCAACAGCGCCGTTGGATTGGCCATACGACGAAACGCTGATGCGATTTCACATTACGAGGGTGCCCAACGGGCGTGTGTCTTCCGAACTTGGTAATCGAATCCGCGCAGGACACCGAGTCAAGCTCGAGGGTCCGTTTGGTTCGGCCTATCTGAGGCATTTTCACAGACGGCGCCTTGTTTTGGTTGCGAGCGGAAGCGGCTTTGCGCCAATCTGGTCAATAGCCGAAGCGGCGATCAAACTGGAGCCACGGCGCGAAATCGTGCTCATCGTTTCCGCACGTACGGTTGCATCATTGTACATGGTTCCGGCGCTCTGCCGGTTGGCGCTGTTTCCCAACGTCACGATCGTTCCGGTGACGTCGGAGCCGCAGGACGTCACGACGGCAGTTCGCGGAGGCAGGCCGACAGATCATCTTCCGGACCTGACGCCGCACGACATCATCTTCGCGGCCGGCGCCCCGGAAATGGTCCGCGCTGTTGCAGGGATCGCAGCTGCTGTCGGGGCGAAATGCTACAGCGATCCGTTCGAAGCAGCGTCGCAGCGCGCAGGAACGGGCCTGTGGTCGCTTGCCACGGGTTGGCTCAACAATGAGTCTACTGTTTCCGGACCGATGAAACGAAAACGCAATCCGGCACTGCACTGAAAAAAAGGCCGCCAGTTCAGGCGGCCCAATTGGAGGGAGGAGGATGGTTCTCTTACCTCGACGCTGTAGTAGACCTGCTAAATAAAGTGCCGCAACGTGAAATAGCGATTACTACGAATTGCGCGCGCCGGTGTTGCAAGGACGTCACATGGCATACGAAGGTAGTATTTTACACCTGTTTGCATTTCGACTGATTTGCCCAGCGCGAACGCGAATCAAAACCGCCCGGCCAACGAGCCGGGCGGCGTGTTTCTTCGTTGGCCGCGCCTAGCGGCGGCGATGCCGATGATGACGGACGCGCACGACCGGGCGCAACTCGAGGCCCGTTACAGTGGCAACGACGTTGAGCCCGGTCTGGCCTTCAAAGCTTACGGGTTGAAGGGCGAATGAATTGTTGAGACCGCCCACAAGGCCGTTGGCTCCTACACCGATACCCACCGCGGCCCCGCCGGAAGCGCCGACGTATCCGCCGGCCAGAGCACCCGCGCCGACACGCGAGGTCGCCGCGAAGACAACCCAACCCAGGGCCACATCATTGGTGAAGCCTATTTGGGCTCCGAAGCGATTGATGGTTGCCTGATAAAATTGTGGCGGTGCGCCGGACGAGGGGTTGAAGACGCAATCAAATGTGCGTGTCGAAAAGACAATATAGCCTGTCGTCCCCGGACTTCGGCAGCTCAGCATGCCCACCTCGACATACGCATTGGCGGGTGTCGTCGTCAGGGCAACGCCAAAAAGGGCGGCGGCGGCGAACATTGAGCGAGCAGCGAGTTTGATCAACATGACATTCCTTTCCTCAGCAAACACTACGAACGCGACCATTTAGCAGACTTGATGCAGATCAGCCTAGTCCCATGTCGCGGTCACAGGCGACACCGACATTGGCAAATTTCCTCAAATTCTTGGCCGGAAATGGCAAGACAAAGCTGACCCCGCTGCTTTAACGGGGGCACCAATTTTCTGGTGTTGATTTTATGTGGCACGAAATATCGACGGCACCCTTCAACCGCGATCTGGAATTAGCGGTGATCGATGCGCACGGCACACATGTGACAACTTTTCCCTGCCGCCGCGTTCTTGGCGGATGGGTCAAGGCTGACTCCAAACGACGGATTGATTTGCGACCCACGCACTGGCGTGAGTGGTCGCAGGACTAAGGCCTATTCCACTTGATGTTGTCCGGCCATACAGGCCCGGTACACGTACAACTGAACGTTACCCCAGGCGTACAAAGCATAGACTTGTGCTTTGACATTGCATTCGTGGATTGCTGCCGCCCGCGCTGCACCAATTTTTGGTTCGTTTGTCTGCGCGAAACTGAGTGTGGCGTTTGCGGTCATAGCGAGCGCCAAGACAGTCGCAGCAATAAACTTTTTTGCATCGAACATGACTTCGACTCGCGTGTGGCTAACGATCTCACCCACCGCTATCAATTGTCGCCGGCGTGATTGAATGCCTTACCGATCGCGTTAATCCTCAACGAGCTCATTCCGACGCGCTGATCTTTGTCCTGCGGTGATACGGCCTCGTAGCAATTGACGTAACCTTTGTCCCACATTTTTCCAGTGCGGTTATCGATCATCCGTTGCCAGCAACTATCGCTGCCGGCCGGAACGATAATGATCGAGCCGGTGTAATTTTCGGCTTCGCGGCGTTGTGGCTTCGTGACGGCTGCCTCGTGCTTGAGTACCGACCAGCCGCTTGGGTGCCAGTCATAGGCATAAACAAAAGCGGCAAGGCCAAAAGCCAGCCACACGAACAGTACATAGGTTCGCGGAATATCGCGCAGGAACCAATGGCGGTGGGATGATACGCGCGCGGCCATGGGTGTTCACTCCGAAACTGGTTTTCATCCACAGCGTAAGGCGACCATCGTTAAGAGATCGTTCAGGCCCGGCCGACAGGCATTTCTTGGGCGTTCGGGGTGTCCTCCCTTGCACGAGACCGTCGGCGCCGCGTAACGTCGGTCAGCAACAATGCCGGTGGGCAAAACGGACCGGCTCTGGGGAGGATAAACATTATGGAGCGGTTTTTCGCGCTGGTTTCGCGTGCAGTCCTCGTGGTGGCTTGTCTCGCGCTTGTCCCGATGGGCAGCGCTGTCGCGCTCGACTATCCAACTCGTCAGCCACATATCATCGTCGGCTATCCGCCCGGTGGCTCGACCGATATCTGTGCGCGGCTCTTCGCTGACTGGCTAGGCAAGCGTCTTGGCCAACAGTTCATTGTCGAGAACCGCCCCGGCGCCGGTAACAATCTCGCCACCGAAGCCGTCACCAGGGCCGCGCCCGACGGGTACACGCTGATATTGGTCAATCCCGCCAACACCATCAACGCGTCACTTTACAAGCATCTCAACTTCAATTTCCTGCGCGACATCGATCCGGTTGCGGGTTTCATTCGCGTGCCGAACGTGATGGAAGTACATCCATCGGTGCCCGCGAACACCGTCGCCGAATTTATCGCCTACGTTAAGGCCAACCCGGACAAGGTGAACGTTGCCTCGTCCGGCAACGGGACCTCGATTCATTTGTCGGGCGAACTTTTCAAGATGATGACCGGCGCGAAAATGACGCACGTACCGTATAAGGGTTCCGCGCCGATGCTCACCGATTTGCTTGGCGGCCAGGTGCAGGTCACGTTCGACAACTTGCCATCCTCGATCGGGCATATCAAAGCGGGAAAGCTGCGCGCCTTGGCGGTCACGACCGCGAAACGTTCGGGAGAGCTGCCCGATGTTCCGACGGTCGGTGAAACTGTTCCCGGATATGAAGCGAGTGCATTTTTCGGCTTCGGAGTGCCACATGGGACGCCAAAAGAAATCGTCGACCTCCTCAATAAGGAAATCAATCTGGCGCTGAATGATCCGACCATGCTCGCCAAGCTCAAGGATCTCGGCGGCACGCCAATCCCTGGTTCGCCGGCCGATTTCGGCAAGCTCGTCGCGGACGAAACGGCGAAATGGGAAAAGGTCGTGCACGCGGCCAACCTTTCGATCGACTAGGATTCGCGTAGCGCCAAAAATGACCAAACGTAAACGTCCTGAGGAGCTGCGCAGCCATCGCTGGCTCGGCGTCAGCGATCTGCGCGCTTTCGGCCATCGTTCGCGACTTCGTCAAGGCGGCTATGATGCTGCCGACTGGACCGGCAAGCCGGTCATCGGCATCATCAATACGTGGAGTGACATCAATTTCTGTCACACGCATCTGCGCGATCGTGCCGAAGATGTGAAACGAGGCGTGCTGCAAGCGGGGGGCTTTCCGATCGAATTGCCGGCAATGTCGCTGTCCGAGCCGTTCGTGAAGCCCTCAACGATGCTTTATCGCAACTTGCTGGCGATGGAGACCGAAGAACTTCTGCGCAGTCATCCGATCGACGGCGCCGTGCTGATGGGCGGCTGCGACAAGACCACGCCTGCCCTGCTCATGGGCGCGATCAGCATGGGGCTGCCTGCGATCTACGTCCCGGCCGGACCACAACTGCGCGGAAACTGGCGCGGTCAACAGCTTGGCTCCGGTTCGGACGCCTGGAAGTATTGGGATGAAAAGCGTGCGGGCCACATCAGCGATGCCGACTGGGCCGAGCTCGAGGGCGGCATCTCGCGCAGCTACGGCACCTGCATGGTGATGGGCACGGCCGCAACCATGATGGCCATCGCCGAGGCCCTCGGGATGGCGCTGCCGGGCGCATCGTCGATTCCCGCGGCCGATTCCGGCCATCCGCGCATGTGCGCTGCCGCCGGCCGCCGTGTCGTTGACATGGTATGGGAGGATTTGTCGCCGCAGCGCATTCTCACGTCTGCCGCCTTCGACAATGCCATCCGCGTGCACATGGCAATGGGTGGCTCGACCAACGCTATCATTCACGGGGTAGCAATGGCGCGCCGGGCCGGAATAAGTCTCGACATGAAGCGGTTTGACGAAATTTCACGCGAGATTCCTGTGCTCGCGAATGTGCGGCCGTCCGGCGAATTGCTGATGGAGGATTTCTTTTATGCCGGGGGCTTGCGCGCACTGATGGGCGAGCTCAAAGCCGCGCTCGACCTGTCTTGCATTACAGTTACCGGCAAGAGCATCGGCGAGAATATTGCCGGTGCGGAGATCTACAAACGCGACGTTATCCGTCCGCTGTCAGATCCAGTCTCGCGTGATGGCGCAACCGCCATTTTAACGGGCAATTTGGCGCCGCGCGGCTGCGTGATGAAGCCGTCTGCCGCCGACAAACGCCTGTTGCGCCACCGCGGCAAGGTGCTCGTTTTCGAGGACTACAACCACATGGCCCGTGAGGTTGAACGTGACGATCTTGACGTCACTCCGGATCATATCCTGGTGCTCAAGAACGGCGGACCCAAGGGCGGCCCCGGCATGCCGGAGTGGGGCATGCTGCCCATCCCGAAGAAGCTGGTGAAACAGGGCGTGCGCGACATGTTGCGCATTTCCGATGCGCGCATGAGCGGCACAAGCTACGGCGCCTGCATTCTCCACGTGGCGCCGGAAAGCTTTGTCGGTGGTCCGTTGGCCTTCGTGAAGACCGGAGACGAAATTGAGGTCGACGTGCCTGCGCGCCGCATCCATCTGCATGTTGCAGACGATGAAATTCTCCGCCGCCGCTCTGCCTGGAAGCCGCCCGCACCGCGTTATCCGCGCGGTTATGGCGCGCTTTATTCGCAGCACATTGGGCAGGCGGACGAGGGCTGCGATTTCGATTTTCTGGCACCGCTCGGCGCTATTCCCGAGCCGGAAATTCATTGAGCGCATGCTCGGTTGAGTAAACCAAAATTAGAAACATTCTTATCTGCGTTGCTTAGAAAAGCTCTTATCTAGAAAGTTCTAATGTTTGCTTCGCGCATTGACTCTCGCTTGAAAATTTTCTGAGTTGCCTTGCCACGCAAGACGCGTGACGCCCTGATTGCCCGGCCTTTAACCCGGCATATGAGGAAAAAATGGTCGACGTTCGCTGCATGCGCGCAATTATTTTTGCCGTATCGTTTTTCGCCGCGGCGAGTTGCGCGGCACGCGCCCAAGACAACAATCCGGCTGTCTATCGCGACGTCGAAACGAAATACATTTTCGGTTTCACAGAGGGTTCGGGCATCGGGCTTGAAGGCGAAAAGGAATTTTCATGGGAGAGTATTGCCCGGTTCGGAAAAGCGGATGGGCGCTATTGGGCCAGCGAGACAAAGCTCGAATACGAATTCACGCCGAACCAGTACGTGCAATTCGAGCTCGGACCGCTGCTTTCAACGCACAACATCAAGAATGTCACCGATCTGGACAACCGCAACCAGGTCGCGTTTGGCGGCTTCTTCGGTGAAATACGCTATCTGTTGCTCGATCGCAGCCCCTCGTCACCACTTGCGATCACGCTTTCAGCGGAGCCGGAGTGGCGGCGGAGTGACGAAACCAGCGGCCAGCGCGTCACCAACTTCGAACTGGAGCTCAAGGTCAACGCTGATCTCGAATTGATTCAGAATCGGCTCTATGTCGGCAGCAACCTGCTCTACGAACCTGAAGCGACCCACGATCCGGATCATGTTGGGGCGGGCTGGGAAAAGGAATCGACCGGCGGCGTTTCCGGTGCGCTGTCTTACCGCGTAATCCCGCCGGTGTTTGTTGGTGCGGAGGTCTGGTATCTCCGTCACTACGACGGGATCTGGTTTAACAGCTACACCGGCGATGCCGTATTTGTCGGCCCCACGCTTTACGTACAGCTCAATCCCAAGGCGTTCATGACGGCAGCCTGGAATGTGCAAGTAGCAGGCCATGACGTCGACGTGCCGGGTTCCAACCTCAATCTCTCCGAGTTTTCTCGCCAACGCGGCAAATTGAAACTGGCCGTCGAATTCTAGCTGGGAGCGCTTCCATGATTTCAAACACTGCACGGAACGTTTTTTCTGGTCTTTTCCTCGCCGCGGCATGCTTGCCGGCAGCTGCGCAGCAGGCGGCGAGCGTGAGCATCAGCGTGAAGAATCATCGTTTCCAGCCGGCGGAGATCCACGCTCCGGCGAAAGTGCCGATCGAACTGCGCGTGAAAAACCTAGATCCAACACCGATGGAATTTGAGAGCGTAAGCTTGCGCGTGGAGAAAGTCGTGACCGGAAACGGCGAGGGGATTATCCGGCTGCGACCACTGGAGCCCGGCCGCTATAACTTCTTCGACGATTTCCATCAGGAAACCACCGGCGTTCTGGTGGTGCGCTAGCGTAAGCCAGCGCGGGAACTTCGGCGAGAGCCCGCTTCGGCCCGCTTGGGCCTCGCCGAATTGCGCCGACAATGGTAGGCCGGTTGCTCCAACCGGACGCCACGGCATGAGCGACGACATTCCCTTCGACAAAGACCTCGATCTCGTCCCCGACGTGGTGGACGAGCCGGCGCCCGGGGTTCGCCGGATCATGGCCAACAATCCGGGTCCGTTCACATTCAAGGGGACCGTCAGTTACATTATAGGACGCGGCAAAGTCGCGATCGTCGATCCCGGCCCTGACGATGCGGCCCATATCGGCGCATTGCTCGATGCCGTGCGCAACGAAACGGTGACGCATATTTTCGTCACCCACACCCACCGCGACCACTCGCCGGCCGTACCGGCGATCAAGGCGAAGACCGGGGCTATCGTTTATGCCGAAGGCCCGCACCGCGCCGCGCGGCCGTTGCACATCGGCGAGCACAATCCGCTCGACGCCAGCGCCGACCGTGACTTTCGGCCAGATGTGGCGCTGAAGGATGGTGAAGTGGTGGCCGGGGACGGTTGGACAATTGAAGCCGTCGCGACGCCCGGCCACACGGCAAACCATATGGCCTATGCCCTCAAGGAGAATAACGCATTGTTTGCCGGCGATCATGTCATGGCCTGGGCGACATCCATTGTCGCGCCACCGGACGGCGCCATGAGCGATTACATGGCTTCACTGGCAAAGCTGGCGCAGCGCAAGGAAGCCACCTATTTCCCGGGCCACGGACCTGCCATTACCGACGCGCCGCGCTTCGTCAACTATTACATCCTGCATCGCAAGGCCCGCGAAGCCTCGATCCTGCATCGCCTGTCGAAGGGCGCAACGGACATTCCGACAATCGTGCGGGCAATCTATATCGGCATCGATCCGCGCCTGACTGGTGCCGCGGGGCTTTCTGTGCTGGCTCATCTCGAAGATTTGGTCGCTCGCGGTTTGGTCGAAACCGATGGCGAGCCTTCAATCGACGGCATCTACCGCTTGGCCGGCTGACCCTTTTTTTCGGGCTGGCCCTTTTTCGCAGGCAAAGCTTTCTTCTCGGGCAGCGAGCGCGGCTCCGGAGTTGAGCTTATCGCGTCGTCGATGTCTTCGAGCAGGCTTCTGATGCGCGAAGCATTGGCGCCGAGATCGTGGTCGCCGAAGCGCGAGGCCGACCGCATATCGATGCGGGCGCCTTGCCCGATCGGGGTGACACGGATCACGACGTCGTCACGAAATCCCATGATCGGCGAGCGTGCGACCGCCTCGATCACCCCGTCGCGGCGCGCGATCGTCGGCGCGCGCGCATCGCCGATATACCATTTGCGTTTGGTCACCAGCGCGAGGGCGGCGTCATAGGCGACCTTGGGCGGTGCGTCGAGCTCAAGCGGCGCGATGTCCGGATAGGCAGAGCGCTGCAGCGCGGCCGTCTCTGGGCCGGGATAGTCGTTGCGCCCGCGCGGGCGCAGACGCGCCAGAACGTCAAAGCGCGGGGGATTGGCCGTATCGGTGGTAACGTCGGAAATTGCCGGCAGTTTTAAGGCGCGAGTACCGAGATAGGCGGGATAGGCGAGCAACACGAGGCCAAGAAACAGACCGAGCAACGCCCGGCCGAGGCCGGGAACCCCTTGCCGCCAGATCACGACAAAAGCCGCGAACGCCAGCAATATGGCGAAGCCGGCAAAAACCAGCGCCGCGGCGAAGGTGGCGAGCGCGGGCACGATCTCCAGCAGCCCGGACCGCACGATGATGATCGAAAGCGCGGCTACGGCAAGCGCGAACCACCCCAGCCGCGACGACCAGATCGCGACCTTCGACATCGGTTCATCCTGGAATGGACGTCGCGCCATGCTCATGACCCCGCGCAGATTTTCCTGAGAGCGGCCCAGTCGCTCGCATCAAGAAAGGGCGAGGTGGGTGGGGCGGTAGCCAATTTATTGATTGCCGCGACGCGGGCCTTCGTATCCGGATGGTCCATGAGGATTTTCATGCCGGGCTCGGTGGCGCCGCCGATCTTGTCGAGCATGGTCGCCAGGGCACGCGCATCGCCGCCGGCCTTGTTCATGAGTTCAGCACCATAGGCATCCGCCGCTGTTTCCGCCTCGCGCGTATAGGACGATTGCAGGATGGATTTTGCGGCCAGCACAACCGCGCCCCCACCGACAAAATCGCCGAGCAGCATGCCGAACAGGAACGACAGGCCTCCGCCTTCGATTACGGCTTTGGTGCCGTCTCGATGGGCAACATGGCCGATTTCATGCGCGATCACGCCCGCAACCTCGTCGGGATTGTCAGCTTTGGCAATCAGGCCCTGAAATACATAAACCTGTCCACCCGGCAGGGCCATGGCATTTGCTTCGTTTCGCCGCACCACATTGGTTCGCAAATGCAGCGGGAGTGCAGCGACGGTTTCGAGGCGCCTCACCAATTTATCAAGCGCGGCACGTCCCGGAATCTCCGCGGCGGCTATGCCGCAGTCGAAGGCTGCGCCTGCTTTGCGAATATCGAGCATGCCGCGCACCTGCGCATTGACAGCATCGCCCAGCATGTTTTCGATGGAAACCGGCAGCAGCGGCGTCAGGCGTTTTGCGATCGCCGGCACGCCGAACCACGCAAACAGCACGAGCGACGCGGTTGCGATCACGCTCCAACCGATAACACGCATGCTCTGGCGCTGTTGCGCCGCGCCAGTGCGGTCGACATTGGCGGAGCGGGCATCGATCTCGGCGGCAAAGGTGGGATCGCGAATTTCCAGACGCTCAAGTGCCGCGCTGCCGCGGCGGCCGAGGCGAAGAACATTATCGGGTGCGTCAAGGCCCTCAATCTCGTCAAAGGACCATTGCGCCAACGAGCGACCGTCACGGTCGGAAATCTGCAATCCGGACGCCGACAGCTCGACGATGACATCCCGGCGCGCGCTGGTCACCCCGTCGAAGTAAATCCCGGCGGCGGAGCTCATGCGTGCGATCCCTTGACTGCGCGCGGCATCAATAGCTGCCCACGTTGAGCGCGTCGGCGAGGCCCTCGCCGAGCGCAGAGCTCGGCCGACCCCTGGCCTCGACCTTCTCGAGTGCCGAAAGGCCTGACAATTGCAGCGATTCCATGCCCAACTGCCAGAGCGACAGCAATACAGTAGCGCGATAGATGGTCGAGAAGCCGAGAGCGGTGATCACGTAGCCTGCCAGCAGGCCAAGAGTCGTTGCGATCTCTCCGGCTGTGCCGGCCTTTCCGATGCCGGTCGCTAATCCCAGGCCCCCGAAAACGACCGCGCCGACGATTCCAATCGCGATACTGAACAGCAGCGCATAGCCGACGAACCGGGCATAGGCGCCATAGACATGGCGCGTGCGCAAATGCGAGCGCACCTCAATGTCGCCAAAGCGCAAGCCCGAACACCACCAGCGCAACATCATGGCCTGGAACGCCGGGTAGAGGAGGGCGGCCAAGGCGACGCTCGCGCCCGCCATGAGCATAGCGAAGACGATGGCGGCACCGAGTCCCGGGTTGCCGCCTTCAATCTTGCTCATCACGTCATCGCCACCCTGTGCAACGGCGTCGGCGAAGGCTTTCCAGTCCACAGCGGCAAAGTCGCGGACGGCGAGTGCGAGCGGCGCAAATAGCAGGAACCACATAGGAAAACCTCGAAGGAACAGGGTGAATCCCGACCCCTCGAAGCTGCCGCCGAGGTTGCCATAAAACGTGTTCCGCATCTTGTAACGCTCGAGGCTCGCAAGTTGAAATGGGTAGGCAAGCCCGAGAGTCAGCGCCGTCAGGACCCACCATGACATCGCTCGAAAGGCAAAACCCCAGGCCGAGCCTTCCTGATGAAAGCGCAGGCCACGATAGATCGTGCGCGTAAGGCGATAACGACGTGCGCGATAGATTGCATATTGGCCGAGCAGGCCGAGTGCGGCAAAGGCGATGATGCCGGACAATTTTCCGAGAACGCCAAGATCGAGCGCCGCGAGAAAGAGCCCTCCATAGACGGGAATCAAAAGCGCGATCGCCACCATGAAGCCGAGCAGGAGTTCCAGCGCTGTGCCGGTATATTCAAGCGCCTCGCCGGATATCTCGCTATTCGACCACAGAAAGCGCCGGACGTCGGTCACCAGCCAGAAGCGATAAATGCCGAGCGTGAAAAACAGCAACACGGCGCCGCGAATGAGCAGCCGCCAATAGGGCCGGCGCTGCCCGAGGAATCGCACGCCGCCGCTCGTTGCGATCCCGCCTGCATCGAGGCTGGTCATGATCAGCAGGGATAAAGGGAAGCGGGAAGACAGGCAACCGGACGCAGTCCGGTCAGGCCACGAGCTGCGCCACGCTCGTCGAGGCTTCCAGACGCGCACGGATAGTTTCGGCGGTCATCGGCTCGCCGAAGAAATGACCCTGCCCTTCGTGGCAGCCATGCGTTTTGACCTGCCGCATCTGCGCTTCGGTCTCGATACCTTCCGCGACCACCGTCTTGTCGAGGCTGGCGCCGAGACCGGCAACCGCGGCGATGATCGCCTGGGCGTCGCGCTCTTCCCCGAGACCCTGAATAAACGACTGGTCGATCTTGATCTTCTGGAACGGGAATTTGCGCAGATAGTTCAGCGAAGAATAACCCGTGCCGAAATCGTCGAGCGAAATGCCAACGCCGAGATTCTTGAGCTGCTCCATAGCCGTCAGGGTGCCGTCGCTTTCTTCAAGCAACAGGCGCTCGGTGACCTCCAGCTCCAGCCGCTGCGCCGGTAGCCCCGACCTCGCGAGCGCAGACACGACCTGCAAGGCAAGGCCGCGATCGCGGAACTGCACCGGCGACAGATTGACGGCAACCTTGACTGATTTCGGCCACTGCGCCGCCTCGAGGCAGGCGCGCTGCAATGCCCATTCGCCAAGGGCGATAATCAGGCCGGTCTCTTCGGCAATGGGGATAAAGACCGCCGGCGGCACCATTCCTCGCCGCGGGTGATTCCAGCGCATCAAAGCTTCGCACGTCGTCACGCGGCCGCTGCGCAAATCGACCAACGGCTGGAAGTAAAGGTGGAACTGGTCCGAAGCGAGCGCTTCGCGCAGGTCAAGCTCCAGCGCGCGCCGCTCTTGCGCCGCCTCCTCCATCTCCAGGGCGAAGAAACGGTGATCGCCGCCGCCACCATTTTTGGCCGCGTAGAGCGCCATGTCCGCCTTCTTCAGGAGCTGGTCAGCGTCAACGCCATCCATAGGCGCCATCGCGATACCGATCGAAGCGCCGATATCGATGCGGTGCCCATCGATATCGAATGGATCCTTAAGAGTGCGGGCGAGGCGCTCCGCGAGCCACTTTGCATCCTGGTAACGCTCGGTGCCGACCTGCAGCACGACAAATTCATCGCCGCCAAAACGGGTGATCATGTCGCCGGGGCGAATGACCGTCTTGAGCCGCGACGCAACTTCCTTGAGCAATTTGTCGCCGATCGGGTGGCCGAGCGTGTCGTTGATCGTCTTGAACCGGTCGAGATCGATCAAATGGATAGCGACATGGTTCTTGCGCTTATGCATCGCGGCAAGCATGCCGTTAATACGTTCGCGGAACTGGTTCCGGTTGGCGAGGCCCGTGAGGTCGTCGTATCTGGCAAGATGCGTAATACGCTCCTGCGCGCGCTTGCTTTCGGTCACGTCCTCGAGAATGACGACCGAGCCGCCGCCGGACATCAACCGGCGCGATACCGCGATGGTGCGGTCGCCGTCCGGCGACTGCTGGACCTGATCGAAGCGGTCCTGCTGAAGGCCTTGTGCCAGATCGTTGAAAACCTTCTTCACGCTTTTCGTCCGGTGATTTCCGGCGCGGATACTGTGGCGGATCAAAAGCGAAGCCGGCATGCCAACGCGGACAGGCATGTCCTTGAGATGGAGCATTTCAAGGAACCGGTCGTTCCAGACCTGAAGGCGATTCTGCTCATCGAGCATGCACAAGCCGTGCGACATGTTGTTGAGCGCGATATCGAAGCGGTTCGCCTGCTGCTCGAAGCGGGTGGCGAGGGCAGCTTCCTTGCGCGTCATCGTGAGGGCCTGAATGATGATGTCGCGAATGCTGAGCGTGATGTCGATCATGCCGTAGATGAACATCAATACGACGAAGCCCAGTGCCCGGTGTACCCAATCGGGATAGACCAGCAACGCAACGGCCATCGGCAGCGTGCAAAGCGTGAGCTGTCCGACCGCAATGAACGGCCGTCCGGCATTGCGGCCCGAAATCGCGGCGGCGTAGCCCGCCGTCGTCGTGGTGACCGCCATCTGCAGCGACGCATCTGCCGTACGAGTGATCGCCATCCAGCACAGCAGGCCCAGCAGGGCCGAAAAACCCCAGGCGCCGTATTCGTAGACGTGCTCCCACAGCCTGGTGGCGGCAAGTTTTTCAGCTTCCTTCGATCGCTGATAGAGCAGCGCGGAGACGACGCGCAGCATACCGACCGCGAGAATCGCGAGCGAGTTGGCCATGATCCAAAGATCGCCAACGCGCAATGCGACCGCCGCGCCGACGATCGAGCACGCGACCGCGCCAACGATCAGCGATGCGATCGGCGCAAACAACGACTCGATCAAGGCGGCGCGTATCTCTTTCGGCAGCTCCGCATCCGCCTTGCGGGTCTGGAGTAACTTTTTGAACAGCATTTGACCTACGCGCACACGTACTTCGAGGCCGAAATGGTACCCGCGATTGTTCAATGCGATGCAAATTGCTTGGTGTATCAGCAACCAAGATGAACGGAGTGGAATCGGCTGAGCGACAATTTCAATAAAATTGTATCGATCCGCAGATGAGGCAGACGAACGCGCCGCCGTCGAAAAGTGCCGCAGAATCGCTCTAACTCGTGCGGCCTTGTTCACCTCGCGTGAGTGCGCGCGTAGAAACAGACTGCTCCGGTCGCTGCGCCCGACTTCGTCCGCTTCTTCCAATTGTAGTTAACGCGAGTTTCGTTCGAATTTCCGCGCGAAACCGAGCGCGCAATCCAAACGCGGGGCTCCGATGCACGATTGCGCGGTTGTTAGTTCTTCAACCCGTTGTTAAGGTAAAAAAAGTGTAAATGGGTGCGTATAAATGTCGGTGTTTGTGGCGTCTGAAGGCCATTCGGCGGTGCGTATCGATGCCCGCTCAGTGGCACCCGCACCAGCGAAACTGCCTCCCGATCCGCAGCTCATCGATCTGAAGAAGAGCGCCGACGCGCGCCGGCTGTTCGAGCTGGAACAGTTGGAAGTTTCCTGGGACGATCTGACTGGCTCGCTGTGGACGTTCATGCGGCCGCGCGGCCGGCCGAGCTACAACCTCGATTTCCTGGAAGACTTTCATGCCTGGCAGCGCGGCATTCTTGCTGCCTTCGGCCACCGTCCGAACGACCTGAGATATCTGCTGCTCGGGTCGCGGACGCCCGGCGTGTTCAATCTTGGCGGCGATCTTGATTTGTTCGCGGCCAAGATTCGTGATCGCGATCGTGAAGCACTGGTTGCTTACGGCGAATCCTGCGTGCGCATCCTGCACCGGAACATCAATTGCCTGGGCCTTCCGATGGTCACGATCGGTCTGGCGCAAGGCGACGCACTCGGCGGCGGCTTCGAGTCGCTTCTGTCGTTCAACGTTATCATCGCCGAACGCGGCGCGAAGTTCGGGTTTCCGGAAAATATCTTTGGGCTTTTCCCGGGAATGGGCGCCTACAGCCTTGTGGCGCGCCGGGTCGGAGCGGCTTTCGCCGAGGAAATGATGCTCAACGGGCGCATCTACACAGCCGAGGAAATGAAAGACGCTGGCCTGGTCCACATACTGGCCGAGCCGGGGCAGGGCATTGCCGCGGCGCGTGACTTTATCCAGCGCGGCAAGCGGCGTCACACAGGCAGCCGCTCGATCTATCAGATCGGGCGCGAGGTCAATCCGGTTACGCTTGATGAGCTTTATCGTATCGTTCAGGTCTGGGCGGATGCCTGCCTGGAGCTGCGTGATCGCGATCTCAAGGTAATGCAGCGCCTCGTCGTTGCGCAGGATCGGCTGCAAAGCGTGCCGCTCAGTGTGCCGCTCGCAGCCGAGTAGGGGCCCGGTCTTAATCTCCGTTCGATGAACCGGCGAAAGGTGCGCGTACCGGGAACGGGTTAGACGCTACGCCTACCGATGCGTTGTTGCCGCAGCTAGAAACCGGCAAAATAAACTGCGTCCGTCCTCTCCGTTGGGGCCGGTTGCCACCCGGTCCGCGCAGGAGAAAACGCAGGGCGGAAGCGGCAGTTCCCCCGCCGGCGTCCTCAGCTCAACTGCCGTCCGGCCATCAGTTCCCCGCGTTCGAAGTTCATCTGCGAGAAACGGTCGCGATATTCGCCTGGTGTCATCCCCGTGTGGCGCTTGAACAAATTCCGGAAAAAACCGACGTCCTCATAGCCAATTTTTGAGCTGACTGTCTGGATGGATGACGTGCCGTGCTCCAGCAATTCCTTGGCCGCCGATACTCTGAGCGTCTGAATGTAAGCGCCCGGCACGCGTCCGGTTGCGGCCTTGAAGCGGCGAATGAAATTGCGCGGACCCATGCCGACCCGCCCGGCAAGACCATCGATCGAGATGTCGCTGTCGAAATGCTGCTGCAGGTATTCTTCCGTCTGCCTGATTTTCTCGTCGGAATGCGGACGTGATAGCTGCACGACCGAATATCCCGACTGCCGGCCTCGCGGCATACTCAAAAGCAGGGCCTTGGCGCATTGAAGCGCAACTTCATGGCCGCAGAACTTCTCCACCAGATAGAGGCTCAGATCGATCGAGGCATAGACGCCGCCGCTGCAGAAAATCCGCCTGTCTTCCGTTACGAATTGTTCGGTCCGCCAGTGAACCTTGGGATAGCGCTCTCGAAATATGTCAGCGACGCCCCAATGGGTCGTCGCCTGCCGGCTATCGAGAATTCCGCTTTCAGCAAGGAATGCGACACCCGTGCATGCGCCGGCGATATAGGCGCCGCGTGCATTCCATTTTTGCAGCCATGGAATGAGAGAGGTGTTTTTTGCAATAATATCCAGGACATCCCAGCCGGGCGCAGAAACGATGATGATGTCGGTATGCTTGATGTCGTCAATTGCGCAGTCTGGAGCAAGGCGGAGCGATCCGGCTGCATTTACCTTCCGCCCGTCGATCGATGCAGTGCGCACCCTGAATCGTGGCTGGACATGGCCGCCGTGAAGCCAGTTCCACACGACGCCTGCCGAGTGAAAGATCTCGATCGGGGCAATCGCCGTCGACGCGTAACCTTCTTCCAGGATGACGACGGTGACATCCAGCAAACCATCGCTATGCCCTGATGCCGGTGCTTGTCGTTTCGCTCGCGCTGCTGTCTTTTTAGCCATGGCCATTCACTTTCATGTTCAGCTCGATTGGCTCCCATAGCCCGATCAGCGCGCCAACCGAATCCTGAATCAAGGCTATCCGCGCAACGCCGGACACGACGAAAGGATCGGCAATCACGGACCCGCCAAGTCTTATTGCCCGCCGTGCAGCATCTTCCACATTGTCCACCCGCACATACGGTGTCCAATGCGATAGCATTCCGTGATCGAGCAGCGCATCGCGCAATTGGTAAAGCGAACCAACATCCTGATCCAATAGCCGCAAGCGGGTAAAGCTGCCGCCATTCGCAGACTGCTCGTGTGCGGTCCAGCCGAAGAGTTTTCCGTAAAAATCCCTCGCACTGTCGGCATCGCTCGCTGCGAGATCGAGCCAGCAGAACCGTCCGGGATTGGTCTTGTCGAGCTGTACCATGAGGGTCTCTGTACGCGATCGCGCCGGTTGAGCGTGCCGCCGGCCGGCCGTACGGCGGCAGCCCCTCAATCAGCCAACAGCCGTCAAGGGATCGATGACGGTGCGCACCTCGGTTACTTTGGTTGCGGGAAAGCCGCTCAATTTGGCGTGCTCGCGAACGGCCGCCTCGTCTTGGGCGAGATAGATGCAGAAGGTCTTGTTATCGACGACGTAGGAATGCTCCCATTGTGCTTTGCCCGCGAGCTTCGCCAGCGCACCGTTAGAGGTCGCGGCGGCATCCTTGAGCTGCGCGCGGTTCATTCCGCCGATGCCCGGCAAATCCCGTTCAATCACATAGCGTTTCATGATCCTTGCTCCGTGTCGTGTGTTGCGGAGTGCAAGATCGGTTGGTTTGCCAATTTAAACCAGATGTCATTTTTGACAATATAGGTAGGTGATTCTGACAACCGCCAATATGCCCCATTCCACGGCATCAATCGGCCAACGAGAGGTCGGGTTCGCCGCAGATCCGCGGTTCGGATTAAATCCCGGCTGGCACAAACGGATTCCAACAAGAATGTCCAGGTTCTTCCGCTCTCCCGGCTTGCTGTTGCTGGCGGTTCTTTTTGCCTGCGGCACCGCAAGCCATGCGCAAAACCCGGGCAACTCCGCCAGCCCGTCGGACGCCTGCCTTGCATTCAAGCGCGGGTTGTCACTTGGCGCGCCGCTTTCCGGCATCAAGGCGAAGCTGCAGGCGGGCAAGACCCTGACAGTCGTCGCGCTCGGCTCTTCGTCCACCACCGGATTCGGCACATTCGGATCCGGCGGCGCATTCCCGGACGTGATGAAAAAGGAATTATTGCGATTGCGGCCCTCTGCACGGATAGAGCTGATCAATAGCGGGCGCATCATGGACAACATTCCGGGCAACATCGCCCGCCTCGATAGTGATGTTCTGCGTTACAAGCCCGACTTGGTGGTATGGCAGCTCGGAAGCAACGACGCGGTGTGGCGCGGCATTGCCGACAATGTGAAGGAAACGCTCACCGATGCCGTGAAACGGCTGAAGACCGCAAATGCCGATGTCGTGTTGGTCGATTTGCAATATGCACCCGTTGTGCTCGTCGCCTCGCGCCACGTCCGGATGGAAAAAATCATCGCCGACGTCGCGCGTGAGCAGAATGTCGGCCACTTTCCGCGATTTCTCCTGATGAAGCGGGCGACCGAGGCGGGTGTCAAAGGTCTGGTTTGGTGGGACGGCCTCCACAACTCCGCCGAAGGCCACAAATGCGTGGGTGTCGCGCTCGCGCAAATGATCGACGCTGCCGCGCGCTAACGCGGCCTCAATAGATCGAAATTGCGATATTAAATCTGTGTCGCCGGGACAAATCTACATCCCCGCGGCCTTCTTGCGTTTGTCGCACTCACTCCAATACTTTGGCCAGGTCATTCCCGCGGGCACTTTTCCCGCAGCTTTTTCAGCCTTCCAGTCCGCGCCGCAGGCTCGCTCGCGGGCATGTTCAGCTTCCTGGGGGTCGGCCGGTTTCTTTGCGGCAGTTTTCGGTGCTGCGGCCGGCGCCGGTGCAGCAGGCGCGGTCGTCGTCGTGGCCGCGGTTCTGCATTTCGCAACGTAGTCTTTTTCCGTGATCTTGGCCGCCTCGTTTGCGGCCTTGTTCGCTCTCCATTCCTCCTGGCAGGCCTTTACTGTTTTTTTCTGCGCGAATGACGGTGTTGCGGAAAATGCAAGGCCCGAGGAAATAACAGCGAAGCATAAGAGAAGTATGGATCGTTTCGTCATGTCCAACCTCCGAGTTTTCCCAGCGTGGCGTAACTTCGCTTTGTTCCCCTAGAACAGGTTTTGTCCTATCGTCACAGCGACACTCTACTCCGTTTGCCACAGCATGCGGAATAAAAAGCCGGGATACGAGGAGGGGACGATGAAGGGGAAATGGATTACGGCAGCGCTTTTTATGCTAGCTGGGATAGGCGGCGCGCAGGCCCAGGACTACCCGACGAGAGCGGTGACTGTGATCGTGCCCTTCGCCCCTGGTGGACCGGCCGATGTTACGGGCCGGATCGTGGCGGATATCTTCTCCCGGCAACTCGGCCAGCAGTTCGTAGTGGAGAATGTCGGCGGCGCCGGTGGCACGCTCGGATCGCTGCGCGCCGCGCGCGCCGCACCCGATGGTTACACGATCATTTCCGGTCACATGGGCACGCATGCCGCGGCGCCGATGTTCTATCCCAATCTGGGCTATGACCCGGAGAAGGATTTCGAGCCAATCGGGTTGATCGCCGAGCAGCCGGAACTGCTTGCGGTGCGAAAGGACTTTCCCGCCAATAACCTCAAGGAGTTCATTGCCTACGCCAAAGCCAACGAGAGCAAACTCAATATGGGGCACGCGGGGGTCGGCTCTGTTTCCTACGTAGGCTGCCTTCTTCTCAACTCGGCCATTGGCATCAAGCCGACCATGGTGCCGTTTACCGGCACGGCGCCAGTCATGAACGCGATTCTCGGAGGGCAGGTCGACTACGATTGCGATCCGGTGCTTGGGCCGTTGCCGCACGTGCAGGCGGGCACCGTCAAGGCCCTCGCAATCGCTTCAAAAAAGCGAAGCCCGCTGCTGCCGGACGTTCCTACGTCCTTCGAGCAAGGGTTGCCCGAATTCGACTGCGCACCTTTCTACGCACTGTTCGCGCCGAAAGGTACGCCAAAGCCGGTCATCGACAAGCTCGCTGCGGCACTCAACAAGGGTCTCAATGAGGAGGCGGTGCAGAAACGGCTGGCTGATCTCGGCGCCGAAATCGCGGAGCCGAACCGCCGCGGACCGAAAGCGCTGGCCGATCTGGTGAAGAGCGAAGTTGCGCGGCTGACGCCGATCCTGAAAGCAGCAACCGCCAAATAGGTTCCTAAGCGCCCATTCTGCGTCGATTGGCGCGCACGCGGCGCCGGTAGAGTGCGTGACTCTTCCCGGCGGCAGCCCGAACGCTGCCGCCGCTCGCCAGGGTAGTCAGAACGGCCCAGTTTGCCTCGCCAAGAGTCACGAATTTCTCGGACATCATTCGCCAGGCTTCGAGCCCGGCCAGCGGGCCGCCCGCCGCCAACCGCATCATGCGCAAGGCGATGACGACCTGGATGTCGCGCCCAAACCGTGCCGCCTCGAACCACGCCGTGATCCCGTTAGACAAGCGACTCTCCCACAAAAGAATCCGCCAGCTTGAAATAGTGTTCGGGGATGCTTTGCACCAGCGGATCGCCGCGAAAATTAGCGAGTTACCATGAAAGCTTTGTGGAACTCCGGCCCGGCCATCGCATTATCGCAGTGGCAAGGAGGAAGCCATGGTAAAAACTTTTACCCGCAAGGCCAGGCGCGCAGTGACCGGCGTCGCGCAGCGGAGCGCCAAGCACGTCAAAACGGTTGCTGGCGAAGCTTTCGGGGCCGCAGCGAGAGCGGCGACGGACGTGGTATTGCAACGGACTGCAGCGGCGCTTGCCAGCGGACGAAATCAGCTCACGCGCTCGACCCCGGCACTCAAACGAGCCGTTGGGCGCGCTGCTACCGACAGCGTCCGCAAAGCAGGGCAACGCAAGCGTTCGGCGCGTCGCAAGCCCGCGCAGGCTGCGCGCAAAACCAAGCGGCGCGCACATTAGTCAGCGTGCAGCGGCGGTAAGCGTAGTGGTCATTCAGTGATTGCTACTTTTGTATCAACAGCGGAGCGAGATAATCAAGTACGCTGCTGAATCGAATTTCATCTGCAACAACGGCAATAAAATATGAGATTTTTATTCGCGAAAGCGAGTAGAGATTTCTCTATGAGTACGTACCTGCAATTTTTGACGGACGATTCTACGGTCTTGGGAATTACGTTCCAAAACTGGATACCAGTTGTCGCATTGATTATGATTGCTTGGGTCGGCGCGCTTACATCAAAATTATAGGCGGCCATTCAATAAAGGTGAGAGTCTTTATCCGAGTTTGGAACTCCCGGAATGACTGCGGGTTATCACGCAGATCACTGGCAAACAGGGAGTTCGACATGGGCTTCGGACGAGGCGCTCTGCTCTGGTTACTTGGCGTACCGCTGCCAATTATTATCCTGCTCGCTCTGTTCTGGCATCACTGAGGATGTGCGTCCAAGGCCTTGCGCCGCGCATAATTTGCGCGGCGTACAAGGCGTGCTCGTGTCAGGCTAACGGGCTCAATTCGGATAATTTCTTTGCAGTATCCACGATCATGTCTATTCGCCGTTGAAGCCTGTTTTTCAGGTCTGGAATATTGACCTTGTCGGTGACGCGATAGGCATTGCCGACGCGCTCCACATAACCGTGCTTCACCATTTCTTGCAGACGCCTCACCACGGTCACGCGCGGCAGTTTCAGGGCATTTGCGATCTTGCTCGCGTTGACCGGCGCGCACATCACGGTGCGGAGAAACACATACATGCCTATGGTCCGGAATGTTGAGCTGTCACTGTGGGCAGCGAATGCAGTTCCATAGTCGTCGTTCATGCTCCGGATCAGGCCGAGATACATGCGGCACATGAGCATCCGCTCTCGCGCCAGTTCGATGCGGGGTGATGGCAGAATTTCATCGACCAGGACAAAGTCGGAACCCGGCTCCCGCCAGACTTCGGCGTGCTTTGCGTGGTGTGCGCTCGACTCGTGACTCTTGTGAAATTCCATGGGCGATACTCCGGCCCAAACAGGATGATCGGTGCCAAATCATGCTCCGCAACGGATTGGTCGACAATTCACGGCTGCTTGAAAAGCTGACCGGCAGTATGGTGTGCGTGCATTCTCCTTTAGCACCGGGCACTTAGCTAGGAGATATGGGCAAACTAAGCACGTGGCGGCCGGCGCCGCTCGTGGAACCACGTGCGGTACGTCATCATCTTCGCGCGCTGCGCGCCCGGTGCATGCCGCTTGCACGTCGACGCCTCGGCGCTGTTGTCAGGCGCGCCCCACCGCAGTTCGACGCAGTCGTTCAGATTGTACGCCATCTCAAGAGCCCCCGCGCGGTCCACCACGTCTCTGATCGCGAGCGTCCACGAGGAGCCATCACTTCGGATATACGAAAACTTGCGCGCCGAAAGTTCCGATGCGAGCACACTCTGCAATTCGGCTTTCACGTCCGCGACGCTCTTTCCGTTTGGCATCGCGTACCGCTCGGGCCGCCGCGCGACGCGGTCCGGAAAACCGCGCACGACATCGATCGCGATCAACAGACGCAAATCGCGTGCCGGTGTCGCAAAATCTTCCCACGCGCCGGTCGTCTCGAAGATCGTTGCACCGTCCGGCATGGTCGCTTCGCCGCGCCCGCTGTTCTGGAACTTCCGCCCATTTTCGACCGACGTCACGCGCGCCTTTACCTGTTCGTCGAGCGACGTGATCGCCTCCTTCATAGCGCGCAGGGGATCGAGCGGCGCCGGCGACATCACGTCATCCATCCGATCGTAAAAGGCCTCGACCCCAAGCTTTGCCTGTTCGAGCGAAAAATCGCCGTACTGGGGATTTTTCGCGATCTCGGCGTTGGTCAGCCGCCGCAATGCGCCGTTCTGGTCGGTCACGATCGGGCGGAAGCGCTTGAACCCCGGGCCCCCGAGAGCAGGGTCCTGCGCGAACAGGAAGTTACCGCGCCAAAAACGCTTGCGCGCGACCGTTCCGTCCGGCTGCGCGTCGACAGCGAAGAAGACGCCCGCTGCGTCTTGCGACTGTGATACGCGCCGCGCCAGCACCAAAATGTGGCCGAACGGATCCGCATACACGGTCCCGGGGCGCAGCGTCTCCTGCGTCAGCGGCACGGGGTAGTAGTCGGTGTTATCGTCGCTCGCCAGCGTCCGCCCGGTTCCGGAGTGGACGGCGTCGGCCACGGTCGATTGCACATAGTGGCCGAAAGAAGCTGCAAGCCCCGTACGCTTTGGCACAGTTCCGGTCAAAGCGGTTTTTTGTTCGGGCGAGGCGGCGCGCGCTGCCTCCAGATGCTGAATGCTGAACCACTGGAAGCACTTCGGCGGCTGGCCGCCCCCGCCACGCGAGCACTTGGAGTACCCGAACGGCAAACCCATCTTGAACGAAAAATATGCGCGCAAGAAGTAAGGAAGGTCGGCGCAGTCGGGGCGAATGACCAGCCCCATCTCGTCTTCGCTGAGCCCCAGATAGTTGAACAGGAAATTGCGCGACCGATCGCGCAGCACTTCGTGCAGCGCCGGCCACGAGGGCGCCGCGTCAAGCGGTGCATCGAAGAGTTTCTCGATCCATGCGGAATACAAATTTTCCGTCGCGCGATTCCACGTATTGTGCAAGGGCCAGACGGTCCCCGAAGTCCCGCTCGGCGGCTGCGGCTTGTCGCCGTGCACGGCGATGTCGCGCGTGACCGTGCCGCATCCAGCCGGCGCGCGGTCGCGCGCAAGCGTTGCGCGCCACGTTCCTGCGGCCGGCGATGCGACCTCGGCGAACCAGAAATAAGGCGGTCCCCCATGCCGCGTCCGCGATTTGGCCGCGACGCTTCCATCGGGCGCGATCAGCGAAAGCTCACCTTCGGCCGGTTTCTCCGCCGCAAAAACGACGCGCAGGGGTGCGCCCTTCCACGGCGCCACGGGCGTGGACAAGACCGCGAGATCGCCACCGTCTTCGCAAATGCCGGATGAATCCTTGGCCTGCGAAGCCACTGACGAAAGAAGGAAGGCGAAAAATGCGGCTGCGATGGCAGCGGCAAACTGGCGCGCAAGAAACATTGAGCCTCCGTCCCGTAGTGCCCAGCTTAAAATAGCTCTTTTACAAACCGCCGGCCTTTCAAGCTCGCGTGATCATCATAGGCGCCCTTCTTCGACCGCTTGGGCAGTTTGACCTTGGGCCTGTGAATTTTCTTGTAGGGGATGGCGTTCAGAATGTGCGCGATGCAATTAAGGCGGCCGCGGCGCTTGTCTTCCGAGCGGACAATATACCAGGGCGCGTGCTTGCTGTCGGTTTCTTTCAGCATTATATCGCGCGCGCGAGAGTAATCGTACCAGCGCGAATAGGATTCCACATCCATCGGGCTCAGTTTCCACTGCCGGAGCGGATCGTCGACGCGAGCGGCAAACCGCTTCTCTTGCTCCTTCATGCTGGCTTCCAGCCAGATCTTGATCAGCGTGATGCCGCTATTGATGATGTGTCTCTCGACCTCCGGGCACAGTTCCAGAAAGCGATTGCATTGCTTCTCGTCGACGAATCCCATGACGCGCTCGACACCTGCGCGATTGTACCAGCTCCGGTCGAAGATGATGATCTCGCCGGCTGCTGGAAACCGCTCGATGTAGCGCTGAATGTACATCTGCGTCTTTTCGCGGTCGGAAGGCGCGGGGAGCGCTACGACTCGAAATACGCGCGGGCTCACCCGGTCGGTCAGCGCTTTGATTGTGCCGCCCTTGCCGGCGGCGTCGCGCCCCTCAAAGATGATGATGATCTTTAGTCCCTTGGCCTTAACCCATTCCTGAAGATAACAGAGCTCGACCTGAAGCTTGAGTAGCTCCTTTTCATAGAGCTTGCGCTTCATCTTGCCGTTTTTGTTCTCGTTGTCTTTTTTGTGCTTGGCCATGTGATGTCCTGCTCTTGATGCAGTAACAGCGATCAACTCCAAACCAGCGTGATGCTGATGTCCCCCGGCATGCCATTCGGCCACTCGGCAATCTGGTACTTTATGCGATATCCGCGTGGCTGGAGATGCACCTTCCAGAATTGATAAAGCTCCTGCGGCAGACCGGTGAGTGTGTTTTCCCAACCCGGCTCCTGCTGGTTGATGGCGCGTCCCTTGTCGGTAAACAGAGTGTTTGAGAACCGGCCGACTTCAATCTCCGTCAAACCGTTGCTCACGGCGCGCTTGATAATGGCGGCCGCTCGCTTCATGCGCTCTTCATCGCTCACGCCGGAAGGTTTGGCCAGTCGATCGAGCAACTCCTTTTTCTCGGCCTCGACGAGCTTAAGCTTGCGCATATACTCGCTGGCTTTTTCGGCCTCCATTTCCGCACTCTTTTTGCGGCAGTCCAATGCGGTCGGCAGGGCATCGTCTGTTTCGGTTGCCATACGCGTGTCTCCTTACACCACAGACCCTGAGCACTGCATCGTACCGATTTAGCCATGCCTTGTGAAAGGGGGGACCGGCGGTATTCCGGAGTTCGACGCTTATTTGACGCAGCATCCATCGCACTCGTGCCATCAAACCTGCATACATAAGTCGCAGCGTCCGTTTGCGAATTCTCCCCGCGTGGCACGACCTTGCGATGCCGGAGGTTCCATGCACTACATCGCCGCATAAGATGAAATTATCGATGCTCTCCGTTTCGGATCTGATCGCGGGCCTTTGCGTCGCCGGTCTTCTTTTGCCGGAAGCAGTCGCGTATGCAGGAATCGCGGGTCTTGAGCCGCAGCACGCGTTGTTTGCGGCTATAGCTGGCCTTGTCGTCTATGCCATTTTTGGACAGAGCCGCTTTGCGATCGTCGCGCCTACGTCTTCCTCCGCCGCAATCATCGCCGCCGCTGCAGCTTTTATGTCTTCGGATCTCGAGCCGGCTCAGCGTGTCTCGTTCGGTGTCGGCGTGGTGGTCCTGACCGGTTTCTTCTTCGTTGCCGCGGGGGTCGCACGGCTTGGTCATCTCTCCAATTTTATCTCGCGCCCGGTCTTGCGAGGCTTTGCCTTTGGTCTGGCGATCGTCATCGTATCGAAACAACTGCCCGCGTTGTTAGGGATACGGGGAATCTCCGGCGCTACTCTCGAGATCTGGGTCGAAACGCTTCGCAAGTTTAGTGAATGGAACATCGTGAGCCTTGCAATCGGTATTGTCAGCCTTGTCATCTTGATCGGGTTGCGACGCTTTCCGACCGTACCGGCCGCATTCCTGGTTCTTGCTGCGGGAATCGTCTTGTCGTTTGCAGTCAATCTCGCGGCATATCGCGTATCGCTCATCGGAAAGATCGATCTGGAGCCAGTCATACCGAGCCTGCCTCGGCTCACATTGACGGAATGGACGCGGCTTGCCGAAATTGCGTTGCCCCTTTTTCTGATCATCTTTGCAGAATCGTGGGGCGCGATGCGCAATCTGGCTCTGCGCCACGGGGATACCGTTGATGCGAATCGGGAACTGGTGGCACTGGGCGCAGCGAATTTGATGTCAGGACTGATACGGGGGATGCCCGTCGGCGCGGGCTTTTCCGCCTCCTCGGCGAACGAGACTGCCGGAGCGCAATCACGTTTTGCCGGTCTTATAGCGGCGGCGTCCATGGTTGTACTGCTGGCAATCGGAGGAAAATTCATCGCACGCCTGCCCGAACCCGTGCTGGCTGCGGTGGTCATTTCCGCGTTGCTGCATTCGCTCGATCCGGCGCCGCTCATTCGATTCTGGCGGATCAATCGCGACCAATATATCGCCGCCGCCGCGGCTGCCGGTGTAATTCTGTCGGGTGTCGTCGACGGAATGATTGTTGCTGTCGCTCTCTCGATTGTCGCATTACTCCAACGCCTGTCGCGCCCGACGATCGCGGTCCTTGGCCGGCTCGGCGATACTCACGATTTCGTCGATATCAAAGATGAGCCGAACGCAAATTTTGAGCCATCCATTCCGGTGCTGAGACCGTCTCAACCTCTCTTCTTCGCAAACGCGGAGGTGGTATTGGGCGATGTTGCGCGGGCGGGAGCCGAAAGCGGAGTGCGCGCAATCATTCTTAGCATGGAGGAGAGCAGCGACCTCGACAGCACGGCGGTCGATGCTCTTGTCGAATGTGAGGCGCGACTCACCAGCATTGGACGCAAACTTTATCTCGCGCGAATTAAACAAGAGATCCGTGAATTGCTCGCCACCGCCGGCGCCGCCGATCTCGCGTCGGGCGGGCGGTGCTTCTGGAGCGTAGCCACGGCCTTCGACTATGCCATGCGGGAGGTTGGTCCTGCTGCATCGTGCAATCCGAAAAGGCAGTCGGCCGGATCCCTAGGCGGATTTCGTCAATAAAAAAGGCCGCCAATTTAAGGCGGCCTCCCGACGCAGCGCAATTTACAGTTGCGAAGTCACGCGGATTTGAACCGGACAACTCATGGTAACTCAGCTTCGCAACACGATAAGGTGCGCGAACGTTCGCGCGTAAAGTACCAAGTACAAGGGAGCGTCCATATGTCTCGCATTAATTCTATTGTTGCGATCGTCGTCGGTACACTCTTCGTGCCAGGAATAGCGCTTGCACAGACTACGACAGCTGCTCCGCCGCATGTGCCACTGCAAAAAACCATCGGTACTGCGGCCAAGCCGGAAGTCGTTCCCTCACTTATCGTGTTCAACGCACGGGGAGCGAATCTGCAGGGCGGGAAATTGGTTTTGAACGGCGTCGCGCCAAACGCGATTGTCTTTGCCGATCGACCCGTTCGCGCCGCTGGCCATGATACCACAGCGCATATCGTGGAAGATTGGGACAAGGGCAGCGACAATTTCGCCAAGGATCCCCCAAATGCGACGGTCTCCGGCTTCACCAAGGACGGATCAGGCGTAAGGGATGTCGTTGTTGTACTCAAGTCGCCCAAGCTCGAGGGTGACAAACTCACATTTGACGTCGACGTGCTCGAAGGTGATCTCAGCGGAGCCGATGGCTCGGCCGCGGTCTTCATCGACATCATCGGCAGGCCGCTGACACCGCTGTCTTATGCCGGCGTCGCTCGGCGCACCGCCTATCGTGGCGCATATTACGCAGGGGCCGCCGCCGTTGGTGCAGCGGCCTATGGTGCCGCAGCCGCTTACGGAGCCTATCCGCCGCCGCCTTATTACGGTCGCCCAGCCTGCGGCTATTACCCGTATCCGCCTTGCTACTGAAACATAGGCACAGTGCGACCAGCACCAACCGGGCGGAGGTCTCCTCCGCCCGTAATTCTGCGCCAGTTCGAAATTCCAAACGCTACGCGTTTTAAGAGACACGGCCCCGTCGGGCGCGCTACTCTCCGGGTGCTTCCGGAGTGCCGTTTCTCGTTATGGGTCGCGTAAATGTTGCCGAAGGCGAAAATCAGATTTCTTTTCTGCGCATTTTTTGCAGTGGCAATTCCCGCAGTGAGCCTCGCTCAGTCCGTGGCCGATGGTAATTCGGGATTAAAAAACGTTGTCATTCTGATCATCCGGCACGCCGAAGAGCCCGTTGATGGTCCCGGCCTGTCTCCTATCGGGGTTGCGCATGCCAGGGCTTACGTCGATTATTTCAGGAATTTCAGGATTGACGGCCAGCCCTTGAAACTGGACTACATCTTTGCCGCCGAGGATTCCGTCAACAGCCAACGTCCTCGTCTGACGGTTGAACCGACCAGCCAGGCGCTCGGGCTGGCGGTTGACACCCGGTTTAAAAATAGACGATTTCTGGAGTTGGTACGTGAAATCCAAAGCCTTCCGGGGGGCAAAAACATTTTGATAAGTTGGCATCACGGGACAATTCCGGACCTGCTACGCGCGCTGGGTGCTGATCCGGCGACTCTGTTTCCAAAAGGCAGATGGCCAAATCAAGTTTTCGACTGGCTCGTCGAGTTGCGTTACGACGAAAATGGTCGCTTGTTTCAAAGCCGGCTTGTCAACGAAAATTTGTCATTCGATGAATGGCGAATCCTGCCTTGGCTTCCGCTTTGTAAGGTTGCAACGAAAAATCAAAATGTAGTCCTGATCAGATAAAGAGACGGAGGAGATCATGTCAACGCGGGCCACTTTTTTTGATTGTCGCATGAGACGAGCCTTTGACGCAGCCGCTGTCATTGCGATCATCGCATTTGCAGCCTTGTTGCCTCTGGAAGCTTTCGCCGCAAACCCCGTAGAGGAAATGGCCAAGCACGGAATCAACATTGGCGGCGGCATCGATCCACAGGGCGACTCGTGGCAATCCATGCACCGCAGCCTCGAGCAATTTCTGCATCCGGAATTCATCCTGCGTCTCTTTCTCAGTTTGAGCCTGGCGGTTGCTTGCGCGTGGGTTGTCGCGTGGCATCCGCGCTCATCGCGTCTGGCATCGCTTTCGGACCTCGAGGAACGCAAAACGCTCATTGTCCTGGGCATGGTCGGCGCGATCGTTGCGGAATTGAGTGGGACCAGCCAAACGCTCGCGTTTGTCATCTTTGGCATCGGCGCGCTGCTGCGTTTCCGCACGGTTCTCGATAATCCAAAGCTCACCGGAAAAGCCATTACCGTTGTTGTCATCGGGCTCGCCTGCGGTATGGGATCATGGGTGATGGCGATCTTCGTCACTATTTTCAGCTGGGTTCTGATCTTCTGGCTTGAGTCTCGTGTTGCCTGCCGGCTTCGGATCCGTCTCGCTGACGACGTGGACCTGGAACAAATGTTCGGCTCGGTGCAATCACTGCTGGTGTCACGAGGCTGCCGGCTGCAAAGCTCGACGATGGCCAAGGGCAAACGGCAGCTTGAGTTCTTTCTGCATATCCCGGCGGATCTTGACTTACGAAAGTTTGAAGCGGACGTCCGCTCGATGCTGCCGAAAGCGGATGATGCCCGCATCGTCATGAACGTCGTGTGACGGAATCATGCGCCGCCTTTTGCTCTTTCGTCATGCCAAGGCTACGCGTTCCAAACCGGGCGCGGAAGACCGTCCTCGCGGGCTGATCGAACGAGGGCGTAGGGATTCTGCCAGGATGGGCACCTACATGGCGGCTGAAGGATTGGTTCCCGACTGGGTATTGATATCGCCGTCCGTTCGCACCCAGGAAACCTGGAAATTCACGGTGCCGGCACTGAAATCGACCGTTGAGGCGGTAATCGCGGAGCAGCTTTATGATGCAACGCCGGATGCAATTATCGATGTCATCAAGAGGGCGCCGGCGATGGCCCATACTCTCCTGGTCATCGCCCACAATCCGGGGCTGCAGGAACTGGCGCTGATGTTAATCGCATCAGGCAATGCCGGTGCGCGCGGGCGCCTGAAGGAAAAATTGCCGACGGCCGGGCTGGTCATTATTGATTTTGCGTTCGACGACTGGAGCAAGTTGCAGCGCCAGACGGGCCGGCTGGAGCGCTTCGCGAGTCCGAAATCGTTGTGAAAGCGGGACACCAATCTTTCAAGCGAAGGTCAACCCTGGCAATCCATTTCCTTAATCAGGGCCTCGCCCACGCGAGCGCAATTCGCAGCAGTTTCGGAGATCAATAGCTTGTTTGTCGGGGTTGCAAGGTTAACTCTGCCTCCGCAATTGGAACACGGTATGGCATCCTTTCCGACTAACAATGCGACGAGCTTCTCCGAGAACTGTCCGCATTTTTGGCAGCGTATGCGGAGGATTGTTAGATCTGCGGTCGAAAACTTCATAGCCATGGCTCCGAGCTCTAAAGGTGTAAGAAATCGCTTCCCGCAAGCGTACTTGCCGTGATCGATTTGAGGATAATTTCCATATCCGCGGCAGCCTGATTTTCTGCGGCGCCCGTACTGTTGGCGTAAACGATCGTGTCCGCGCCACTTTGGATCCACGCGATGCTATGCGCAGCGACTTGCGTGGCGCCGGCGATGAGACCCTGAACAGTAGTGATGCCGGCAATGGCCGACGTGTCGACAATGTCTGTGCCATGCACAAAATTGTTGATCGAATCATGGACCGCCACTGTTGAGTCTGCCGTCGCATTAAATACAAAGTGATCGACGCCGCTTCCGCCAGTCAGCACGTCCGCGCCGCCGCCTCCGGTGATGGTATTGGTGCCGCTACCCACCGTAATCGTATTGGCCGCGCTGCCGCCTGTAACCGTGAGATTGCCTGTGTCGGTGCCGGCCGCCAGGCTGCCGCCGCTCCCCAAAGTGACCGTCGCGGCCGCTGAGCCAGTGAGTGTCAGCGTATTTGCGGTGAGCGCGGTCGCGTTGATCGTCACCGTATCGCTGGCGCCGCTCGCGCTGATCGAGGTCGCCGCCGAACCGGTGGTGATCGAGATGCCATTGTCGGTCGCATCGCCGGTGGTCACCGTGAGCGCACCGGTCAACGAACCGGCCGCGATATCCCCGACCAGTCCGGTCACTACTTCTGCCGCAGATCCCGTCAGCGTCAGCGCTGTATTCTGCGCCAGCGCGGTCGCGTTGACCGTCACAATGTCGCTGGCGCCACTCGCAGTGATCGAGGTCGCCGCCGAGCCGGTGGTGATCGAGATACCATTGTCGGTGGCATTACCCGTTGTCACTGTCAGCGCGCCGGTCAAAGTACTGGCCGCGATATCCCCGACCAGTCCGGTGACCACCTCCGCCGCGGATCCCGTCAGCGTCAGCGCCGTATTCTGCGCCAGCGCGGTGGCGGTCACCGTCACTGTATCGGTATTGAAGCTGTCGCTGATCGAAGTCGCCGCCGAACCGGTGGTGATCGATATCGTGTTGTCGGTCGCATCGCCGGTGGTCACCGTCAGCGCGCCGGTCAGCGAACCTGCCGTAATATTCCCGATCAGCCCGCTCACCACCTCTGCCGCAGAGCCCACCAACGTCAGCGCCGTATTGTTGGCCAGCGCCGTTGTGTCGACATTGAGCGTGACGCCGTTTGAGTCGGTAATACTGGTCGCGCCGCTTCCCGTGACCACATTGACAATACCGGCACTGGCTGCGTTCGCGCCCAACGTAATGGTGCTCGCGCCGGTCAGCCCCAGCGTCTCGATGCTCGCTGCATGCAGGAGGTTGGCGTCGGTCAACGTTGCCGCCGCTGTCATCTGAATGGTGTCGTTGCCCGTCCCGCCTGCGATGGTTGTCGCGGCGCCCAGATTGGCTGCTGAACTGAAGTTGAAGGTGTCGCTGCCGGTACCGCCGGTCAGCACATCCGCACCGCCGCCGCCGGTAATCGTATTGGTACCGTTTCCTGCCGTGATCGTATTGGCGCCAGTGCCGCCCGTCACCGTGAGATTGCCCGTGTAAGTGCCAGCCGCCAGATTGCCAGACGAGGCACCAGCGTTGAGGGTCACCGTCGCCGCGCTGCTGCCGGTCAAGGTCAGCGTCTGTCCCGTCGTCAGTGCGGTCGCGGTGATCGTGTTCGAGCCGCTACCGGTTGCAATCGACAGGCCTGACGCGACCGCGGCCGCTGTCACATTCAGAGCACCGCTGACCCCGCTGGCCGTCAGGTCGCCCTGTAAGCCGGTGACCGTAAAGCCCGCCGACCCGGACAAGCTCAACGCCGTGTTGTCGGCAAGCGCGGTGGCG